>NZ_JAGGQV010000022.1:0-63344 GCF_018613135.1 Bacillus sp. ISL-57 | reverse complement strand
CCTATTTCAGACGAACCACTTCTCTCTTTAATTCTTCTGTATACGCTTGAAACGTTTGCCCCTTTTTTGCCATACAAAAATCCCCTCCAGATTGACAGTTAAGAACATTTTATCATGTTCTCTTTTTTCTCTGTCTACCTGAAGGGGATAATACCACAAATTAAATTTGCCGTCCCTTTTTTTAATCCTCATCTATATATAAATATAGAAGCACTTTCGAAGTCATTCACGAATGGCTTATTGAGCATGCCAATCGAATAGGCTTCATCATTTATACAGCGTCCTTTTTATCAGTTTGAGCTGAAACGTTGTTCTCCAACGATCTCAAGTCTTCATTTACTTTTTGTCCTTGTTCCAAATATTCCGTTTGGAAACCACTCTTTATTGCCCAACTATAAAACATTAGTGATAAACATGTAATGATGACCATATCCAAACCAAATGGGATTATGTTTAGTCCACCAAACTTTTCACTGCCTAAGTATGAAATGGTCATCATACAGAGTAAGTAAACAACCATCCAAAGCCCTGCTGAAAAGTTTTGGCGGAATCCCTTCCATTTTATTTTTGATTGATAATAGAAATAAACGGGAAGACCAGCCATAATGATAAATAATACTTGACCTGTAAGCGGCCATCTTGCCCAATATAGAACTAAAGAAGCAAAAACAAAGCCCAGTGGTGCAATGATGCTTAATCCTTTTAAACGTAATGGTCTGTACAAGTTCTGACCTGTGCGTCTTAATGTCATGACAGTAACTGGACCTGTAATATAAGAAACTAAAGTCGCGACTGAAATAACCT
This sequence comes from Bacillus sp. ISL-57, assembly GCF_018613135.1. Taxonomy (NCBI): domain Bacteria; kingdom Bacillati; phylum Bacillota; class Bacilli; order Caryophanales; family Bacillaceae; genus Bacillus; species Bacillus sp. ISL-57. The sequence continues at coordinate 62,540 of NZ_JAGGQV010000022.1, read as the reverse complement.
CTGCCAATACGCCCCAGCCTCTAAACATGAATAAAAATAAGAAAGATACGCCTAGATTGAAAAACATGGCTTGACGCGGAATCCCATAAAGAGGATGCAGTTTTCCAAACACGCTTGGTAAATATTTATTCTTTTCCATTCCATAAAGCATTCGTGACGTGGTCGCCGTGTATGTTATTCCTGTCCCCGAAGGAGAAATAAAAGCATCTACGTATAGTAAAATAACCAACCAGTTTATGCCTAAAACAATTGCTAAGTCAGCAAAGGGTGAATTGAAATTCAAATGTTGCCATCCATTCACAATCATGGACGGGTCAACCGCTCCAATAAATGCAACCTGTAATAAAACGTAGATGACCGTTGCAATTAAAATGGAGCCAATTACTGCAATTGGGATCGAACGTCCAGGATTCTTTGCCTCACCTGCCATGTTAATTGGACTTTGAAAACCGTTAAATGCAAAGATGATACCAGAAGTTGCTACAGCAGTAAGTACACTTGCCCAACCATTCGGAGCGATACTTCCTGCAGATGTAAAATTGGATGCATGAAACCCGGCAAATAAAAGTGAGCCAATCGTAAGTCCAGGAATAATAATCTTAAAGACTGTAATAAATGAATTAGCTTTTGAAAACAAGCTGACTGTCCAGTAATTTAATAAAAAGTAGACGATCAGCAATACAGAGGCAATTGCCAAGCCTCCCCCAGTGAGACTTCCATTTTCCACTAAACCATGTGTCCACCGTGCCCATTCCCATGGCCATGAGCTCATATATTGAACAGAAGCAATCGCTTCAACTGGAATTACGGAAACGATTGCAATCCAGTTTGCCCAGCCTGCAATAAACCCTAAAAAAGAACCATGAGAGTACTGTGTGTATTTTACCATTCCCCCAGCTTCAGGAAACATAGACCCTAATTCACTGTAAGATAGTGCGATAAATAAAATAACAACCATCCCGATAATCCAAGAGATAATGGCAGCGGGTCCAGCAATCTGTGCCGCTCTCCAAGCCCCGAATAACCAACCTGAGCCAATAATTGACCCGAGTCCTACCATCATTAACGAAAATGTTCCCATCTTTCGCTGCATATTATTCATATATTTTTCACCATGCTTTCCAAAATTATTGCTTACGTTTAAAAGTAACTGGATTAATGATTGTTCTAATGCGTCCAATTACACCTTAAAGTAATTGCTGCATTTACTTCATCTCTTGTAAAAGTTTGAAAATTTTTGAGAAAATCTTAAGGATGTCCACTTATTGCTTCTATTAATTACTCCGGAACCAAATTTTTCTGCATTTCAGAAAATGCTTAAATCCCATTCTTGTGCCATTTGTTTCAATAACAAACTACCTGCTACGCTATTCCCATATTCATCGATGGCTGGTCCATAAATTCCAATGCCACATCCATCTTGAAAAGGCATTCCGCTTCTGGCACTTGGAGGAACTAGTGCCATAATCCCGCCAGATACTCCACTTTTGGCCGGCACCCCAATAAAAGCCGCAAATTTCCCCGAAGCATTGTACATACCGCAAGTAAGCATTAATGCTTTGGCCAGCTTAGCCACTTTTTTAGGGATTACTTGTTCTTTACGAACGGGATGGTAACCATCTTGAGCAAGAATCAGTCCAAGCAAGGCTATGTCTTCTGTGGTCACTACTATGGAACATTGCATGAGGTAAACCTCTAAGGCTTCCTCTACTTCCGATTCCAAATAATTGGTCTCTTTCAAATAGTGAGCCAAAGCTCTATTTCTATGAGAGGTTAGCCACTCAGATTGATACACTTCCTCATTGATTATCGGGCGCTTCCCTAACAAATTTTCAAATAGCTCATAGAGAAATGCCAATTTCTTTTGTGAAGAATCCCCTGGGAGAAGCGAAGCTACTGTAATCGCCCCGGCATTTATCATAGGATTAAACGGCTTTCCCGGCTTATGCATTTCTAAACGAATAATTGAATTGAAAGCATCCCCAGTCGGTTCCACATCGACCCTCTCTAACACATAAGAAATTCCGCGACCCAAGCATGCAGCTATAAAGCTGAGTACTTTTGAAATACTTTGCAGCGTGAAAGGAACTTCCCAATCCCCTGACTTGATCATTGTTCCGCCCGGCTCCAGTATGGTAATGCCCAATTGCGATAAATGTGCATTTCTCAATGCCGGTATATAATTAGCGGTTTGTCCTTCAATAGCAAAGGATCTGTAATGTGCTACCCATTCATCCAAGTCGGATTTTCTTTGACTATTTACGTGAATGTCATACTCTTGCGACAATTCTTCAATCACATTCTTCCACCTCTTCAGTTGTTGTATCATTATATTTTCAATATGAGCGTTTTACCGAATGCCATCAAGCTAGCATGTAATAGATTCGATGAAAAAATAATGAATATTCTAAAAATTGTTAAGCGCTTTCAAAATTTTCTTTCTGCATTAATTTTAAATTAGGAACTACATAATCATACGAAAACCTACAAAATCTAAAAAATAAAAATCCACTAAAAAAACGAGATCATCTCACATGTCCCGTTACCATTTTTTGTGGATAGAAAAACAGATTGATTTTGCCATAATTGATTATAAGCCGTTCTATTCAGGAACAAAGTAAGCGTTGTATTGAAGCCGATGAAACTGTATACTGATTTTTTAAACAAATAAGGAGGTGACGACTTGTATCTCAGTACGTTAATGAAAAAAGAGGTCTATGTCCTTGCTTTGATGTTGTTAACTGTTCCATTAGCAGGCGAATTGAGTTTTTATCCTTTCAATGAAACGTTTCGGGTAAGTTTTGGTGTGCCTGCATTTTTCTTCTTTTTACTATTATTACAAAAAATACCTGCCATATTTTCGGGCATCTTGACAGGAACAATGGTTGTGATATTTCGCATTCTAATCGACTTTTTCATGCAGGATAATTTCTCCTGGATTTCCGCTTTTTACGCTCATTATCCTAGTTTTTTCTTTTATTTTACCTATTCCGTTCTATTCTATTTTGCGAAAATCAACCGCTTTCAAAATCGAACTTTGATGATTGGATTTATTGGACTCATTATCGAAATATTGTCCGACTCCGTAGAATTAATCTTTCAATATATTGTGTTGGAAACAACAATTACGTTTGGCTCACTAAATGAGATGTTCGTTATCGCATTCGGCCACAGTTTTATCGTTTTGAGCTTTTTTAATATGATGAAACTTTATGAAGCACAATCAAGGGAGAGGCAAATCAGAAAACAAAATGAGCATATGCTGATGCTCATTTCCAATTTATACGAGGAAACGATTCATTTAAAAAAAACATTAAAAAATGCTGAGAATATTACAAAGAAATCATATGATTTGTATCGCGAATTAAAAGCACTGGAAAAAAGACGGGAAAATCAACTTCATGATCTTACAGAGCCATATAGTCAAAAAGCATTACGCATCGCGGGTGAAATGCATGAAGTCAAGAAAGATAATCAACGGATTTTTGCTGGTCTCTCCAAATTAATCTCCAATGAGAGTTTTAAAGATTATATGAATGCTGCTGAACTTTTTCATTTAATTATCCGAATTAATGAAAAATATGCCTTATCATTAGGAAAGGACATTCAATTCGAATACTCATTGGAAGGAAAAAACGATTCACCTTATCATGTATATACCGTTTTATCCCTTTTCAATAATTTAGTAGCCAATGCAGTGGAAGCAATTAATGAAAAGGGAATCGTCCGTTTAAGTTTGTTTGAAATTAGCGACAATGTAGAATTTAAAGTTGCTGATACCGGACCTGGAATTCCTCAAAAATACCAGACTGTCATATTCAAACCTGGTTTCACATCAAAGTATGATCAGTTCGGGACACCTTCAACAGGGATTGGACTCTCATATGTTAAAGAGGTCGTAAAAGAACTGGGTGGAGATATCCTATTTGAGAATAGTTTTAATGGCGCCATTTTTTCCATAAGATTACCCATTCATAAGTTGGTCCAGAAAGGATGATTCCATGCGTTTTTTTATAACAGATGATGATTGTGCCGTACGTTCAAATTTAAGCCAAATTATAGAAAACGAAGATTTAGGAGAGGTAGTGGAGGAAGCCGAGGATGGAAGTCTATTAGAAGGGCATATTTTGAATTTAAAACAAATTGATATTTTATTTATTGATTTATTAATGCCCATCCGGGATGGCATTGAGACACTTCGTCATATAAAAAATACATTTAACGGGAAAATAATAATGATTTCGCAGGTTGAATCAAAGGAGCTGATTGGTGAGGCATATTCACTTGGAATCGATTATTATATTACTAAACCAATCAATCGGATTGAGATATTGACAGTTATCCGAAAAGTTATGGAACGTATTCATTTAGAAAGATCAATCACAAATATCCAAGCTTCTTTAAATGGTGTATTGAACTTTGAGCAGCCAAAAGTTGATAACTCCAATAGTTTTAATGAAAAAAGTATAAGGGAGGTGGGTGAATTCCTTTTATCGGAATTAGGGGTCGTTGGAGAAAATGGCGCAAAAGATTTAATCGAAATGCTTCAGTATTTATTTATGTATGAACGGACTTTTACTTTTGGAAAGCAATTCCCCACCCTTAAAGAAATCTTTGTAGAAATCACCAAAAAAAAGCTCGGCACAGCAGCTTTGCAGGTAGATATCAATCGGGAAATAAAAGCTGCCGAACAGCGAATTCGCAGAACGATTAACCATTCGTTAAATCATTTCGCTTCGCTCGGTTTAACGGATTTTTCAAATCCTAAGTTTGAAAATTACGCTTCCAAATTTTTTGATTTCACAGTCGTTCGCCAAAAGATGAAAGAACTGCAAAATGATTCAACAGTAGTTCTTACACCTACCCGGGTAAATACAAAAAGGTTTATTCAAGTATTTTATTTCGAAGCGAAACGATTGAATCCTGATGAAATCATTAGATATAGATAATCCTAATTAAAACAAAAAACTGCATAAGCACTCAAAAAACATAAAATCCCCTGAGGATTTCAGGGGATTTTGGCCAGTTCTTATTTTTTCAACAATAAATACATGAAATAAGGAGCACCGATCAATGCAACCATAATACCTGCAGGAATCCCCTCGGGTTCAATTATATTACGGCCGATCGTATCGGCAAGCAGCAATAGCCATCCACCGATTAAAATGGCAACTGGAATGAATAGTTGATTTCGAGGTCCTACCAAGGATTTTGCTATATGCGGGGACATAAGTCCAATGAATGCAATTCCGCCTGTAACAGAAACGGCAGCCGCTGCCAATGCTACAGCCGTGATCAGCAGTACGATCCGCTCCTTTTCAATCGATACACCGACCCCAATTGCGACCGGTTCACTTAAACCAAGCAGATTCAAACGATTTGCTTTATATAAAGTGAATGGAATGAGGATGATTAACCATGGAATGATTGCCCAAATGAAAGGCCAATCCGTGCCCCATATATTTCCTGCCAACCATTTTGCGATGAAATCGACCTTCGCTCGTTCCGCTGACGAAATGAGGACAATCATCAGGCCTGAAAGCGCCATTGAAAAACCTACGCCGATCAGCACTAACCGGACGGGTTCAAGTCCACTCTTCCTCTTGTATGAGAGGATGTATATTAAACAGGCCGTCAGTAACGCTCCGATAAAACCAACAAGCGGAACCATATAAACAAAAGAACCAGCGTCAAGCGGGAAAAACAGAAAGAATGCGGCAATGGCAACACCTGCTCCTGAGTTGATCCCGATGATTCCGGGATCGGCTAAATCATTACGTGTGATCCCTTGTAGTATGGCTCCCGACAGTGCAAGGGCCATGCCAGCTAAAAGGGTGATGATGATACGCGGTAAGCGGACGGAAAATAATATGAATTCCTCTTTGAACGTCCCTTGCCCGAAGAGCGTTGGAAACAGTCGTCCTATAGAAAGATTGGAATAGCCCGAGCACGTCCCTATAATGATCGTAATGATGATGAGTGCACTCAATGCACCTATTATCCAACGCTGTTTTTTGACTAAAGCTGACTGAATCATGAAAATGCTTTACCTCCTTTACGCACGATTAGGAGGAAGAAAGGTAAACCTATCATCGCAACAACCGCTACCACAGGTGTTTCATATGGAGAATTGATCGTACGGCCGATCGTATCGGCAAGCAGCATGAAAGTGGCTCCCAAAATCGCAGACATAGGGAGGATGAATCGATAATCCGTACCCACGATAGCCCGAACGATATGTGGGACCATTAACCCGATGAACACCATATTTCCGACAAGCGCAACGGCAGCCCCTGCCAGGAGTATGATGACCACGAAGAGAACCGCCTTTATCTGTGTTGTCTTTTGCCCTAAGCCTACTGCCACTTCTTCACTTAAGCTAAGTATGGTGAGCTGTCTGGAAAAGATAAGGGAGATGAGGATGCCCATTAAAATGAACGGAACGATTACACGAAGCTGCTCCCATGAAGTTCCGATATTCCCGCCAGCTGTCCACATAGATACATCTTTTGAAACCTTGAAATATATGCCGACCCCTTGCGAAACTGCAAATAGGAATGCAGAGACTGCAGCACCAGCCAATACGATCCGCAAAGGTGAAAATCCTCCCTTTTTCATCGCACCGATTCCGAAAACCATGGTTGCCCCGACAGCGGAACCTATAAAACACGCAATCATGATCCCTAGATTATTAGCATTTGGAATGAATGCCAAAGTGATGGCGAGACCTGCATTGGCTCCTGCCGTCAATCCAAGCAATCCGGGATCGGCAAGTGGATTTCTGGTCATTCCCTGCATGATGGCCCCAGAAACGGCAAGGGCTGCACCCACAAAGATTGCCCCCACTTCACGAGGGAAGCGGATTTCCCGAATGATTGAAATCTTTTCACCGACAGCATTTGATGTCAGTGCTTGCCAGACGTCTTTAACGGTAACATCAGCCGCACCAAATGCCATTGAAATAATGAACATGCCTATAAAGGCGACGATCGCTATGATCAGTTTACTTATAAATGGGATGAAACGTTGATTTTCATTAGTCATCTGTCTCTCTCATTTCTTTTTTTATAGAATAAAAGGAGAGGAATTGGAATCCCTCTCCCTCGCTGTATTATTTTCCAAGAAAACTTTTGGAAAAGAAGTCTAATTGGTAATCTAATGTGATTGGATCATTGAAGTAGAATTTTTTTGCATCAGCTTCATACAGTTTATTGTTTTTAACGGCAGGTATGTTTTTAAACGTGTCAGTTTGTTGGAATGAATTGTCCTGATCTTTGTTATTGCTCAAAATCACATAATCACCTGCATAGTCTTTAAGGACTTCTAATGATAAGGCAAAGTAACCATCTTTCAGTGCCACTTCCTTTACCTTTTCAGGCATACCCAATTTCATTTCTTGATAAAGGATTTCCGTTCCACGTCCCCAATTATCACCGTATACATAGAACTGTTTGTCAAACTTTTCGAAAACGGAAACGGTAGCATCTTCTCCAATTTTGGCTTTAATTTCATCACCAGTTGTTTTTGCCCGTTTTTTGAAATCATCCACCCATGCTTGAGCTTCTTTTTCTTTATTTAAAAGTTTACCGATTTCTACATGTTGTGTTAAATAGTCAACTTTTCCGTATGTATATGTTACGGTAGGAGCAATTTCCTTTAATTTATCGACATTTTTAATCGTGGATAAACCAATGATTAAATCCGGATTCAACTCGATGATCTTTTCCAGGTTTTCGTCCGTCACTTCTTCCACATCTTTTAACTCTTTAAAATTCGGGTTCATTTTAGACCAGGAATCAACCCCTACAAGATTAACATCCAAAGCCATTACGTTACCTGCGAAAGATGATAGTACTAAAACACGCTGAGGATCAGCCGGAACTTCAACAGGACCATTTTCAGATTGATAGGTGATGGTACCTGATTTTTCCTTTTTGGAAGCGGAGCTTTTTTCTTTTTCGGCTGACTCGTTACCACAAGCGCTAATAATTAACACTAACAGCAGTATAAATGGAAACATTATCTTTTTCATTTGTTGTCAAATCTCCTTTTAGTAAGTTGTATGTGCTGCACATTGGTTTGTTCGTTCGTTGATCTCGTCCGATTACCGCATCAATATGGAATACTTCCTTAAGAACTTCATGAGTGATGACTTCTTCACAATCTCCTGCTTTGACTATTTCCCCGTCCTTTAAGGCAATGATATAGTCGGCAAAGCGAGCAGCTTGGTTCAAATCATGAAGAACCATGACAATTGTACGTCCCTGTTCTACATTCAGCCTCTGTAATAATTCCAGAACCTCCAGCTGATGCGCCATATCCAAATAGGTGGTCGGCTCATCAAGGAAGATGAATTCCGTTTCCTGGGCAAGGGCCATCGCAATCCAAACACGCTGGCGCTGACCTCCTGAAAGAGCATCCACGGGACGGAACTTGAAGTCTTTCGTGCCGGTCACTTCAAGTGCCCAATCAATCACATCATAGTCTTTCTGGGTCAGGCGCCCAAAACCTTTTTGATAGGGAAAGCGCCCATATGATACGAGCTCCCCAACCGTCAAACCGCTTGCACTCTCGGGTGTCTGAGGAAGTATGGCCATTTTTCTGGCGAGGATCTTAGTGCTTTCTTTTGAGATATTAACCCCATCTAAAACAACCGTACCTGATTGATTTGGAATGATTCTGGTGATCGCTTTCAAAAGTGTCGATTTCCCACATCCATTTGAACCGATGATCGTTGTGATTTTTTTATCTGGAATTTCCACACTGAGATCTTTTACAATTAAACGTTCACCATAACCAATGTTCAAATTCTCTGTATATAGGCGAACCATTTTTTAACCTCCATTTACTGAAAAAAATAGGTAAGTAAAAACTCAAATGAAAATGATTATCATTATCCACTACTTAATTACTATAATTCTATCTAAATATATTGTCAATGGTAAGTTCATGGTCATATAAGAAGAATTTCTGACAGGATTTTTGGGGCCGGTCCGTATTACCGACTGACAATGAAAACAATAAAGATCCCGGAGACGTTCCCGGGATCTTTACTGTTTGGCTCATACTCAGCACTTTGGCAAGAATATTCCTAATAGGCCGTATTCATTAATCAATGTTTCTTAAATCCTTGCTTCTCAACATAATCCTTCATGTACAGCCTGCTTTTCTTTCCAAGCATTCCTGCCATTTGCCCGGTCCAGGTGTCTTTTCGTTTACCTTTAGTCCGAAGCTCATAATAACTGGAAATCGTTTCATTATACTCTTCAAGTTGTCCGATGAACTCTTGCTTATCCTCCTGATATCCATTTTCATGATAAATGTTGGACAACGGCAAACGCGGCTTTTTATCCGAACGGTTTTTCGGATATCCGACCGCTAGAGCAAATAATGGTATAACACGATGCGGTATATTCAAAATCGCTGACACTTCCGGGAGATTATTGCGGATCCCGCCTATATAGCAAATGCCTAGATCCATCGATTCTGCCGCCAATGCTGCATTTTGGGCCGCTAGAGCCGCGTCAATACAGGCAACCATGAATTTCTCGGTACTTTCAATCGATTCGGACAGGTCCATGTTTTCCATTTCGGAAACCATATCCTGACGATATAAATCGGCGCAAAAGAGGAATAGATGTCCATTCTTCTCTACATATGACTGCGGTCCGGCAAGTTCGGCAAGCTTGGCTTTCTTTTCCGGGTCGGTTACCCCTATGATTGAATATGCTTGAATATAACTTGAAGTAGATGCAGCTTGGGCACATTCCACAATCGTATTGATTTGCTCCCCAGACAATAACTTGTCCTCAAAGGAACGAATGGAACGGTGATCTAAAATCTTCTCAATAATGTTATTCAATGCTCCCACCCCTAAAGAATATGTAAAGTATTCATCATCGGGGCTGAAATGCCCCCGATGACAGTATTGATGAAACTCAACCTTTTGTTTTCAAATCCAATTCACGGTAATTTTGCTGTCTAAGTGCTTCATAAACCAAGATGGCTGCCGTGTTCGACAGATTAAGGGAACGTACTTTATCCGTCATTGGAATCCGCAGGCACCGATCCATATTTTCTTGGATCAGATCTTTCGGGAGACCCGTCGTTTCACGGCCAAAAATGAAGAATATCTCACTGTCTTGATCACTGTAATCGAAGCTGGAATGCGGCTGCTCCCCGAATTTCGTCAAGTAATAAAATTCACCGCCGGCATTTCTTTCAAAAAACTCTTCTAACGAATCATAATAATGGATCTTTACATTCTCCCAGTAATCGAGCCCGGCCCGTTTGAGCTGTTTGTCATCCGTCGAGAAACCGAGCGGGCGAATGAGATGTAAAGACGTATCCGTCCCTGCACATGTTCTTGCGATATTTCCTGTATTTGCTGGAATCTGTGGTTGATATAAAACTACATGTATTGACACTTCATTTTCACCTCTAGTTTGAACTTCACCTTAATTATAGCATTAAACAAAAGAGACTAAAAACCTATCACCCTCCATCCAAAATCACAAAGAATTTATAAACAATGTTCGGTGTATATCTGGTTGAATCCTCATACGTCCAATATCGGTGACGGCTGTTCATCGTATGTGCATTCACAAGCGGCATCCCGTCCTGATCCTTCGCCGTTACAATCAAGTTATGGTCAAACCGTCCGTCCCCTTCGAAATCTATGCAGAGGATATCGCCCAAATTCAATTCCTTGGCCGACTCCACCTGCTTTGTCCTGATGGCATTCCCGGCTTTAAGCAGATGATATAAAGAATGGGCTGTCGTCCATGTATAACTCCAGCTTTTCCCCCTTATCCACCAGCCCTTATTTTTATTTGGCGCCCCCCACATCGGTATTCCCCCTGCATGTAAACATTGTGAAATGTAATTCGTACAATCATCGGTGAATTTATAATAAGCCGGATTGAATTCATTCCACCAACGCTCGGCATATTGAACGGCCTTCATTCGATCATACTTATATGCGAGACGATCTGCGCCTGGATCACATTTTGGCGGTGCCTCTTCGGTTTCAAAGCTGGGAATCAACTCATTTTCATCCACTATATACCCATTTCGAAACCGTGCCTCCCTTTCTTCCATTTCTTCTTCTATATAAAATGAATCTTCCTGTTTCAATAAATATTGCAGATGGACATGATAGGTCAGGACTGTATCCCGGTCTTCCTTTCTCTTCGAATGTACCTTGCCTGCCGCATTCACCCGAACAATTTCGGCAGCGCGGTTCCTCATCATTTTCTTCTTCAAATGTAACTTCCTTTCACCCCGTTCCAGATCATCTGAAGTATAAAACTCCACTCTTTCTTGTAAAAGGCGTTGCAATTGTTCCCTCAAGTTCATGCCCTCCTTCTTACCATCTATGCTAATGTGTATGTACGAGGGCATGGACAAAAACACAACTTCATAGATATGGGAGTTTTCAATCCTTAACCATAATGAAACTTTTTATAAAGATTTTCCTTGAAGCTTCCGAAATATCTTAAGCAAAAAAGCCGCCCCGTTATATTTACGAGGCGGCTGCATTTTAAATGTTATTTTGTTTCCAAGGTAAACTGCAGTCCTTTCTCAATTTCCGCCAATACCTCTTCATCCTTTTCCTTCGTTCGTGCTTCTTCCAATGCGGAAACAGCCTGCTCCCGGCCAATTTTCCCAACTGCCCAGGCCGCCGTCCCCCTGATGACGGGTCGCGGATCATTCTTCATGACCTGTATCAATAGAGGCATTGCCGTTTCATCTTTGAAATGGGCCAATGCTAAAATGGCATTTCGTTGGATTGGTTTTTTACCGCGCCAAGAGCCAGATACATGGCCGTATGTCTCTTTGAAGTCCCGATTTGAAATCGTAAGCAGGGGTTTTAACAGCGGTTTCGCCAGCTCGGGATCGGGTTCCATCTCCTCATGAAAATGAAAATCCATTCCTTTGTTTTTCGGACAAACGGTCTGGCATGTATCACATCCATACAAACGATTGCCTATTTTCGTCCTGAACTCATCCGGAAGGAATCCTTTTGTCTGTGTCAAGAACGCAATGCAACGCTTGGAATTTAGCTGGCCGCCCTGAACGAGTGCTCCAGTCGGGCAAACATCGACACATTTATTGCATGTCCCGCATTGATCTTCCATCGGTTGATCCGGTTCAAATGGCAGGTTGGATATCATATCTCCCAAGTATACATAAGACCCGAATTCCGGTGTGATGATCATACTGTTTTTTGCACTCCAGCCAATACCTGCACGCTCAGCCACTGCCCTATCTGATAACTCACCCGTATCAACCATGGACTTCATCATTGCCCCTGGCACTTTATCTTTAATGAAATTCTCAAGTAACTGCAATTTATTACGGAGAACGGTATGATAATCCGTTCCCCAAGACGCCCGGCAAAAGATCCCGCGGCGTTCACTTTTTGTACTTTGCGGAGCATCCTTCAATTTCGAAGGATAAGCAAGAGCAATCGAAATGATGGATTGCGGTTTATCGAATATCAATTCAGGCCTTACCCTTTTTTCTATATCGGCTTCCTCAAACCCTGACTGGTAATCCAGTTCCTGTTGACGTATCAGCCGACCTTTCAGTTCGGTGAAAGCCGTAGCCGATGTAAAGCCGATTTTATCGATGCCGATTTCCTTACTATATAAAATCACTTCTTGCTTGAATGAGTTCATATCCATATTAATCACCTACGTTCATTCAGTATTCCCATTGAAGCTTGAATCCATTTCAAACCATTGCTTTCTATGATAAACTAATTGCAATCATTTTTGGAGGTGAAACGGTTGGAAATTACCGTATCAGCTAATATTAGCAGTAAAATCCCTGAATTCAAAGTCGGGGTCATTACATATGAAAACATCGAAGTCGGTCCCTCCCCGCAAATGGTGAAGGGAAGACTTCAACTATTTCAGGAAGCTCTTTTCTTCGACCTTGAAGAAAAGGAATTGACCGACTTTTCCGGCATTAAAGTGTGGCGGGAAATTTTCAAGGCTACAGGAACAAACCCGTCACGGTATCGTCCCTCCGTGGAAGCCCTTTACCGCCGCGTAAAAAAACAGAATTACTTGACACCCATCCATTCGGCCATCGATTTGAATAACTTCTTCTCGCTGTTATATGAAGTTCCGATCGGCATTTATGATGCTGGAAAATTAACAGGAGACATCTCGATTAAGATTGGCGAGGGGTCAGATGGGTATGACGGTTTGAACGGCCGCTTCAATTCCATGGAAAATATGATTACCTCAGCCGATCATGCTGGCGCATTCGGAAGTCCTTACGTTGATTCAGAACGCACCAAAGTCACAGAAGAAACGAAAAAAGCCATCCAAATCATTTATTTACAACCCAATACTTCAACCACGGAAGCAAATCAGCTAACGAAATCCTTGATGGACATGTTTCTTGAAATCCACGGTGGTGAAGGAACTTACTCGATTATAGAAGGATAATTAAAATTGAACGGAAATAAACCCTTTCCACAATCGGAAGGGGTCTTTTCATTATTGTTCCACTTATAAAACCAGTCCGCTAGTATCCTTTTATTCAACCGATCGATACCCTGAAAAAGGTTCTTAAATTTCATTTCAGTCGATTCCAGAAATCCGCTCCCTTTCCGCCGACTGTCTGCGAAGCCTCCTCGAGGTAAACGTTTCCGGGGTCTCAGCTAGCCGGTTACTCGGCAGGAGTGTCGCAAATTTCTTCCATCCTTTAAGAATTAATGTAAAAAACCTCAAGGATCACCTCGTCTTAAACTTGGTTCGGGATGAGTCTAGCCTGCGTTTTTCTTAATATATCATTCCAGTTGATTCCAGAAACCCGCTCCCTTTCCACCGACTGTCTGCCAAGCCTCCTCGACGTAAACGTCTCCGGGGTCTCGGCTAGCCAGTTACTCGGCAGGAGTGTCGCAAATTTCTTCCATCCTTTAAGAATTAATGTAAAAAACCTCAAGGATCACCTCGTCTTAAACTTGGTTCGGGATGTCCAGCCTACGGTTTTTTCTTAATATTTCATTCCAGTCGATTCCAGAAACCCGCTCCCTTTCCGCCGACTGTCTGCCAAGCCTCCTCGACGTAAACGTCTCCAGGGTCTCGGCTAGCCAGTTACTCGGCAAGAGTGTCGCAAATTTCTTCCATCCTTTAAGGATTAATGTAAAAAACCTCAAGGATTACTTCGTCTTAAACTTGGTTCGGGATGAGTCTAGCCTACGGTTTTTTCTTAATATTTCATTCCAGTCGATTCCAGAAACCCGCTCCCTTTGCACCGACTGTCTGCGAAGCCTCAAAAAAGCAAACGTCTCCGGGGTCCCGGCTAGCCAGTTCCTCGGCAGGAGTGTCGCAAATTTCTTCCATCCTTTAAGGATTAATGTAAAAAACCTCAAGGATTACTTCGTCTTAAACTTGGTTCGGGATGAGTCTAGCCTGCGGTTTTTATTTAAAAGAACGTTCCAGTTGATTGGAACGTAAGGTACGAGACTCCTGCGGGAAAAGCGTGGCCAAGGGAGACACCGAAGGCGAGAGCCAAGGAGGCTCCCGGACCGCCCGCGGAAAGCGAGTGCCTGTAGTGGAAATCAACGATCAGATTTGCTAACCCTCAAAAACACTTTCCGTTTTACCCCAGAAATTCATTACCTTCCCTCCGACTGTCTGCGAAGCCTCATCAAAGCAAACGTTTCCGGGGTCTCAGCTAGCCGGTTTACAATGGTTACTTTTTGCCTTTCGATTGATAATCATCGATGCTACATAAGCCTGGCACGCCTTTCTCTTCCCCATTAACAAAAAAAGCACAAACTTATTCAAACGGATTCTACTAACATAGTTAATCATATTGACTAAGTTCATGCTGCATTTAAATCCCCACACTCCCGGATGAAGGATAATCAAAAATTTTTTGGGTATGACATACTGTGTTACCGCTTCGATGAAATGCAGGCAATTTGGACAATAAAAAAATCCCACTGTAAACAGTAGAATTCTTGTGATAATATTTAAACGCAAAGCTTCGTTCTCCAGGTAACGAAACCCTACGTTATGAGTATGTATTGGAGCGGGTGAAGGGAATCGAACCCTCATCATCAGCTTGGAAGGCTGAGGTTTTACCACTAAACTACACCCGCATATTCTTGTAGAAGTTTGTCGAATTACCAATCAACAAAATTAATTATATAGTTTAATGTGAAAAAATGCAATAGTTTTTTTAAAAAAAATTAATAATTAGCGTATTGTAACGTTAATATATTCATTCACTCTAGTAAGTATGTTAAAAAGTCCTCTGATTCAGAGAACTTTTTTCATCCTATATGATGATTTAAGACCAAATGACTTCCATTAAACGCGGATAAACCTGCTGTGCCGTTTCAAGCAGCATGATTAACTTCCTGAACGCCAGATCCGGTACGATATCCCCCTCAATGGAGTATGAATAACGAATGGAAATGGTCCCATTTTCTTCATACAGCTTGGAATACCTGAAATTAGCATTAAATTCATTCAACAGTGTATGTACATCCTTTTTCTTTTCAGGATTCTTCAACTCGGCGACATTAAAGCAAAATAAGTCCGCCACATTTTCATCTTGATTGAAAGCAAATACTAAAAGGACCTTCCACCCGTCCTTTAACTTTTGCTCGGCTCTAAAAAAGGTGGTGCCATCTTCATTCAACTCATTCATATAGATTTTCTCACTAGTTAAAAAATCACGAAATTTAGCAACGTTTGACATGGTTCATCACCTTTCTGTTTATAAGTCCATTTTATAATGAAAACCAGCATTTTTACAGACTTTTCTACCAATCTGCCAATTTTCTCCTATTAACAGAGGCGACATTAAAAGGAAGGGAGTCAAGTATGAACACCCTTCCTAGATTGATTAGCCGGTTGCTTCTCCGGAAAACTGAAACGCTACTTGCAGGTCCAAAATTTCCTGGCGGATTTTTGAGTATCCTTCCATTTCAGGAACCTCTTTATTCGTAAGTGGTCGACCTTTAACTGCCGCTATCGCCATGGTATATCCCTAAATGGTTTAAGAGATACCACTTGATTAGGAAAACGGCCTTTTCCCGATTGAAAGGCCGCTTTTGTTATAAGCTGCTTAAAAATCACAACGAAGACCTTCCTCAGCTTTATTTCCATAAAACTTATAGTTGAGCGAATTCGGGTTCCGCAACTTTTACAAGCTGTTTTCCGAGGTTCGTTCCTTTAAACAGACCTAAAAATGCATCCGGTGTGTTTTCGAACCCTTCAATAATCGTTTCTTCATACTTCAGCTTTCCTTCTTGAAGCCACTTACCTAATTCCGTAGCACCCTCCTGGAATCTAGCGGCATAATTTCCAACTGTGAAACCTTTCATTAGTGCACTGGTTTTGATCATTGCCGATTGCAGACGCGGTCCTAGATCTTTTCCTTCCGCGTTATATGAGGAAATTGCCCCGCATAATGGAATTCGGGCATTCGCATTCAAAAGTGTAAAAACAGCATCGGACACCTCGCCGCCCACATTATCGAAATAAACATCGACTCCATCAGGAACAGCATTGGCTAAATCTGTCGCAAAACTATCACTTTTATAATTTACGGCTCCATCAAACCCGAGCTCTTTCGTTAAGTACTCAAGTTTTTCATCCGAGCCAGCGATGCCAACAACCTTCGCACCTTTAATCTTAGCAATTTGTCCGACTACTGAACCAACTGCTCCAGCCGCTCCTGAAACGACTACCGTTTCACCTTCTTGAGGTTTACCAATATCAAGCAAACCAAAATAAGCAGTTAAACCTGTCATTCCAAGAATCCCCAAATGAGTTGTGACCGGAGCCACCTTGGGATCAATCACACGGATATCCTTTTCAGTGACAACTGTGTATTCTGCCCAGTCGATATTCCCAACAACGACATCCCCTTGTTTGAAGGAATTCGATTTCGACTCAACAACTTCGGCAACAACGCCGCCCGTGATGACCTTATTCAATTCAAATGGAGCTATATATGATTTGGTATCTTGCATTCTGCCACGCATGTATGGATCGACAGATAAATATAGTGTCCGTACTAAAATCTCATTATCCTTCGGTGTGGGAACTTCACTCTCAACAAAGTTAAAATCCCCTTTCGAAGGCATACCTTTCGGGCGATTTGCCAGGGTGATTATTTGTTGTTTGGTTTGTGTCATCATTGTTCCTCCTTGGTTTGAATACGTAATTTCGAAAAGAAGCGTATCACTGATGAAGTTCATAGGTCAAAAAATATGATTGGCTATTGCTTCCATAACACCATTTATGTAGCCTTTTCTGAAAATCTCAAACTTGCTATAGCCTATTATGTCCAATGCTTTTCATTTCGATAAACTGTTCGCTCTCCAGAAAAATTTAACGGCCTTTCCCCGATTGAATACCGGGAAAAAGCCGCAGCTTGAAATACTCTTTTTTTATTTTCCGCTACAGGGCTACTGCCCCTTCTTCTTATGAACTAATTCATGGATAGTCTACATCAATTTTGAAATGAACATCGTTGCAATCCCAAAGTAAATTAGTAACGAGAGTATATCATTCAGTGTTGTAATTAGCGGACCAGACGCAACTGCGGGATCGATGTTGAATTTATATAATATCAAAGGAATAATGGTCCCAGCTAAAGTCCCGATAATCAGGGTCATCACCAATGAACTTCCAACCACTAATCCCAAAACGGGATTTCCCTGCCAAACATAAGCTATGATGGAAATTAATATTCCGCAGGTGATGCCTATTATCAAGCCAACTTTCAGTTCTCGTATAATGAGCCTGGTCACGACTCCTTTATCCGTATCACTAGTGATTAGGCCTCTTACAACAACAGCTAAAGATTGAGTACCTGTATTTCCAGTCATCCCTGCAATCATCGGCATAAAGAAGGCAAGTGCAACAACTTTGGACAAGGTTTCTTCAAAACCGCTTATAATGGTTCCAGACACTAATCCGATGAATAAAAGTAAAATAAGCCAGGGCAGCCGACGATATGCGGCCACATGCGCCTTCGTGTCAAAGTCTATAGCTTTACCGGATGCCGATAATTTTTCAATATCTTCATTCGCTTCCTTAATGACAACATCAATAATATCATCGACGGTTACAATTCCTACTAACTCATTATTTTTTTCCACTACTGGAATTGCTAAAAAATCATATCGCTCAATAACACGAGCTACCTCTTCTTGGTCTTCATATGCAGATACGGAGATAACCCGGCTGTACATAATATCTTGAATTTTTTCAGATTCATCATTTATTATTAAATCCCGATACGAGACAACACCTACTAATTTTTTATCATTATCAATTACATAAAGATAGTTGATCGTTTCCGAAAACTCCGCAAAGATTTTCAGTTTTTCAACTGATTCACGCACCGAATAATGTTGGGGGATCCATACAAAACGGTTTGTCATGATTCGCCCTGCCGTTTCAGGGGGATAATTCATGATATTTTGAACGATTTTTGATTCTTCTTGTTTCATGCCAGAAAGGAGTTCTTCGATTTTTCCAGGGGATAGGTCCTCTAACAATGAAGCTAGATCATCATTATCCATTAAATCCATTACATGGCCGGATTTCTCTATTCCCAATTTACTAAGAATTTTTAATTGATGGGCCTTCTCAACTTCTTGAATCAGTTCAGCGATTTGTTCTGAATCGAGTAACAACAAGAAGCGTGTATGGTGTTTTTCTGGGAGCCCTTCAAAAATTCGCGCAATGTCATATGGTTGGAGTTCTTCCAATATCGCTTGAAATTCTTTCTTTTTTCCTTCTTTTAATACCTTTATGATTTGTAAAGTCATTTGATTTTCCATCTTGTCTCTCACTCCTTTTTAGGGGAGCCAAAAAATATTTCCCTTATATATTAAGAGTAAAAAAAATATTATTATTCCCCTTCCAAAATCTTGTTTCCATTCACGAAAAAGTCGTCGTGAATAGTTGTCCAAATCCCTCACCTCCAGGAAAAAAATAAAAACACCTCCATTACAAATGAAGGTGTTAAATAGGTATATATGCGTACATTGTCTGGTTGACAAATACAAACAGCCGTATATGACTGAATGACAAATACAAGCATAAATCCAGTTCCTCCATTCGTAGAGCTTTAGCACTGTGTGGCATAGGACAAAGCCAGCTACATTAAAAACCACCTTATGTCGATGGTTTCTGTTGACCCATTGGCGTCTTTCGACATTTTTGGGCAGTAGCGTATCTCCTACACAGGAGCCTCACCTAACGAGGATATTTAATTTACACATTCACTCTAAAAGAGTTTCTTTTAGATGTCAATGTTTAATTCAAATAATTCTAATTTCGACCTGATTTCCCGACCTTTAATGGAAACAACACCAACTTTTGCGCCCGGATTAAAAAGGATACAACGGAGAAATAATGCGACTGCAAGGGAAAATATTGGAATTTTATATTGAAACTTACTTATAATGAAAACGGATATCCAATGACTGAGTCTAATTATTTCAAGAAAGGAACTGGCTCAAATGAAAAAAATTTTGTGGATTATATGTATTATCGTAAGTGCTGCTTTATTAATGGCAGGTTGCAGAACCAAGGACGAGGTACAGGTGGAGGAGAAATCGAAGGAAGTGAGCTCATTGAATGCTATTGAAGGCAGATGGGAAGGAAATATTAAGATCCCAAATCACCCGCTTCCAATCATTGTTCATTTTACGAAGAAGGATGGAACGATAAGTATTCCTGTACAAGGGTTGAACGAGTTCCCCTTAACAAGTGTAAGGTTAAGTGAATCAGACTTGTTTTTTGATATGAAAATCCAAAATCAGCAAATTACGTTTGATGGGAAAGTAAATCAGGATAAGATTTCAGGAACATTTGTTCAAAAAGGGCAAGCCTTCCCCTTTGAATTGCTCAAGAAATCCGATCAGGCAGTTGAAGAAAAAGAATCAGGTGAAATCGTGCAGGCCGACTTAAAGAACGGAACCATTAAAGGCCTTTTAGAAACACCAAAACATGAAGGGCCTTTTCCTGTGATGATTATGATTGCGGGTTCCGGGCCGACCGATAAAGATGGTAACACCATTGCAAATCCCGGAAAAAATAATAGTCTGAAAATGTTAGCCGAAAGTCTTGCTGAAAAAGGGATTGCAAGCATCAGGTATGATAAGCGCGGAATTGGTGAAAATATGCAATTGGCAGGAAAAGAAGAGGACCTGAGATTTGAACAGTATATTGATGATGCAGCTGCCTGGGTCCAATTTGCCAAAAAGGATGGCCGTTTTTCCAAAGTCGGCATCATCGGCCATAGCGAAGGCTCGTTAATTGGAATGGCAGCCGCAAAGAAAACAGAAACGGACATATTCATTTCATTGGCGGGTGCAGGCGAACCTATTGACCAAGTTCTAATCAAACAGCTTGAAGAGCAGCTTACACCGGCGTTATTAACGGAATCCAAAGATATACTGGCAAAGCTAAAACAAGGAAAACAAGTCGAGACTGTCAGTGCTGATCTGCAAAGTGTATTCCGCCCCTCTGTTCAGCCTTACATGATTTCTTGGATTCAATATAACCCGCTAGAATCAGTAAAGGAACTGAATATCCCTGTTCTGATCGTCAACGGCAATAGAGACATTCAAGTGCCGGCAACTAATGCAAAAGCG
The DNA here is from genome assembly GCF_018613135.1 of Bacillus sp. ISL-57. NCBI lineage: Bacteria > Bacillati > Bacillota > Bacilli > Caryophanales > Bacillaceae > Bacillus > Bacillus sp. ISL-57. The sequence continues at coordinate 41,887 of NZ_JAGGQV010000022.1, read as the reverse complement.
TTACATGAGGAAAAAGGCGATTCAGAATTACTTATAATCGAAAAGATGAATCATGTATTGAAAGAAGCCCCTGCAGATCGAGCAGGAAATTTAGCAACCTATACAAATCCTGAACTGCCATTATCCTCTGGATTGGTGAGTGGAATCATTGAATTTTTAAACAAAAATGACATCACCAGAAATTGAGAATTGTTTCTCCCCCGGGTTTGCAAAGATCACTCAAATGATTCTTGGTGCCTACAATATTAAGGTAAATAAGGAGATCAAAATTGAAGATTATCGCTTTAAAATTACCAAAAGATTTGAATGAAAACACTTATGAAGAAATGCTCAATTTATGTCCTCGACAAAGACAATTGAGCATACGCAAATTACAAAAGATAGAGGATAAATACCGTTCTTTATTTGGGGAGCTATTAGCTAAGTGGTTCATAAGTGACAGTTTAAAAGATCCATTTCAAAATATCCAATTTGTCTTAGGTGAAAATGGGAAACCCCATCTAGCAGGAGGAAGAATTCACTTTAATATTTCCCATTCAGGTGATTGGGTTGTTGTTGGCATTCATAATGATTCCATAGGCGTTGATATAGAAGAGGTCAAAGATTTCAATATCTATGAAATTGCCAACAGTACTTTTAGCAGTGAAGAACTAATGTATTTAATTAAATCACCCAAAGCTAATCAAATCGAAATTTTCTTTAAAATGTGGACGCTGAAGGAAAGCTGGTTAAAATGTATAGGTTCAGGTTTTTTGGTTCCCCCAAATACTTTTTCAATCTTGAATAGAAGGAATCGTTATAGTTTAGAAATACCAACTGAGGAATTTTCAAAAATAAAATCACTAGGTTTAAAAATTGGAAATACGTCTGACTATCGTTTTAAGTTGTATCATCTTGGATCTGGGTATCCCATAAGTGTTTGTGCTAATAACGGAAATGAAAATCATTTCGAATTCCCTGATAATATCGATATTATAGAATTGAATAGTTTAATGAATGAGTTGAAAACACTTTAAATAACTTTATATTACTATATAGAAGTTTTAAAGTGTCGTTCATGATTTTCCCTGAAGCTGAGAAATGAGGCACCCTATCATGGAAACCATTGCCTAAGAACAAATGGTAAGTCCTATTTGTTTTCAACTTCTTCAATTGTTTACGCCTCGCTGAATGGAATCATATTAATAAAGCATCGTCTTTACCTCAAGCTTTATTCATTCTATTAAAAAAAAATGAAGACTTTAGGAAATTCTATCTAAATGGTAAAACAATGTTGAGTGGAACGTAAGGTGCAAGATGCCTGCGGGAAAAGCGAGTGCCTGGAGTGGAAATCAATGTCCAAAATGTACAGACCGAAAAAAAATGTAGACAAACTCGAATTTCATCGAGTTTGTCTACATTCCGAAGGCAGAATATTTCTGCCTTTTTTTATATTTTCTCCGATATACTCTGTCCAACTTTTGAATTATAAGCTAATATACTTTTTTGAAAGAGCATGAAAAATAGGAAAGCGCTTATTAAGGAAGAAAAAGCAGCGACCAGAAGAGCTCCCTCATGCCGAATTAATGGTACAAATGCTAGTAACTGTGGAGCAAATATTCGACTTATTGAATAGCGTATATTTGCCGCAGCAAAGTACTGTGCTTTTTGGTTAGCAGGCGCAATGCCAGCAATGTAAGAATCCTGTGTACTAACAACAAGTAATTCAGCTACTGTAAGGATTAAGACTCCTATAAAAAAACCTATATAGTTTTGAGAAAAACCAAAGATAACCATGGAGAAAGCATACAAAATACTGGAACCTACAAACCCAAAACGGGTGCTATACTTTGAAGAAAGCCTAGCCGCCATGCTGCCTAAAATAATTACCAAAATCCCATTTGTCATTAACAAAGAAGCATAGTTTTGAGAAGCATTAATTGTAAAACCGAATATTGATGTACTTTCAGATAATCGATCTAGTAAAGTTGACGGAAGCAATATTTCTAACTGCATGAAAGCTTGAGCTGCAAATACACTGGCAACAACAAAAAGTAAAAGACGTTTATCTTTTCCTATAAGCACTACTGCTTTTGTAAACTTACCATTTGCATTCATTCTTTCTTCATTACCTAATTTTCTATCAACCTGAAATTCCGGAGTTTTCCATAGTGATATATATACTAAAGTCAGTACAGATACCAAGGATGTTCCGATAAACCAAATAGGCATGGAATCAAATATAAAACTTCCTATAAGTGGACCAAGCGTCACCGCAACATTAAATATCTGGTAGGTGAATACATATGCTTTTTTTTGTTCCTTTTCATCGAGCCAATCAGATATATAAGCTCTTCCTGCAGGTATATATGAAGAATAAGCTATACTCATTAAACCGAAGCTGCCAAATACCATTATATTGCTTCCAGCTATTCTTCCAATGATAAATAATATAGTCGCAACCAGAAAACCTATACTTGAAGATATCATCATAGGTTTTCTTCCTATCCTATCTGCAAAGATCCCACCCCAAATACCTGATATTACACCCAATACTGAAATTATGGCTAAAGCAAAAGATGCTAGGTAAGGGTTCCAGGCATCGTTTAAATATAAAACAATAAATGGAAATAGCATATAAAATAAAGTGTTTTGAATACCCTCAGCAAAAAATCTCCAACGCATATGATTTTTTTTCATACTATAAACCCTTTTTCCTTAAATTTATACATACCTTATAGATGCAACTTGTTCCATAATAATCTTAGCAACATTTTCAGCATTTGGAGATTTATAGATTGTAAAATGTTGAGCTGGAACTGAACGCACTGTTAGTTCCCCAGCCAAGTAATTTTCCCAACCTACAGTGGTATCATGCTCATTTTCTTCAGCTCGTATAAACAGAACTTTTCCGTAAAAAGCTCCTGATATATTGTAACGATGAATAGCGACATTATTTGCTTCCCAAATTCCCAAGCCGCTCTTAACATCCTCAACTTCTGCGTCCATATGGAGATGACCGCCATCTTTTCCTAAATTCAAGAGGAATTCCAATAGTTCTCCTTTGTCCATGAGGGTTAACTCATCCGGATCAAACTTATCATTAGCTCCATTCGTAAACTTTAATGCATATGATTTTACAAACTCCATTTTGTCGAAATCACGTGCTTTACTGAAATGACAGTCTAATAATGTTAATAAACCAACGTCTCTTCCTTCAGCCTCAAAGGAACGAGCTATTTCATAAGCCACATTACCACCGAACGAATAGCCCGTAATATAATAAGGCCCTTCAGGTTGAACAGATAGAATATAAGAAGCATATCGTTTAGCCATATTTAATAAATCATCTTCATATTTATCACTTTCAGGAATCTCCGCACTTTCAATTCCCCAAACGTCAAACATTTCATTTAATTCCGCAGCCATTTCTTTATAACACCAAAGTGCTCCGCCAGCGGGGTGAATAAACCATATTTTTTGACGGTTCTCAGCTGGTGAGACGTGTACTACGCCATTAGGTTTAATGGAGTTTGTTATAACATGAGCTATTCCTTGTACAGTGGGATAATCAAATACAATAGATACTGGCAAAGTTAGCTCGAATTTCTTATTTAGTAGAGCAATAAATCTCATTGCTAATAACGAATGGCCACCTATTTCAAAAAAGTTACTATTTAAATTGTCGTCTGAGTTTCTGAAAATATCCTTCCATATGTTTTGAACTTTCATTATTGTTTCTTTATCCGCATGATAGTTCTTGTCATTTTTCAATGTTGTGGCTTCCATACTATTTTCCTGGATTTCAAATTTAGTGGTTTCATCAGCTATTCTTTGCATTTGAGAGATCCATTCTTGCTTCACTTCCGAGATTACATGATCCGTAAACAAATCGTTACAGTATTCTATTGTGAATGTTGAATTCTCTCCATCATGTTCTATGATGAAACTAAGATCGCATTTGGAAGTATCACTTAAAACCGATTCCATTTTAAATTGAGTATAGGGTTGTTTTTTCAAAAATCTATTATATACAAACATAACTTGAAATAGTGGCCGATAGTCACTATTTCTACTCTTCAGAACAGCAGGAATAATTTTTTCAATGGGAATATGCTCGTACTTTATTATCTCGGCATAATCCTGTGCAATCTTTTCGGAAATGCTTTTTAATGTAGCATCCTCAGTAAAGTTAATTCTAAACGGAACAACATTAACATAATTCCCAATTGCTTCAAAATCCTGTTCGTAGGTTCTATTTGCTACTGGTACCCCCATGCAAATATCCCGTTGACCACTCATTCTGGCAAGGACATAAGCTGCCATTGCTAGATGAATGGAGAATTCTGTAATTGATGTATTCTGACAAAAAGAAAGTATCTTTTGCTCCAGTTCTTTTGGCAGCGAAAACTTTATATGATTACCATTTATTGTTTGGGTACTCCCCTTCATCATACTTGTTGAGAATCTTGATTGATTTGGAATCTGTTCTAGATAATCCTTCCAAAATTCAAGACCCTCACTAAAGTCCATTGAGTTTTGATGATGTGCAAATTGGAAGAATGCAGCATTCATTTCCGTATTTTCCACAAGATCGGTTTCAATAAGTTCATGCAACTCATCCACAAATAACTGAGATGACCAACCATCAACTATTAGATGATGGAAAGTTAACAATAAATATTCCGCCTTGTCAGTACTAAATAATGATGCACGAAATCCACCCTTATTTAATTCAAACTTCCTTTCTGCTTCAGTTTGAATTACTTCTCTTAAGCCTGTTTCCTCAACTGAACGTTCACTTATTTCGGAATTCAGCGTACTATCATATTTCTGTATATATTCACCATTGTTAGTTAATATAATTCGTGATGATAAAATCGGATGTCTTCTTCGTAAATAGGAAATTGCTTTTTTAATTTTTGTAGTTTTACCTTTTTCAAAGTTTAACAGAAACGCTATATGATATTGAGATGCTTCCTTTTCTTGTTCAAAGAATAGTATACCTTGTTGTCCCAACGATAATGGAGCTTCAAGATCAGCATCAAATTTTTGGTTTACCTTTTCCAATTTCTTAGGTTCTACAGTTTTCTTGCCATTCTTTGAAATATTCTTTTTCAGATATTCTGCTTGTTTTCGAATTGTTGGATACAAGAATACAAATCCATGTGTTAACGATATTTGAAACTCAGCGGAAAGGAGGTTTGCGAGTCGAATTGCCAGTAAAGAATGCCCTCCTGCTGAGGCAAATGCAGTTGTAGCAGAATGAACTTTTTCTCCTAAGACTTCTTCCCAAATATTCGCAATGACTTGCTCCCATTTATCTTGAATTCCGCCAAAAACATTATTACTTCTAAAAGGTATTAAAGATAATTCCCGTCGATTCATTTTCCCATTCTCTAAATAAGGGAAACTATCCATCTGGACAAAAAAATTAGGAATCATATAGGAAGGCAAACGTTTTTCAATATAGCTTCTCAACCCAATCTCATCCCAAGACTTTGTATCACAACGTATATAAGCTACAAGCCATTGTTCTTCGACTTCTTCACGAACCTCTACAACTATGTCTTTAACGAAAGATAATTCTCGTATGGTTTCTTCAATTTCACCAAGTTCAATTCGAAGTCCTCTTAACTTTATTTGTAAATCTTTACGTCCTCGAAATTCGTAATGACCATCTTCTCTAATATAAACAAGATCTCCAGAGAGGTAAGACAATTGACCTGTAGAAGGACATATAACAAACTTTTCTTTTGTGGCATCGGGAAGACCAAAATAACCCAAAGCTAGACCCTCGCCGGAAATCAGTAGTTCCCCTTCGCAACCAGTACCTAATAAATTCAACTCTTCATCCACAACATGTACTGAAGCATTATCGATTGGCTGTCCCAAATCGATTTCTCTAAAAAGATGATTTTCACCCGGCAAACAAACTCTATAAGTAGTATCAATAGCTGCTTCAGTAGGGCCATATAGATTTATAATCGGTATTGGTAAATTCTTTTGGATTTTATTAACTAACGATGTTTGCAATGACTCACCACCGCAAAACAAAAGGCGCAAGGATGTGAAATTGGATAATGATCCCTGTTCCGACAATAATTTAAGTACAGTTGGTACAAACTGTACAACTGTTACTTTATGCCTTTTGATATCAGTCGCAATATCAAATGGGTTGGATGAACCGATAACCATAGTACCACCAGATGATAGTGGTGCAAATATCTCCCAAACAGAAGCATCGAATCCCGATGCAGTTTTTTGTAAAAATACATCATCTTCAGTCCAAGAAAATTCTTTTTGCATCCATTGCATATGATTGACAATGGCACGATGCGGAATAACTACACCTTTTGGTCGTCCTGTAGAGCCAGATGTGAAAATGATATAGGCAGGTGTTTCATTATTAATCAGAACCATTGGAGGATCTTCAGCCCTAATTTTAGAATGCTCTCTTAAATCTATGGAATTCCGATTAAAGGCTAAATCCGGAACGGAACCGTCAGTCATTAATACATTGACTTCTGCTTTTTCAATACAATACCTCAGTCTGTCTAATGGATAAGAAGGGTCAAGTGGCACGTAAGCAGCACCCGCTTTTAGCGTTGCTAGCATGGCAGCTATTGATGAAATGGATCTTTCTGCTGCAATGGCGACCCGGTCTCCTTCGTTAATGCCCTTCTTTACAAGCAAATGGGCGAGAGCATTTGCCCAACTATCCAATTCCTTATATGTTATAACCTTATCTTTATCTTTTATTGCAATGTTATTGGGATATATAGTTACCATAAGTTCAAAAGCATTTTGAAGAAAGCTATTATTCATAATAATTTAGCGTATTGGAAAATCAATAACGCTGTCCTCCTTTGGGCAACTTAGTATGTATTATAAAATTCAAAGCTATTAGAGGAAACAAACCTGTCGGGAGCTAACTCCCGACAGAATTATTATTTATCCGTTTACAATGCAATCCGTACCCTCTACATAGTGCTCTTTATGTTCTTCTAAACTCCACAAATTAACGGTTTTCATTATCCAACGAGTCCTTTGCTTTTCCACATCCGTGATTTCTTCAACATCCTTACCATGAATAGAATGATTGTTTGACAAGGAAATGAATTCACCCGCTTTTAGTAGGTGCGGAGCCTTTAATTCATGTAGTAAAACTTTTATTTTATCTACAACTCCCTGGGCTTCTTCTGTAAGACCCACTGTCCGATTTTCAAAATATGCAATATCAAATTCTTCTTCATTCAATAGGATGGCGTGGTTTTTTGCACGCCCTAGTTCAGTACGATTACCATATGTCGATAAATCATCAAAAGGTGTATAGAAGAGTTCTTGACGCATCAAATTTAAATCAGAAGGATCTAGTTTCTGAATTAAATCAATATTTTTGACGAATGTTGTAAAGATTTGATTTCCTTCATAAGCCCTCATTGATAACATGTTCACAAAATCAGGCCGAACGAAATGATTTGCTAAATCTTTATGGAATCCTAAAGCCACCAGTGCTTTTTGTGATTGTGTTTCTGATAAAGATTTCATAGGATAGATATCTTGAAAGACATCGCCATCATTTACATTTATATATCCAATAGCTGGCATTTCCATGACTTGAGCATAGAATTGAAGAAAGCCTTCCCCAACATATGTTTTTTTAAGCTCTCTTTTTGATTGAACTGGTGATTCATGGTCAAAAATAGGAACATCTTTATCTATAGGGCAGTTTTGTAGGTATAAGTAAGGTTCTTCCTTCCAAATCCTATTGCCGGCAGCTTTTATTTTTTCCACAATATCTTTTATTTCAACATCGTTTTCGACAATGTTTTCGATTTCTGAACGAAAGGAAGTGTAATCTTCATAAGGATTACATTTTAACTCCAAAAATTTATTTGTAAGAAGTTGATTCTCTGCATCTGTAAACACATAATCAACTTTTAATTTATTCTTCGTACTTGCATTAGTATCTACACCCATTAACTTAGCTCCAATCTATTGATTTTAATTTTACGCAGTAAATCACTAAAGTCTAGATGTGAAAAAATCTAGCAATCTTCTGAATAATAGGGCCCTATTAATATGTAAATACGTATATGATTGCTGGTGCTACCAAATTTTAACACAATAGTTTTCAGAATTCAATGAATCTTAAAAAAATAAAACTTCTTGCTCATTACCACTCCATTAGAGCTTTTATTTCTAATATGGCAATGTCATGATTCGTCATTTTCTGATCACCTGGCATGGCAGTGTTACACGAGATCAGGAGGATTTCGGTGTTTTATAACCTGATTTATGGTGATGGACTGCCTGGTTGATAACAGGTAAATCTTGAGAAATACAAGAAAATGCTTAGCATATATATCATTAATTCAGGTCATCTAAATCAACCGGGAATCGAATTTTTCTACATTTTTTGAATATTGTAGAGTAATGAAGAGTAAGCAGCATTCCTCTATTGACCTGATCGAGTAATGATCCTAAAACCCGAGAACAGAAAAGCAACGTTGCGACTTTCTACCTGGTTTGATCAACATAAATGGAACAGGAACTTATGGACTGTAATTTTGAGTGGATAAAAGTAATCACCTAAGTACATATCCGTCCTTAGGTTAAAGCTTGACCCCTTAACAAAATAGCACGTGAAATATATTCTATTGAGATAATTATTGAAAATATTGTCCACTTAAAATAGCCCTCCTTCGTATACATGGCATCAGTTGGCCATGGTGAACGATCCTTTTTCAATAAAATCGTACATTCAGAAAAACAATGGCAGGTAATCTAACAAAGAGGAAGATTTTGTATAAATCCATTAGTATAATTGATGAAATTACAATAAGAAAGGAAAGATCACTCATGCATGCTTTAAAAAAGAATGCCACATGTTTCCTTGAAATCAGTTATCTGTATATACTGTTCTTTTTTTCAGAGCTACAAACTACTACCGCAAGCTTTTTAAAAATAAAGTAAGAAATATGTAATTAAAACCTCTTGAATGAACTATGTTAAAAGATCCTCAAGTTTTCGAACATTCCCTTACGATTATTTTATCTTCATAATTAGCACTTTCAACCGTCATAGCAGCCAATTTGTACGCCTTGTCTGTGCAAGATCCCTCAAAGGCGAAATGGCAAATCCCCTACGGTTCCAGATTGATAAACTGGATGCCCGACAAGCGTTTTAAGACATTAACTCAGTCCTCTGTAACCCATAGGGCTGAGCTTTTTTCAATAGGTAATGATTATTCTACTATCCTCCCTACTGAGCTACCTCACTAGCCGTGAATGAAAAATATTACAAAGTTGTACCTTTCAAGTGAGAAACATAAGTTCTCCAAAAAAGGACAAACTGTATTTGAAAAAAGAAAGGAGATGTGAGACATGACAAAAAAATTCAATAAAGGCAGCCGTAACCAAAATTCGCCGCAATTACACGGACAAACCCCTGTTAGTGGGGACAACAGCAAAGGAAATAAAAGAAATAAAGATCAGAGCTCTAAATCAGAGTAACTAATGAAACGAACCGGTCATATTCAGACCGGTTCGTTTCAATTGCAGGCACTCTTCATTGTTAAAAAGAACAATTCTCAAAGGTCCCCTTCTAGCGATCATTGAATTATCCTGTGTACACTGGACCAACTTTGATTCCAAAAAGCCCAAGCATTCCAAACTGAAAATGGAGTGCTGCAAAACTGACCTCAGGAAAGTTTTAATTGAAAGGAATTCATTTTACATATTTAAACCGGATGTGAATGTGGGAAATCATGTTGAGTTAGCTATTTTATTCTTTTTGCATTAGATCTTCTGCTCTAGTGTTGATGTCTCCAAATCGTCAGTATCTTGATGAGTATAAGTAAAGTTTTTTGTCATCAAACTGACCACCACTAAGACAACAATGTTAACAAATAGGGCGATAATACCTACATTCAGGTCTTTTATTGCTTGAGGAAGATAGGGAAACAGTTGACCAATTTTTATATTCCCCAGTTCCATGATGGAAACTAGCACTCCTCCTGTTATAATCCCGGCAAATGCTCCATGTTTTGTTACAAAATTATTTCTCATCAAACTGGCGAAAAAGGCAGGCGCAAGTTGTGTGATGAAATTATAGGCGATTAACGCGAGACTAAAGAGGGTATTTCCCCCCTGAAAGGTCAAGTATATTCCTAAAAGAGAAATAAGCGGAACCATGTATTTTACCAGTTTTGCAATCTGTTTTTCCGTTGCTGATGGAGTGAATACGCTATATATATTTTTCGAAAGCAACGTTGATATAGACATCAATAGCATGGAACTTGGCACTAAAGCGGCTAAAACTCCAGTTCCACCAATTAAGCCCACAAACCATGGATCAAACTCCCGTTTAGAAAGCTGCAGCAAGATTTGATCGGCATCGCCGCCTTTTAATTCAGGCATCTGTAAGATCGCTGCAAATCCAACAAAAAAGGCAAACAATAAAATCAATTGGTACAATGGCATTAGGATTGCATTTTTTCTTAAGGCTTTCTCGCTAGAGGCAGCATAAATAGGAGAAAACCCGTGCGGCCACATATAAAATCCAATAGAGCTTAACACAACGGTCGATATATACCACGAAACGCTCATTCCTTGATCTGGGAGTATGGTAAAGTTAGGCTTTGCCTGTTCAATGGCCTCATACATAGGCTGAAGCCCCCCATAATAATGCATAGGGAAATACACCCCTAGAAATACGATGATGCCCAGAATCAGAATATCCTTCAAAATAGCTGTCCTGGCTGATCCATGAATACCGGAAACCATTACAAAAATGGTAACACCAATTGCTCCGACCCAAATGGCAGCTGTAGAAGAGATTGCCCCATATGATGTAGCAAACACAATATATCCTAATCCCTTCAATTGCAGGACCAAGTAGCAAGTACAAGCTATAACACCTATAACCGCAACAAGTACTCCAAGATATGGACTTTGATATTTTTTCACAAAAAAATCAGATTGGGAAACTAATTGGTGCTTCTTTGCATACCTCCAGATTGCCGGAAATGTCCAATAGGAGATGACCGTGGCCAGACAGCCATATGTGACGATACTAAAGATGGAACCACCTTCCCCATAAGCCGAGCCACTTGCACCTAAAAAGGTAAAGGTGGTATACATTTCACCTGCGGATAAAAGGAAAATCAAAAGGGCTCCCATTCCGCGGCCTCCAACCGACCATTGTTCCAAGTTCATTTCTTTCCCTTTTTTAGCTTGGATACCGATCAAAACGGAAATGACGAAAAAAAACAGGATGAAAAGAACGGCAATATTCATCTTGAATCTCCCTTCTTATTAGCAGGATCCAGGAGATAAATAATCCCCATTATACCTGTGGTCAGCACAGACCAGAGTACAATCCAAAAATGAAAAAATGGCATACCCAGAACATAGGGAGTCACTTTATTTGTAAACAAGGCGCCTACGATAAAACCAAGAAACGGGATAATTCCGAGCCAATATATTTTTTTCATTCTCTTAGCCTCCTATTATGTTAGATTTAACATTTTTAAAGTCCCATGAACATATAATTTCACCCCATTTTGTAAAGCCTGTTCATCGAAAGTGAATTTAGGATGATGGTGAGGATATATAATCCCTTTTTCTTCATTGCGAGCCCCTATTCCAATATAAGTTCCTGGAACTACTTCTTGAAAAGCAGAGAAGTCTTCACTTCCCATAATTGGCTTTAAAATCTCTCGACTTCCTTCACCAAATACTTCACAAACCGTTTCGTCCATCAATCGGGTAACTTCCTCATCATTAATGGTAGGAGCATAACCAAACTGATAATCGAATTCATATGTAGCTCCATGTGCTTCCGTAATCCCTTTTACTATCCGTTCGATAAAATTCGGGATTTCTACCTGCAGTTGTGGATTAAAGCTTCTAACTGATCCACCAATGCTTACCTTACTTGGAATAACATTAATCGCACTGCCCCCATGGAACTGGGTCACTGAAATCACAAGGGCTTCCTGGGCATCACGATACCGCGAAACAATGTGCTGGAGATTCGATACCACCTGTGTTCCAATTGCAATTGGATCGACGGTAAGTTCAGGTTGTGAGGCGTGCCCCCCTTTACCCACCAAGGTGATGTTAAAAGTATCGGCCCCAGCCATTATCGGACCGTAGCCCAAACCAATTTTCCCTAAAGGAAGATTCGACAAGAGATGGGAACCAACGATCATATCCACTCCATCAAGCACACCCGCTTTCACCATTTCTTGAGCTCCACCTGGCGGCAGTTCCTCAGCATGTTGAAATAAAAAGCGCACCTCCCCTTTAATTTGCTCCTTTATCTGTGTGAAGATTTTTGCTGTTCCGAGCAGCATCGCCGTATGCCCATCATGCCCGCAAGCATGCATGACTCCTGAATTCCGTGACACAAAGTCAAAATCATTTTCTTCTTCAATTGGAAGCGCATCCATATCTGCCCGAAGTGCAATGACCTTCCCAGGCTGCTGACCGATCAAACGAGCCATTATACTCGTTTTTGTCGGACGTGAAATTTCCAATTCACCAAAAGTTTGCAGCTTTTCATAAACAAATTGTGCTGTTTTTTCCTCCTGAAAAGACAGCTCCGGATACTTATGTAAATATCTTCTCCAAGCAATCACTTCATCTTTAACAGCCTCGATCAAATCATGAATCATTATGGTTTGAGACATACGCTACAACCCCTTTTCGTTTGATTTTACACAGCAACCCTTAATTTAGGTTAGTTTAAGGAAAAAATTCCTTAAATAGAGTATAATCTCATACAGTCTTCATTACAATATTTTTCGAAAATTCAAAAACTTTTTTTCCACACTAAAAAAGCACCCAAATTATGGGTGCCTGTAATTCATAATAATTGATAAATCTTACTCGGCCTTCCTCGGGTGGCATTAGCCTCTTCACCAACGCATTGTGCCAAATCAACTTCGCACATATCCGCAACGATTCGCCGTACATTGCGCTCTGTCATTTCTAGATGCGTCGCTAAGTCCTTTGTAGTAAAATCACTCCAGCCCATTCTTTGAACAAGCGCAGATATCTTCTTATACGTCTTAACACTGATATTTCCGTTTTTCAACTTTTCTATAAGGGGTTTATTATGGGTACGGGTATCATATTGCAGTTCTTTCTTTTTGCCTGGTGATTCGATTATTTTGCCATCATCTTGAATAATCACAATTTCTCGCTTCTTCATCTCTTTTGAACGTTGAATGGCACGAAAAGCATTGATTTCCGCCGAATAGGCAGTCTCGCCGAAGCCAATTCCAACTGCAACGGTTGTATCTGCTTCAAAAGCCAATTTTTCAATCGTTTCTTCGAGCGTAATGATTTCTCGTTCAATTGCGCCGCGAGAACTGAAAATCATGTACCTTCCATTCCCTTTCTCTGAAAAGGAACCATTTATTTTTTCACCAAGTTGAATCAACATTTCTTTTAGCCGAAGCTCCAAGTACTGTAAATGATATGGAGTTTTCATTTCCTCTGCCACTTTATTAAAATATTCAACTTCAATGATTTCGACTCCTATTTGTGTATCCTTAAAGTAGGATGCCTTTACTTTTTCTGAAAGAATTCGAAGAGTTTGCCTCACTTCCATCTTACTCATCGACATACGGTAGGCTGGAATGCCCAATTCCCTTAAAGCTTCACACACGGACGGAAAACAAGAAAAAGCGCCTTCTGTCTTTCCCGTATTCCATAAGTCCAAATGAAAATGTACCAATTCATCCGTATCAACATCTGTCTCAAACACTTTCGTATATATCTTTTGGGTTTTTATATTCAACTGTGATAAAGCTTCTTCGCTAATATTATTTGAAGACATGGTATCGATACTTAGATGCTCAATGATTTTTCCTTGTTCATAGATCATCTCTAAAAAGGATTTATAAAAACCAGATTCCGTAGCTGGGACATGGACCATTATTTTATCTGTACGTAGTGTTTTTCCCGCAATTTCATAGGGAAGCGGACCAGAAAAAAGCCATGCATGTACATGTGAATCATGTTCCTTTACAATATTCTCTACCTCTTCGGTCCTTACATAGGGCAAAGAGATGAATTCCAACTCATGTTTATATTCTTCTGCCGCGGCTAAAATTTGTTCTATAGAAGTTTTTAGACCGACAAGTCCGATTTTATACATCCAGTAATCGACTTCCTTTACCATCTGTAATAGATTCATTGTTATTTGTAGAATATCCTGGTTTAATCCAAGTCATGATATCGTATTCCTAATTCTTCTGCTGTCTAACTATTGTTCAATTTGTATGAGCCTTGTTTTTTTTAGTTACCTCTTGATCATATCAGCAGCCAAAAGAAAAATGTGGTAGCCAATGCTATAATATATAGTTTTATTCATACCCACGCCAAATTTTTTCTCGTATGTATCATTTTATCATGCAACATGAAGGAAAAATACGTTGTATACGTTATTCATCTATAATCACTGCACGGATAAATATAGTTAATGATTCACTACTCTATGTACTCAAAGTAGGATATAAAAGTTATTTAATAGTTTAATTATGTTTTTTAAAATAGGTGTTTTGAAGTAATATTGTTGCTTTATTTTATAGACGCTTCTCTGGGGTGCCCATTCAAACTCATTAAATAGCATATATTTTTAGGCTAGGGAGAGCTATATAAACCCCTAATATTAATGCAAAACAAAAAGGGATAGGGCCGCCTTCCAGTCACATCATCTCCTTAAGTATATTATTTTGTTAACAACTTTTTTTCGGAACATCTCCTCCTAGGTACGATTATAATGTCCGCCCATAACAATAAAAAAGCTGCCTCAATGACAGCTTCTCATTTCTGGAATCCTCTACGAATGACCCGATCCAGCCATACTTATCACTGGTCACAATTTGACAATAAAACATCTCCTTATTTGTTTTAAGGAGGAATTAAATAAATGGGTTCCTTTGCTTTATGTTCTAATTGGGATATTGGCACAATAATCTCACCGGAAACCGAATTTCATTTACGTGAATACGAAGAACGTCGAGGTATTACTTTTTTAACATATAAATTTTACGAGGTCTTCCCCGAGGTGATTGAAGTTCTTCTCCTTTGTACTCCACTAAACCGCTTTCACTCAAACCACTCATGATTCTCTGGGCATTTCGAACGGTCATGGATAAATGGGATGCTAAGTCCGAGGAAGTGAAGCCGTCCCAGCCCATGCGATCAATCAATGCTTCTATCTTTTTATACGTTTTTACACTAATGTTAGCCTGATTCAATTTATCCAGCAGTTCTTTATCATTAGAACGGAAGGTGTATGCCAATTGTTCTTCTTGACCTACGGATTCGATCATTACACCATCTTCCTGAATAACAACAATTCCAGAACTTTCTTTCTTTTTTGAATGACGAATCGCCTTGCGAGCATTGATTTCTGCCGATGCAGCCGTTTCACCAAAACCAATGCCGACTGCAACAGAAACATCCATCTCAAGGGCAAGTTGTTGAACAGTACTTCGCAAGCTGCCAATTTCCCGTTCAATGGCCTTTCGTGAACTAAATATTTGATAGCGTCCGTTTCCATTTTCGATGAGGGATCCATCTAATTTTTCGCAAAATGTAAGTAATGTTTGTTTAATCTTAAGCTCCAAATGCTGCAGATGGTAACGAATATTTACCTCGTCAACAAATTGATCAAACTGATCAATTTCAATGATTTCGACACCTATCTGGCTATCTTTGAAATAAGTACTTTTTGCTTTTTCAATTAAAATCTTGACCGCTTGCCGAATTTCCATTTTGGTCATATTAATTTTGTAGACAGGTACACTTTCCTTCTTCAAGGCCTCATAAACAGATTGTAAAACGGTAAGGACCCCATGTACCTCCCCTTCCCTCCACAACTGAAGATGAAATTGTACAATTTCTTGATAATCATATTGTTCATCAAATGTTTTTATATAAATATGTTCGGTGGAAATCCCCAGCTCTTGCAGCGACTCATGCAAAAAAAAGTCTTCCAATCGAATCATATCGATGGATAATTTATCGAAAAAATGTTTTTGATCTGCTGACATTTGTAATAAACATCGATATAAACTAGATCCTACAGGAGGACAATATGCAATATTGGCTTCTGAATCCAACATTCCTTTTGCTATTCTATAAGGTACCGGTCCAGAGAAAAACCAACCATTTACTGCACTTTGGTTATTTTTTATGATGTCAGTAACCTCACGTGCATCTTCATATGGAAAATCAATAAAATCAATTTCATGTTCAAATTCATTCGTAACATCCCGAATTTTCTCTATAGATGAAAGTGGACCTACAACCCCAATTTTATACAAGTTTTTTTCACCCCTACATCATACTATTCGTTTTATTATATCAAAATAACCCACCCTAACAGGGAATAAAAATGATATCCAAATATACAAGCAAGTAAAGCACCGTTTGTCATGAATAAACGGTGCTGCTTAATATGGTTTACTTATCTTTCGTAAGTTGAAGAATGGCAGGATTTAAACATTCAATGATTTCGCATTCCATTGCTTACTTCACAACAATTACCAGAAAATATTTTCCCTTTATTCAGAAAATTTTATTGAAATAGATTATTCTTAATTATATAATACATTTAACGAAAATAGCGTTAAATATTCGTTAAATAAGAATCGGTATATTTCGAAGAGGATGTAAAGGATGAAAGACGCTAATTTGAGTTTAGGGCATGCTTAGAGAAAAGTTTATTAATGGAATGCTGCAAAACGCAACTACAAATGGAAGAAGGTTTAGGAGGAGAATGTAATGGAACAAAAAGTAATCAAAGATACAACTAATCTTCAAAATCAGAAAACGGGTGGTTTTTTCAATAGAGTAGAGCGAATAGGCAACAAAATCCCCCACCCCTTTATCTTATTTATTTATATGATTGCCTTTTTATTTGTTGTAACCGCTCTCTTATCCGTTTTCCATGTTTCGGCATCGGACCCCATTAGTGGAGAGAAAGTGGAAGTTCAAAACCTTTTAAGCCGTGAAGGCATCCAATGGATTTTGCCGAATATGATTAAAAACTTTTCAGGGTTTTTACCATTGGGATCTATTTTAGCCTTAATGCTGGGAGTGGGACTCGCTGAAAAGGTCGGATTGTTAGAAGTTTTGATTCGGAAAATGTCGTTAAAAGTCTCAGGGAAATACGCAAGTTATTTAGTTGTATTTGTTGCCTTCTTCAGTCATGTTTCTTCTGATGCTGCGCTTGTCATCATGCCTCCCCTTGGAGCTTTGATTTTCCTGGCTGTGGGACGGAACCCTGTTGCAGGGTTGCTCGCTGCCATTGCTGGGGTTGGTTCAGGTTTCACTGCCAACTTATTAATCGTCACAACGGATGTCTTGCTTTCAGGAATCAGTTCGGAAGTAGCGAAAGGCATGAATGCAAATTTGACCGTTAATGTTACGGATAACTGGTTCTTTATGGCGACTTCCGTTCTCGTACTCACGGTAGTTATATCCTTGATTACAGATAAGTTTGTTGAGCCGCGTTTAGGAAAGTATGAAGGTGGCGGTAAGCATAAAAAATTGGAGCAATTAACGAAGCAACAAAACAAAGCACTCCTGGCTACAGGTATTTCAGCAGTGATTTTTATAGCTGTTATGGCCATTCTAGTCGTTCCAGAAGGAGCTCTATTACGAAATCCAGATACCGGAGCCATCCTCCCTTCTCCATTCATGTCCGGAATTGTCTCAATCATCTTACTCTTCTTTTTTACAGTTTCCATTACTTATGGAGTTAAGGTGGGAGCAATCAAGAAACAAAATGACATTCCGGAATTATTGGTAGACCCAATTAAAGGCATGGCCGGATTCATTATTATGGTTTTCCCGCTTTCCCAGTTTGTCGCTTGCTTTAACTGGAGTAATATGGGTAAGTTTTTGGCTTTATCCATCACAGATCTGTTGGAACAGCTAAACATAGAAGGTGCACCTGTTTTAATAGGGCTAATGTTCTTATCTGGACTTCTTTCCATGTTCATTGCCAGCGGATCGGCAATATGGTCTATATTGGCACCCGTTTTTGTCCCAATGTTCATGGTATTAGGCTATCATCCTGCCTTCGCCCAAATGTTGTTCAGGGTAGCAGATTCATCTGTACTGCCATTGGCACCTGTATCTCCATTTGTCCCACTATTCTTAAGTTTCTTACAAGAGTATCGAAAAGATGCAAAACTAGGAACTTATTATTCTCTTATTTTGCCTTATCCGATTATCATCTTTATCATTTGGACATTATTGGTTGTGGTTTGGTATTTCCTTGGCCTCCCAATTGGTCCCGGAGTATATCCGAATTTACCGTAATTTGAAAAGTCCCAAGCGCCCCGTATGTCCCTTAAGCGACTTGAGGGGCTGGGCCGCTTGATATAGACACTAAATCGTATGATACGAATTATCATCAAATAAAATTAGGAGTGAAACGAATTGGATATTATTTCTTTAAGACGTGATCTTCATCAACACCCGGAAGTTGGCTTTACGGAATTTCGTACTGCTTCAAAGGTAGTGGAAGCATTAACATCCCTGAAATATAACGTGATATTTGGAAAAGACGCTTTAGATGGTGATTCTCGCCGTGGAGTCCCCCCTATCGAAGTATTAGAGGAAACATTTAATAGAGCATTACAAGATGGTGCCAATCCAAAGATCCTCCAAGAAATGGAGGGTGGATATACTGCCGTCATTGGTGTATTAAAAGGAAAAATGGCTGGCCCAACCGTTGCTTTCCGCTTTGATATGGATGCATTGCCTGTTACGGAAAGTACTGATTCTGACCACTTCCCGCAAATAAACGGTTTTCGTTCAAAATATGAAGGGAATATGCATGCCTGTGCACACGATGGCCATACAGCCATTGGCTTAGGACTTGCTGAAAAATTAGCGGATGGGAATTTTTCAGGAACGGTAAAGCTTATTTTTCAACCTGCTGAAGAGGGAGTACGCGGTGCCTATTCAATTGTACAAAAAGGAATTTTGGATGATGTGGATCATATATATTGTCTGCACCTTGGCACAGATGTCCCTCTAGGAGAATTTCACGGTGGGTCTTCCGGATTTTTAGCAAGTACGAAAATGGCTGCACATTTTCATGGGGTATCTTCTCATGCAGGTGCTTCTCCTGAAAAAGGTAAAAATGCATTATTGGGAGCAGCCACCGCATTATTAAATATTCATGCCATTCCTAGATTCAGTTCAGGCTCGACCCGTGTGAACGTAGGTGTTCTTAATGGAGGAACAGCCGCTAATATTATTCCAGCGCATGCAAAAATGATCATTGAAACCCGATCTGTAACCGAAGAAGCAAATGCCGAAATGGAGAAACGTGTTCGAAATATCGTGGCTCATAGTGCAGGTATGCATGAGCTTGAACATGAAATTGAAATTATAGGACAAGCAATTACGATTCGCTGTGATCAAGAACTTGTCGAACTGGCCATGGAAGAAGCCAGGAATGTAGATGGTTTTTCAACAATCGAAGCATGCAGGAAATCCGGTTCCGCTGGAAGCGAAGATGCAAGTTTCATGATTCGAAGAGTACAGGATAATGGCGGGAAAGGGACATATATGATTATTGGGACTGATATTCCTGCACCACATCACCACCCTAAATTTGATATTCAAGAAGAGGTTTTACCAAGGAGTGTAGAACTTTTGAATCTTATTGCTAGACGTCTTTTAAAATGATTTTTCAGTATATATATTGAAAGGAAAGAGTGAAAAATGACATATGTAAATAGACTATCGGAAATCATTGAACAAAAAAAAGAAAAATTCATTGAAGTCAGTGACTGTATATGGAATTTTGCAGAAACACGTTTTAAAGAATATCAATCTGCTGAATTGCTATGCAAAACATTAGAAAGCGAAGGATTTTCTGTTGAAAAAGGTGTTGGAAACATAGAAACGGCATTCATTGGCAGCTTTGGAACCGGTAAACCTGTTGTGGCAATCATGGGAGAGTTCGATGCATTGTCAGGTATGAGTCAAAAAGCGGCTACGGCTAAACAGGAGCCACTAGTACAAGGTGAAAATGGCCATGGCTGCGGTCACAATTTACTAGGTACGGGATCTTTAGCTGCAGCTGTTGCAGTGAAGGATTATATGGAAGAGAATCATATAAATGGGACAGTTCGTTATTATGGATGTCCTGGAGAAGAAGGCGGATCAGGCAAAACCTTCATGGTCAGAGAAGGTTTGTTCGATGACGTTGATTTTGCATTTTGTTGGCATCCACTGGATGTTAACGGCGTCATGTCGATGGATTCACTTTCCAATTTCCAAGTGTATTATAAGTTTAAAGGCAAAAGCTCCCATGCAGCAGCATCACCACATTTGGGACGGAGTGCTTTAGATGCCGTAGAACTTATGAATGTTGGCGTGAACTATTTAAGAGAGCATATTATCCAGGAAGCAAGGGTCCATTATGCAATAACGAATTCAGGTGGATTATCTCCTAATGTTGTCCAACAAGATGCTGAAGTTCTTTATTTATTACGAGCTCCAGAAGTTTCACAAGTTCAAGATATTTACTTAAGAGTTTGTAATATTGCTAAAGGCGCTGCCCTGATGACAGGAACTGAATTGGAAATCGTTTTTGACAAAGCCTGTTCCAATGTTATCAAAAACACTGTGTTAGATTCCGTCATGTATAAGAATTTTCAAGAATTAGGCATTCCACAACACGATGATGATGAAAAACAGCTTGCCAAAGAAATCCGCGCCACCTTAACCGAACAAGAAAGGAACAGTACAATCAATCCATTTAAAGATAATCAAGATGATGCACTGGCAAATTGGTTAGAACCCATTGAGGGCCTCCAAGCGCCATTAACAGGTTCATCAGATGTAGGAGATGTTAGCTGGATCGTTCCTACTGCCCAATGCACAACGGCTTGTTTTGTTCTTGGGTCACCTTTGCATAGCTGGCAGTGGGTTACACTGGGATCAACATCCATTGCCCATAAAGGAATGCTTCATGCTGGCAAGGTTATTGCGGCAACTGCAGTAGAAGTACTTCAAAATCCGGAATTAATTGAAAAGGCAAAAACAGAACTAAAAGAACGATTACAAGGAAAAAGCTATATCTCCCCTATTCCGCAAGATGTAAAGCCTTTAGTTAAAAGATGATAGACTAGATTAGTGGGTTGTTGTAATCGTAAATTGTTCGCAGCCAAACTCGACTTCTACGAATTTGGCTAAAGTCTCAGGGATCTTCGAGTGGAAGATCCCTTTCCCTTTTTGCTAATTAGCTCGTTGTTAAGAGCAGGAAAGGCCCAGTTTCCAAAATCCCTATGTGTCATAAAAATTAATGGTAAGAAGCTTATCCCTTCATATTCAACAGATATCCTTCAATATCGTGCTTGCTTTTTAATATAACTATTAGCTTTTCAGGGTCACTCTTTTGAAGATCTGCCAATTTGATTTTCATTTCTTTCTTGCGAGGAAAGTAAGTGGATATGATAAATTTAATAAACTGCCAGTCTAGTTTTTCATTACAGCCTTTAGCCATATCAGGCCTTGTTTTACCTAGATTAGACAACCAGCGTTTTATCACACGGTAAAGGCAAATGCCGAGAGGAAGTTCTAAATAAATAATCGTATCGGCTAGCTCCGAACGGAGGCTAAAAGAATGACTATAATTGCCTTCCATGATCCACTTGTCATGACTCAATACCTTTTTCTGAGCAGAAATAAACTCCTCTAAAGGAGCCTCCACCCAGCCAGGTTTCCAGTAGAATGTATCCAAATGATGCACTTCGATATTCAAATGATCTCCAAGCCTTCTTGCAAAAGTAGATTTTCCGACACCCGCGGACACTCCGATAACCATGATACGTTCCATCGATATACCAGCTTCCCCACTATATTTTTTGAAATAACCAGTTAACTTCATTCCTCTTCCATTTTTCTTCAATAAGAAAAGGCGACCCTTCTTGAAGAAGAATCGCATCAGTCATAGAAACGGACGGATGGGTACTGCATTGTCCTGTCATGGACAAGCCTGCCCTATATCTTATCGCTATTAAATCAGTTGCCCTAAATGTTTCTTTGCCTCGTAATCAACAAGTTTTTCATCTTTCTTAATTCGTGCCAGATAATCCGGGTTGGCTATAAGCGGACGGCCAATCGCCGCAACGTCAATGATGCCTTTTTCCAGTGCTGCTTCCGCTGTTTCAGGATCAAGCCCGCCCACACCGATTATGATTCCATCCCAGTGGCTGCGAACCAATTCATGCATGGTCAATCCTCTTGCAATCGGTTTGGTAAATTCCATCGTGGATGGGTGAATCATTTTGACTCCGGTTTCATTGAACGCTTCAATAAATGTTTGGATCGCTTTTTCAGGGTCTTCCCACATATAAGACGGCTGGTCAATTTTCAAAGCCGAGAAACGAATAAGGGTACGTTCCGCTCCAACCGCATCAATAACTGCTTTTAGCACTTCCTTCATAAATGTCAGACGCTGTTTTAAATCACCACCGTACCGATCGGTCCTTTTATTGGAAGTGTCAGAATTGAACTGGTCAATTAAGTATCCGTGTGCACCATGAATTTCTACGCCGTCAAAGCCAGCATCCATAGCATTCTTTGCAGCTTGTTTATATTGGTTCACAACTTCAGCAATATCCGTCTCTGTCATTTCTTCAGGAATGCCAAAAGGTTTGCCGAATCGTGAAACCTTACCTTCTGCAGCGATAGGTGACGGAGCCTGCGGAGGAAGTCCTCCTGCAATTTCATGGTGGCTTGCACGGCCCACATGCCAGATTTGCGCAATAATCTTTCCGCCTTCTGCGTGCACTGCTTCCGTTACTTTTTTCCACCCGTCGATTTGCTCTTGAGTATATATTCCGGGAACTCCAGGATTGCCCTTTGCTCTTGGTGAAATCACTACACCTTCAGTAATGATGAGCCCGATTCCATCTTGTGCCCGTTTTCGGTAATATTCTACGGTCAGGTCATTCACAACACCCGTTTCGTTATCGGCAAACGCCCTTGTCATAGGAGCCATTGCCGTTCTTGTTTTTAAGTTCCATGCACCTATTGTTACAGGTTCAAACATTTTGGTTTTAATTGTTTTCATTTGAGTTCCTCCTGTTAACCGCTTTACCTGGGCTGAATTTTAGTAACTTTCATTGTGTAAGATTATCCGATAAGTGGTTAATTTTCAAATAATTCACTCTGGTTTTATCGCTTTTGATGAAATATGGTAATAAAGACCAGTAAAAAAGCCAGACAGAGAAACTCCATTCCCTGCTGGCTAATTTATCTTATTAGTCTCGTGCTGTTTTGATAAAAAACGATACGATCAAACCAATGATTGCGAGGACAAGGCCGAAAATAAAGGCATCTTGAACGCCTGCAGTCAATGAACCGCTAATGGCAGATGGATCGAACGGATCTTCTGCATTTGCCATATAATTTTTTTGGGATGCTGACATGATTGTAATGGCAACGGTTGTACCGATGGCCCCTGATACTTGTTGCAATGTATTCATTAGAGCCGTTCCATCCGGATAAAGTTTTTTCGGCAGTTGATTCAGGCCATTTGTCTGGGCCGGCATCATGACCATTGAAACACCAACCATAAGGAGGGAATGCATGACGATTACCATTATGATCGTCGTTTCAGTCGTTACGTTCGTCAAGGTCCATAACATGACAATCATGATAATGAAGCCTGGAACCACTAACCCTCTTGGACCGAACTTATCAAAAATGCGCCCCGTAACCGGAGACATGATACCATTAAGCACTCCACCCGGTAATAGTACCAGCCCAGCAGAAAACGCAGCTAATGCAAGCCCGGTTTGCAGGTATAACGGTAAGAGAATCATGGATGACATGATGATCATGAAGGTGATGAAGACGGTTATTAACCCTAACGTGAACATCGGGTATTTAAAAACGCGCAAGTCAATCATCGGTTTATCCATATTGAATTGCCTCACAGCAAACAGGAATAACGCTATAAGTCCAACAATGATCGAGGATAAAACGATTGCATTGCTCCATCCTTGCTCTCCGACAATACTAAATCCATAAACAATTCCCCCAAAACCAATGGTCGATAAAATAATGGAAGGTCCATCGATTTTAGGTTTGGTGATTATTGAAACGTTTTGCATATACTTGAGACCGAATAGTAAAGCGATCACAAAGAACGGCAAAGACACCCAGAAAATGTAATTCCATTTTAGATTTTCAATAATCAACCCGGAAACTGTCGGTCCGATGGCTGGGGCAAACATGATCACCAGCCCCATCAATCCCATCGTCGCTCCCCTTTTATGAATAGGGAAAATCAATAAAATGGTATTGAACATGAGGGGCAATAAAAGACCCGTTCCGATTGCCTGGATGACACGGGCTAGCATCAAGATGCCGAACCCGGGTGCAATTGCTGCAATGAGCGTCCCAATGATGGAGAACACCATTGAGGCAATGAATAATTGACGAGTATTGAACCACTGAATCAAGAGTCCCGAAACGGGAACCAATATTCCCAATGTCAATAGGTAACCCGTTGTTAGCCATTGCACGGTTGAAGGACTGACATTGAATTCTTGAATTAAATCCCCCAGCGCCATGTTTAATGCCGTCTCGCTGAATAACCCGATGAACCCTGCAATTAAAAATGCAATTAATATAGGGGTCGTCCTAATGACTGGATTTTGTTGCTGTGTTGCATCTGCTGACATAAAATAATTCCTCCAATTACTAACTGTTCGACCTAAGCTTAAGATAATTTTTCCGCATGACCTATTTATTTATCAGCAATAATGGTAACTGTTCCGCAATCGTTTGGAGAGGTTCCCCGTTTTTCGCCGTTAAGGATAAAAGGATACCGCCTTCAATCAAAGCATTAATTACGATACTCAATTCTTTTGCCCGTTTCTCACTGAAGTCCGCTTCGAGTAATTTCTTCACATAAATGGATTGCCAATCTTCCATCGCTTCTTGACAGGCCATTCTTATTTGCTCGCTCGTCGTATATGTTTCCGCCGCAATCGTCCCGATTGGCAGTCCTAATAGATTTGCACTATCACCAAAAACCTCGGATAAATGAAAAATATGAGACTGAATGGCTTTAATAGGGTCTTCAATTTCATCAAATCCCCGTTTAATTTCATCTATCACGAATTCTTTTGTATGAATAATCGCCTCGATCGCCAATTCTTCTTTGCCTTTCGGAAAATAATGATACAGCGAACCTTTTGGGATACCACTTTCCTCAATAATGTCCTTAAGCCCCACACCGTAATATCCACGTATACGAAAAAGTCTTGAAGCAGCTTCAATAAGAATGTCTTTCGAGTTTCGTTTCTCTGCCATAGCTGGATCACCCCTTTAAATTATACCAACCGGTCTATTAGAAACTATACTTGTATATCATTGTTTTGTCAAAGATGATACTTATTATGCATGGAGTATCGTATTAAAACTCATTGGAAACAAAAAAGAACTCCTCCTAATGGTGTTCGGATTCCGAATAGTAAGGTGAAGGTCGAAAACGCCGAATACTTGTGGTGAACGGCTGAGTAAAGTGCGGGTAAGTCGATAAATTGCTTCATCGGCCCAAGACAGTGCAACGGATCGAATAAAGAGCCCCCTTCTTTAGAGTTTTTTTACTGTAATCCTCATTGGATTGAAGAAATTTCTCGACACTCCTGCCGAAAAACTGGCTAGCCAAGACACCACAGGCGCTTGCGCCGAGGAGGCTTGGCAGGCAGTCGGCGGAAAGGGAGCGGATTTCTGAAATCAACTAAACTTTTCAAAGAAAAAACTGCAGGCACACTGATTTTTCATCGAGTTTGTCTACAATCTAAAGAACTCCTCCTAATGGTGTTCTCTGCAAGTTTAAAAAATCGAGAAAATCAATACCTTCTTTAAACAACCCGGAATTTTTTAAAACGCTTCCATTATTAATCAAACACAGCGGCCTGCCTCAATATCTTCAAGGATTCTTGTCATGATTTTTGAAATCAAGAATAGCAATTACAAACATGCCAAAGCTTAGCATAAGGGAAATAACTTCGAAAGTACCCATTCATACATCGCCTCCTTATATCCAGCTTTTCCTGATCAGAGATTGTCCTATACAAGAAAAGGATGAAGCAGTGGCTTTTAAACAAAAATAAGCAAACCCAATCAGGGTCTGCCCTTGTACTCCATCCGAATTTCTTTTCAAAAGACGGATTGCTGTTAATAACCAAGTTTTTTTTCTACAACGTTCATTAGGGGTTTACCGTCAGAAAAAAGCTTTAAATTTCTCAGGAATAATTCCATCACACGATCTAGGTGCTTGGAAGAGTTGTAAGCGTTATGTGGGGAAACCATGACATTTTCCAGCTGCCAGAAAGGGTGGTCCTTAGGTAAAGGTTCTACTTCGAACACATCCAGAGCCGCTCCCGCTATGTGCCCATTGCTCAAGGAGTGAATTAAATCTTCATCAACAATCGTATTACCTCGGCCGACATTAATTACATAGCTGCCTTTTTTCATTTTATTTAAGCGTTCTTTATTTAAAAAATATGAAGTATCTTTTGTAAACGGAAGGGCCAAGACAACAAAGTCGGACCTGGAAAGGACATCATCCACTTGCTCCAATCCCATTATCAAATCAGCAGGTTCATATTCTGTGTTCCTCTTGGAGGGGTTCCGACGGCATCCAATAACGGTCATACCCAGTGCTTTACATCTCTTGGCTATCTCATAGCCAATATCACCATACCCAATTATCCCCACTGTCGCATTTTCAAGATCTTTCACTGGAATTTCAACCCACGTTTTGTTTATTTGATTTCTGATCATTGTCGGTACGCCTCTTGCTAACGAAGATAGCATCGCAATTGTATGCTCGGCTATCGGGACAGATGTACAGCCTTTGACATTGGTGATGATGACATCGCTGTTTTGTATATCTTCATTCAGCATGGCCTCCACTCCAGCACTGTCTGAATGGACCCATTTAATCTTTGGAGCTTTTTTTATAATGTTAAGATTATCATGAAGCCCTAGCGTATATAGGATATCAAACTTTGTTAAATCAACCGTTGGCTGTGGTTCTGGTTCGCCGAATTCCCATGGCTCGACAAAAACTTCTGAACAAATCTCCTTAAACTGATTGATGTATTTTTCCGGTATATCTACCCTGATATAAAGTGAAGGTGCTGTTTTCTTAGAAGCGGACATTATAAAACCTCCTCAGAAACCTACGATTCCTTTTTCCCTCTTTTACGGAAGGCAATCCGTTGGGATTATACCATGCCGTGTTTCATGGTCACTTCAAGAAATCTGGTTGCTCTTTTCTGATCCTTTCCCACAGAGGCTGGAAACTCAGCCATCCCTCATATTCCGTTCCCGTTTGTTCTGCAGTCAATTTTGCATACTCTTCTTCTATAAAAATCGGCTTACCTACAGATTCAGCCATTATCTGTGCTTGACATGAACGTTCCATCGTTATGAACCACCAAGCAGCTGAATCTACAGATTGGCCGACCGTTAACAATCCATGATTGCGGAGGATGACAGCTTTGTATTGACCTATAGCCTTAGCAATGCGACTACCTTCTTCGGATGCATAAACGACACCAGTAAAATCATCAAATAATGCATGATCATTGTAAAATTGGCAGGCATCTTGCGTAATCGGATCTAACAGTCTCCCTAAGGAAGACCATGTCTTTCCATAGACCGAATGAGCATGTGCCGCTGCAATCGCATCCGGCCGCGCTTTATGAATTTCAGAATGAATGGCAAAGGCAGCACCATTAACAGAATGTTCACCCTCCACAATATCACCTTTATGATTGACCAATATAAGATCCGAAACGGAAATTTGACTAAAATGCATCCCAAACGGATTGACCCAGAAATGGTCTGTATATTTAGGATCACGGACCGTAATATGGCCTGCTATCCCTTCATCGAAACCAAACTTTGAAAAAAGCCGGAATGAAGCTGCCAAACGTTCCTTCCGGTGATTGCGTTCTTCTTCCATTGTATTGAATGTTGCCGGTTGCAAGGAAATTGTCTTTGTCATATTTCGTTCCTCCTCGAATCTTTTTCCGTCTTTTTTCTGAAACATCAATTAGCCATGGTATCAGCTTTACCCTTTATATCTTGCTTTACTTCACTTTCGTTTTTATGATCATTATTGGAACTTAAGAGAGTGATCGTAGTAATGACGACAAAACTAGTTGCGAGCCCGTACAGAATTGGTTGAGTGGAGGAAGGTCCATTAATCACCAATCCGACAATGATAACGATCATGCTAGCGAGAATCGAGTAAAATGCCGCTGTAGCCGTGACCCTTTTCCAAAAGAAACCAAGGATGATCGGAAAGAACACCGCACCGGATAAAATTGCGTAAGCTACATCCAATGCAACTAAAATATCTTGAATCCATATCGAAACGATTATGGTCATTACACCAATCGTTAAAGTTGTAATTCGGGATGTTTTTAAAAATTGCCGTTCACTCATTTTTGGACCAATATACTTTTTAATGATGTCATTAACAACTAAAGTGGACGAAGCAAGCAAAGTACCTGAAGCTGTGGACATAAGGGCAGATACCACACTCGCAATGACAACCCCCAATAGACCAGCAGGTAAAGTTACCATCGCTATACTGGTAAATGCATTTTGTGGATCGCCTAAATCAGGAAGGATAATAAAAGCGCACATTCCAATGATACTGATTGCAATCGCATAAAAAACACTATATAACCCCGCTCCAATCGTTCCGCCACGAGAAACAGCTTTGGTTCGTGCGGTGAATAGACGCTGCCAAATATCTTGGCCAACAACTACCCCGAGGGTAAATAATAGGAAATATTGAAAAATCGTCTCTCCGCCAATATTCCCCAACTCGAAATGTGATGCTGGGAGATTTTCTTTAAGCGAGCCCCACCCTCCTGCCTTAGAGATGCTCATCGGAAGCATGATAAAGAAAATACCGATCGTCATGATGACGAATTGCACGACATCAGTCATAGTGACTGACCACATACCTCCTAATATTGTATAAAATAAAACGATCCCACCCCCGACTATCATGGAAACCGTTAAATTCCAACCAGCCAAAACATGTAAAATTGTCCCCATCCCTATCACTTGCGTTACAGTCAGCATGAATGTATAGATAACAGAGACAAGGGCACTGATCAATCTTGTCTGAGAGTTGTAGCGCTTCTCAAGCATTTCACTGATCGTCAATACTTTTAAATTAAATATCTTATTTGTTAAAAACAGCCCAATAGCGATAATGCCGAGCCCGATCATCACCACTAGCCAAATACCGGATATCCCAAACTGATAACCTAACTTTGCTGTTCCCAGAGTGGAAGCCCCCCCTAATATCACAGCAGCTAAACAGGATAAATACATAAAATGACCAAGATTGCGTCCTGCGACAATGAAATCATCTGCTGTTTTTGCCCGTTTGGATCCGATTACTCCCACAATGATTAAAACAGAAAAATATAGAATCATGATCGATATATCCAAAATATGCATGTACACATCTCCTTTTGGGCTTGTAATGTTCTTATCGTTTTGTAAAGAGGGAAGAAAGGACTTTACCGCGTCCTTCCTTCTCTACAGTAATGAGGAAACTAATTATTAAGCTGCGTTTCCAAATCTCCGACTCTCTCTTTCTTTTCCATTTCCCCTTTTTTTGCGAGTGCGATGAGTGTGATGAATTCATAGACAATATTAGCAGCTGCGGCAGCCGTGATTTGTCCGTGATCGTATGATGGTAAAACCTCAACAAGATCGAATCCAACAAAATCTATATTCGTCAATCCTCTCACCAATGCTAAAGCATCATCAATGCTGGCACCGGAAACTTCTGGCGTCCCCGTTCCCGGAGCATAAACCGGATCTAAAAAATCAATGTCAAAAGATAAAAACACCGGACCATTCGCAACACGCTCATGAATGACCCTTAGCATCTTTTCGACCCCGATACGTTTATAATCGTTTGTCGTGTAAACTTCCAAACCTAAATCCCGGGCATCCTGAAGATCTTCCGGTCCGTACAGACCGCCCCTCATACCAATTTGAAGAGATCGCGATACATCGATGAGACCCTCTTCTATTGCACGGCGAAAAACGGTTCCGTGATTATACTTTTGGTCAAAATAACTATCCCAAGTATCAGAGTGAGCATCGAATTGAAGCAAGGCGACAGGTCCATGTTTTTTTACGATCGCACGTAACTCCCCTAATGTGATGGAATGATCGCCTCCCAATGAAATGGGAATGATCCCTTTTTCAATGACGGGGGTAAGCTCTTCTTCAATCTTTTTATATGTTTCAGAAATATACCCCGGGATGATCGGAATATCCCCATAATCTATTCCTGATATATAGTCAAAAATATTAATATCTTGTTCTGGATTATAAGGACGTAAAAGGATTGAAAAATCGCGAATGGCCTCTGGTCCGAATCTCGCACCCGTTCTAAATGATTGCCCGGAATCAAAAGGAATCCCCGTAATGACAAAATCCATATGTTCATCTACCCGTTCAACAAATGGGAGCCGCATAAACGTACGCACACCACAAAAACGGGGTGATTTGAATGAGTCTTTCGGTTGATACTTCATCATGTAACATCCTCCTAAATTCTAATTCTACTATTATTTTATTCACTCCACTGCAATTGCAGCTGTCCTACAAACTTCCATCTTTTCTAATAGAATGGCTATGGAAATTCTCTTCTTATCTATTACATAAGCAAGATTCAGGCCAACTATTTCACTGTGGTATAAAGGGCTTTTCATTATTTTGTTTCATCAAATGATTAAAAACTTAATCATTTTCTCGTTTATTGATTTAATTTTTGATTATTTAGACTTTTTGATTTATATTTTAATTAAGCAGCATCCCAAAACCCAAAGGAGCGTAATGTATGTACGATGATATGCTGGAGGAAGAACTAAATAAAATTATTGAAACATCGAATAATAACATTCTCATTACCGATCAAGATGGAATCATTTTATATTCCAACCCAAAGCTTTGGGAGATTTATGGTATGAAAAGTGACTCTTATATAGGTACCTCCGTCTATCAATTAGAAAGCGAGGGCCTTCTTGCACCTTCCATCAATGCGATTGTTTTAAAGGAAAAGAAAGCGAAACGCATAATGCAAGAAACAAAAACGGGTCATGTTGTCATGTCGACTGGCTATCCCATTTTTAATAAGGAAGGACGCCTCGTTAGGGTAATCAGCTATGGTCAGGATCAAACAGAAATCCTGCAATTGCAGGATCAATTTGAACAATTACAACGAAAAGTTAAAGGCTATCAAACGGAAGTCGAGGATTTAAGAGAAAAAGAACTGGATTACCATTATATGATTGCCAGAAGTAATGAAACGAAGCATATCTTAAAAACGATCCATAATGTTTCAAAAACCGATGCCACGATACTCTTATTAGGACCTTCCGGCGTAGGGAAAAGCACTTTTGCCCGTGCTGTTCATGACCAAAGCAACCGAAAGAAAGAACCCTTTATCGAAGTGAATTGCAGTACGATACCTGAAAGTTTGTTTGAATCAGAAATATTCGGCTATGAGCCGGGATCATTTACAGGGGCAAATAAGCAAGGTAGGCAAGGCCTTATCGAGCAGGCTGACAGCGGAACTCTTTTCTTGGATGAAATTGGGGAACTCCCACTTGCCATGCAAGCTAAATTACTGAAAGTACTACAGGAGAAAAAGATAAAGCGCATCGGTGGAAAAAAAGAAAACCATATTAACTTCCGCCTAGTTGCAGCAACTAATCAAGATTTGAAGGAGATGGTAAGTCTAGGTAAGTTTAGATTGGACTTATTTTATCGTTTGAATGTGATTCCCATCCAAATTCCTGCATTGCATGAACGTAAAGAAGATATCCCTCTCTTAATTCAGCATTATTTAGAAAAAACCAATGATAAATACCAGAAATTCAAAAAAATCCATCCATCAACTTATGAAGTTTTGACCCATTACCATTGGCCCGGAAATATACGGGAATTAGAAAACTTAATTGAACGGTTAATCCTGACCATCGAAGAGCCAATTATATTTCCCGAACACCTTCCACAATCCATCACAGGGCAGGTGGAACCCCCAGAAGATTCCACCTTCCTTGCAATCGAACAGGAATGTGAAGAGAATTTCGATTTAAAGAAGACATTGGAAAAGGTTGAAAGGCAACTGATTGCAAAAGCATGGAAAAAATGTAAAACCACATACGAAATGGCAGAACATTTGGGCATCAGCCAGCCAACAGTCATCTATAAATTAAAGAAATACAAAAAGTATTTGTAAATTCATCTGGACTGAAATCCCCCGTAATCCATGAATGGTCCTTAGCCTTTAGCCATAGATGCTATTCAAGCTAAGGGCGCATTTGAAACCTTATTTGACAGCAGTTCGAAGTGAAAACTATGGAGATTATCGACCATAATTCCAATAAAAAGGCCATCAAAAAAATCCACATTCCAGTTGATGGGATTCACATTATCACGTTTCCATTTTTTAATGTTACAGCTTACATTAATTCAAACGGATGATTGTCAGTGAAGCTCCTGCCTCACTGTATATGATCCAAATTTTGGATTCCCGACCCTGTAGATCCGGTTGCTCCAAAAATTCGCGGATGAACAAAACATCTTGCAGAACGAATTTTTCTTCTCATGGTTCCGCCTTTCATTATGACCCTGGATGGATCGACTTCATGTACTTTATAAGGAAATCCCGATATCAATTTTTCCCCCAGCAATGATATTTTACTATATCAATAGACTTGGAATTACATAACCTATCCCGAGATTTCATCAACAAAAAGAGGCACCCATAATGGGAGCCTGAATTTTAGTGAAGGTAAGCTATTATATGTGAACGGTAACCATTCCGTATCCTTATGCTAACAAGATGTTTGAGAAAAATCGGATATTCCACCCAGTTACTTATTTGTACGGAATTTAAAACAGGCTGGTTTAAGGTCAGTTATTTCACTGCCTTTTTAATAGCCTTCACTTCATATAATGATCCTTCAGAACTGACGATATATTCAGGCTTTGGTTTCCCTAGGTTTGCTTTATGGCCTGCGATATGGGCTTCACTCTTTTCCCACTGCTTCCAATGCGCCTCCGACTCCCAATTGATCATAATGATGACCTCATCATCCCCGCGTCTCACTTTTTTCACCATTACACTTAAATCGATGAACCCTTCCTGCTTTTCTATGATCCCTTCCCCACTGAACCGTTTTACTACTTGTTCTGCATTACCTTCCTTTACAACCATTTTTCTCACCTGAACGAACAATATGAACAACTCCAATCGATATACTTGTATTTTAATCATTTTATTCGATAACGATTCTCATTGTCAATTAATGAGACTTTTACTTACGTGCACTACTTAAGACTCTGATGCCCAAAAACAAAATAAAAAATGGATCAGGAAGTTTTGCATATCTTCCTGATCCATTTTTTATTGTCACTCACCTTTTATCTTTAAGACTTTTGGGAACATAGTCATTCAGTTTGTTAAATAAAGAAGTAATGTAGGAGCTGAGTTCGAATCGATCCTCCTGAACAAATTCAACCAAAGACACTCCATTCTTTTTCATAACTTTTCCCCCTTTTAGTTTTTATCCCGGTGCATGAACTTTTCAGCCACTAATACCCTGCGAATCCCGCCATTAGCGCACTTACACTCTTCTCTCCATCGTTTCTTTATTTGATTATACAAGAAAGCGCTTACAATGTAAAATATTATAATACTATAGATTGCTATTTACTTAGTATGTTCCAGGTAAATGAAGTTTCTCTTCAGCATATTTATGGTTATCAGCTGTGCTGGCTTTTCAGTGTACATTCCATATCATAACTACTTGTCTTGTTCACAGAGAATAAAGTTCAGGAAATGCCCTTCAATATTTCAGTTAGACGTAGGAACTCTTCCTTATCACGATTTCTTAATGAGTCATCGATTTCTTTCTCGATTTGTGCTTTCCGGTAATCACTAAGGGCCTTTTTTAATACCATTTCAGCCATCTCTTCAGGTTCAAGCGATGTTCCTGGCAATTGCTTCTCCATACGAAACCAACTCCTTAACCTTTTTTCTATTATACTAAATAACTTGGAGATTATTATTATTTATTGAAATCTTATCCTTTCCTCTTTTTCATTTCCTTATCCACATGATTTCCACTTTGCCACTCTTCTATACACAAATATTTCTAAATATTCGGATTTCCAATCGGTAACACATTTTCTTTTTATTCACTTAGTCATTTTACCCGGGAAGATCGGATCCCTTATTTCCATTACTTTAGAATTAATTATATTCCATTACAGGTGAAGGAAGCTAAGTTATTCGCTTCATTTTTTCAGAAAAGTCAGAAATATATTGACCGACATGGATAAGCCCTCTAAAATAATCTAAATAATCCAGTTTATTACTTATATTCATTTACCATCATTTTTGTTCATTTCGTCTTTATTTATCGTTGAAAACAATTTTGATGAAAAACTTAGCATTAAAGGAGCATTTATCATGAAAAAAAGTCGAGTTCTTTTCGCTAGTTTAGCGGGTTCCGTTATTGAGTGGTACGATTTCTATTTATACGGGACAGCAACGGGCCTGGTTTTTACAACGCTATTCTTTCCCAATCATGATCCAGCGATTTCACTTCTTCTCGCCTTTGTCACATTCGGGGCTGGTTACGCGGCCCGTCCAATCGGCAGCATCCTGTTCGGACATATGGGCGATCGCATCGGACGGAAGGCAGCACTCATGTTCACCCTTATTGGTATGGGAGGGAGTTCAATGCTAATCGGTGTTCTGCCCACTTATGCCCAGGTTGGGTTGGCCGCCCCCGCCATCTTGGTGGTGCTGAGGTTGATTCAAGGAATTTCCTTGGGTGGTGAATGGGGCGGAGCCATCCTATTGGCAACGGAATCTGCTCCTAAAGGTGTCCGTGGGTTATATGGATCCATTCCCCAACTAGGGGTCCCCATCGGCTTGGTTGCCGGTTCGTTCAGCCTTACCCTCATCAGTTCCTTGACAACCGATGCCCAATTTTTATCTTGGGGTTGGCGGATTCCATTCCTTTTAAGCGGTGTACTGATCGGATTGGCAATCTGGGTAAGGAGTGGCATTGAAGAAACGCCGGAATTTAAAGCGCAGAAAGATAGCGGCGATCTCGCGAAAGTCCCCATTATTGAAACGTTGAAACACGATTGGAGAAGTGTGCTGCAGGTGATCGGACTAAAAATTGGGGACGGCTTCTTCAATGTATTCATCATGTCCTATGTTCTCGTCTTCACTACACTGTATTTTGGTTATTCCCAAGATTCAGCTCTTACCGGTTTAACGATTGGCTGTGCTACAATGCTGATCACCATTCCTGTCATTGGTTACATTTCAGATTTCATCGATCGAAAAATCATCTATTTTGGGGGCCTGACTCTCCTTTTCGTCTTGGCCATCCCATATTTTACAATGATTGGGCGTGGGGTTGGCTGGTTCTACATGATGCAGGCAGTTGTACTCGGCGTCATCTGGGGAGCCATATTTTCTACACAAGGGACATTATTCTCGGAGCTCTTTCCAGCCAAGGTCCGCTATACAGGATTATCTGTCGGTTATCAGGTCGCGGCGGCCATTTCAGGTTTCGGTCCGCTCATCTGGACCGCCATGGCGGAATCATATGGCCCATCCCCTTTGGTATTTGGCGGATTCATGATGGCAGGTCTCGCGATTTCCCTGGCGCTTTGTTATCCCCCCATTTCAGCCGAAGGAAAGAAAAGGATCAACCGCTCAAACCACATGAGCTGGATTTGAACTGATTCTAAAATCTCGGGCATGAGTAATAACAGAGGCTGCACGTCCTCTCACTCGGACAAGCGGCCTCTTTTTTTAGAAGGCATATACCACCCTATACTTGTTTACCTCCTACAATCTCCAAAAGATCAGTGAGCGTACGGATTTCATAGGTGGGCTTGATTCCCAGATCATTATCCTTTTGATGGGGATTGTACCAGCATGTATCCAATCCATAATTCAAGCCGCCCTGTATATCTGAAGTCAAGGAGTCACCCACTATCAACGCTTTCGATTTATCCGTGATCTTTAACTTGGAAAATGCATAATCAAAAATTCCTCTATCAGGCTTCTGAAACCCAGCCTCTTCGGAAACTATCAAGGTCTCAAATCTAGTGCAAAGGGCTGAACCACCGATTCTTGCTGTCTGCACTGCCGTGAAGCCATTTGTTATAATAGCAAGCCGGCATCCTCCAAGCTTCTCGCAAACTTCTATAGCCCCGGGAAGAAGATGTATTTCCTTTCCCAAATGTCCCAGGTACGCACGGCTGAACTCATCCGCATCCATATCAAGCCCATGCTTCAGGAACAACCGCTTGAACCTTTCCACTCCCAGAATGGTTAAATCTATCTGCCCCTGTTCCAAATTCCTCCATAATACCTTACTGATTTCTTGGTAACATTCCGCATAATCCTCCGCCCCTGTTGGCAAACCGAACTCTAAAAAAGCTTCATGCAGTGCATTCTTTTCCGATATTCCAAAGTCCAGCAAAGTATCATCAACATCAAATAAAATAATTTCGTATTTCATCGCTGCCCCCATAATCATTTTAGTCCAACTTAACACATTTCCTTTATTTACGTATCGAAAATATATACTGAAAGCTTGGAAAACTACAAAAAGGATAGCTCAAAGTTAAATTTAGATAATAAATCATAGGATAGTTAGTCCAGTATGAGGGCTAACTATCCTTTTTCATTTACATAATTGACTTGAAAAATAAAGATTGAATATATGGTTTTATATGTATAAAATGGAATTAAGGGACAGAACGTTAGTACGGTTTTTAGATAGAGGACATAGCCTCGGTGCGAGGACAGCACTCCGCAGAAACGATAGTTTCGAGGACCTTAACAAAACAACAACGGGAGTCTCTATGGGTAGAACTACTATCAAAAATAATAATTAACGGGAGAGTGTACTCATGAGAGTGGAGGAGATATCTGTTAACAATGGAAAATATTATCTTCTACTGGATACATATGGTTTGCCTGTTGAATCTGTTGCAAAGTATATGAAGTACCTCCATAACAAGGAAAGTAGCAGCAACACTTTAAAGACTTACTGTACAGCTTTGAAATTTCACTTTACATACTTAAAACAAACAGGTATTGATTATCAGCAGGTGAACTTTGAGAATTTATCTAACTTCGTTGCTTGGCTTAGGAATCCATATGAAAGCAATAAAGTTATACCACACAAAACAGTACCAGCTAAACGCAGTGAAAGAACGGTAAACAACTACCTTACGGTAGTTACATCATTTTATGATTACCTATACCGAAACGAATTAATTGATTCTGATATTGTTGAAAAACTAATGAAAAAGGTGTTTGTAGGTGCTGGCGGAAACCGATACAAGGGATTCTTACATCATGTAAATGAGGGCAGATCACTTTCTAAAAATGTTCTTAAATTAACTGAACCAAAAGAAAAAGCAAAGGTACAATATGTGCTTTAGTTTTCAATCTATCAAAATCACCTTCTGTTCCTATATGTACATCTTTATCACCGACTTTTAACCAAAATCCTCCTCGTCCTTTAAGAGATTCGGGTTTTTCGATTTCTTGTAAACCTAAAATACCACAATAGAAATTTTTAGCCTTTTCTTCAGTCTCCTTTGGAATAGTTATCTGAACGTGATGTAATCCTTTAATCATTTTATCACCCCTGTGAATTCAAATTTTTCCCAAAACTTCCCCTTTAACAAAAGGATACTAAACTTCCAAAGTAAATAAAATTTTATATTATTTATAAAAATACATAAGAATCTCTTATGGTTAATGTTTTATATTTATAGTTACATCTTCAATTAACCTGCCCCAATAGTTGCATAAAGATAAAGCTACCCTAAAGACAGCTCTGATCTTCAGCTAACGCACATGTAGTTCAACAAGGATATTTATTTACCTAATTGTTGATTAAAGATATTTACTGAATAGAAACTTTTATTAACTAGACTATTTCCTATTTGTTTTATAACACCTGCATCACGAAGTTCTTCATTATCAAAGTTCACGAGGTCAGACATATTTACCCATTTAAAGTCTATAATTTCATCTTCTTTAATATCTAATGATCCTCCAGTAACTTCTCCAGTAAAATGAAAAAGAACAACTTGATTACCAGCACTACTGATAAAGTTATAAATACCAGTAGTGGTAGTAAGTTCCACATCAAACCCTGTTTCCTCTTTTACTTCCCTTCGGGCTGCATAGAGAATGTCTTCACCAGACTCAATTCGTCCACTAGGAAAATTCCACTTATTCATTGCACTGGGTTTATTTTCTTTTATCATTAAAACTTCTCCATCTTTGAATATTGATACACTAACTACTAAAACAATCCCATTTTGAGCCATTCTTTTCTCCTCAGCATTAATATTTAAATACTCCTCACTACTTTTTCTCTTCTAAATAAACATTTTCCTTGTTGAACTATCCTCCCTCAATAAACTAAACACAATCTCACGATTGCTCTAGAATTCTTCGAATTTCATAGTCATATCATTAACAGTTATTTATGTAAGCTCGGCATCACTCCTCAAGGGTAGGGATTTATCGAAAAAAGTGTATGCTAAACTAGCCAATTATAGGAAAAAATTGGTTTAGATATCCACATGTCTCATGGAGGTCAACCCTCCCATGTCTCACAGAGTCGATGCTCCTACATTCCTTCGTTCAACCTTTCCATGAGGTGGATGTCGGTCATGCTGCCCCACAGGATCTAAGCCCTCACGTTAGTTGCTTTGCCGACTAATCCGTGCTTCACTTTTAAATGAGTGTTAATTAAATGACCGTGTAACCTTAATTTCGATGAACTATGCGACTGTTTGATGTACCATAAATGTTGCCATATGAGGGATATCCATTAACATCTTGTCTTCTTGAAGCGTAAATTGTTTTTTACCGATTGAAAACAGAATTCGAATAAGCTTGTTACACAAGGCTATCAGAGATTGCATTTTTTTTAATGGATTCTGAGCACGTGTTGTGTAATATAGATGGAGAGCTTTAAAAGCCTTGTTCTTTGCCACCAGTATCATGGCTGCCCGGAATAAGAGAGCCCTCAATTTCTTTCGTCCCCGTTTGGTAATCTTGGTCTGACCTTTGTGCTTTCCGGATGTGTTTTCTTTTAAACTTAAACCTGCTAATTTTACGATTTGGCGAGGATGTTGATAGTCTCTGAGGTCGCCGACCTCTGCGAAAAACCCTGCTACTGTATCTCGACCGATTCCTGACACCTCTAACATCTGTGTGACACCTGGGATATGGTCTTATAACTGATCTAATTGATGATCTAATTCTTCGAATTTCATTTGAATAAAATCATACTTCTCTAGTAAAGCTCTCAACTCTAATTTCGCCATAGCTGCCCCTTGACGAATACCAATCGAACGATTGGCTGCTTCTTTGAGTGCTCGTATCTTCTTTAAGCCTATACTGCGTTTTACCACTTGTCTTAAGGAAAGTAAGAGCTCTTCATCCGTATAATTTACAAGTTCATGTGGCAAGGCTTCTAGCTTTAGAAAATGAATAGCTGCCTTGCCTTCCCAACTTTTGAACACTGTCAAAAATTCGGGAAAGTAACGATCAAGCCAGTTATGAACTTGTCCTTGAACAACCTGTAAGTCAACGTTGAGAAGGTCGCGAAGTTTTTTGGCCACTCGGAGTTCTGCATAAATTCCTTGTGGAATTGTTGGTTCGGCGTATCTTCCGTCTTTGACTAATTGTGCGATGACTTTTGCATCTTTCACGTCATTCTTTGTAGGTGAATTATCGTCTAATTCTTTACTTCGTTTAACATGTAGTGGATTGACAGATACGAACTTAATATTATTCTCCTTTAGAAGATGAGCTAGATTTAACCAGTAGTGACCAGTTGGCTCCATGCCTACAATCACTTGATTTAACTTACACCCTTTAACAAGTTGGGTAATCCAATCTAGAAACGAATGAAATCCTGCTTTCGTATTTTCAAAGAAACACGTTTTACCCAGTTCCAATCCTCTAAAATCTTGTGCTCTCGCGACATGATTGTGCTTGGCTATATCTACTCCGGCAATTAAGGTTTCAGAAGTAATTTGAGAGATTTTATGATTTTGGTTATAATTCATGGTGAGACCTCCAAATAGATGTATTGTCCTTTTTAGCTGGCCAGCTCAGGACACATTCATCTTATCAAGAGGTCTTTTTTCGTTCAAACCTCATTTTCAGTTATTACAGGTATGCTGCCCCGATAGTTCCATAAAGAAAGAGCTGCCTTTAAGACAGCTCTGATCTTCAGCTAAACCACTGTTAGCTCTATTCTGACTAACCACTTCACCAAATGTTCTTTATTAAGCGAATCATCATTCTTGGTATAAACATTAAGATGTTCCAAGCCACTTCAAATAAGATTGAATCCCTAAGCTCAATTAGGATTTCTCTAAAAAAGCCGTTCTGCCTTTCTTTTTTTCTTTTTTTATTTTTCATCTGTCTAACTCCCAATAACTCAATATTAATTTAAATTATAATCCAATTTTCTTGTTGCAATAAATAGTTTGACACTCCTTACTTCATATATTAATCCATCAGCAAGGTCTCAATCTTTGTTTAATTATTCTGCCCCGATAGTTCCATAACAAAAAGAGCTGCCAAAGCAACTCTCTTATTGAAGTAAAGCACCCGTTAGTTTAAGTGTACTTATTCACAAACTTAGTTGGCTTTGCATAAATAAAACGATTCGTTCATTACAGGAATGCTGCCCCTTTAGTTGATGAAGAAAAAAGGATTGCCGCAGCAATCCTTTCTAGCGAAAAGTTCCAATTAGCAGCTAAGTCAACTTCTCATGCATTCGCCTTCCAACTGTCTTGCAGTTTCCTTATATAAATAATTTGACCGATATGATATGCATTATGGGTAGTTGCATTTCCAAGAATTTGCCACCACTTAACTTTTTCAGGAAAACCTATAACATCACTTTCTATTTTTTCATTAGTTAATAACCCTTCCCACTTTAAAAGGACTTCTAATAAGATTTTTTTCAAATCGTTAAAGCACATATATTCAGGACTTAAAAAGCTCCGATTATTATCTCCAATTGAAGATACAGCGTCTACGTTGGATTTTTCGTACCTGGTTTGCCAAGTTTGATTCCAATAAATCAGATGTTGTACAATTTCAGCTATACTGTTACTATCTTTGCTTGGCTTCCATAAAGCCTGTTCTTCCGTCAAATTTTCAACTGATTCTGAAAATGGTTTGTACCAACTAGGGTCATTAGCATTCGCTAAGAACTGGTCAGAAATAATATCTTTTACGTTGGTCATTCTATTCACTCCTCAATTCTAATTAGAATATGGATCCCTAAATTAAATAGCCATCCTCCCTGATGTTAAAATGATTTTCCTACTCATTTAGTTTCGAGATAACCACCACAAAAACCTTTTACTTGTTCAACTAACCTGCCCCGTTAGTGCCATAAGAAACTCCTATGGCGGCGCTCCTCGCCGCCACCATCTACTACGAAAATCTAAACTCAAAATAGAGTCTAACCCATTAACCCCTTGACAATAATGGAAAATAACAATGCAACCAGGCTGAACTTTTTTTGGTGGATCTTAAGGAAGATACCCTGTATAAGAAACTGGTTGTGACAGTATGGAAGAACCATTTAGTGTACTGCTAGTACGTATACAAAAATTTTTGTAACAAATCTCCTGTCATATGTATTGTTAATCTTTTTTGAGGTGATTTCTCCTAT
>NZ_JAGGQV010000021.1:0-35626 GCF_018613135.1 Bacillus sp. ISL-57 | reverse complement strand
GCCATCCTGGCTCGCCAATCGAAGAGTTTTCTTTATACTGTTCTTGATTTAATAGGAAGAGCTTTTAAGGAAAACAGTATAAGGGCAACTGCTTCTCTGTCATCGCCATCCTGGCTCGCCAATCGAAGAGTTTTCTTTATACTGTTCTTGATTTTATTTGAGAGAGCATTTAAGGAAAACAGTATAAGGGCAACTGCTTCTCTGGCTCGCCAATCGAAGAGTTTTCTTTATACTGTTCTTGATTTTATTTGAGAGAGCTTTTAAGGAAAACAGTATAAGTGCAACTACTTCTCTGTCTTCGCCAATCGAAGAGTTTTCTTTACCTTTTTTTACATAAATTCTTTTGTTTTTTCAAACACTAGAGTGGAATTTAAAGGAGAGTTAAAACAATGGGTATTTTAGAGAGATGGTTGGGTGAAGCGGGCGGGAAGAAGGATTTGCACCTCCTTTTGTTTATTGGCGGGCTGTACAGCCTAAGTATTGCTTTATCCAATACATTCGTTAATGTGTACTTGTGGAAACAATCCGGTCAAATTGTTGATATTGCCGTATATAATCTAACCGTAGTGCTTTTTCAACCGCTTACTTTTGTCTTTGCCGGCAGGCTCGCGAAAAAGGTTGACCGAATCATTGTTTTGCGTCTGGGTGTTATCTTTTTGGCCCTGTTTTATTTATCGGTCCTATTGGTCGGCACACGGGCAACGGATTTCCTTTGGTTGCTTGGTGGGCTGTTAGGGATCGGTTATGGGTTTTATTGGCTTGCCTATAATGTCTTGACTTTTGAAATAACTGAACCGGAAACCAGGGATTTCTTCAATGGATTTTTAGGGATTTTATCATCCATCGGGGGAATGGTCGGCCCGATTCTTTCAGGGTTCATCATTTCGAGGCTTGAGAAATTCACGGGATATTCCATTGTATTCGGGCTGTCTTTGCTATTGTTTTCCATTGCGGTTTTTCTTAGCTTTTCGTTAAAAAGACGTCCGGCTCATGGCAGGTACTGCTTCTTTAGGATATTGCAGGAACGGAAAAATAATCGGAATTGGCTCTTGATCACTCGTGCTCACTTTTTTCAAGGGATTCGAGAGGGCACATTCATGTTCATCATTTCGATTACCGTTTTCATTCAGACGGATAGTGAACTTGCCTTAGGGAGCTATGGTCTGTTAAATTCGGCCATATCATTCGTTGCGTATTTTTTTGCTTCACGATATATAAAACAGCCGATGCGCAAAAAGGCGATACTTATTGGAGGAATCCTATTGTATGCAGGGGTCTTATTGATTGCATTTGACATCACATTCGGGAAGCTTCTCATTTATGGGGCAATTGTCGCAACCGCTTATCCTATTCTTTTGGTCCCTTATATATCACTGACCTATGATATTATAGGCAGGGCTTGGAAAGCAGCGGAAAT
Organism: Bacillus sp. ISL-57; assembly: GCF_018613135.1. Classification (NCBI taxonomy): domain Bacteria; kingdom Bacillati; phylum Bacillota; class Bacilli; order Caryophanales; family Bacillaceae; genus Bacillus; species Bacillus sp. ISL-57. Next base: position 34,209 of record NZ_JAGGQV010000021.1, on the reverse strand, counting down.
GAGGATTGAATATATCGTTGTCCGGGAATTGTTCGTTCATATTGGAAGGATTGTATCCATATCAGGATTCATACTTTCCGTCATGTTATTCGACCTAAAGCAATTACTGCCGATTTATCTGTTGATCGTCGGGGCAGGGCATACCGTGATATATTGGTTTGTACGGAAAATCGATATCATTGACCAAGATTGAAAAGAGGCCTTAGAGGCCTCTTTTCAATATACATGACTTACGGTTGTAGGATTTATGAGCCGTTAGTCACTTTTTATGTAAAGTTCGTTAGATGTTTAATATTTCTAGAACACTAAGGTAGAAAAAAATATAAATGTTCTATAGAATGGTATAGGACCTATTATGACTATGTAAAAAGGATGTGTGGCTTAGTGTGAATAAAAAGAAAAAGAAAAAGACGCATGTGCCTTTCAGATTGAATATTCTTTTCTTTTTAGTGTTTGTTTTGTTTTCCGCTTTAATTTTACGCTTGGGTGTTGTACAGATTGTTTATGGTGATGATTACCGGCGTGAGATTGAAAGAACAGAGGAAGTGACCGTGAATAATTCGGTGCCCCGTGGGAAAATGTATGACCGTAATTTAAAACTTATGGTCGATAACCAACCACTGGATGCAATTACATATACACGAAAGCAAGGTACGAAACAAACAGAAATGGTGGAAACGGCTGAGAAACTCGCGAATTTGATCGAAAAGGAAACAGACAAAGTGACTGAGCGCGATAAAAAGGATTTTTGGATTTTAAAGAATCCAAAGCTGGCCGAGAAAAAGATTACCGATAAAGAACGGAAAAAAGTGGAAGAGGGCGAGATGGAAGAAAGTGATTTGTACAAGCTTCAGCTTGATCGGATTACTGATGAAGAAACAAAGCTTTCGGAAAAGGATCTGGAAGTCCTTGCCATCTACAGGGAATTTGCAAGCGGATATGCCCTTACCCCGCAAATTGTGAAAAACAAGAAAGTAACAAAAGAAGAATTCGCCAAGGTGAGTGAAAACCTTGATTCGCTCCCAGGCGTCGATGTATCAACAGATTGGGATCGTTTTTATACGTATAATAAAACGCTTAAATCTGTATTGGGTAAAGTTTCCTCATCAGAAGAAGGGTTGCCTAGTGAAAGCCTGAACTACTACCTTGCACGTGATTACAGCCGGAATGACCGTGTAGGTAAGAGTTATATTGAAATGCAATATGAAGATATCCTCCAAGGGCAGAAAGCGAAAGTAAGGAATGTGACCGATAAATCAGGAAATGTCGTCGATTCCGAAGTGGTTACCGAAGGTTCGCGAGGAAAAGATCTTATATTGACAGTTGATATGGATTTACAGCTTGCAACAGAGGAAATCATTGAAAAGCAATTGATTGCCAAGAAAAAAATGGGTAACACTAAATTCTTGGACAGGGCCTTTGTCGTCATGATGGATCCCGATACAGGGGAAGTGTTGACGATGGCTGGCAAGAAATATGAGAAGGACCCAAAAACGGGGAAATCCTCGATTGAGGACTTCGCATTAGGAAATATTACGACTTCCTATACGATGGGCTCTGCGGTCAAAGGTGCTACCGTTTTAACCGGTTATCAGCAAGGTGCGATTCAGCCGGGTACGTACTTTTATGATACAAAGCTTAAGATCAAGGGAACAAAACCCAAAGGTTCATATAGCAACTTCGGGAACATAAATGATTTGACCGCATTGAAAGTTTCTTCGAACGTGTATATGTTCAGGACGGCCATTAATATTGCAGGTGCGCATTATGTGCCGAATGAGCCATTGAATATTAGTTCTAGCGCCTTTTCGACCATGCGGAATTCATTTGCCCAGTTTGGCTTGGGAGTCCGCACGGGTATAGATCTTCCGAATGAAATGAGCGGGTTCAAAGGCTCCGAAACATCTCCAGGTAAGCTGCTTGACCTTGCTATCGGCCAGTATGATACGTACACACCAATGCAGCTCGCGCAATATGTTTCAACCATTGCGAATGGCGGTAACCGCATGAAGCCGCATATGGTTAAGGAAATCCGCGATCCAGTTGATAATAATGAGCAATTGGGACCTGTTGCCGAAGACGTTTCACCGACTGTTCTTAATCGTCTTGATATGAAGGACGAGTGGATTGAACGTGTTCAAAGCGGTTTCGATAAAGTTGCGATGGAACAAGGCGGAACGGCTTATAAGTATTTTGGAAATAAACCATATACAGTGGCAGCTAAAACCGGGACGGCGGAAGCATTCTATGACGGCCCGAACCGGATGGATTATAGCGAGCCCCAAGAAACGATGAACATCACGCTTGTTGGCTATGCCCCAGCTAAAAATCCTGAGGTCGCTTTTGCGGTCGTTGTGCCATGGGCATACCAAGGACATTCAGGCCACAGCATGAGTAAAGAGATAGGTGAAGAAATCATGGATACCTATTTCGAACTGAAAAAAGAACGGGCTAAGAAAGAAAATACTGGAACCTCGACCGATTTGAAGGTGGAGAATGGTAAAGACGTTCAAAAGGACCAGGCTGAAGTTAGAAAAAGCCAGGAAAATGAATAATAAAAGGTTAAAAACACGTTTTTGGGTAAAACCGGAAACGTGTTTTTTTGCATTTTAAGAACGCATCAGCACAGTTCTTTCATCTTTACAATAAGCACACAATTATTTACTGAATATTTACAAATGCTTTAAACGGAATTTACAGTCTGAAAGTATGATGTGGGAGTAGGACAAAATATTCATATAAAATTCTTAGGGGGATTTACAAATGAGACGTTTCAAATTTATGGCTATGACCGCAGTAATGGGTGGAGTAATCGCAGTGGCAGCTGGATGTGGATCTAATGATACTTCAAACAGCGGTAAAGGAAATGAAGCGGCTTCAGATCAACTCAAGGGAGAAGTGATTACGGATGGTTCTTCAACGGTCTTTCCGATCATGGAGGCAGTTGCGGAAGAATACATGGCTACACAGCCTGATGTGAAGGTTTCAGTGGGATCATCAGGAACAGGTGGGGGATTCAAGAAATTCATCGCTGGTGATACGGACCTAGCCAATGCATCCCGCCCGGTGAAAGAAGAAGAAAGTGCCTTACTTGATGAAAAGGGTGTTGAATATACAGAATTGAAACTGGCATTTGACGGTATTTCAATCGTCGCCAATAAAGATAATGATTTCATCGATTCACTAACGGTTGAAGAACTTCAAAAACTGTGGATTGATAATGGAAAGGTGAAGAAATGGTCTGATATACGTCCTGAATGGCCGAACGAAGAAATTAAATTCTACTCTCCGGGAACAGATTCAGGCACATATGATTATTTCAATGAAGTGATCCTTGAAGAAAAACCAATGGTGGAAAATGCTACGCTTTCAGAAGACGATAACGTTCTTGTACAAGGTGTAGAAGGTGATAAAAATGCGATTGGATTCTTCGGTTATGCCTACTACTCTGAAAATAAAGATAAGTTAAAGATCATTTCCATCGACAACGGCAAAGGTGCTGTAGAGCCGACGCATGAAACGATTAAAAGTGGGGAATATGCACCATTGTCACGTCCACTTTACACATATGTAGCTAATAAGTCGGTAGCTGAAAAAGAACAAGTTGCAGATTATACTCAATTCGTCATTGAAAATGCAGGAGAGCTTGCAGAAGAAGTGGGTTATATCAGCCTGCCGGAAGAAGAGTACCAGAAAGATCTTGATAAATTAAAAGAATTGGAAAAATAAACGATATTACAGGCTATTGAAATCCCGCCTTGACTCGATTAAGGCGGGGGTAACAGCTTGTAAATCCAAATATTGCGTGTCTGAAATGGAGGATGCAAGTTGGAACTTAGAAAAACAGAAACCTATTCTGTACAGCAAATGATTCTGGAAAAGAAAAGTAAGAAAAAAATCAATATGGAAAAAGTCATTCCTAAGCTTTTGTTCCTTACGGCGGCAATTTCCGTTTTTACTACAATCGGGATCATCCTGACACTTATATTTGAAACATTCATCTTTTTTGACAGAGTATCCATCGTCGAATTTTTTACGGAAGCTAAGTGGCTGCCATTTGCATCTGCACCTTCCTATGGGATTATGCCCCTTATTGTTGGAACGTTGAAGATAACAGTCATAGCAGCGGTGGTTGCAGTTCCGGTAGGACTTGCAACAGCCATTTTCTTGAGTGAATATGCATCAGAGAAAACACGGAGAATCATCAAGCCGATTTTAGAAGTTTTAGCTGGGATTCCTACTATCGTTTATGGCTTTTTTGCCTTAACTTTTGTAACACCGGTTTTGCGGGATTTATTTCCTTCCCTTGACATGTTCAATGCCCTGAGTCCTGGAATCGTCGTAGGTATCATGATCATGCCGATGATAGCTTCTTTGTCGGAAGATGCCCTAGTATCAGTACCGAAGTCGATCCGCGAAGGTGCGTATGCTTTAGGAGCAACGAAACTTGAAACGACAATTAAAGTGGTATTGCCAGCAGCCATTTCTGGAATTGTGGCATCCATCGTTCTTGCTTTATCCAGAGCGATCGGGGAAACCATGATTGTGAGTGTTGCCGGTGGCTCAACCCCAAATATGAGCATGGATGTCACTTCATCGATTCAAACGATGACCGCTTATATCGTTCAAGTCAGTTCTGGGGATGCAGGGTATGGAACAACGATTTACTACAGCATATATGCGGTTGGAATGACACTGTTCGTCTTTACGCTTATCATGAATTTACTGGCGCAGTTCATCTCTCGCAAGTTCAGGGAGGAATATTAAGTCATGAAACTGATAAACAAAAGCCATGTTGCAAAAAAAATGCCTGCTAGGCTTGCTGTTAACACGATTTGTAAAGGATTATTCTTCTTGGCAACATTGGTTGGCCTCCTCGTATTGGCCATCTTATTTTATCGGATATTCACTCAAGGAATTGGTAGTCTGAATGGGGATTTCCTTCTGAATTTCGCTTCCAGGAAACCTGAAGAGGCTGGTATAAAGGCAGCGCTGATCGGTTCAATATGGCTGATGGTAGTGGTGGCCCCGGTTTCCCTGCTGCTCGGTGTTGGAACGGCCATTTATTTAGAGGAATATGCGAGGAAGAATTGGATCACCACTTTTATCAAAGTGAATATTTCCAATCTGGCAGGTGTCCCGTCAATAGTATTTGGACTACTGGGCTTAACGGTTTTCGTTCGTGCTCTTGCCTTGGACCGATCCATATTGGCTGCGGGCCTGACCATGAGCCTACTCGTTCTCCCGGTCATCATAGTTGCTGCCCAGGAGGCCATACGTGCCGTACCTCGTGATTTAAGGGAAGCTTCGTTTGGAATGGGTGCAACAAAGTGGCAAACCATTTTGAAAGTGGTCCTTCCTGCTGCGATACCTGGCATTTTAACTGGAGGAATACTTGCTTTGTCACGGGCAATCGGTGAAACGGCGCCATTGGTGGTGGTTGGCATACCAATGTTCATCGCCTTTTTACCTCAAACGGTCATGGATACATTTACAGTGCTGCCAATGCAAATCTATAATTGGACATCTCGTCCGCAGGAGGAATTCCAGCAGGTTGCTGCCGCGGGAATCATCGTTTTACTCATCCTGTTAATATTCATGAATTCAATAGCCGTTATAATTCGAAATAAATTCCAGAAAAGATACTGATAGGAGGAAGGAAGCATGAATATGACCTTAACGAGAGAAAAAGAGTCACCGGCTATCGAAATCGATAATGTCGGATCGGCTGCCTTGACGGAAAAGGTGTATGAAACATCCAATCTTAATTTATGGTATGGAGAAAACCATGCTTTGAAAAATATTAATCTGGATATGCACCAAAATGAAGTGACGGCCATCATTGGGCCTTCAGGATGTGGGAAATCCACCTACATTAAAACATTGAACCGAATGATAGAACTAGTCCCGGATGTGAAAACGACAGGACAGATTAAATATAGGAACAGGAATATCCTTGATCAGTCCTATAAGGTGGAAGATTTAAGGACACAGGTGGGGATGGTCTTCCAAAAGCCTAATCCCTTTCCTAAATCCATTTATGAAAATGTTGTATATGGACCAAAGATCCATGGAATTAAAAATAAAAAAATTCTTGATGAGATTGTCGAAAAGAGTTTAAAAGGGGCAGCGATTTGGAATGAAGTGAAAGACCGTCTGCATGAAAATGCATATGGACTTTCAGGTGGACAGCAACAGCGTCTTTGCATTGCCAGATGTTTGGCTATCGAACCAGATGTCATTCTAATGGATGAACCTACTTCTGCCCTTGATCCGATATCCACGTTGAAAATAGAAGAATTGGTCCAGGAACTGAAAAAGGATTTCAGCATCATCATCGTTACCCATAACATGCAGCAGGCAGCACGTATCTCTGATAGAACAGCCTTCTTCTTAAATGGGGAAGTCATCGAATATTCTGATACAAATACCATCTTCTCTAATCCGAATGATAAAAGAACAGAAGATTACATTACCGGGCGTTTCGGTTAAGAGAAAAGGAGATGCGATAATGATCGTTCGTGAAAATTTCGAGCTTCAATTGAAAGAGCTGCAAGAGAAAATCGTGAAGTTGGCTAATTTAGCTTCAGGTGCCATATCAAAATCATATGCCGCACTGGAAAGCAATAATGTAGATGAGGCTCTTGAAGTTATTGATGATGATACAATAGCTGATTTACTGGAAGAGGAAATAAATGACTTTGCGATTTTACTGATTGCTAAGCAACAGCCGGTTGCGATTGATTTAAGGCGTATCATTGCTGCCATAAAAATCGCCTCGGATATTGAAAGGATGGCAGACTTTGGTGTGAATATCGCCAAATCGGCGATCCGAATCGGTGACCAGCCATTTATTCTGCCTTTAACACCATTAAAGCAGATGCATGATATTACATTAAAAATGATTCGACTTTCAATAGAAGCATTTGAGAAGGAAGATGTTGTTCTTTCAAGAGAAATCATTGAAATGGATGATGAGGTTGATCGCTTTTATGGAGAAATGATTCGAAGTCTCCTTCGCCTTTCAGATGAAAAAAACCTTCAGCAGGTTACGCAGCTTTCCCTAATTGCTCGATATTTGGAAAGGACAGCGGACCATACAACGAATATCGCAGAGAATATTTATTTCCTTGTAAGAGGGAGATATATCAGCAGGAATGAATGAACCTATCCTAATTTGTAAAAGAGAGGCTTTTTCTCGGACATAGTCCATTTAAAAGTCTCTCTTATTCATTAATGTGTCAAAGTATTGGCCAATTGTCTATATGTCATATTATTCGTAACAACAAACTCGCCGATTTGTACTCTTTTCGAGAAATCACGGTCATTCATGTAAGCTTCAAATTCAGCAGCATCTTCGATGATTTTTTCCTTGGAAAGGCGATCGGCAATCTCGGCTGTGGTCATATTCGTTTTCACTTTAATTGTATAGGTAACGATGGAAGGTGCCTCTTCTGCTTCCTTCTCCATTAAAACCTTATCCGGATCCTTTGGTTGGACGGTCTTTTTAGCTTCCTCGGTAGGAAGTGTAATGACGAACCCCTCCTTTACGAGCAATTCCTTAGCTTCCTCCGCAGTGGGAGTGGTGCCTTCGAATTTTCCGGTGCCATAATAAAAGGCAGCAAAGATTGTTGTTGTAAAAATGATGCCGGCGGAAAGACCTTGCAGTCTTGCTTTGTTCATTGTCATTCACCCCGCAATCTTTGCTGCTCGATCACTGAAAGGGTTTGTTCCTTCGTTAACGATGATTGTCTAGCGATCTGGTCCAAAGTGAGACCTTGATTATATAAAGATAGAACCTGGCTTTTTAGAATCTCATGTATGGATTCGATATCATTGGAAGTGACAGTTATTTGATCCTTTACAGAGGGAACAGGGTCGTCCTGGATAACGAATTCCTCTTCAAGAATCTTCACCTTCTTCTTTAATTGGTAGATATCCTGTATATACGTTAGTGTCATCTGTTCTATATCTTCTTCTAATTTTGCAACTTTATCTTTACCGAAAAAGGAAATGATGAGAAGGACGATCGCTAATGAAAAAAGAAGGACGATAAGTGTTTCCATGTTTTCACCTCAGAAGTTAATTTTCGACAATATACTTATATTTTACACATATTCGAAAAAAATTGGGGATTTTCATATTTTTATATTTTGGAAGTAGGCAGTAAACTTCATTTATTGTCTGTTTTTTTTCAAATATTGTCGAAAAGCGATGTGGCCGTCGTTGATGAAAAAAAATTAGGCATGAAAATGGGAAAAAAACCTTTGAGAGATAACATACATAAAATTCGACAAAATGTGTTTATTGTCCATCAGCCAATTCAGTGCTAACATAAAGATAGAATAAATCGAAAAAATGAAATATTTTGAATTGTTAAAAATCGATGAACCTATAAGAAAATGGTGTGCAGAATTTAAAGTGGATCGTTTCACTGTCAGCGCCTAACGATAAGTAATATAAAGATAAAGATGGGGAAGGGATGATTATATGAATTCGCTATTCGCGTATATGCCACAGGATAACCAGGAATTATTTCGTAAGGGATTAAAGGCTGGATTATGGATGGATGAGAGTTTTGATTGGTATCCTGAGGAAGATATGATGAGTCATCCTAATGGGGAGATCCGGACACTTTCACAGACGTATACCCAAGGGCAGGTGACCTTTTCGAAGTTCACGATCAGGAATACCTCATTCGAGACGAAGCGCCCAAAAGTGTTTTTTCACTATGAAAACGCTTTCGAAAGGCAGGCGGTGGCTTTTTACAGCCCGAATGAACGGGCGATTTTACATGTAGCCCCTCAATCGATTGCCTTATTGGGTGGATTGGTGAAAGGAAAAAGCATCTCTCAATATTGCATCCAAGGTAAGGGAAGCCTTTATCAAGAAGGATGCTTCAAATCTTTGAAAGAAGGTCTCCTGGCTTATTCACCGCTCGCCAAAGGGGAAGTTACCAGTGTGTTTACGCTAGAAACGGAAATCTTACCGAAAGAATGTGTGGAAGCTGTGGCTTGGGTCATTCATGCCGAAACGAAAGAAGAAGCGAAAGTTATAAATAATCAACTCCTCCTGACGATGCAAAACGTAAACAATTGAGAATACGAAAAAGTTATGTTGGATTTCCCGAAAAACATACTAGCAATTCGCATTGAATAATGATATTATAGAAAAGTCCTATGTGAAAATGTCAATATGTTTGGAGGGAAATACACAATGCGCGTGAATATTACATTAGCTTGCACTGAATGTGGAGACCGTAACTATATTTCTAAAAAAAATAAACGTAACAATCCAGACCGTCTTGAGCTTAAAAAATACTGCTCAAGGGAAAAACGCAGCACGACTCACCGTGAAACAAAGTAAGCAACAGGATTTTTCCTGTTGTTTTTTTTATGCATTTTTTGAGTCCTTCTTTTCTCTCTTTCCTTTAGTGTATATTTTCACCAGAATGCACCAATGATTCGGCTATTTCCGACACCGTATTTTCGTAAATGGATAAAGATTATGAGATAATGATAGAAGTAGAATAAAGGAGTCGGAAGAGATGAGAGAAAACAAGAATAAGCTCCGTCAAGAAGTTAGGTCCCGTTTAATGGAGCTGACTAAAGAGGAACATGAAGAACTATCCAACAGAATCGCTGAAAACTTATTTGCATTGAAAGAATGGAAAAATGCTGATTCCATTGGCATCACCATCTCCATTCCGCCTGAAGTCCCAACGGTACGGATCATCGAACAAGCATGGAGCGAAGGAAAATCAGTGGCTGTACCAAAATGTGACCCCGAAAAAAAGACAATGGAATTCAAAAAAATTTCGTCCTTCAATCAGCTCGAGTCTGTTTATTACGGATTGCTGGAACCAGTGGCTGAAACAGCAAAGGCCAGCAAAGAGGAATTGGACGCATTGATCGTACCCGGCCTTGCTTTTACCAAGGAGGGGTATCGCCTAGGCTTTGGAGGGGGCTATTATGACCGATTCCTATCTAATTACCGAGGTGATACATTGGCCCTTACATACGAGCTTCAATTAATGGATGAACTCCCGATAGAGGTACATGATCTAGCGGTGGGCAAACTCATTACCCCATCCAGGGTTATACGCACGTACGCCCATTAAGAAGAAGTTCATTAATTATCACTTTTAGCTCATAAAAATCCTATCCTGTATCACACTATTGATAGGAGGGATTGTTATGCTTCGATTAATTATTCAAATCTTCTTGGTTGGTTTAGCTGTTTATGCAGGTTACAAAAACCGGTACCGCCTGATAAATGTTGCGTTGTCCAACGGCATACTGAGAAGATTTCTAGTGACTAAATCCTTGGATATGCCAATGTTCAGGGATAAAATGATGCAAAGCATGTTCACTCAAACCAAATGAGGATGCCGGCATCTTGAAAAGGGAACCTGACCAGGGGTTCCTTTTTTATTTTTTAGGAGCGGGAAAACAGTCTCCTTTTTTACTTTTTACATGATTTCGTCTATAGTTTTAATTAAAGAACAGGAATTTTAGAAGCTTAAGTTTTATTGGAAAGTGGGGAAGGCATTGGGATTTAGAGAGGATTATTTTTTTTGGGAAACCATAAGGGAGTTGTCTGCCCATTATGATTATCGAATGATCACAGTCACGGAAAACCATCAGGAGATTTGGCTTGAGAGCGATAAGAACAAGGAGTTTCCAGTCATAAGACTCATCCGGCATGATTTGGATTGGGCTAATTGGCTGAAACGCGATACCGAGCGAACATTGCAGAATGGGGAAAGAATCAGAAGGAAATTATACAAAAAGCCAATAAACATATTAAGTATCTATGTTAGTAAATTCGCCCCGGTCGATGATCATGACTTTAGTTCACGGGTGGCCTCCTTTAAAAAAACGAATGTCAACACGTTCCTCCTTACTTGTGAAAACTTTCATGATTCGTTGCAAAACCTTGAACATGTTTTGAAAAAACCACTTTCAATTCAAGTTCTTGAGGAAAATGAAATAGATGAGGAAAAGGTTCTTGCAGTAAAGAAGAACGCCATCTCGGAGTCAGTCAAAAAGGCTAAGGCCGAACAGAAGGTATTTCAAAATGCCAATAAGCCATTCTTTACATATATATTCATGGCGGTACAAATAGCAGTGTTCATTTTGATGGAGTTTAATGGGGGCAGCACCAATTCCAAGACTTTGATTGAGTTTGGCGCTAAATTTTCCCCTTATATCATCCAAGGGGAATGGTGGCGATTCTTTACACCGATGATCGTCCATATTGGGTTCATTCATTTACTGATGAATACATTTTCGCTGTATTTGATTGGTGCTGAAGTTGAAAGGATTTACGGCAATGCCAGGTTCCTTTTCATCTATATATTCGCTGGTTTCGCTGGAACTCTAGGCAGCTTCATCATGACCCCGAACCTTTCCGCAGGTGCGAGCGGAGCCATTTTTGGCTGTTTTGGGGCACTTCTGTACTTTGGTATCGTCTATCCGAAATTATTCATGCGCTCGATGGGCTCATCGGTGATCGTGTTGATCATCATTAACTTAATATATGGTTTCACCGTTTCGGGAATTGACAATGCAGGGCATATCGGAGGTTTGATCGGAGGGTTCTTGGCAGCTGGAGTGGTACATCTGCCAAAATCCAATAATATCTTTCGGCAGCTGGCTTTTCTGATCGGAACGGTAATACTGACCTATTCCCTGCTGCAATTTGGTTTCAATCATCAGGAAAGTGCAGCTATCGATGATAATACCATGGCAATGATGGCCCAAAAGTATATTGATGATGATGAAGAGGATAAGGCGGAAGAGATGCTATTCAAATATGTGGAGTCAAATCCTGATGCACCGCTATCGCTCTTTATGCTCGGAAATTTATCTTTTGATAAAAAGGACATATACAAGGCAAAGGGTTATTATGAAAAAGCGATTGAAAGTAATCCGGATTTGCATGAAGCCCATTACAATCTTGCCTTGGTCTACATGAATCTCGAATCATTCGATCAAGCTAGAGAGCAAGCTGATAAGGCTATTGAGCTTGCCCCGGATAATAAATCATACACTAAACTACTGGAAGAAATCGAAAAGCGACTATAACTTTTGACGCAGCATGATGGGGGTGCCGTCTTTCAGGGTAAACAAGACAAGTACTTCCCTTTGATTCTTCGCCATAAGCAATAGGGGGATGGTGCTACCTTGTGGACTTACAGTGGAGCCATCCTCCTTTTTTACTCCCACCACATAATTTTTGTATAGTCCTTCCCATAGTTTTCCTACAATTTCTTCCCGTTTGAATTGGGGGAAGGCAGCAAGCCATTGATTTTTCTTTGAAGGCAGATCCGTTAAAGAAATGATTTTGTACTGATCAAGATTAACCTTAAAGGCTTGCCCGGCTTTCTCCAAACCATTTCGAACCGTTTGATCTGTCAAGCCGTCCAGCGTTTTTTTCCACTGAATCTGTTCTTCTGAAAGGGGGCGGTGGAAAAATTGAAAAACTGGTGTCGTTACTGTATAGAGTTTATCTTTACTGAGCTGCTGGGCACTGGTGAAAATGGTGTCACTAGGATGAACCTCGGCATAATGAAACGTTACAGCTTCATAACGCCCACTCTCGGATTCTTTATATTTCGCTTTTTGAGAGAGTTCTTGTTTATTTTGGCGCCAATTTTTTAAAGCTCCTGCCAATTTTCCATTTTTGTATAAAAGTGATACGTCCTGACGTAAGTAAGCAGGCTGGTCCAACGTAGAATCCACCCTCCAAGTGATGGTATAGGTGGAATCCCCGGTACCTTTAGGTGTCAGGTGGGTTGAAGCATGTTCAAAATGGAGCGAGGAATCGATGGGAAAAAAAATGATGGTTTCCTCTGTCCGTTTATGATTTGATAAATAAAGGATGACAAAAATGGTGGTTAAAACCAAAAAGACGGTATACTTCAATTGTACTTTCATTTTTCCCCTCCGTTTTACGCGTGATGAATGGTTTAAAAACATAAGCTGTTAAATCAATAAATGGAGTCCACATTCTTGATATTTCATCATATGAATACAGTTGGACATGTATGAGGGGGATGGGGAAATTATCAAAAGAGGAAATGGGCGCTTGTTACAAAGGTGCTGATTCGATATACTTTCCTAAAGAAAAGAGTAAAGAGGTTTACTATGAAAACATATTATGATCTTCAACAATACTTGAAAAGATTTGGTACATTTATCTATATTGGCGATCGCTTAGCCGAGCTTGAACTGATGGAGACCGAAATAAGGGAACTCCACCGTATGCAGATGATGGATACGAAAGATTATCAAATGGCGATTCTTTTAATCAGGCAGCAATTGTCTCTTGAAAGGGAAAAACAGAAAAAAAATTGATAAAAAAGGTGAGAATGATGGAAAAGTGGCTGATGGGTGTGGATTTAGGCGGTACAACTACCAAACTGGCTTTAATCAATTTATACGGCGAGATCATTCATAAATGGGAAATCAGCACAGACATCTCCGAAAAGGGAAAATACATTACGATAAACATAGCCAAAGCAATTGATGCGAAGCTCGTGGAACTTAATGAACCGAAGAGTAAGATAGTTGGGATAGGAATGGGTGCTCCCGGTCCTGTGAAATTTGTTAACGGTTCCATATATGAAGCCGTCAATCTTGGCTGGAAGGACTATCCTTTAAAAGATTTATTGGAGGTGGAGACAGCTCTTCCAGCTGTGATCGATAATGATGCCAATATGGCTGCTTTGGGAGAAATGTGGAAAGGTGCCGGTAATGGAGCCAAAGACCTCGTTTGTGTCACTCTGGGAACGGGTGTAGGAGGCGGAATCATCCATAATGGACAAATCGTCCATGGTACCAGTGGAGCTGCTGGGGAAGTAGGCCATATAACGGTCGTAACGGACGGAGGGGCACCATGCAATTGCGGCAAGACTGGTTGTTTGGAAACGGTTGCTTCGGCAACGGGAATCGTCCGTATGGCTTTAGAAGCCTTGAATGCCGCTGATGAAAAGTCATTGCTTCAGCAGAAAGTAGAAGAGGGGAATACGGTTACTTCCAAATTGTTATTCCAATGCGCTGCAGCTGGTGATCCCTTATCCAAAGCTGTGGTGGATAAGGTAGGCAATTACTTGGGGCTGGCACTATCACATGTTGGGAATGTCATGAATCCAGATAAAATCGTCATTGGCGGGGGCGTTTCACAAGCGGGAGACATTTTGCTTGATACCGTTCGTTCTGCTTTCGGAAAGTATGCATTCAAAAGGGTTAGTAAATCAACGAAAATCAGCCTGGCCACTCTAGGCAATGATGCAGGGGTAATAGGTGCAGCCTGGCTCATTAAAAGCCAAATGAATACGTGATCCCATACTGCCCTCTGATCAGGGTTATAAGAACAAAAGATGGAATCTTCAAAGATAGTTCCCCCTTTTGAGGGGGAAACCATGACCCATTATTGAGGCGCTCTGGACCGCAGGTCCAGCGCTTCTTCGATGAGGAGGGACCAGGATTGAAAAGGGTCTTCAAAAAACAGGGATATTCATTGTTTTGGGTCGTATTGATTTTACTTTGGCTTAAAACATATATCGCCTATAAAACAAGTTTTGAGATAGATATTGATAACTGGATCCAGGAGTTCATACTATTCATCAATCCAGTCAGTTTCCTTTTACTTACACTTGGCGTGAATCTATTTTTTAAAGAAAATAGACGGACAGCATACTTACTGATCATGAGTTTCTTCATCACCTTCGTCCTCTTTGCCAATCTTGTTTTTTTTCGTTTTTTCAATGATTTCTTAACCATTCCCGTTCTATTTCAAACGAGCAATATGAACGACCTTGGAAGCAGTGTACATGAATTGATCAATCCGAGTGATCTATTGTATTTTGCCGATATTCTGTTCTTGTTGCTTCTGCTGAAATACAAACCAAAAACATTCCATCAAAGTCGATACAATCCCCAGGACCGTAAATTCTTTTTGTTAATGGCTTTAGGAGTGACATTTTTTAACTTAGCTTTAGCGGAAGCCGCGCGTCCTGAACTCCTGACAAGAACGTTTGACCGCGAAATCCTCGTTAAGAATATCGGTACGTACCATTATCACCTCTATGATGCAATATTACAGACGAAATCATCAGCTCAACGTGCACTTGCTGATGGCAGTGAATTGTCGGAAATTGAAAATTATGTCCGTGCCAATCAAAAAGAAGTTAATGATGAATTTTATGGACTGGCAAAAGGCAAAAATGTGATTCTAATATCATTGGAATCCACTCAAAGCTTTGTCATCAATAAAACTGTCAACGGGGAAGAAATCACTCCTTTTCTGAACCAATTCATTACAGATAGCTATTATTTCAATAACTTTTATCACCAAACCGGCCAGGGGAAAACATCCGATTCAGAATTCATTATTGAGAATTCCCTCTATCCTTTAGGTAGAGGTGCAGTATTTTTCACTCATGCCCAAAATGAATACAAAGCCACACCTGAAATCTTAACGGAAAAAGGTTACTACACGGCTTCCTTGCATGCCAATAATAAAAGCTTTTGGAATCGTGACATAATGTACGATTCTCTTGGGTACCAACGGTTTTATGATAGTGATGAATACAAAGTGTCTGAAGGGAATTCCATCAATTGGGGTTTGAATGATAAATCTTTCTTCAAACAATCAATTTCTCACTTGAAGAGTATGCCTGAGCCTTTTTATGCCAAGTTCATAACGTTAACCAACCATTTTCCATTCACTTTAAAAGAAGAAGACCGGACATTGGAACCTTACAATTCCAATTCCAAAACATTGAATCAATATTTTCCAACCGTACGTTATACCGACGAAGCCTTGGAGCAGTTTATCGGCGATTTGAAACGTAATGGATTATATGAGGATTCCGTCATTGTTCTATACGGAGACCATTATGGAATTTCTGAAAATCACAAATCTGCCATGAGCCAGTTCCTTGGGAAGGAAATTACGCCTTTCGAATCCATCCAGCTTCAGCGTGTCCCGCTCATCATACATGTCCCCGGGCAGAAGGGGAAAACGATTTCCACCGTTTCCGGCCAAATTGATGTAAGGCCGACTCTCCTTCATTTATTGGGAATTGAAAATGATGATTATATTGAATTCGGCAAAGATCTATTTTCCGAAGAGAAATTAGAATTCACCGTTCTCCGCGATAGCAGTTTCATCACGAAGGATTACCTCTATACGATGGATACTTGCTATGATAAAAAGACCGGAGCGGCGACTGCAAAGGATTCATGCGAGAAGTATTTGGAAAAGGCAAAACAGGAGCTTGATTACTCCGACAAAATCATTTATGGGGATTTGCTCCGATTTTATGAGCAGCCTTGAAAAAGGAAACCTGGTGCAATCCAGGTTTTTTAACTTTTTCAGGGAAATCTGTACCCCTTACAGTTATGAAACAAGAGACTTCCTGAACATCTTTCTGTTTTTCCCTTCATAAAGATAAAATAATGAAAGGGGCGGAGGCTGAATGAAAATTGTGAGCAGAAGCGGGGATGATTTGGCATATTACAGTCAATTGTTCAAAATTCCCCGGGTATTGATTGAGGATGCCAATCCGGCCATTACTGGCGGTGTTTTGCCAAATGGCATCGAAGTACAGATACCTGGATACATTGTTCAGCAAGAGTCCCGGTTAGATATAGATTTTGCTGATATCGCTTTACAATATCACCTGCCAATCGATGGGATAGTATTATTGAATCAAGATGGACAAAAACCTTTTTCGGTACCCGTCCGGGTGATGAATCCCGTGATAGTCACCGACAAGCCCTACGAATATCAATCACTTCTTGACGATCTTGATGTTCTATCTTGTCATTACCCCTTTATTAAGGTTGAATCGGTCGGAAAGAGTGTGCTGGGAAAAGAACTCCTTGAGGTAAGAATCGGTCAAGGTGAAAAGATCATACATTATAACGGTTCATTCCACGCTAATGAATGGATCACTACGGCGGTTTTGATGAAATGGCTGAATGATTTTCTGCTGGCAGTAACGAATGATCGTACACTTTGCGGAATGGACTGTATGCCGTACTACCGGGATATGTCCATTTCGATGGTTCCAATGGTGAATCCGGATGGAGTCGACCTTGTCTTAAAGGGGGAGGAGGCGGCAGAGGGGAAGGTTGATGTTTTAAAAATAAATAATGGTAATCCTGCCTTTTATGCTTGGAAAGCCAATATCCGCGGTGTGGACCTGAATAACCAATATCCTGCTAACTGGGAGATTGAAAAGCGGAGAAAGATTCCAAAAGCCCCTGCCCCGAGGGATTTCCCAGGAGAAACCGCGTTATCAGAACCAGAAGCATTGGCCATGAAGGAGCTGGCAATAAGACGTAATTTTGAAAGAGTGCTGGCGCTTCACACCCAGGGAAAAGAATTCTATTGGGGATATGAGGGACATGAACCTGAACAGGCAGAGAATGTTGCGAGGGAGTTTGAGGAGCGCAGCGGATATCGGGCCGTAAAATACGTTGACAGCCATGCTGGGTATAAAGATTGGTTCATTCAGGAATTCAAACGCGGTGGATTCACAATCGAGCTGGGAAAGGGAATCAATCCACTTCCGCTATCCCATTTGCCTGGTATATATGAAGATTCCGTCAAGATTTTGATGGCAGGCCTATATATGTGATGCATCCCCCTAAGGAATATACTTCCAAAAAAATATAAGATCATTATCCGCCACATTTTCTCTTTTTTACTTTATAATGAAAGAGGGTAAGGATTCGATTGGTTAATCCTTACTCTCTTTCTAATGTCTCGCTCACATATGCCAGGCGTTTTAGTTTTGAAGTGGGAGGTGTGTGGAGATTAAAGTATCCAAAGCAGCCCTTTGTATGCGGCTTTCCATTTGTAAGATGTTGTGTTTCGTCCCATTATTTATCTCCACTATCCTTCTTATCTCGGCTTGTGAGCCTTCCAAGGACCTTAGTAAACCCGTAAATGATACGGAAAAAGAACACTCCCAATCTAACCTGGAAACTTCAGTAAGCAATTTAAAGGTCCCGACCGCAGAAACGGAAAAAATCGAAGCCATTTTTGGATGGCTGGATTCGAAAACCATTTTATATTCTGTGAAGCGGGATGGTAATGAATTATCCCAGTTGATGTCATGGAATTTGGAAACGAATGAAACTTCCGTTTTCTATCAGCCGGCTTTTGCGTTTTCTGAAGTATCGATCAGTCCGTCTGGTACGCATATTTTGTTGTCGTCCTTTACCTCTTCGGATAAAGCATCAATCACAATACTCGATAAAACGGGGAATCCACTGTATTCCGTGGCAATCCCAGCCTATGAATTAGCTTATGAGTGGAATTCATTTAAAGATGGCCAGTTGTTTGTATCGAGCTTTTATGAAGATTGGACATACAGCAGTTATGTATTGAATCCAGATGAACAAACTATGGAAACTCTGGACTTTCCACAGCCCTTTGCACAATGGGCAAGTGAAAATGACTTGATGTTTTTGGATTGGGACAAAGAAGAACCTGCTTTGACGGCTCCCCTAGAAAGAAAAGCGCTGCATGGAGATGGGGCAGACAGCCTTATGCTCGATGTCATTCACTTTAAAAAAATGAAGCAAGCGCTGATGACGATTCAAGTGGAGACAGAAAAACAAGATCGGGGTACATATGCATTTTATGATCCAACAAACAAGCCGATCCACTCTTTTTCCGTGCCACTATTGAAAAGCTTTTCGGATTGGGTCATTCCATCCTATGATTTCATTGAAAAAAACAAGGAATTCATAACGTTTATTCCTAATGAATCAAAAGACGCGGACCAATATGAGGGAAGGTTTACCTTAACTAAATTAAATTGGGAAAAAGGCACACAAGAAGAATTGATGAAGGACATGGAAAATGAACCATTAAGCTGTTCGCTTGATGGCAACTTCTGCTTATATGGATATCAATTTGAGAAAATCATTGATATGAAAACCCATCAAATACAAAGATTGTTCAAACAAACATGATAACCTAAAACAAAAGCTCGCCGGATGGCGAGCTTTTTTCTTCAATGGGCAACAGGAAAACCGCTGTTGATGACAGTCATGACAGTGAACCAGCCAAACACGACTGCACTGCCGGCTGCAAAAATGAATCCTAAGAAGTTTCTCTTTTTTAATGAGGTAAACACAGCTGCTACTCCTAATATTGCCACAAGTCCGAAAACAACCATTAATATCATGTCAAAACCCCCTTTTTTCATAATGAATACCTAATCCCTAATAATATACCCAGAGAATAAAGCAACTACCAAAAATATGTAGAAAAGATTGCATTTGTTAATATCTTAATATTTTTTCAATTATTTGTCGAGGTTTAATAGGTGACACTTCTATGACATGAGTAAACTGGATTAACATTAGCAGCTTAATTAGTGTAAGATAAAGATAGAAAATCATATTGGAGTTGATGGAAATGAAATGGACACAAATTCCTCTAGGCCCGCTGCAAACGAATTGTTATGTAGTTTCCGATGGACAGGATTGCATCATTTTCGATCCGGGTGAAGAGCCACAGAAAATCATACAGTACATACAAACAAAAAATTTAAAGCCTTTAGCAATTTTATTGACACATGCACATTTTGACCATATCGGTGCTCTGGATGCCATTCGGGATCATTATGGAATCCCTGCATATATTCATGAAAAAGAGGCCAAGTGGCTACTTGACCCCGCATTGAATGGTTCTCAAAACTGGTTCCCTGAAAATCCAATGCGAATGAAGCCTGCCGATCACATCTTGGCAAATGAGCAAGAGCTTACTATTGGAGGATTCACTTTCGAAGTATTCGAAACCCCTGGACACTCACCAGGGAGCGTTTCGTATTATGTGAAGGACGAACGTCTCCTATTTTCCGGGGACGTCTTGTTCCAAGGAAGCGTTGGCAGAACCGATTTAATAGGCGGAAGCGAGTCAGTGCTCTTAAATAGCATTGAAACGAAGCTGCTGACACTTTCTGATGATGCTATCGTTTTTCCAGGTCATGGCCCTGTCACGACGATTCTGGATGAAAAGAATACTAATCCCTTTTTGAGATAATTACTTATACAGGTGCCGCAGTGGCACCTGTTTTTTTAGTTCTTAATTATGTGAAAATATTGAAATGGGTCAATTCCGGAACTATACTGAATATAAAAAAAGGGTCTTCCCCAATGTGCATTTTTGAACCTCCTCTGAAGTAAGATGCCTATTATTAAATTCATTTAGTGGATGCACTGTTATAACTGCGATGATGAAAATTGAACATTTTGTGAACTTTAAAATTATTTTCATGTATGGACGGAGGCTGTTGTGTTGAAAAATCATTTAAAGGAATTGATTGCAGAAAGCCCGCAAAAAAGAATCTCCTATAATGACTATATGGATGCTGTTTTATATACGCCAAATATAGGCTACTATGCACGCTCAAAAGAGAAGATTGGCCCAAGAGGGGATTTTTATACGTCCGGCAATGTTGGGGATGCATTTGGGAGATCACTGGCGAGGTGGTTCGTATATTTGATAAAAAGATGCGGAGTTTCACCAAGAATCATCGAGGTCGGCGCAGGGGACGGTAAACTCGCGTATGACATCCTCGTTTACATAAAAGAAACGGAACCGGAGATATGGGATTCTTTGACTTATGTTCTTGTGGATGGCAGTCCATTTCATAGAAAGATTCATCACGAACGTTTAGGGATATTCAAACAGGCAGTTTCTGCTGCCAATTTAGAAAAATGGACGAATGTAAATGGAATCGTCTTTTCAAACGAACTTTTCGACGCGTTGCCTGTGTATGTCATTGAAAAGTATAAGGGAGCCTTGGTAGAGGTATTCGTCACTGAAAAGGAAGGCGATTTAATAGAAGAGAGAGAACCCTTGGACAACCCTGACATTCTTTCTTACCTTATTGAACGAAAAATCACCTTAAATGAAAAACAACGATTCGAAGTTCCGCTAAACATGATCCGTGAATATGAGAAGATCGTTTCCTGTATCGAATCGGGTATTCTCCTTACAATTGATTATGGCTATACCGATCGGGAATGGAAGGAGCCAGCTCATCGTCAAGGGAGCTTGAGGGGCTATTATCGGCATCAAATGATTAAAGATGCACTTATGTATCCTGGTGATATGGATCTAACGACACATATCCATTTTGACACATTAATCGAGAGTGGAAAAAGAAGGGGTCTTTCCAATCGAGGACTTTTTCTTCAAAATGAATTCTTGCTTAAAGCAGGGATACTAGAGGAATTGAAGGACGATCAAGGAACTGATCCATTCTCGAAAACGGCAAAGCGTAATCGGGCAATTCGGGGATTAATCGTTCCTGGGGGATTTAGTGAACATTTCAAAGTGTTGCTTCAATCGAAGAATTTAGCAGATGATGTAAGGGTCTTTCCTGAATGGTGACAAGTAAAAACCCATGAATCAAAATTCATGGGTTATGTAATATTGCTGTTTCTTAATGCGCAGCACCCGGAGTCATCATAAATACGCTCCAGTAGGAAAATCCTGCAAAGAAAACGGTAAGATAGGCGCCGAAAACATAAATATACATGCGCTCAGATAATTTCAAATAACTTAAAAGTACAAAAAAGATCGTTTGTGCAAAGAAAAGCAAAGACGTTTGATGCATATGGCCAAGATAAAAGAAAATGGCCATAATTCCTGTCCAAAATCCACATACTCTGAACATGCGTTCCATCCGAATCCCTCCTTATGTCTAGTCGTGTACATTCTAAATAATTATAAATGAAATTGTAAGGTAATGTAAAGGATGCCTTTTGTTTCTATGTGAGAACCGAAGCTTGGTATGAGCATGCTGCACAATTGGACATCATATTTTCTATTTCCACAATATTGACATTCTCAAACAAGGCTTCGAACATACCTTTTAAAAATGAATTATGCATGGAGCAGATTGTTCCTGGCTCGACTTCAGTAACTTCCTTAAACGGGCAATTGAAGATGCGGAAGGATATTTTATTTTCTTCTTCGCTTGCTTGTATTTCAGGAGATAACCCAGCAATGGTAGCCGCATTTTTAAGCATGTTGACTTTTTCCGCAAAAGCAAGCCGGTCGATCGATGTCGATTTCAGGGCTAGTTGCTGATTGATCAATTCCTCCCCGAATACTTTTCCCGTTTCATAAAGAGCCTGTTTTCCTTGTTCCCCTAATGTCATCATCGACTGGACGGCAATCTTTGCAAGCAGCTGATAGTTCCTATATGGAAAATGAAGCTGTATGACTTTGTCAGATAATCGATAAAGTCTGCTTGGGCGGCCGCCTTTCCCGGTCTTTCGGGAAATCGAGGTCAACATATCGATATCCTCAAGTTTTGACAAATGAAGACGGGCAACATTTGGATGGATGTTGAATGAATCGGCGATTTCCTGTACCGATACATCACCATGGTTATTCACTATATGCTGATATATATAATATCTGGTGGGATCAGCTAACACGTTTGTTATTTTTAACGTTTGTTCCATTACACCCTCCTGCTATTCCATAGTTTACCTATGTCCATTATAATGCAGGCAGAAAAAAATGGAATAAGGGAAAGGGCAAACACTCTTTAGTTTAGAAAACGTTCACATTTAAAACGTTTTTATAAAGTAAATATGTATACATTGATTATACAAATGTTGTACAATGATTGTATAAACTATAAATGTATACAAAATGTGAACGGGGAGTGATTAGTATGGCACAGTTAACTTTCTTTTCGTACCCAAGCTGTACATCTTGCCGCAAAACAAAAAAATGGTTACGCGCCAATCAAGTTTCCTTCGATGAGCGACATTTATTCAGAGAGACTCCTACTGTAGCAGAGTTAAAAAGAATTCTTGAATTGACATCGGAAGGTCTTGATGAAGTCTTGGCGACAAGAAGTGAAGCATATAAAGACTTACAAGTTAATATTGACGAAATGATGCTTTCTGATGTCATCCAATTATTAACAAAAGAACCGAAGTTATTAAGAAGGCCCATTCTCATAGACGGGGAAAAACTGGTCATTGGCCATAATGTAGATGCATTAAGAAATTTGGTTTCCCGGAGGCTTGATTTGAAAATGAGCATGTGAGATGATTCTCGAATTTTTTTTCGGGAATTTTTTTATTTTGAAGCAGGAATTTGTCGTGGATTGTCGAATCAATACAACAAGAAACATAGGAGGTGATGAATGGATTGATATCGATTGAAAAGACCGCAGAAAAAATACTAACCCGTGCCATCGTGGAATCGGCATCGGATATCCATATTTTTTTTCGCGGAGAGGGGCCTCTCATCCAATTCAGGATAGACAATAGGCTTGTTCCCCAGGAAACATTATCATTCTTTGAAGCTGAAAGGCTGATCGCTCATTTGAAGTTCCTTGCCTCGATGGATATAGGGGAGAAAAGAAGGCCCCAGAGTGGTGCCATCATAATCAATTTGGCTAACCAGGTGGTCGGACTCCGCCTTTCCACTTTACCCGCTGCCTATCTCGAAAGTTTGGTCATCCGCTCAATACCCCAACATCCTTCCTCTAGAACAGTTATCCTTATTTCAAAACACCGTTCAAAATTTGATTGCACTCCTGAAGCATTCCCATGGCATGCTCATATTTACCGGTACGACTGGTAACACACTATAAAGACTAACGAAACACAACATTTGTAATCACGATTAAAGCCTTGCCTTTCTTTGATTTATCTGATCTTTTGGTTGGTTGTGGTATGATTTTGAATTCAATTTTTCTAATAAAAGTTGAAATGTAAACTCTTTTTTCTTCTTGAGTTAAATAAATAAAATTGGTATTAAAAGCATTTACTATGTTTGTTAATTCTTTAAAATCGATAACTTCAGGAGTAGGCAACTCTTTAACTTTTATTTTTAACTCTTCATACACTTGTCTAGTCTCATCCATTAATTTTTTGAATTCAGCATCAATCATTAAATCGGAAGCCCAAGCACGTTGATATTTTTCCCGTTTCTTTTCAATATGTAGTAATTGTTCATTACTGAGAGAAACATCTGATTCCTTTTTTATGGGTTCTAGGTGTTTAATATCATCATTTTCCACATATTCCTTCAATGCATCCTCAAATCGATATTCTCCAATGGAATCCATCTTCCCATGTTCTTTCCAACATAACTGACAACGATGGACTGCCCCTTGGCATAGATCAACTTAATTCCTTTTTCAAATAGGCTTAACCAGATAAGCTTCCTCTTAATATAATAAAAAGATTTTAGTTGTGATAATAAAAAAAATAAGCAACTATCTAGAGGTGGGGGATATGACTAACAATAATCAACCTTTTAAAGGTTATCGCCTCCTGGACCCATCCCAGCCAAATATCAATGCTTGTGTTGAAAAGTTACTACCACCACGAGGTTGTAAGTTTTTTCCTTGTAAAAGCAACTGTCCAACAGGAGCCACCGGACCAACAGGGGCAACGGGAGCCACTGGGGAAAGGGGAGCAGCGGGAGTAACTGGGCCGACGGGACCGACGGGAGCCACCGGGGAAAGGGGAGTAACGGGAGTAACTGGACCGACGGGAGCACCGGGAGCCACCGGGGAAAGGGGAGTAACGGGAGTAACTGGACCGACGGGAGCACCGGGGGCCACCGGGGAAAGGGGAGCAGCAGGAGAAACTGGGTCGACGGGACCGACGGGAGCACCGGGAGCCACTGGGGAAAGGGGAGAGACTGGAGCAACTGGGCCGACTGGATCGACTGGATCGACTGGAGCAACTGGGCCGACGGGAGTAACTGGAGAGACTGGAGCAATTGGACTGACGGGAGCCACCGGGGCGACTGGAGCAACTGGGCCGACGGGAGCAACTGGAGAGACTGGAGCAATTGGACTGACGGGAGCCACCGGGCCGACGGGAGCAACTGGACTGACGGGAGCTACCGGAGCCACTGGAGAGACTGGTCCGACGGGAGCAACTGGACTACCGGAGCCACTGGAGAGACTGGGCCGACGGGAACAACTGGGCCGACTGGATCGACTGGAGAGACTGGAGCAATTGGACTGACTGGAGCAACTGGGGCGACTGGAGCAACTGGTCCGACGGGAGCAACTGGAGCAATTGGACTGACGGGAGCCACCGGGGCGACGGGATCGACTGGACCGACGGGATCGACGGGATCGACGGGATCGACTGGACCGACGGGAGCTACCGGAGCCACGGGAGCAACTGGACCGACGGGAGCAACTGGACCGACGGGAGCAACTGGACCGACGGGAGCGACTGGACCGACGGGAGCAACTGGACGCTGGACCGACGGGAGCAATTGGACTGACGGGAGCAACTGGTCCGACTGGAGCAACTGGTCCGACGGGAGCCCCTGGTCCGACGGGAGTTACAGGGCCAACCGGACCAACGGGTACTGCCGGATTATCGACGTTTGGTTATGTTTATAACCAGTCCATACAGAATGTACCTGTAGGTTCAGATGTAATCTTTGACACAAACGGACCTCTTGTTGGTATTACCCATACACCTGGGACAACGCAAATTATCCTTCCAACAACAGGTAATTATTCTGTACTTTTCGGGGTTACAACTGTACCTGGCACTGGTAAACAATTTGCTTTATTCCTAAATAATATTTTGGTTCCTGGTTCGATATACGGAACCGCTAGTACTCCCCAATTGAATGGGAGAGTTATTGTTACCGTAACCACTGCCCCAGCGACACTAACTTTAAGAAATTTCACATCCCAAATGGGTACCGTTACTTTAAATACACCCGTTGGGGGAACAGAACCATCTGTTGACGCTTCGTTGCACATTACGAAATTAAATTAAGATAAATATGCGGCCTATTATACGTTGGCCGCTTTCTTGTTTCAAATATTCTGGGCGGATAAAAACCTTAAGCAGATTGCCCTTTATGCATCTTAACTCCCTTCTTAACCTTCATAGGTATCTGGCGGATCATGCCGAGGTCTTCTGATTTTTTCATTAAACGTTGTACCGTTTAATAGGAAACTTCAAGCTTATCCGCAATCGTATTTTTGCACATGTACTTACACCAAATTGCTATTTCTCCTGTACACCCCAAGCTGTCCATACTTATTCCTAACTAGTTTAAAGCGAATATTCTTTAAATTCGAAATGACGAATGACTTATTGAATATCGGCAGGATTCTCTGAAGTCATAATAGGTGCGCACTTTATTTTTAAGGTGAAGATTGGTCTTTTAGGCAAGATATTCTCCCTGGCTCAAAGTGTTATAATTATAAAAATGGAGATGTTTTACAACATGAAAATACGCAAAGAACAGGAAAACTCAGGTATTTCGCATAAGACTATGTCTAGTTTGTACATCTGCACGCTTAATAGAAGCACGAATGATGTCTCTGTACAAACGTACTGCTTTATTCATTTCTTCTCTTTCTGTGAATGATGATAGGTTGTCATATGATTAATCGTTTGCTATTACATCGATACGTTTCATCAAAAATCCTTGTCTCCTTTTTATAAGAGAGACAGGCTAAGATATCGTGAAAAATTTGTGCGTTACCAACCGGCAGTGGGAAAACCACGACACTATATTCCTTGCTTCACCACGCCCGTGAGATGATCAATTGAAAATGTATCCGAAAAGGTATTGCAAGTCCAAATCAATGAAATTGCGGGCATTACGTATTCCGTCGGCCTAAAAGCTGTTCTGAGGCATGACCTGGACGTGATCATTGTAGGGGAAGTCAGGGATGCAGAAATTGCCAAAATCGCAGTCCCTTTGGGTGTTGATACCATAAATCTACACTTTCACTCGGACTAAGGGGAAGACTTAAGAAACAAGGCTATTTGAAAAAGAACAATATCATTAGTTCAATCTAATGAACGAGCTATAGTTGAAATTGAAAAAGCCAATCCTACACTTTAGAAGTGGCTTTTTATGGAATTATTGAAATCATTGCCGTCTATTTAGTATTCTGATTTGAAAATAAGCATGTGAGATGATTCTAGAAGTTTTTTCGGTAATTTTTTTTATTTTGAAGCAGGAATTTGTCGTGGATTGTCGAATCAATACAACAAGAAACATAGGAGGTGATGAATGATTTGATATCGATTGAAAAGACCGCAGAAAAAATACTAACCCGTGCCATCGTGGAATCGGCATCGGATATCCACATTTTTTTTCGCGGAGAGGGGCCTCTCATCCAATTCAGGATAGACAATAGGCTTGTTCCCCAGGAAACATTATCATTCTTTGAAGCTGAAAGGCTGATCGCTCATTTGAAGTTCCTTGCCTCGATGGATATAGGGGAGAAAAGAAGGCCCCAGAGTGGTGCCATCACCATCAATTTGGCTAACCAGGTGGTAGGACTCCGCCTTTCCACTTTACCCACTGCCCATCTCGAAAGTTTGGTCATCCGCTTAATACCTCAACAGAATATCCTTCCTCTAGAACAGTTATCTTTATTTCCAAACACCGTTCAAAAATTGATTGCACTCCTGAAGCATTCCCATGGCATGCTCATATTTACCGGCCCGACCCTTAACGTTATATAAAGACTAATAAAATTTCACATCAGTGATAACTACTAAATCCTTTCCCTTCTTGGACCTGTAGTTTTTCGGTGGCTGTGGAACTAAACGAAATTCTATGTTCCTAATAAATGTAGAAATAAAAGTTTGTTTTTCATCTTGAGTTAATGCGTTAAAGTTCTCATTAAATGTTAAGATAATGTTTTTTAATTGAGATACATCTATTGCAGTAGGAACTTCAAGTTGTTCTACTGCTTTTTTTAATTCTTCATAAATACTTCTTGTTTCATCCATTAATTTTTTAAACTCTTCATCACTCATTAGATCAGTGGCCCAAGCACGCTGATATTTTTCTCGTTTTTTTTCAATTTGTTTTAATTGATCTATATAAATCGATTGATCGTTTTTTTCGATTGGGTCAATATCTTTAATCTCAACGTTTTGCATATAATTTTGAAGTGCTTCAATGAAACGGTGTTCACCAATTGTAAAAGTTTTACGGCCTTCTTTTCGACATACCTGGCATCTATATACAGACCCTTGATATTCCGAACCATCTGTTCTGCTTTTCTTAATGTATCGGTTCACGGAAAGTGGCCGTCCACAGTAAGGACATGACAGAACACCTTGGAAGAGGTAATTACTCTTGACTTCTCGCCTGTGGTGTATAGAGCGGTCACTAAGCATTTCTTGTAACTTTAAAAATTCAGTTTTACTAATGATTCCTTCATGTGTATTTTCGTACACTTTATCTTTCCATCGAGTTGCACCGTATAAAGCTGGATTATGCAGAATCCGTAAAATCCCATTGGGGTGCCAATTTGCTCTATCATTATTTGTTTTATTTAGAAAAGCAGCGATTTGGTTAGCTGACATTCCCGACCTAACCTTATTAATCATATCAAGCACAATTTTCGCCTGATCGTTTTTAACCAATTTTTCATCATCAGAAAGGTCAAATCCATAGGGGATGTTACCAACACGTTCCCCTCCGGATACTTTCTTTTCAAGAGCCATCTTTACACGTTCTGATAAATTTTCAGTCTCCCATTGAGCAAGTAAAGCAACAAGACCTATAAACATTCGCCCCATTGCAGATGAGGTGTCATATATTTCTGTGGCCGATTTGAAAGCACAGTTATGCTTGTCCAATGTTTTTAACATATTATATAAATCAGATACAGACCTAGTGAAGCGATCCAGACGGTAGACTAAAATCATCGATATCTTTCCGTTTTTTACATCTTTAAGCAACTCTGCGAGTTGTGGACGATTCGTGTCTTTTGCAGATACACCTTCATCGACATAGAATCTATAAGTGCTCCATCCTTGGGCCTTACAGTAGGCTATTAAGCGTTCTTTTTGCGCGGCAATGGAATAACCTTCAGTTGCCTGTTCATGAGTGCTGACACGAATATATATACCTACAGTCATAGTGATGTTCCTTTCTAAAATATATTGATTCGAAAAATTAAAAAGGTATTGGATAATCAACACGTTTTTTTTCTTTTTGCCAATCATCTAATAAATCTTGTTGAAAAAACGTTGATTCAAACCCACATTTTATACAGTATCTTGCATTCCCGTCTAAAATAGTTCCGCATTCCCACTCTAATGCTCCATTCCAATAATGTTGGTTGGAACATTTATTTATTATGATTAATCCACAAACTTTGCAATGATCACCATCGTAAAAAGTCTCTTCATTTCCACATCTAGGACATTCCAATGCTCGCCCTAATTCATTAACTTCATATCCATCGTATTTCATAAAAAATACTCCTTTTCCTTTAAATATTCTATCTGATGAACAGATAGGACAATATATTGCTCCTTCACAAACAAAGTGATGATTACAATTTAAACAAGTTTTTAAGTAAAGTTGCGTATGTATGAATGTTTTAAAGTTGTCTCTTTGAAAATTAATGTATTGAGAAAGAATATTTCTATAATCTGTCATCAATGTATTTAATCGTACTTTTGCAGCAGTGTGTGTCATTTCAAAATTAGCAACTAAATCACTAATGGAATTGATTTTAAGGTCCTTAACAACCATAACAGGTGCTAACGCATTTCTTGCGAAGGAATTAGCCTCATTTTCTAAAATTTTATATTTCGTCTCGGTTAGGGTACTACGAGCGAGTATTGTTTCATCAAAATCAATTAAATGGTTCATATATATGTGTGCAATTTCATGCATAAGAGTAAATCTTATCCTGCCTGATATAGATTTAGTATCGTTATATGCAATAGTATGATTAACACCATCGTATATGGTATAACCATCTTCACTTTGGAAGGCAGTTTCAATTTCCTTAACGGATACCCCATGAATTTGAGATAATTCGGAATAAGTCAATAAACCCCATTTATTGTTTTTAATTATTTGAAAAGGATCTATAGGAAAAGATTTAATTTTTTCTTTAGCAAACAATTTATTTACTTGAATCATTACTTTGTCATACCTAGCTGATTTAGGGAAATTCATTCATCTAACGCCTTCTTCCCTTTGTCCTGCATAGTCTTAATGAGATCCTTTAAAAAATCTTTTTGTGTCGGTTCAAGGTTTTTAATGTCCCTCGCTAATGATTTTACTTCAGGATCTTCATCTGGCTGTTTCCTTCCTATAAGATAATCAGTTGAGACGTCAAAAAAGTCAGCAACCTTTTGGATGTTCTCAATTTTAGGTGAGGAACTATCCCATCGACG
Organism: Bacillus sp. ISL-57; assembly: GCF_018613135.1. Classification (NCBI taxonomy): domain Bacteria; kingdom Bacillati; phylum Bacillota; class Bacilli; order Caryophanales; family Bacillaceae; genus Bacillus; species Bacillus sp. ISL-57. Next base: position 3,982 of record NZ_JAGGQV010000021.1, on the reverse strand, counting down.
TATTTGTCCATTTGAGAGCCCAACTTTCCTTTCAACTTCAGCGAAAGTAACTTTTTTCTCATCACAAAGAATTTTTATCCTATGTACTAAACTCACTAAAATCAACCTTCCGCGAGCCCAGGAACAAAATAAATTAACTTTTAAGCTATTTTATTATTGACTAATAGCTTTTTCGCTAATATACTATGTTCATAAGCTAAATTATTAGCTAAATGAGTACGAAAAAGACGACCTAATTTAATACACATTTTGACGTTGGGGAACGGATAAATGTATTGTTTACAGGCTTTTTACAGTCTTATTTAGCTATGAATTTATAATAGCATTTACGCTAATCTCGGTCAACATCTTTTAGTAAATTAGCTAATTATTTAGCTTATTATTCTTATAAGAAAGGAGTGAAATTAATGACGGAAGAGTTAGGAGTGAAAGTACGTTCGGAATTATTTAAAAGAAAGATGAATCAGAAACAATTAGCTAATTTAGTTGGTATCTCAAATGCTTATCTTTCAGACATCATCAATGGTCGTAAGAACGGACCTAAAGCTCAGCAACATATCAAACATATTCAAAAAATCCTATCTATATAAAGAGGTGACAGCAATGAACCCATTAAAAGTCATTGTACAAAACGGATTACGTGTATTAACGACTTCACAGTTAGCAGAATCATACGGCGCTGAAAGTCAGATTGTTGTAAATAATTTCAATCTAAATAAAATTCGTTACAAAGAGGGAAAACATTTCATCTTACTTACTGGTGAAAAGTTGAAGGGATTCAGAGCAAAAAATCAATTTGATTTATCGCCGAACATTAACCGTTTGTATCTTTGGACAGAGAAAGGTGCTTGGCTTCATGCAAAATCTTTGAATACAGACGAAGCTTGGGATGCTTACGAAATGCTTGTGGATGATTATTTTCGAATCGCACAACAACAGCCGGTACCATCCTATCATCTTCCTAAGAACTTCAAAGAAGCTTTGATCATGCTTGCTGAAACTGTGGATGAAAACGATCAATTAAAAGCGGAAATCCAAAGCAATAAGGAAAAAGTTGTTTTAGCAAATGCCATTACGACAAGTGATGAAGGCTTATTAATCGAAGGGGCAGCAAAATACATGCGTCAGAATGGTGTAAATATTGGACGGGACAGACTATTTAAGTGGTTAAGAGGCCGAGGATACTTAGTAAACCGCAAAGGTAGAGAATGGAATATGGCTACTCAAAAATCGTTAAATCAAGGCCTGATGAAAATCCACTGTCAGCTTTATTACGATTCGGAGGGTGAATTAAAAACAAATCGACAGGTGGTTGTAACTGGTAAGGGATTGTTGCATTTTATTAACAAATTCTTGTATGAAGGCCAGTTAAAACTAGATGTTTGAGAAAGACTGGAATTTTCAAATGAACAAAACTAATCAACCGGTTATCCCTGAAGAAACCATGATAGAAATGAAGAAGTTCTTCATGAAAACATCTGTTCCTAGGATTCTAGCTTCACAGAAAAAAGAACAATCCTTGAAGTAATAGTTGAATTTTCTTTTTACCTAATTTGCGAAATTTGATGAACGATTTTAGTACTAAACAAGAATCCTAGAATTGGAGGGAAGTTGATGTCAGCATTTTTCTTTAGTGCCTCAATATTCATTCTCGGTATTGTCTTAGGAAGTTTTCTATCTGAAGAGAGAGCTTTAAAGGAGTTGAGAAAAATTGAGAATTAAAACTAAAAAATGGTTGTCAATGTCTAAGGTAGACCGGTACATGGCAGTTTATCGTGCTTATGTGAGAAGTCAAAAATTTTAAGGAGGTGAAACAAGTGGAAAGAAAAATCAAATCTTTTGAAGTCGTTGCTGAAGCCACTAAGCCATTTATTTATTCATTCGAAGTTGGCAAAGAATTCGGTGGAGAAGTAGTAGCCGATATCATCGAACACGATGGAGTGTTCAAATTGTTCAATCGCAACGATGAGCTTATTTCAGAAATTAACTTACCAGTTGTTAGTGTGAATTACGAATATCCATTAGCAGCAGTCAATTAAGGAGGTGATTTCTTGAAAAGTGGTAAAAGGCCAACTAGTCGTCAACGTAAAGCCATGGAGTGGGCAGGCATACGAGATACAAAGGATTGGTTAGTCATCAAAAGCTTGCCTTATGAATTGCATATCGTCCACAAGAAGACGGGCCGGATAAAGGAGGTTCCAATCTAGTGAGTGTAGAGAACCCAATGGTAATTGACTCATTGTGGAGGAAAGAACCGAAGGTAATTGGAGAATGTGGAGGATGTGGACAAAGTATTTACTCTTTTGAAGACTTTTACGATATGCAGGACCAGGAAGAAACGGTTTTCATCCATCAAAGTTCTGAATGCTGTCTCCAATATGTTGCTGATAGGTCACTTTGTAGAAATGGTAAAGAATAAAAAGACCCCTGTTTGCAGACAGGAGTCCCAAAAAAATACTTATCTCACATACATTTTATACATTTTTTATCCAAATATGCAACTGGAGGAAAAATAAATGTATTTCGATTCAAAAGGGCGTACAGTGTTTAGCCCAAATAATAATTTATTAGAACCTCTTTATAAATTACTGGAACAATATGAACCTTCCATAGGTGGTAGTCACCTATTTGAAGATTTAATAGAAAACTATGAATTCCTTGATTCGATGTTAAAGGAAGGTGAAAAACCAAATGGATGCATTGAAGCGAATCAAGAAAGACCGCGATCATCTTCTTCGGGAAATATCGGAAGCCAAGATGAAAATCGAAGTTAATACTCAGTCCAATGAATCCCTTTCACAGGCAATTAATCGTCATGAGAAATTGGTGAAGGAGTATAACGAAATCATCGAGATGGTGGAAAAAGAGGAGTGAAATAGGTGGAAACTACAAATGGCGCTGAAATTAAAAAAAGCGAAAAAGCGAAAATTATCATTTATTCAAAGCCGGGTGATGGTAAAACAACAGTTGCTGGATTGCTACCAGGCAAAACATTGGTGCTCGATATTGATGGTACATGCCAAGTATTACAAGGCTATTCAAATATTGACGTTGCCAAGATTGACTCGAGCGATCCACACCAAAGCATTTTAGATTTTTATGCTCATGCAAAAGCGAATATCGCTAATTACGATAACATTTTTGTGGACAATCTTACCCATTATCAAAAGCTTTGGTTAATGAGTAAGGGAGAAAAAACGAAAAGTGGAATGCCTGAGTTAAAAGATTATGCATTATTCGATAACCACTTGCTAAAAGTTATTGAAACATTCAATGGATTAGATGCCAATGTCATCTACACTGCCTGGGAAACTACGCGCAGCATTATCCATGATGATGGGCAGCAATATAACCAATTCATTCCGGATATTCGTGACAAAATCGTAAATCACGTAATGGGAATCGTACATGTTGTCGCTCGATTGATTAGAAAAGCAGACGGTACTCGCGGATTTATTTTGGAAGGTAACCAGAGCATTTTTGCCAAGAATCATCTTGATGATCGTAAAGGCTGCGTTCAAGAAGAATTATTAGTGTCATCCACAAATGAGAAAACAGGGGGAAATAAATAATGTCATTCTTTAAATTTGATGAGGAAAACGTAAGCACAGGATTTGAGTTAGTAGCAGAAGGGAAATACGAGGCAATTATTATTAATGCAAATGCACAAGATTTCCAGGGCCACCCAACATTAAATCTAGACTTTGAGGTTCGTTCAGATGTTCCACAAGCTCATCAGGGTGCAAAAATTTTGTACAACACGTTATATTTCCACAATGATGATCCTGAATATAAAGAAAACAATATTAAACGTATCAACAGTCTTATCAAAGCATGCGGCTTCCCAAATGGATTTATATTTAAAGATGCTGATGATATGGCAAAACAGCTTTTTAATAAAAATTTGGTTATTACCGTTAAGCATCAAGAAGATAAAAAAGATAAATCAAAAAAATATGCTAAAGCTAGATTCTTTGATGCA
>NZ_JAGGQV010000020.1:0-158130 GCF_018613135.1 Bacillus sp. ISL-57 | reverse complement strand
TCATGGATGGCTAACGGGTGCATTAGCTAAAGATCAGAGCTGTCTTTAAGGCAGCTTTTGTCACTCTTTCGAGTTGGGATGAAGCGAGATCATATTCCTCTAATAACTGTTCCAAGTGAAGTTTAACGCATCAAAGGCTTGTTTCGTACCAATTGAAAGCTTGGCCAATGCAAGCAGGGAACGGGCTTTTTTATGCCCGGAATATCGCTTCATACATGATTTCCACCCGGTTACGATATCTTGAGGCTGTAAGGAACATAATTCAGCTTGGGTAGGAAAGAGGCGAAGGGTTGGGATTGCCCCTTTACATGATACGTCTTTAAACACTTGCCGGAGCTCGGGAAAGACCACATCCACCCAGCGATTAATTAGGTTGATGGAGCTAACAAGACACTTAACGATCACATCTCGGTTAGCCATAAGGACACGAAGTTTTTCAAATGATTCTGAAGTGGAACGAACGAAGGTATGGAAGCCATTCTTCACCATATCAGCGATGAAAAGGGCATCTTTTTTATCACTTTTGGATTGCGTATTATCACGGTTTTCTTTGTTTCTTTTGACATGGTGAGGATTGACGGTGACGACATCCATGTTTTGTTTGACTAGCCACTTTGAAAGGTTTATCCCATAATGTCCGATAGGTTCCATTCCGACTATCGTTTTGTCTAGGTTTTTTCATGTGTTTTAGTTCCTGGATCCAGTTTAGTAATCGAGTAAAACCCTCTTCGATATTTTCAAAAGACAAGGGTTTCCCGACCACAATGCCCCTAAAGTTTACAGCACGGGCCACGTGTACGTGTTGGGCAATATCCACACCAACAACTAGATGTTGAGGCGTAATTCTCTCAATTAGTTGATTTTGTTTGTTTTGCATTTTAAAATTTATAGTAGGGCTTCCTCCTTAAGATTTTGAGTTAGATTGGTCTCTATACTCGTATCTTAGTGAGGGGCTCTATTTTTTCAAACCTGATATGCAAACGGGGCAGGTTAGTTGAATTAGCGTAGTGTATTCGTACTGCGACAATGCAAAATAACAGCAACTGATGTTTCTGTTTCTTTTTTGATTTGGAGAATTATAAATAGGGATAGTCCAATCACTATCCCTAACAATACATATTATTTCGATTAACGAGTTCTTCCGCCTAATTGTTGTTCAGCCATTTGCACTAAACGTTTTGTGATTTCTCCACCAACAGATCCGTTTGCACGAGATGTTGTATCAGCGCCAAGTGTAACACCGAATTCACTAGCGATTTCGTATTTCATTTGTTCTAGAGCTTGCTCTGCACCATTAACTACTAATTGATTATTGTTGTTATTTCTAGCCATGTTGTCAGCTCCTATGAATATAATGTGTTGCTAGTCATAGGTTTTGATATTGTTAAGGGTTATATACATAGAATTTAAAGTAAATTAAGGCAGCGATTAAGTAAAGTAAAACTCACCTGTAGCTCTAAAAGGGAAGGCCACTGGAAAACATTGAAGCCAGCGGGTCACAAGGTACGGGTTTCGGAAGCTCCGAGGCAACTGTAAATCCTGCCGGTAACTATCCATAAGGGAAACGTGTACTCCTCTAGCTTATGCTTCCCGTCAGAGTCTTTCTTCTGCTATTGCACAGTTTGTTTCAACTCTACAATAAGTCTTAAGAAACTAACGGGTTCTTTACCTCAGTAAAGAATGAGTTTTCTTATCGCACTAACGGGGCTCGATGCCAATTACTAAAACGTGTGGTAATCGTTTTGGTCGGAACAACGAGGAGATTCTAAAAGAGTGGAATGACATTACAAAAAATATCCAGGCGGATATCGTCGTTTTGGATATGCCATTGCTCGATACAACGCAATTTAAAGATAGTCCCGGTACATTCATTGCAGATTTAGTTTTGCAAATTCTTTCCTGGATGGAGGAAGAATAACGGGATAGGATCCGGAAACGGCAGCGTGAAGGAATTGATGTGGCTTTGCAAAACGGTGTGCCTTTCGGGCGACAGAAGCTCAAGTAATAGAAGAAACCCGTCCAAAAATTAGCCGGCCATCCTTAGATATTTCGCTTTATTGGGGAGGATATCCATTCTGGGTGAATGAAGGCATATACACTTTCAGCCCTCCTTTTAGAATTCGTATGAACATAAAAATAATTAACAAAACAAAAATCGAAAAGTGTCGAAAAAAGAAATCTCCAATTCATGAAGAAGCAAAATAAAGAAGAACCGTTTAATACAGAATTGGCGGATACTTTGGAAAAACTGAAATTCGATAAATAAATGGAACTTTTTGCATTCCTCTTTCCATGGAAATTGTCACACAGATTATGTACGCCAAATAAGCGCGTGATGTTCGAGAAAATGGAATAGAAATAAACAAGAGTTGCTGCTTGTTTAATCGAAGCAGCAACTCTTTGTTTTATAAGATGGGATATAGGAAATCCCATACATTTTAACTAATTATTTTAATGGTTGTCCTTCAAATGCGTTAACAATTAAAGGTGATGAGAGGAATTCTTTAGCTTTACCAACAAACGAGGTGAAGTGCTCACTTGAATTATGGCTTGCAACCGCTAGATGATCTTGCCAAACTTCAACCATTGTAAACTCATTGTCTTTTTCTGTAGCTTTGTGAAGATTGTAAGAAACATTTCCACTTTCCGCTCTTGAAGCTGCGATTAGCGGTTGAATCTCCTCTAGAAATGCATCTTGTTTTGCTGGATTAATATTGAATACGGCATGAATGATAATCATTAAACGTCATCCTCTCATTTGTTAAGCATAATAAACTTAATATATAAAAATACATCTCGGTTGAAATTTTATGAATGGATTCTTTACTTCCATTGAGCAACTTTATCAATTGGAAGACGAACTGATTGATGGCCATTATCTGCTGCTTTACCGATTGAAATTAGCATAACTGGTACGTATCGATCTTTATCTAATCCAAAAGCTTCTGCGATCTGGTCTTTTTCATAGCCACCGATTGGATTTGTATCATAGCCATAAGCACGAGCCGCAAGCATCAGTTGCATGGATACAAGACCACCATCAACTAGAACGACGTCTTTCATCTCTTCACTAGTGATTTTTTCGAAATATCCAGCAAATGAGGCTAATATGTTTTCTTTTACTTCTAAAGGCATAAGCCCTAAATCTACAGCTTTACCGTAGATTTCTTCGCCGTTATCAAAATTGTTCATATCACCAAATACGGCAATTACTGCGGAAGATGTTTCAACTTGATTTTGGTTAAAGCGAGCAAGAGGTGCAAGTGTTGCTTTTCCCTCAGGACTTTCAATTACAAGGAAGCGCCATGGTTGCATATTAACTGAAGAAGGAGCAAGTGTCGCTAACGTAAGTATTTCCTCCATTTCTTCCCTACTGATTTTTACGGATTTGTCGTAATTTTTTATGGAGCGGCGTCCTGTGACAATTTCTTTGAAATCATTTGTTAATTGTGCTGTAGTGGTCATAGTTGATAGTCTCCTCTTTTTAACTTTAGTAGTTTAATTTAAGCAAGTGTTAGACTTGGCTTATATTTTTTTGGATGCGTGTCAGCATATCTGTTAACTCTTGACGTTCTTCTTCTTTAAAATCTTTAAGCATTAAAGTGACAAAACGAGCCTTTTCAGCTTGGTAGAGAATAATCTGTTTGCGACCATGATCTGAAAGACAGACAAGAGTAAATCGATTATCCTCCGGATCTTTGCGTCTTAAAATCATCCCAGTCGCTTCAAGTTGTTTTAAATGCCGGGTAATCGCTGCACTGTCAATGTTAACCTCTTTTTGAAGTGCAGTTTGACTAATTTCATCAACTTGATAAAGCTGATATAAGATATCATGTCTTGATTGACTAATGCCTGTACAACTTTCAAATTTTGAACTTATCTGTTTGTTAAGGCAGTTCATTTTATATAAAATAATGGATTCATTAGAACATGAATTCGTCAAGAAACACCCTCTTTTCATACGTTAGACAAATTAATTGATAGCTCAATAGTTGATGCATCAATTAATATACTATACCCTAAATAATAAAGCAAGTATTTTAGTACTGCAACTTTTGCTTAAATATGATCTAGACCAAAATGGTGCTCTATCTTCTTTTTGATTAGGCAATCTTTTCAAGAAAGCTCAGTAAACCTTTGGAGCTTTTAGCCAAGGTATAAGTATGATAATCACATTGTTATAAAAACTGCCCTTAAATAAGGTGGAAAAGTTCATCTGATAGTCGTAGACCAAGACTATTCTTCGATTTATGTGCCATAATACAGAAAAGGAAGGAGCGAATGCTCCAATCGATTAAATTTCATTGAGTGCGATGCCTGAAAATTATATTCAAGTTCCTTGTCAGTTATTTGTGTGGGGATTTAAATATAATGGTGTAAGTGCAATGAATGGGCTCCTATTATCAATAAATCCAGCTAGACATAGAAGGGTTAAGTTTAGAACCATACTTTTCACATCTCATCATACCTAAGGAAATATATGGGGATAAAGTATTCGTACCAATAGATTTAAAGAGACTTTGGAAACGTTTATAGCAATGAAAAAAAGCAAAAGTTTGGATATAGAACGGTTGCTTTTTTATAAACTGTGGCCTAGGAGTTTTATAATAGTCCTCTCGGGATTCCTTCGCAGGGTGCAATACTGAATATGTATTTACAAATCCAAGTACGGAAGTTCAACATTTGGGGCTGATCTATTTACTATGCTCAATATAAGGTATCAGAAAAGTGAGCTTTTTTAGTTTGCATAATACTGATTAGAGGAAATCAAAAAGCACATGAATTTCATAGGATTCGAGGGATTTCCATGTAACTTGGCCGTTGGGACAAACTTCAAAACAGTTATACAGATTTTTACTAATTTAGCGCATGGAAATTATTTGTAAATAATTTTATGTTTCTGATGTAATGAAAAATAGGATAAAAATTCAATTATTATTAACTGAAAATTCTTAATTCACACAAAAATAAGTGTATAATATTATAAAACAGTTATCTAAGTTTGTGGGTTACTATTTCTTAATAAGGAGGCGATTCTCTTAAACATGTATGGAAATTTAAAATATTAGTAGGGAGCAGAAAAGGAGAAATTTATTAGTCTAGAAAGGAATTTAATCAGCTACAGTAGCCAATGCGGGTTTAGGTATTGGGTTAATTAATACATATTTTAATTGATTACAACACGAAATGACTCGCTAAATGGCTGAACAAATCCTGTTGAATGCGATTTAATTTTATTATGTTGAACAAACCACTTCTTTAAAAATATTCTTTATAAAATTTGATAAGCTCCCCCAGCAAGTAACACTACATAAATTTGACCTTCCGAAACTAGTGCTGCAATAGGAGAGCGAATCCCAATAAAATAAACATTGAACGATCTGATGGGATATATACAAAAAAATCACTATATACATACTGGAGGTTTAAGGGTGAAAAAGAAAAAAGCACTATCCGGCCTGATGGCTGTGAGTTTATTAACAGTAATTCCGTGGAGTTTTGGACATGCTGAGAAACCTCAATGGACAAATGTGAATACATATGAGGAACAGGACGGAAGCAAGTTTAATAGCGAAAACTATGACTTTGTGAAATTTTCACAAATTGGTTCCAAATTAAAAGAGATTGAAAAACTTTCAAACCGTGTGAAAGTTGAAGTCCGTGGAACATCAGCTGATGGAAACCCACTCTATGTTGTCACGATTGCCGACCCAACAACACAAGGGAAGTTCGGAAAAGTGAAGGCACTTAGAAAGCAAATGTTTAAGAATCCAGGCAAAGCTCAAGAATGGGTTGCCAATAATCCTGACTTTAAAGTTCCAATCATGATTAATGGTTCTATTCATGGGACTGAATTTGTCGGAAGCGATGCAATCCTTCAATTAATTGAACGTTTTGCTACCCAAAATGATGCAACAACCAAAGACGTTTTAGAGAATAATATTCTTATTTTCAATGTCGTACAAAACCCTGATGGACGTATTGATGCCACCCGCTTTAATGGTGAAGGAATTGACATAAATCGTGACTTTATCACCCAATCGCAGCCAGAAACAAAAGAGATGGTTGAGCTCATTAAAGAATGGAACCCGATGGTGTTCCTAGATACTCATGGATATGTGAAGGATTATCAGCCAAATCTGCAGGGGTTAATTGAGCCTTGTACGCCACCGCATAATCCTAATTACGAGTATGACTTATACGGAAAATGGGCCTATAAACAGGCAGAAGCGATGGAAGCGGAAATAATGAAGGATCATGAGAACTATTCAGGATCCTTGTATCAAAACATGAAAGGTACCTATATTCCGCTGCGCGATGACTCCGCTGGCTGGGATGATTACCCACCAATTTTCACACCAATGTATGCGATGTATCATGGTGCTTACGGTCATACATTAGAAGCTCCCACAAATGATTGGGATGGCGTACGATGGATGTATAATTCGATTATGGGAGCACTGAAATTTGCAACAGCTAACAAGCAATCCATGATTACTGATCAAATTGAAATTTTTAAAAGAGGAATTAACTTTGACCATCCATTTCATAAGGAAGGGCTATTTCCAAAAGCCTACATACTTCCACTAGACCCTAAGGATCCGACTGTTACGAATAAGGCTGTAAATCATTTGATCAATAATGATATTGAAGTTGTTCAAGCTGTGAATGCATTTGAAGCGGATGGAGAGTTATATCCAAAAGGAACTTATCTTGTTGAGATGGATCAGGCGAAAGCCGGATTAGCAAACACGATGCTCTGGGATGGGGAAGACATCACGAACGATACCCCAGCAATGTACGACATTTCCGCATGGAGCTTACCGGAGCTTTGGGGATTCGAGGCAGTAGCCACACAAAATCCTATTAACGTCAATGCAACGAAAGTAAACCAGATTACAGGTCAAGGCAAGGTTTCAGGAAAAGGACCGTTTATGATACCGAACAGCTCTGTCCAATCGGTAAATTTAGTAAATGCATTGCTTAAGCAAGGAATACCTATTGTACGTGATGCACAAGGTAACTTCTTTGCAAAAACAGTAGCTAATCAGGTATCAGCAGCGGTGAAAGAATCTGGGTTACAGGTTGGAACTGCTGATGTACCGGCAGATGCAGTGGCTATTACGTCTTTAAGAGTGGCTATATTAAAGGATGGAGGTATGGGTAAACAGAAATCACACGCAGGAACAAAGCTTGCTTTGAAAAGACTAGGTTTTGATGTGACAGAAGTTACGCCAGTCGAAGTGGCTAAAAATCCCCTTAACGCTTTTGATATTTTTGTCTATAGTGGAACGGAAAGTCTCATTTCCACTAACCTTTCCGAAGCTAATAAAGAATTTGGATTACAGAACGCCGGGCAACTTAATGCATTTAAAGATAATGTGACAAGCTTCTTAAATGAAGGAGGCAAATATATAGCTGTAGGTGCTGGTGCATCTAGAGCAACTAAGACACTAGGTCTTACAGACGACACCATTAATGTAGGAGGTTCCAACAGTAATGGTATCGTAAAAGTCGATTATGAGGGAACCGGTTTAACAGCAGGTTATGGAGAAAATGATATCGGCTTTGTCTATCGTCCAACATGGTTCACGGATACTGATAATGATGAAATTGTCGCGACCCTTGCAGATTCAGATAATTTCTTCGTAGCTGGTCACTGGAAAAATAACATAACCGCCAAGGGCCAAGCCGTAATCGTAAAAGAACAGAACAAAGATGTAACTCTTATTGGGTTAGAAGCAGGTTTCCGCGACCACCCGGATTACTTGTTCCGTCTTCTATCTAATGCAATTTTCGAAAAATAGTAGAATTAGCCAAAGCCGGATTCAGCAATGAATTCGGTTTTGGTTATTTGAAAAAATGCTGAACGCTTGCTCTGAACTCATTATTTTTAAATCATCTATTTTGGTAGAAACCGCTGAATGAAGATTCTTATCAATAAGTAGTTTTTTAGACGATTAAAAATGGTGACACTACTATAATTCACAAGCTGGATTTGGATTCACTAACCAGGAATCATTATAGATGAAGTTAAAGATATGAGGTCTGATACTTATAGACTGACTACTTTACTTGAAATTGATGTAGCCCGGTGGTGAATTTATATTCATTTTGCTTGAGCTAAGTTATGTTTCCAATAAAATATTAATAATTCTTTTATCTGGAGTCACAGTAGCGGGAGTGCTTTAATCCCTCTTTTTGAAATCAATATATTAATAGGAAGAAATACGACTAGATTAACGTTAATAGATAAATACACTGTTAAAAAGCTTGTTAGCTATGTAATTAAAATAGCAAATTTCCCTTATTGGAAAAAATAACCTCGTTGTTAAATTTTTGTTATTACCTTATAATTTTCTAGAAACATATGAAATGTTATGAATAGGAGAAAAGTATGAAAAAACTGTGGACCATTTTAGTTTCATTTACGTTGTTACTTAGCTTATTCCCCCAATTAGCATCGGCAGCACCAAGCAAGAATTTTGAGCGAGAACTAACAAAATATTTAAAAGAGGTGAGCCTTGTCAGGGGTTTTGAAGTGACGAAGGATGACATAGAAACCTCTCTTTCTTTTTACGATGAAAGTATTGAGAACTTTGAATCTATTGGTGATCTAAAAGAAGCCTTAGGTGAAGTTATTAAGGCTGATTTAAGTAATTTAGATGTCATCTATGATGATTATAATCTAACTAATGAGAGCCTAATTAATCTATTACAAGAAAATGGCGAGGAACTTGACGATTATATCTTTATCTGGGACCTCGATGAAGCTGTTTATTTCTATACAGAAGAGACAGAAGAGGGCGATTTTGAACGCGATCCGAATTTTGACAAAGAATTAGTCAATTATTTAGCCAAGGTTAGTAAGGAAAGAGGCTTCGAAGTAACACAAGATGATATCGAAGCGTCATTGGAACTCTATGATTTTAGTACGGAAGAATTTGAATCTGTCGAAGAGCTTAGCGAATTCCTAGGTGACGTCATAAAGGAAGATCTAAGCAACTTAGATTATTTTAATGAGAATTATGGATTGGATAAACAAGCCTTGCTTCAAATGTTAGAAGAAAATGGTGAAGATATTAACGATTATATATACATAGATAATCTTGAAGAAACTGTTTGGAACCTTACTGGTGGCGGGATGGATGGCGAAGTTGCCGAAGATCTTCTTCCTATTTTCGAGCAGGAACTCGGTCTAACGGAAGAGGAATTGCAGCGGCTTGAAGACCACATGATGTCTTTGGAAGACCATCTTTCCAACCCGGAAACAGTCAAGCAACTTGAAGAATTGGGCAACCGTATGATGGCTTTCGAGGAATTTGATGTTGCAACCGAGCTTACAGCTGAACAGATAGCTGAAATGGCCTCAATCTATGAAGAATTACTGTCCATCTTTAAGCTTAATGTTTCCTATTCCCTTGTGAAAAGTGGCTCGGAATCACCTGTAACCCTTATGGATTTAATGAAATTGGAAGAATTGAAGGGTGCTAACCTGAAAATAATGATATATAATACTGACGGGAAGTTCTTGGCTGATCTGTTAATAACAGGTGATATGGTCGATTCTGATACTCTTACCAATGCAGGCGGACAAATAAAGGAATCTGCCAAAGAGGTACAAAAGACCATTGAAAAGGCACCAGTTGCTAAACCAGTAAAACAAAAGATCAGTGCCCATACTAATTCAGAACATCAAACCGTAAAAGGTGCTAAACTGCCAAATACCGCTTCCAATTATTTACCTAGTGCCCTTTTAGGACTAGTTCTTGTCTTGTTCGGAAGCTTGATGTATCGAAAAATCAGGAAAGCTTAATATGAAACAATTAAAGAAAAAGCGGTTGTTGCTGCTTTCTTGTACAATTGCCATCATTTTATTTGGGATTTGGTTTTCAACATCCAATATGTATAAGTTTGCAAAAGGCTACTTTCTTTACAAGACTCATTCTCCAAGTAGTCAAGGGAATGAAACAGTCCAGAAAACACCAAGTGATAAACCAGCGGGTAATAAAACAACAAAGAAAGAGCTATATCCTGTCCGACCTGAAACGGGTGAAGAAATCGGGGAATTGTATATACCCAAACTAAAAACAAAACTCCCTATTTTCCATGGCACGAATGAGGATGAATTGGAAAAAGGCGTTGGTCACTTTGCAGGAAGTGTGCTACCTGGTGAAAATGACAATTCCGTTCTTTCCGGTCATAGAGATACGGTATTCCGTAAACTCGGGCAAGTGGGCGAAGGAGATTTGTTGATAGTTAGAACATCGGCAGGAGAGTTCACATACAAAGTCAACAAAGTTCGGATTGTGGATGAGGATGATCGAACCGTAATCGTACCAAAGCCACGGGCAACGCTAACCGTCAGTACCTGTTACCCTTTTGATTATATTGGGTCAGCACCTGAACGTTATATACTTGTCGCGTATTTGACTTCAAAAACAGTAAGTTAATCAAATGTACTAAAACAAGAGTCCCAATAAGGAAACCCTATTGGGGCTCTTTTAATTTCTATTTAGAAAAGAAAACGAAGGTGAAAGTCATTATAACCAAATGAAAAAACATCGATATCGATATTTTTTCATTGCCAATTTATTTATATTATTATGTTACTTTATTACTCACTGAAGTGGATTTTAGTATTTTATGATGGTAAATATAAGAGCCGGCTATCAATATATACCCGATAATGAAAATCAGCCATCCACTGACAGGGTCGCCCACTGAAATGCTTGAATACATAGCCCCCGTCAGATCAAATACAAAACCGGCATAAGCCCATTCCTTGATTCTTGGAAAACCTGGAATGAGTATTGCCACGACACCTAATAATTTGGCAATCCCAATAAAGGGCAGGAGGTAAGTAGGATAACCTAAATGATTAAATAAAGCGACTGCATCGGGAACAGACATTATATCCGGAATAGAACCCAAAACCATTAGGGCCACCAAAAGTCCTGTGAAGATCCAATATATAATTTTTGTTTTTTTCATTTATTCTCATTCCCTCCCTTAGATTGACATTTTAATCATATTCCACTTTTCTTTTTTTAATGCATTCTAAAAAAACCTTAATCTTAAACAGTTGTTGCGCAATCCTCTAGGAATCGCGCTTGACTGTAGGATAACTTGAAGAAAAGCGAGTTTGCCTGCAGTTATTTCTTGAAAAATATTCATTTGATTTCAGAAATCTGTTCCCACAAGGTGACAGCTGAAATCATGGGTATAGTACGAACTCACGAGTAAATAGGGTGAATTCACGAGTAAAACAGCAAAACTCACGAGTAAATAAGCCGAATTCACGAGTGAATGGCCGTAACTTACGAGTAAACGGACCAAACTCACGCGTAAACGGCTCGAATTAATGGGAAAACGTACAAAATCCCGAGTACAGTACAAGCAAGATGTATATCGTAAGGGAGCACTTGTAAGTACAACTTTATCTTAAATAGTTTATTGTCTTAAAAGAATTGATTATAATGACGCAGAACCCGACACAGGATATCGTGATGAGGGAATACATTAACTTTAAGTCTTTCAATATAATGATTCCCGCGATTACTATGAGAGAATCAATGATAAAAATAATAATTCCAGGATTGGTTGTTGTGGTTTTAGATATTAATAGTGCTAGTAAATCCACTCCACCGGGGCTAATATGTTGTCTCAGCATAAAACCGACACCAATCCCAATCGTCATTCCACCGATAATGGCACTTGTTATGATCGGCAGGTGAACCAAACCGTTTAGTGGTATTAGCCAATCAATAATGGTTGAAGTGAAAACTAACCCAAGGATGGCATTAAAGAAATAAGACTTATCGTATAGAAGAGATAGAAGGTATATGGGAATATTGATCATGATCATGGTATGTCCTACCTGGATTCCCCAAACATATTTGATTAATAAACTTATGCCAAATATCCCGCCATTTATTAGATGAATGGGGATAATAAATAAGTTAAGACCTACTCCAATGCAAAAACTTGAAAAAAGCAGCGAAACAAACTTTTTCATAAAAAAATTCCCCTTGTCCAAATCATTATCTTAAAATATATGAGAGGAATCTAAATATATACTTAGCTGATTGGAAATTACGATTGCTATTTGTTCTTCATAAGATATTTTTAATTCACTTGGGAGTAAGCTAATCAAAGTAAAGGCCTTCTCGTTGAGGCCATGATGTAATTAGGGCAAAAAAAAAAGAGACACTAAAAGAGTCTCTTTTTTTTGCCTTGTTTTCATGGGGCAAGTCAGTTTAATAATATAAGAATTTTTTTTACCTTGGAAAATAGGTTGGATTTAGCCTTTTTTATTCAAGATGTTTTTTTTGATAGGCGATTTGTAATGGTATCTTCTTGTGGTGAAGTTTGCCGTATATAAAAGGCCAGAATGAATGCAACTATGGTCAAACCTGTTGCTATCATGAATGCATCATCCACTCCCATTACGCTGCCTTGTTTAATGGCCATCGCCATTTGTGATGTATTATCCGGTGATATGTTCCTTTGAGATAAGATTTCCTGAACATGTTTCGTTCCTTGGTTTGTCATGATGGACACAAAGAATGCCATGCCAACAGCACCTGCCACCATTCTCAATGTATTGACCATTGCTGTGCCGTATTTATTTAGGCTAAGTGCCAATTCATTTAATCCGGCTGTGAAGATAGGCATCATCAGTATCGACATTCCGAACATTCTAATCGTATATACCCACACCACATAAGAATAGGACGTATCTGTTTGAAGCCGCGTTAAAAGATAGGTTGTAATGATAGTGATGGCAAGTCCGCTCACCGCAAGCCATCTCGCACCAAATCGATCAAACAGCTTACCTGTGATAGGGGACATGATCCCCATTAAAATCCCGCCAGGCAATAGCATGAGACCGGATTCCATCGGAGTGAAGCCACGGATATTCTGCATATAGATCGGCATGATGATCATTCCAGAGAACATACCCATAGTTGCGATGATGTTGATGATTGTCGTTAAAGTGAACATCCGGTACCGAAAAATTCTAAATTCCAAAATAGGATGAGATACAGTAAATTGCCTCCAGACAAATAAAACTAAACTGATTCCTCCAACAAGGAACATCGTCAGTACTTCGGGACTGCCCCATCCCTTGGTACCGCCAGTAGCAAATCCATATAGAACCCCGCCGAATCCGATAGTGGATAGAATTACACCCAGTTTGTCGAGTTTAGGCCGGCTGGTTTTCCCTACTTTTTTAATGATGAAAATGGCAAAGATGAAGTCAAGCAGGGCAAATGGGAAAATGATAAAAAACAGAACCCGCCAAGAATAGTTTTGGATAATCCAGCCTGATAGAGTAGGTCCTACAGCTGGGGCAAAATTCATCGCGATACCAAATATGCCCATTGCGAAACCGCGTCTGTTAGGCGGAAATAAAGTGAAGATTACATTTGTGATCAACGGGAACAAAATCCCCGCACCTGCTGCTTGAACCACACGTCCGATCAATAAGACGGAGAAGCTGGGTGCAATTCCGCATAAAAAAGTTCCTAAGGCGAAGAGTCCCATCGAAGCTAGATATAATTGTCTTGTATTGAATCGTTCCATTAAGAAAGCGGTAATCGGGATGACAATCCCATTGACCAATAAGAAGATAGTAGTAAGCCAATTCGCTGTTGCAGCTGATATGTCAAAATGAGTCATTAATTGAGGCAATGCGATATTGATTAAAGTCTGATTTAAGAAAGCGACTAGAGCACCAGCCAGCATCACCGCAAACATGGGACCTGTACGTACTTTAGTGATGGCTGTTTTGTCGTGATTCATTATTATGGCACGTCCTTTCCGCTAGGATAGTACAAATTGTACTGTCTGCTATGTTTAAAAGTTTTAATAACTAATTCGTCTCACGAAGCATTAGTGTAAACCCACCTATATTTTCCGATAAAATACACCATTTAAGGAGATTCACCTCAATTACGGCTTTTTTGAGGTGTTTATTCTTTATTAACTACTCACTTGATAATAGTTCAGGATACAATATCTCTTGGAAATCCCCCAGGTTAACATCCATTCTACAGGTATATCATATTTCAAACAATAATCACCAATATAATACTTACCATGTATAGAGAGATTTTTGCACTGGGAATAAATACTTTAACATTTTACCATTCGTATTCACTAAAAAACAGTTAATTAGTAAAAAGGTGTGATGAACAATAAAATCATGCCTTTTCCGTATTTTGAGAACGGATGTTTTTTAAATATTCAAAATAATGATTGCAATCAATGTATTAGTTAATTATAATACAAAGCATAACAAATAAAAAGACATTATGAGGGGGTGAAATAATTGAATATTGCAGGGATGAATATCACTTTTAGGCATTTCCCTTTTCATTTTTTTTTGGATTGCATGGACAACCTTGGGATTAATAGCATTGAATTATGGGGTGGGGAGCCACATTTGTATGTTTATCGCAACATATTAGGAAATATAAGGAGTTTGAGAAGGGAAATTAAGTCTAAAAATATGAAAATCATCTGCTATACTCCAGAACAATGTATCTATCCTTATAACATTGCATCCTCGGATGCTCATTGGCGAAAAAAAAGCATGGAATATTTTATGGAGAATCTTTATGCCGCGCTGGAGTTAGACACAAACATGATGCTTATCACTTCTGGAATAGGGGACTTTTCTGTCTCACAAGAGGAATCATGGAAGTATGCAAGTGACTCAATCTTTCAATTAACCAAAGTAGCTGAGAAGGAAGGTTTGATTCTTGCTTTAGAGCCATTGACAAAATATGAATCCAATCTGGTAATTGACTCTAAGGGGCTAAAGAAAATGTTAGAGGAAATCCAATCTCCTTCGCTAAAAGGAATGATCGATACAGTTTCCATGCAACTGGCAGGTGAAACACCTGATGATTACTTTTCCTTTCTTCCCGAATTAAGCCACTTTCACCTAATCGATGGAGATGGTCAATCAGATACGCATTTGGCACTAGATGATGGTGTTTTAAATTGGAGGGAATATTTAACGAGTCTTAAAAGCCATCGTTACAAAGGAAGTTGCACTTTAGAGATTATGGGATCAAATTATTATCAAAATCCAAGCGATGCAATCATGAAATCTATTGAAAAAGCAAGGGAATTGGGAATTTAATCATCTGATTTGGAGGAACTCTTTATGAGTAATGGCACACTTACACGAAAACTGGGTTTTTGGTCTGCTCTGGCTATTGCTGTTGGAACTACAATAGGGTCGGGTATTTTCGTCTCATCCGGTGATGTTGCAAGGGCTGCGGGTACTCCTTCCATTTCCATTCTAGCCTGGATAATAGGCGGGGTGATTGCCATTCCGCAAGTAATGGTGCTGGCGGAGTTATCGACAGCATACCCCCAAAATGGAAGCGGTTACGTTTATTTAAATAAAGCTGGGTGGAGGCCTTTGGCATTTTTATATGGATGGGCCACTTTCTGGGCGTTGGATCCTCCATCCATATCGATTATGGCTTTAGCGATCGTTTCTTATTTAGCAACCTTTTTCCCATTTTTCTCAGGGGTTGCCGGGAAATTATTGGGTATTGCGATCATCCTGCTCATCACATCGATTCATTATCGAAGTGTGAAAGAAGGAGGTCTTATCCAGGTCATTATCACGGGTATCAAGATCATTCCTTTCCTGATAGTCATTGTCCTGGGAATTATGTACATGAACCCTGATAATTTTGGTTATGCTCCAGGACCTGGTGCCCAAAATTCAAGTTTAATAGGTGGTGTATCTGCAACCACATGGGCATATACGGGAATGGCTGCGATTTGTTTCATGGCTGGGGAGTTCAAAAATCCAGGGAAAATACTTCCACGAGCTCTTATTAGTTCGGTATTCATCGTGTTGGCTTTATATACGCTGTTAGCGGTTTGTGTCATCGGTTTGATGCCATTTGAAGAATTAATCAGCTCCAATGCGGCTGTTTCTGAAGCTGTAAAATATATTCCGGGATTATCGGATATTGCATCATCATTCGTGGCCATTACGGCGATTATTGTTATCTTGGGTTCGCTGAGTTCTTGCATAATGTTTCAGCCCCGACTTGAGTACGCAATGGCAAAGGACGGACTATTCTTTCAACGTTTTGCAAGAGTTCATCCTAAATATGAAACTCCTAGTTTCTCCATCATCGTTCAGGTTACATATGCATGTATACTTGTGTGCTTCAGTAATTTAACAGTGTTACTTGGCTATTTTACACTCATTCAATTGGTAATTAATATCATGGACTTTGCCGCTGTTTATAAATGCCGTAAAAGGGATGATTATAACCCAATCTATCGTATGCCAATGTGGAGGTTAACGACAGTTTTAGCTATTCTTGGAGCATCATGGCTGGCTTGGGGAACATTTACTTGGGCGCCTATTCAAGGAGTGATTGCAGCGCTGATCGTCATCGCAACAGGTCTGCCGGTTTACTATTATTGGGAAAAGAAATATGGATCAAAGAGAAATAACGACAGCGATATCGTGGCTTAGCAGAATGATAAGGGGAGTTAGTCCTTCTATTGATAAACCAAGTTAAAATTTAAAATAAAACAATTGTACAAATCATTATGTTTAGATATAATACAAGACATAACAAATAAACAGGGATATAGGGAGGAAGCTGTTGATGCTAAAGTTTGATGAGGAGTTATTTCTTAATCTTGTCGAAAAAGAGGGCCTTGCTTTTAGAGGCCAGATTGAAGAAATCGTAGATGGAATCACAAAAAGGGGCTACAGCAATATTTTCCTTATCGGTGCTGGCGGCACCATCGCCATGATGTATCCATATGAATACATTTTAAAATCAAATTCTACCATTGATGTCCATGCAGAAATTGCTGCTGAGTTCATGGTGATGAATCATAAGCATTTCAGCAAAGATTCAGTCTGCATTTTTACATCTGTATCCGGGACTACTCAAGAAACAGTTGCAGCGGCTGAGTATTGTAAAGAAAATGGGGCGACTACAATCGCTTTAGTTGCAGAGCCAAATACTCCGTTAACACAAATTGCAGATTACTGTATAACGACCGGTTCTGAAACGCACTCTTTTGATACTTTTTTTATGCTTTTGTACATGGTCGTCTTCCGTTTCATGTATAACAACGATGAATTCCCACAATATGAACAATTCACGAAGGAGGTTTCTCTACTTCCGCGTGCAATTCTAGATGCAGTTAAATCTTTTGACAAAAAAGCAGAGGAATTCGCCATTACACATAAAGACACGGATTACCACATGATGGTCGGTTCTGGTAACCTATGGGGAAACACTTATTCATATGCCATGTGCATTTTAGAGGAAATGCAATGGATCCAGGCGAAATCCATCCACGCTGCAGAGTTTTTCCATGGAACGCTTGAACTTGTTGTAGAAGATACAAGTGTTATTTTACTTAAAGGGGAAGATGAAACTAGACCGCTGATGGACCGTGTAGAGAGATTTGTAGAAAAAATCTCAAAAAATATAACGGTTATTGATACCAAAAGCTTTGAAATGGAAGGCATCAGCGAAGAATTCAGAAAGCACTTTTCAGTTAGCATCAACTGGTCAGTATTAAGTCGAATCAGCGTATACCTTGAGCGTGAAAGAAATCATCCATTAACACTTAGAAGATACTATCGCCAAATGGAATATTAAGATAAGTGGAGCACTACTTAGTAGTGCTCTTAAGTTTAAAGAAAGCGGGGGAAAATGATGAGAACGGTTACAGTCGGAGATAACTGTATGGATATCTATCAAAAGAGCGGGGAGGTCTATCCTGGCGGTAATCCTTTAAATGTGGCTGTCTATTTAAAAGGATTAGGTGCTGACTCTGCATATATCGGCTGGGTGGGATCCGATCATTACAGTGAAAAAATGGTTAAAGCGATACAGGAAAAAGGCGTTGATATTTCTCATCTTTCGCGGAAAGAAGGAAAAACAGCTGTTACCTTTGTTGAAATGGTAGGAAATGACCGCAGGTTTGGAGAATACGACGAAGGTGTCATGAAACATTTCTGCTTAACGACGGAAGAACTCCATTACATTCAAACATACCAACTCATACATTCAGGGATTTGGGGACATGCGGATAAGTATTATTCCATATTTAAAGAAAATGGAATGCTCACGTCTTTTGATTTCTCAGATCAGCTAGATCACGATTTAGTGAAGACTTTACCGCAGTTTGTTGATTATCCTTTTTTCTCTTATACGAAGGATGATGCTTTTATCCGCCAATTTTTAAATGATGTAAAAAATCAAGGATCTAAAATTGCGGTCGCCACTTTAGGTGAAAATGGTTCACTTGCCTATGACGGCATTCAATTTTATCAATGCGGTGCCGTTGAAGCGAATGTGGTGGATACCATGGGTGCGGGGGATTCCTTCATTTCCGGTTTTATTTATGGATTATTGAAAGGTCAATCTATCGAAAATTGCTTAGAAATGGGCACAGAGTCTGCTGCGAAAACAATAAGCTATTTCGGTGCGTGGTGACTGGGACAGTAAATCATGTATAATAGGTAGTAAATAATAAATTTTGACGGATAAGGATGAATTTAATATGAATTTAAATCCTTCAACCCCCCAGCCACTATATATGCAAATAAGGCAAATGTTGAAGAATGATATTCAGAACGGTAAATACAAACCAGATGAACAGATCCCAACCGAAGCAGAGCTTTGTGAAACTTATAACGTTAGCCGAATCACCATACGGAAAGCAATCGAGGAATTGGTGAAGGAAGGAACACTGACACGTATTCCGCGCAGGGGTACCTTTGTTACCTCTAATAAGTTTCATAATGAGTTGTTATCCATAAGTGGATTCTCAGAGTTTAGTCATCAGCTTGGGAAGATACCGAATTCCCGGATTTTAAGAAGTGAGGTCATAGCCGCACCAAAAGATGTTGCAGGTCATCTCCTCATTGAAGAAGGAAGTCCGGTTCTCGAACTTGAGCGACTCATGTATGTAGATGAGCGTCCGCTTTTCTATGATACCGCTCATTATTCGTTACTCCGTTTTCCGGATTTGGAAAAGAAGATTGCAAGGGATGAATCAACTTATAAGATCCTATTGGAAGATTACCATACCGAAATAGTCAGTAACGATAAAATTATAGACGTGATTGGTGCTACAAAAAACTTTGCTAAATATTTAGAATGCGATATTGGCGCAAATTTATTTAGAATAGTGAAGATTGCTTTCGATGCAAACGACCAGCCTGTTCACCTCTCAACGTTCATGTGTGAAACCAA
Source organism: Bacillus sp. ISL-57 (assembly GCF_018613135.1). Lineage (NCBI taxonomy): Bacteria > Bacillati > Bacillota > Bacilli > Caryophanales > Bacillaceae > Bacillus > Bacillus sp. ISL-57. The sequence continues at coordinate 138,853 of NZ_JAGGQV010000020.1, read as the reverse complement.
CAAGGTCAATCTGACTGTTCATCGGGCAAAATAGGTCATGCCATTAATTTGGCATGACCTATTTAAACATCTAGTTTTGATTTTCCTCCTCCAAACTTTCTTCTTTGATCATCGCATTTAAAATATCCTTACAATTAAAACATAAGATATTCTTGTTATCTAAAAGAATACCGTTCAGAAAACCAGCCGTACAATACACATCATGTGCACAGCGAACACAAGAGCCAACTAGTTCATCCATCAATACATCCCCCTATTCAGGAAATGGTATATAGTTTGGTGTTCTATTTTGTATAAAGGTATAGACCAAAATCTTGCATAACGGAAGTGTGCCCCATTTGCCGTAACATGGTAGCTATATTGCCACGATGATATGATCCGTGAGTGACAACGTGTAATACCGATTCGGAAATGGTAGTTTCAAGCGACCCAGCATATGGGTTATCCACAACCATTACCTTTTCCATATCCTCTGTACTCAGAAGTGCTTTGTTTCTTTCGTACAAGTCTATAAATATTTTTTTCATTTCCTCAATACTTTTCTTTTCCACCTCTTTTTTTAATTCACTAGAAGATGCCATTGCTTTATCCATACTTATACCAGAGATAATATCAAACCACATGTAATCTGTGAGATAAATGTGAGACAACACTTTTGATACCGACGAAAAACCACTCTGAATTTCCTTATGGTAAATGTGTTCTGGAAGTTCATTTAACCGATCGATGATGACTCCATTTGCCCATGCGTGGTAGTTATACATTTCTAATACTGGCTCGCGGTGATTCATTAAAAAACCTCCATATACACTAGTTTTTTCGTATTGGACAATTTATGCAATAAGAACAAAAGTATTCAGATGAATTCAATACAGTATATTCATTAATATGCTGTTCTCTAATTTATATAACAATTCCTTCTGATGATTCTACCGGTATATGTGCTCCTCAAATGTAATATATATAATTAAGATGTATAAAATGAATGGATGGTGGAGCATAACATATAGGCATTTTTTCATGCAGGAAAAGAGCTCCCTATATCGAATTGATAGTAAAGGAGATGGTAATATGAATCTGAGGATCAAATATAGGCTTTATATCCATGTAGACGGAAAACTTATTCCAGAACAGTATGACCGATACGAGATACTAAACGTCAGAGAAGGTATAGATCCAAATGATACTAAGGATTACCAAGAGCTTATTAAAAAATTGAGTATGTCGATTAATCGGCCCTTAAATGAATTTGAAATAAAAAACTATGAAACAATGTAAGTGCATCCCTTCTGGAGGGAAATGAATATTTCTTTTTTGAATTTTTCTCCTTCATTACAACGAAATTCTTAACGTTTATAAGTGTAAATAAGAGAACCGTTTATAACCTGTAGCTTGCTAAATGATCCTCCTCCTTATAATAATAAATGTAAAAATATAAGGAGTGAGGAGATTTATGAACAAATTTTTCCAACCTTTATCAGTAGATTTTTGGTTTTTTTGGAAATCAAAACAAAATGATTTTTAAAACGTGAATAGGCTATCTGGATCCAACAAAAAGTACATACTAATGCCGATGTTGCCAAAGGATTTGTTTGACCAGTGACGAATTTCTTGAGGCATAATAAAAAATCACTCGAAAATTAGAAGATGTACCTTTAGCGTATATGCCTGGGAATGCAACCCTTATTCGTGTGAAAGCCGCTGGTGATTTAGCCCAGTCTGAAATGAATAAAATGGTGTAGTCTAGGCAGGGGGGAAGGAGCTTTTCATTGAGCGGAGGAAGCTTCCTTGTAGTTAAATAAGTGGAAAAAGCCACGCTCTGGGTAATTGAAATTCTTCTTCTCTGAAATTTTTATAATAAAAGGTAAAAAATTGCTTCAATGGGAGAATGGGTGAATTAATTGTATGTTACATTCATTCTAAGAAGGTAATAGATTGTTTGTTTCATGAATGAAAAGGTGTGAGTATTTGGATTTAATTGGGAATTTAGTAGCGTGCGCTATAATTGGGGAATGGATGAGGCATAAAACCCCGTCTACTCTTGCTGAATAGAATCATGTTTAGAAAACAACATCAACACCTCAGGTTTTCATACTTTTAATTTAAAACAAAAATGACTCTAGGCAAAAGTGTTCTATCTAAAAGGTAAGACAAAGTTGATTGGAGCGGGTGTACGAGACTCCTGCGGAAAAAGCGCGTCTAGGGGATACCCGCAGGCGAAAGCCGAGGGCCGACCGTCTTCGGAAAGCGAGTGCCCTACGTTCCAATCGACTTCCAAATTATACAAGTCATAAAAATAGACAAACTCAATTTTCATCGAGTTTGTCTATAGTCTGAGCCCCTCTCCATTAAGAGGGGGTTTAACTTGTTCTCAAGTATTTTTCAATGATTCAGTATATACTTACAATGTTTCATCCTGCCGTGCATTTTTTTGTAAAAGATCACGGATTTCCTTTAAATATTGCTCGGATGCGGGTACCGCTTCCAATACCTCTTCCTCGGTCTCTTGTTTTTTTCTAATAAGAGAATTCGCTACCTTCATAAACATGAAAATCGCAAATGAAATGATCAAGAAATCAATCACTGCTTGGACAAATTGACCGTATTGAACAACTGCTTTTCCAACTGGGAAAGATAACGAAGAAAAATTTACCCCACCTAATAAAATTTCTATTAGCGGTGTGATAATATTTTCGACTAGTGATGAAACGATTTTCCCAAAAGCAGCACCCATTACAACAGCTATTGCAAGATCGAGAACGTTTCCTTTAGTAATAAATTCCTTGAATTCCTTTATCATTGTAACTACACCTTTCTTTTGTCAATTGATAAAAGCATAACAGAAACATGGTGAAAATTGAATAGTGTAAGAGGCATCCTTAATACCAAAGATGGACCATCCAACCGTTTAATCATTTGAATCCTTTAATATAATGCCAATCACAACACTCCGATCAAAGGAGATAAAACGTTGGAAGGGCAGAACGGGAACGACTATGGCGTCACTTTTCAATGTCACGCAAGACCGTTTTCACCAACTTGAGGAAGGGGGTGAATATAAATGTATTCGTTTGGCGATAATTATATTATTGTACTACCCCCTAAGTGGTACTCCTCCATTGTTAAAAGCCCTTCTCTTAATTGAGAGGGGTTTTTTGTTTTGGGATTTGTTAAATGATTCTTGTTAATAGGAGGTATTTGTACTGAACTTAGATCGAATTGGATTTTTTATACTTTTTTCCAACCAACAATATAAGAGGGGAACCTATAATGCTTGGAAGAAACCAAAAAATTAATGGGTTCCATTCATTCAAGATAGTAATATTGGATACATTCACTACAAGAATTGCTGTACAAATAGCGATATAGGAACCGAGCATCCCGCTAATATGAGAGGCAATCCAGTTTTTCCATTTCTTCTTACCAGCTACATAGCCTATAAGTGCAAAAGAATATGAAAATATTCCAATGAAAAATAAATATGCGCTGCTTTCCCAATTCAATATTGCCATTGTCAGGGATGTGACAAAGACTACAACATATGCACTGTGATAAATTTCACCACAAATTGTATGCATACCTCTTCTTTTCTTTGAAGACATAGCACCTATTCCACTAATAAGACATATTACTCCAGCGCAAATGTGAATGAATAGAATGGTCTTAAAGATAAGCAACCTTCCCTTCGTTAAATAATCTTTATCAAAATGTAACAAATTAAATATTTATTTTATTATAATACAAATATTCACCAAAATATGAATGTTAATTTTCAAAGAAAAAATCAATTCAGTTATGGCAGATGAGTTTCCATACAATGAAGCTTCCTTTGCAAAACGGACAGGCGCGGTGTTCGTTGCGGAAAATCGTTATTTAATCTGGTTTTTATGTGTTAATTTCTATATTAGGAATATAGGGTCAGTGCGGTACTCAAAGGGAAGTCTGTATCGTCCTTATTAGGGAAAAAGGAGGATTTTACGTTTCATTTGGAGAATATTTTGACAAATGGGGGTGGATTATTTGAGTGAACAGGATTTATCTAGAGAGGATATTTTTAGAATGATTGTTAAGCATCTTGATGTATTTCCGTTGACTAGTATAGAGGCTATCAGAGAAGTGATCAGGAGTTCTTTAAATCAAAGAGGCTTGATAGGGGGGATAACCAAACAAACAGGAGCTGCTACATATAACCGGAAAATATCAGAACAGGATATCCAATTAATAAATGATTGTATTTGTGACCTTTTAAATAGCCGCGTTATCCAACCTGGTATTAATGAAGTTAATCAGGAATTACCTTGGATTTCTGTTTCTGATAAAGAGAAACTTAAAGCTATGGTGAACTCCCAATCTTAACTTTTCAAATATAAAAGCCCTTCTCTATATCGAGAGGGGCCCATTTTAGGTTAGAATTTCTTTATCCTATAATTGCAATTTTCTAAATCCGTCAAACTCAATTAATTGTATTTGTTAACCTGTAAGGTGGGATTCAAACATATCGATAATTTCAAGGAACCGTTCGGCCTCACGGAAAACGTGATCAGCCAGAAGTGGATGGATAATGCTCTTGATTTTGCATTCTTCGATTAAATCCCTGGCCGTTTTCTTAAAGTCCCGAAGTGATACGACGGAAACACGGTTCTGATCTAGAAATTGATCCAGAAGAGGGGCGGTTTGTGATTGCGGTTTCATGGACTCTAAGTCTACGGCTTGAAAGACTAATTGATCAAAATCATTACTGAAGTTTCGCGCCATATCCACCAGCTTTCTTTCCGATGGATCAAGGAGATGTCCGATGAATTTTGCATGATCCGCCATGATTCTTAAAAAGAAAACATTTTCTTTGATGATCGCATCTGCAAGAGGTTTCAATTTACCCTCATTTAATTCTTTTAATCGTTTTCTAAAATAATTGGCTTCCCTGCTTGTATGGTCAACTAATAGCGGGAAATTGTTCGCACCAGGCAATTTACACGTTAGTATTAATCCCAATACTTTTCTTTTAAATAAAAATATGCCTGTAGCAGCTTGCTGCACCTCCGAGTTAAATCTCCTGATCTGTTCGGGATCAGCTTGATTTGTTAATGAATGGGATTGCTGTTCTATCCGTTCAAACAAATGATAAAACTGATTAGCTTCCTCAATTAGCTGTGTATCCTCACATCTGAAGCCCAGTCTTAGAAATAACGAGTGTTCCTTCATTATTCTAGACCAAAAACGAATCTCATCTAAAGAGCGCGCAACAAACATTACCGAGTTATTCCTCATATTGGCTTCCTGTATGTTCTCACTCATAACTAATGCCCCCTTTTAACAAATCCATCATTAAAAGCATATTAACGAGGGGGCATTATTATTCTGTTCAAATTGCAAATCGTATCATTACCGATATCCTTTTAATACCTCAAACCAATGTTTTTTGTTTTCTCTTGTAGGAAAAACACCGTCATTCATCCATGTTCTTGAAGAAAAGTAAGCGAGTATAAAGGAAGGGAATGGATTTCGAACTGAGGGGTGTACAAAAATCCTGGCCGATTTGAGTCTTATCTAAAGGCTGTTTTCACATACTTTGTTGCTATTTACCAGGTAGTGAGTTGTGGTTGATTTCCCCTCCAGATGCTCGCTTTCCGCGGGGCGGGCGGTGAGCCTCCTCGGCGTAAACGCCTGTGGGGTCTCACCTGTCCCGCTGCTCCCGCAGGAGTCTCGCACTTCCGCTCCAATCAACCTTAAATAGTTTCGTTTAAAAACAACAATCTTTACGAAAAGAGCCTATCTAAAAAACCCTTAGACTTAAATCATTCTAAGGGTTTCTACATTTAATTTATCCGTTTCAATAAGTTAAAGTTGATAGTCATTTGTCAGCAATTTCATTTATTTTTTTCGTAAGCTCATTAAACTTTTGGTCGAGTTCTGTGTACGCTTTATCGTTTGGAGTCATAAAGCTAAGCTTTCCTAAAACTTCTTGTCTTTCTGTTTCAAGCGTTAATCGCAGTTCTTCCAGATCATCTCTTTTTAAGGGGGATTCATACAATTGCTTTTGTATGCGATTATTTGAAATGACGAGTTTGCTGCTTGTCGTTTTTTCGAGAAAATATCGATCATGCGAAACGACGAGAAGCGTTCCGGTGTACTGAGCTAAGGTATCCTCAAGTTGTTCCCGTGAAGCTAAATCCAGGTGATTTGTCGGCTCATCCAAAATGAGCACATCTTTTTCCTCTAATATATATTCCATTAACTTACATTTCACTCGCTCACCCATACTCATATTCTTAATCGGTTCTGTCCAATGGGATACCGTGAAGCCTAAATGCTTCATTAAAGTTTGAACGTGCCCTCTAGACTCGAAAGTTTCTTTATGAAATAGCTGGGCAGGTGTTAGTTCAAGTGGTAAATCAAACACTTCCTGTGTCAAATAGCCTATTTTTACAGATGGTGAAATCCATACATCGCCTTCATAAGTTTCATGTCCAAGGATTATTTTTAATAATGTCGTCTTTCCGCTGCCATTGGGACCTATTATGGAAACCTTCTCACCATGTTGAATCGTGAAATTGACGTTTTTAAATAGTGTTCGACCGTTAAAAGACTTAGTTAAATTCTTAACTTCCAAAAAACGTTTTCCCATCTTGTTTTTTGCATTAATTGAAAAGCTTACAGTGTATTCAGGTTCAACAGGTTCAGTTTTTGCTTTTTCAAGCTCTTTTTCAAGACGCTTTTGTTTAGACTTTACCTGTGCATCCATGCGCTTTGCTTTTACGCGATAGTATTCCTTAATCCCTTCCTTTTTGGTCGATTGTGAATGGGCTTTTTTTGACCAAGAAGTGATTTCTTTCATTTGTCCCTCAATCCGTTCAACCATTTTTTGCTGTTTTTCATATTCACGTTGTTGTGTTAGTCTTCTCTGTTTACGAACCTCCATATAACTGGAATAATTCCCTCTGTGCTCAATTAGCTTTTTATCTTCAATCGACCAAATTTTCGTTGCTACAGCATCCAAAAAGTAACGATCGTGCGAAACAAAAATGATGGTACCTCCATAATTTTTAATTTGTCCTTTGAGGAATTCTAAACTTTCCTCATCAAGGTGGTTCGTCGGTTCATCTAATAGTAAAAGGTCAGCATCTTTAGAAAGTCCTTTTGCTAACCGGGCTTTCAGTTTTTCTCCCCCGCTTAATTGTGGGAAGTCATGGCTTGGTACATGCATTTTATCAAGTAATTTAACTTCTGAGGGCGTCTTATCTTCTGAAGAATGGGACTCGACTTCTTGTTCAACCATAAAAACTTTCACGTCTTGCTGCAGCCATTGGATTTGTCCATGTGCAGGCTCTAAATCATTGTTGATTAATTGCAACAACGTAGATTTTCCGGCACCATTTTTACCAATGATACCGATGATCTCACCTTGTTGAACTGTAGCATTAACTTTTTCAAAAATGTTCTGGTCCAATACTTCATAGCTTATATTGGTTAATTTTAAAAGTTCTTTCATATAATCCATCCCTCTCTTTAGGGAGAATAAAAAAAATCCTCCCAGTTCATATGGAAGGATTAGTCGTACCTGTGCATTATCAAATAAGAGCTATTTTCACAGCTCTAAAATTTATAGAAAATGGGCAGACTAATCCTATTTTGTATGATTTGAAATATGCGATTTCAAATTTAAAAAATAAGATTAGTTAATCATCGGCCACCCATCATCCCTTCTGATATTAATAAAATCAGTATAGCATAAAATAATCTTTGAAAACAAAAGGAAACAGCATAATACTTTGCTTTAATCTAAATTTAAGGCTGTTTTCACATACTTTGTTGCTATTTACCAAGTAGTGAGGTGTGGTTGATTTCCCCTCCAGATGCTCACTTTCCGCGGGGCGGGGGGAGAGCCTCCTCGGCGTAAACGCCTGTGGGGTCTCACCTGTCCCGCTGCTCCCGCAGGAGTCTCGCACTTCCGCTCCAATCAACCTTAAATCGTTTCGTTATAAAAACAACAATCTTTACGAAAAGAGCCAAATTTAAAGATATAAAATTGTTTTAACTCAATCAAATATCTTATTATAAGGGGGCAGTGGGCAACAGGACTGCATTTTTCACTATATGATGTTTTTATAAAGGATATGTTAAAATCATAAAACATTTACCCCCATAGGGTTGTTTCCTTAAGGAGGACTTTAATATGGAATATATCAAGGGAATCGATGTTTCACATTGGCAAGGTGCTATAAATTGGGGGGAAGTTGCAAAGGCAGGCGTGAAGTTCGTTTTCATTAAAGCAACAGAGGGAACGAGTTATTCTAAGCTATCCTATTTCAAAGAAAATGCACCACTAGCATTGGCAGCGGGATTGAAAGTCGGGGCCTATCATTATGCAAAGTTTGCAACTGTTGCAGAAGCAAAGGCTGAGGCTGCTTATTTTTTAGATTCAATCAGCTCTTTTGCTTTAAATTACCCTGTTGTTCTTGATCTTGAGGAAAATAAAAAAAAAGCAAATAAAAAAACGCTGACCGATGCCGCAATCGCTTTTTTAGCTGCCATTGAAAAAGCTGGATACACGGCTATGCTGTATACTGGTAAATACTTTCTTGAAAATACTTTAGATGAATCAAGGTTGAAGAACTACGCTTTTTGGATTGCCAGATACAACACGACGTTGGGGCGCAGCACGGACATTTGGCAGCATTCTGATACAGGTCAAGTAAGTGGGATCAGCACAAAAGTGGATTTGAATATAGCCTATAGGGATTTTACAAATACCATAAATACTTTTAGGACTGACGAACCCCGTGCATTGAAAACTGAAACAACCAGAACTTATACTGTAACAAAAGGCGACACACTTAGCTTCATTGCAAAAAAACATAAAACAACCGTAAACTTGCTTGTCAGTCTAAACGGAATTAAAGACCCAGACAAAATTTATATCGGTCAAAAATTAAGGTTGAAATGAGTAAAGGAACTTTTTAATACGAGGGGTATGGGTTCTATCAAAAGGTCAAAACAAAGTAGAAGGGAGCGGGTGTGAGACTCCTGCGGGAAAGCAAGTCCAGGGGAGACCCCACAGGCGCGAAGGCGCCGGGGAGGCTTCCTGGAACGCCCGCGGAAGGCGAATGCCTGGAGAGTAGATCAACGTACAAATTGTACAAAACCTTAATTTACTTTAGACAAACTGGCTCTTCTTTTTAAAGAGGAGCTTATTTTAATGGATATTATATTTCTTTAAGTTCGTCTATTGCTACATCTGATCTTTCCTCTAATGGGCCTCTTAGATGTACTGTAGCCGTTCTTCCATCTTCATTTAAATTATCAATCCAAACTGAAGTTCCATTATATCTAACCTCAATGTCAGATGAAGAAGAAAGAATTTGCTTTATACGCTTAGCATCCATATGAATCCCTCCCTGTTAATTAGTCTTCCTATTATTTAGGAAAAGCCTTGATTTTATTCATTTGATTAAGGTTGCAACTTTTTAATTAAGCTTATGAAAAGATGAGAATTCTTAATCTTAATAATATTGAGTTAAATGAAAGTGAATATGCTTTTGTAACAAATATCTCCCCACTATTGCTGACGCCAGGAACATCACAAAAAGTTTTACAGAAATATCATTTAATGGCAGAATAGGAATTGAGTTGGTGCTTTTCGAAGTGCGAAGGTGTAAATCCTAACTTTTCCTAATTGGAATGAAGTCTTAGCATAAAAGAATATTATAGAGCTGATTGGACGGAAGGATTGAATAAGGAAGAAGAGAAGATGGGACAATATTGGAGGAGAAAGTGTTGTTGGGTTTGAAGTCATATACGCATTCTTTTCATGCTTTTAGGGGGGTATCATGGAACTATCGTTATTATTGGAATATGGCTGGGTGTTAATTATTCTAATTTTTTTAGAAGGTTTATTATCTGCTGATAATGCATTGGTTTTAGCCATAATGTCAAAGCATTTACCAAAAGAACAGCAAAAAAAAGCGATTAATATTGGGTTGCTTTTGGCTTTTATATTTAGGATTGGTGCAATCTTCATCATTTCGTACCTTTTCCATGTTTGGCAAGTTCAAGCCATTGGGGCTGCATACCTAATTTTCATTTCATTAAAGCATTTACTAAAAAGGGACCATGGTGACAAAGAAAAAAAAGGGAAAAGCTACCGTATGACCGTTGCGCAAATTGCATTGGCTGATATTGCTTTTGCTATTGATTCCATTTTAGCTGCAGTCGCTCTTGTGATAGCCTTGCCAGATACGCCAATGGGTGATATAGGAGGTATGGATGGGGCAAAGTTCATTGTTATTTTATTAGGGGCCATTGCAGGTTTAATCGTCATCCGGTTTGCGGCAGGATACTTCGTCAAGGTACTGACGGATCGGCCTAGCCTCGAAACGGCAGCCATGTTAATCGTTGGTTGGGTAGGGGTTAAGTTATTAATGCATACCCTTGCACATCCAGCCGTGCACATTATCTCTCATGATTTTGTTGAAGGACCGATTTGGAATATAATCTTTTGGTCAGTCATGCTTCTTATCGCTATAGGCGGATGGTTTTTATCTGGAAAAACGGTGGAAAAAAGTGAAGGTAAATAAAGTATATTCTTTTGTAATAAATAAAAATTTCCAAAAGACCGAAAAAGATTTTTCGGTCTTTTTTTGGTTCTTTATAGATCGGTAATATTGACACATCATCATAAAAAATCAGTAATTCACTCTTACTTCAATAGGCCTAACCGAAAACCATAAACGACTGCCTGTGTACGGTTTTTAGCTTTAAACTTTGTCATTAAACTGCTTACATAATCTCTAACGGTATGCTCGCTTAATTGCAGCAAATCGGCCATTTTTTTATTGTTATGGCCCTCAGCCAGCAGATATAAAATCATGGATTCACGTTCCGTCAATTGTATGTCGGTACCAATTGATACCTCATCATCCTTTCTTGATAAATATAAACCGAGTCTTTTTCCGACTTGTTCTAGTAAAGTCATTTCATCCATTGAATAATCGAATTCCTCTCCTAATTGATCAAAGGTCAGCCAGCCGAACACTTGCTGGTCATGAACAATCGGTACAAAAATGACAGATGAAAGATTAAATAGCTGTATATGTTCCTCTTTAATGTAAATATGGGGATTCTTTAAAAATACCGGCTTTTTTGAATTGAATACCATGGATTGCTTGGAGCTGACGTGTCCCCTCATACTCTGAACTTTTGGCAGTTCGGATCCAATGGCGCCGTGAAATTGATTGGACCAAGGAATATAAGCATAAAAAACACATCTTTTATAGTTAAAGAAATCCTCACATTTTTTTAGGATAAAAGCAAAATCCTTAAATCCTGCTGAGATAATTAAAAGTTCATCTAATTGGTCCAGTAGCTGCAGTCTTTTAAGTTCTGCATTCTCTTGTTTGGTTTTGTGGTGTTGCTCCGGTTCGTCGCCTGTCCACTTGTTATAGCTATGGATGAGATGAGAGAAAATGGATAATAGGAACATAAGGATGGAAAGGGTTTGGGCATGTTTCAGGTTTCCCAATGAGGTAACGATGGACTTTTCAAAGATCAATCGGAACATGCTGAAATGATTATCCTTTAAAAGGGGTAAATGTGATTGGAGCCAAGTATCCAAATGCTCTTCGTATGTGTCTTTTATGTCGTCGATATTTGGAGCGGATAAAAATCGTAAAAATGATTCCAGTAATGTTTGTATCATCTTACGTTCAGGTTCTAATATGAAGGGCTCTAGATTCAAATGAATATTGATATTTTCTTCAATCCTTTTGTTATGACTTTTTATGAATAATATGAATTGCTGAAATGTTATTTCTTCATGTGCATGAAAGGGATGAGCCATGTGAATTCCTTCTCCTAAAAACAAAATACCCTATAAAAAGGGGAAACTAACCCTATTATTATACAGCACTTTATAGGATAGTAATTCAAATTGTAAGGAGTAAAATAAATGTATGAACACAGAATGAAGCTATTTTGTGGCCATTTTATTTCAACATTGTCATCAGCTTTTTGTTTGTATAAGAATGGTCGTCCAGGGAGAACCTCTAGGGATGGAGATTTTCAGGTGCTCAAGGTATCTGTACGAATAAGAAAAGGAGATCTGGTAATATGATGAGACTTGGAAACAAAGTGGAAATCATTACAGGCGGGGTACCGGAATCGGGAAAGAAACGCATTGTTATTTCCTACGGAGGGAGCAAAAATGGTCATCACTGACATCAACCAGGAATCCGGTGATCAAGCTGTGAAAGACATTCGGGCAATCGGCGGTGAGGCCGTATTCACCCGTCATGATGTCAGCAATGAAGAAGATTGGAAAAAGGTTGCAAAGGAAACGATCGAAACTTTTGATAGGCGGACTATGCCTTTGAACAAACGGGCAGTTCAATAGATGAATTGGGTAAAGAATTCCCGTTGGGACATCTGGGCAGCGTCAATAATGTGGCGAATACAGTGCTTTTCATTGCCTCGGACGAATCTTCCTATACGAAAGGTAAACTGAATTTGTGATAGACGGCGGAGCGACTGCTCGCTAAAACCTAACTTTCTAGCGGATATTAGAAACTAAAAACTAAGGAGTGTTTAGATATGAGATTAGAAAATAAAGTGGCAATCGTAACAGGGGGAGCAAGCGGGATTGGAGCAAGTACGGCTAAATTATTTGCAGAAGAAGGAGCAAAGGTGGTCATTGCCGATTTTGCTGATCATGGACAAGCGGTGTCAGAAGAGTTAAATGGAAAAGGGCATGATACTCTTTTTGTTAAAACGGACGTGACGAATGAAAATGACGTAAAGAATATGATCGAAGAGACGGTTAACAAATATGGAAAACTGGATATCATGTTCGCAAACGCAGGAATTGCCAGAGACGGAAACATTCATGAGTTAAGCTACGAGCAATGGCAAAAAACGATTGATATTAATTTATCGGGTGTCTTCCTATCCGATAAATATGCGATAGAGCAAATGCAAAAACAATCTACTGGAGGCGCCATTGTCAATACAGGCTCCATCCATAGCCATGCAGGGAAACCGGGGGTAACAGCCTATTCTGCTGCTAAAGGCGGGGTCAAACTATTGACACAAACATTAGGTACGACTTATGCGAAAGATGGCATCCGTGTTAATGCCGTTTGCCCTGGATATATTGATACACCACTTATTGCCGAAGCACAAGGTGAAATAAGACAAGGTTTGATCGATTTACATCCAATCGGCCGTTTAGGCAGAGCGGAAGAAGTGGCTAAAGCCGTTCTCTTCCTTGCAAGTGACGATGCATCATTTGTTACTGGCACTAGCCTAATTGTCGACGGCGGTTATACGGCAGTATAAAAACGTGTAAGGGTTAATAGCTGGTTCTATCAATCAGTCAATTTCGTTTGATGTGATAATTACAGGTAAAATAGAGCTTCTTCAGGAAGATGAGTGGTGTTAGATTACTCAACTTTGCTGGAGGGCTCTTTTTTTTGCATATAAAGAAAAAATCCAAGGGAATGTTAAAAACATTTCCTTGGAAGAAGAAACGATACAGCAGTTGCAGGGGAGAGGGAATTCAGTAATTTTTATGTTTATGGAGGATACATTTATACTCTTTTTGAATGTGCAGCGATAAAAAAGGCCAAATGGATAATTTGATTACGATCTAGATCGGTCGCTTTATAGATATTCTCTATATAAATTTATATACGTCCGGGGAAAAAAGGGGGTTTTATCTAAAATTCAAAACAGAGTTGATTGGAGCGTATGTGGGAGACTCCTGCGGGACAAGCACGTCGAGGGAGACCCCACAGGCGCAAAAGCACCGAGGGCGGACCGCCCGCGAAAAACGAGTGCCCTATGTTCCAAGCGACGTTCAAGGTTTTATAAACCTAAATAAAATGGAGACAAACTTGTTCTTCATCGAGTTCGTCTACAGTCTGAACTCAGTTCTTTCTTACTTCGGAACTGAGCTTTTTGTATTTCACGTCATATCATTCTTATTGTTGATCCTATAATTAGCTTAATAGCGTATTTCGTAAAAGACACTCCTACAAAGGGGCATTTTTTTACAAAATGGCCTTATATTAATATCGCAAAAAGTATAAACAAAAGAGAAGGTTAGTTCAATGATGAAAGTAGAAGTGAATCCAATTAATAGTATTTTTATGTTAAAGTTATACAGTTGATATTTTATAGAATTTCATTAGGAAGGAACAAAATCTGTATGTTAAAGGAAGGGTTAAATGGCGAAAAGAATATTAGGTAGTATGTTGTTTTTATTACTAGGCATCGCTAGTTTTACTTTTTTATCTGGCTTAAAAGTTGAAGCAGCAGATCCAGTGCATACTGTATCCTCTCAAGAAACGGTAGAATCGATTGCAGCAATCTATGATATATCGACAGAGCAATTAATGGATATGAATGGTTTACCGGATGGTAAGTTATATATTGGCCAGGAGTTAACCATTCAGACTGCTTATACTCCTTCGAACTATCAGTGGTCAGAGAGAGGGAAACAAATTGCGAATTATGCGAAATCATTTACAGGATTTAAAAAAACGGCTGGAGAAGAGACACCTATCAAAGGGTTTGATTCTAGCGGATTGATTCACTGGGTACTCTCCCGGCAAAAGGTGCCTATCGACCGTTTGTCAGTTGAAGGCTATTATAAGCAAGGAATGGATACAAATACTCCTAAGGCTGGAGATGTTATATTTTTTCTGGAAAAGGGGAGTTCAAAAGTCGTGACCGCTGGGATCTATCTGGGGGGGAATCAGTTCGTTAATTCTGGATACGGAGCGGAGACAGTTCAGGTGAGATCTACCATAGAAAAATATTTTGCACAATACCAAGCCGAGTATAAAACGTATACACCAAAAGGAGAGCATGTCGTTCAAAATAATGAAACACTTAAAAGTATCTCGGATAATTACGGTGTATCGGTGGATACAATCAAAAAGCGTAACGCGTTACCAACTGATAGCTTGATGCAGGGACAGTATCTTCAAATATACAGCAGTCCCTTGTATCCATTTTATGCAAATCAAGAGGCTTCTTATGATAGAGCTTATGATGTCATAAAGTATGCTTATACTCTACGTGGATTTACCTATGTTTTCGGAGAATATGATCCGATGATTGGAATGGATTGCAGTGGTTTTATCTATTGGGCCATGAAGGAGCAGGGCATTTCCCTTAAACGGGGTTCGGCAGCGGACTACTATTCCTTGCTGCCGAAACTCAGAGATCCCAAGGCAGGGGACTTAGTATTTTTTAGCGATACAGACTTAAGTCAAGAGATAACCCATGTCGGTATTTATCTAGGGGATGGTCGCTTTATTCATACAACAAGGAATACTGGTGTTCATATTTCTGACCTTACTTCAAGTTATTTTAATAAGAAGTTCGAAAGTTTTGGGCAAGTTCAAATCAATAATATGGACTAAGATAGACACGAGAGAGTTAGACTATTTGAATTTTTTTAGTCATATTATCCCCTTAAGGTAGGCAGTATAACAAATCATGATCAAACGATGTTACAACTACTATCTTGGGGGTTTTTAATTGCTTAAAAAGGGCAAAAGTTTTGAGCAATATACAAATGAAAAGAAAATGAAAGTTGTTAAGTATTATCGGTTTTTAATAGATGTTTTAACTGCGATAAGAATCGAAATTGTGGATTAGAAAAAAAGTTGTACTGTATATAAAAAAGAAAAACCGAAATGACCTGATTTCGGTTTTTCTTAATGAACTAAATGGGCAGTTAGTTGAAGAAAACTTTATTTTAATGGTTGTGGTAAAAATTTCAAGTCAATTTTAAGAAAATAATATTTTTGGAAGGGCTGACTATGATATTGGAAACGAATATTTAAAGATTAATCGAAAGATTTAAAAGTGTAAAAAGCCTTGGAGATGAAACGGTAAATCAATTATCCGAAAGTAAAGCATTTGAGTGGAAATATGATTTCACAAGGTGGAATGACTTTTTACTTCAGACGGAAAAGGGATATAGAAATCGTGAAGAAGAATTTATAGATGATATATCTTCAAAATCCGAGCTAACATTGTTTGGGAAAAGGATGGAAAACCCTAATTGATATATACTTCAGAAAAAACCTGTTTTCTTAGCGGGTGCCAGAATTTTATCTTGGTATAACCCATATGGGAATTTTAAATTACTTTCGTAATCTCTGCCACCAGCTTTTCTTGGTGAAATGATCTTAGATCCTTTTTACGATATTCATCGATTTCGGTTAACATAGCAGCTGTTTTTATTACTCTTCGAGTTGGTGCCTAATACTTCCAGCATGATCCTCTTGTCTTTATATCCTTAAACAATGCTTGTCTCGTTCTTTCCCTTACGTTATGAATGTGTATACTTCCAATTTTTGTGCGATTAATTGAATATTTAAAAAATATTTGTTAGTTTCTGTAGTATTATATTAGATTCTGTGGTTTCTGTGATAAATTAAAGATGTTTTTTGTAAGAGAAAATACGAAAAAACAATATATGTGTTTTGGGGTTTTATGGTATGCAAACTTTAAAGAAACGGTAGAAAGAAACTTTATAATTCTTGCAAATGGAAACAAACTTAAGAGGAGAAACCAATATGAATCATCTACAAAAGCAAATACTTTCTTTCCTTGAGGAATGCAATAGAGAAAGATGTGTAAGTAAAATTGCTCAAAAGTACGATAAAAATCTTGAAGTGGTAAGGGCTGAGTTAGTGATACTTGCGAACAAGAAACTCATAGCTATCAAAAAGAGTACAACCGGGAAGATAAGCAGAGCAACGATTAGTCCAAAAGGTAAACAGTGCTTCAGGGAAGCTACTGCAATTAAGGGTTCAGTCCAAGAGCAAATCAATGAGTTGAAACAAAAGTTGTCAGCTCTGGAAGCCTCATTCATACGTGCAAAAGAGAATCCAACTGGGGAGAATAAACAGTCACTATTGGATAATGCAAATACGGTTCAATCAGTGGCTTATGGGTTAAACTCATTCTTTAAAGTTGGATTGGATATCTTAAAGTAAACAATAACCCCAGAGGATAATCTGGGAACTCTTGTACATCTACATAATCAGGGTCAAAACAGGCTAGCTCATGGGTTTATTGTCGAGGTGAGCTAGTCTGTGATGCACCGAGGCCGTTGGAGTCAGACTAACGAATGGGCTCTATTGGTACCATAGTTCATCGCCTTACTCACCCAGCCATAGAATGAGTAGCGATTTCCCGCGATTTTCATTCTCTGTAGTGGAGCGCTGATTTTTGCGCTTAATGGATGGCTGAGAGGTGCTTTACTTCATTATCAGGAGCTGATCGGCATCTCCTTTTTAGTGAAAGTAAATGAAGGACTTGAGTCAAAAAAATTAAAGGAAGATGCCCCCTATTAATGGCGGTCATCTTCCCATGCCCTATCATAATCTCTTATATTGTGTTTTTCTATTGGAGTTTCTTCTTGTTGATCTGCTTTCTTCATTTGTTGTTGAGCTTGAGAACTGTATGATACTATCTGTTTTTTTATGAGTTTGAAGCTAGATTTGCTGGGCCACCTACAGATAGTTGAGTGTCTATTTGTTTTTGCAGTTGATTGTTTTTTGACATAATAGAAAACCCCATTAAGATAAATCATAGCTATGGGGCAGAATAGCTTAATAAAAATAGGTAGATTAAGGTTGTTAAAGAAGGAATGGTTTGTTGTGTGTAGACTAATGAGGTATAAAATATAACAGAAGAAAAAACCAGTTTTATTAGACTGGTTTTTTCAGCTTAATATAACACTTTGTTATTAAATTCAGTTTTTAAGACTTACATGCTCAATCATACGCTTCACTGCCTGAATTTGCCCCATATGAGTCGCTTCATGCATTAATGTTAAACCTGCAAGTTCTCCAACAGTGTTACATCCTAAGAATGGTGTATCCAAATCTTGATCTAGCTGTTCAGGAGGGATTTGCTTTAAACGAGTTAATTGATCTTTCAACTGCACAACCAGCTGATCCATAGCAGGTATATGTATATTCCCTGTCCAATCAGCTGGTTTTGTGCCATTCCCAAACAACTTTATATAATTCGTGGGAAGATGGGTTGTTACATTCGGGAAACCAAACATAGTTTGTTCTGTAATTGTCAAAACGTGACCAGTATGCCAATGAATTGTGTTATTAAAGCCATCTGGCTGCACATCTTTTAGTTCCATGGAAATGGACTCTACATTCTTGATGAAATATTCCCTCGTCATCTCAAATTGCTTAAATATAAGTTGATTCATCTTTTCTCCCCTCTCACTTACAAAATCATCCATATTATACCAGTTAAAACCGGAAAAGAATATGGTATAAATTTCCTGAACTTATCTTTATTTTAACCGGTTCTTGTTCCACATTAGGGAGCGATCTTTTATTAAAAATCGCTTTACTTATAGAACTATATTATTAGCATTCTTACAAAAATAAAAAGTCCCATAAGGTTTTTTGGACTTAAATGAAAATTCGATAAATACAAGTTAAATGCTAAATGATAATTGTTATACAACTGTAAAATTATACAGTTTCATTTGCGGTATAATGGAAATTATTAGAAATGTATTCTGGTGTATGAATATTTACATATAGAACTATGGTGAAGTACTCATGCTTTTTGGCTTAACCACCATTCAAGGCTATTAAACCTTTAGCTTGGTACTTTGTTCTTCCTTAGAACAAAATCTGCTTTTTGGAGCTAGTTCTGGAGAGATTGTGGAGACAAAGAGCGTTGTCTTCCTGTGAACTACCGAATAAATAAATGTAGTTATGATACCCTCAAAAGAATTACCTATTAGAAGTAATGTTTGAGGTAAAGTTAAAGGGAGGGGAATTGTTCTTGCCTATAATAGATATTGACCAATTGCTTTTTGCTACTGAAGAACTTGCCGAAGAGTCAATTCCATTTCATCTCGATGCATTTGATATTGATCAATTATTAGATAAAACGGAAAACTGGTAAAGAAAAGCATACCCGAAGTGAACTGCACCCAATGGAGGTTCAACATTGGGGTGGTCAATTTAGAGATGCAATTGGTGGGGCTTCATCGCTCCTTTAACGATTGGTTTTGTCATAGCCGCTTTCGATGGATCGTTTAATGGAGCTGTTTGGTTATTGGTTTCATTCGGAGTCGTTTGTTTTCTCGCTATTATGATCTTGAAATCGGGTAAGGGAAATTTCATGACTGAATATCCACAAACAATTCCTGCTGTAAAATAGTTTGAAATCAATGCAGGATAAAGTGGGTATTAGGATTTATAAAAGTTTGTTCGAAAGGGTATATACCACAAGTGCAAAAACTCTATCGGTTAGATCTTGAAAGCCTGATGTTACTGAATTTCAGCTAACAGGGCTTTTTATTTTTTTATATGACATTAGCAATAATATTAATCAAACAGTATGGCCTTGGCATTTTCCATGATTAAAATATAATTTTTCTAATTCTGCAATTAATCTAAATGGTGGACCTGTGAAAGGGAAATGCATATACCAGTATCGTGCAGTAAAGTCCGAGGGAAGCACTTAAATCTATGTTTTTATTAATGTATAACTTTGGTAAAATCAGATGAAAATAACCAATGTTTTTAAGGAGGAAGCAAATGAAAGTAAATAAAATACATCATGTAGCAATAATTTGTTCCGATTATGAAAAATCAAAAAACTTCTATGTGAATATTTTAGGGTGTGATATCGAGAAGGAAACATATCGGTCAGAAAGGAAATCGTATAAATTGGACTTAATCGTCGGAGGGGAATATCAGCTGGAATTGTTCTCATTTCCCGATAGCCCAAATCGACCTAGTTATCCTGAAGCTAGGGGCCTTAGACATCTTGCTTTTGAAGTGGAAGATATTAATCAAGCGATTGAAGATTTAGAAAAAGAGAACATTCCAGTCGAACCTATCCGTGTTGATGAGATAACAGGAAAAAGGTTCACTTTTTTTAGTGATCCGGATGATTTGCCTCTTGAAATATATGAAAAATAGGAATTACAAGCTTAGAGGGCTATAAAGCATGAAGTTTGATAGGGAGAGGGGAAAACTTGAGGGTATTTCTTTTTTTAGTTGATTTCAAAAATGAATACGATGATTTAAAGAGGTTACTTATGCCAATTAAACTATGAAGGTTCTCTATGATATGTCAATACTATAAATTTATCTCCACTTGTATTCCATATTTCGATAATAGCTGAAATAATCGCCAGCTATAATATCGGTAGATCGGTCATTTAAATATGTCAGGAGATAAAAAAATGAATGTTTACAAATTTACAGTGTTGATACTTTTAACGACATTTTTGATGGGTTCTTCTTTTGCAGTAGTTAAACTTGGTCTACCGTATTCATCCCCATTATTATTAGCAGCATTACGCTTCACACTTGCAGGGCTCATAATGGTGATGATCGTAAACTTTTTAAAAAGACCGCATCCAAACTCTAGAGGGGATTGGATTAAAATGCTCATTATCGGCACTTTTCAAACAGCCGGAGTAATGGGCTGCATTTTCCTGAGTTTACGCACGATTACAGCAAGTGAATCCTCCATTCTTACATTCACGAACCCGTTACTTGTTGTTGTATTCGGTACGATCTTTTCACAAACACGCTATAAACTATATCAATGGATTGGAGTTTCATTAGGATTAGTTGGAGTAATTATAACGATGGGAGCGCAACTTGAATTTAAGGTTGGTATTCTTTTCGGCATTCTTTCTGCTGTTTTCTGGGCGATTTCCACTTTATTGGCGAAAAAATGGGGGGCGATTTACGATACATGGGTTTTATCTGCCTATCAGATGCTTTTTGGCGGTTTCCTGCTTTTACTTGGCAGCTTTATTCTTGAAAAACCATTTTTCATACTGAATGGCAATTCGTTGTTCATTTTATTATGGTTAAGTATCATGTCATCGATCGTGCAATTTGCTGTTTGGTATTACCTTTTACAAAAGAGTGATCCCGGAAAAACAAGTGCCTTTTTATTTTTGGCACCTTTCTTCGGTGTTTTATCAGGGTGGGCACTATTAGGTGAGCAGATATACACGTCACTCCTAATTGGCGGACTGTTTATCATCATTGGCATCTATCTTGTAAATAGCAATTTCCAAAAGGAAAATAAATTAGTTAAAAGAGCTTTATAGTAATCGCATGGATTGTTGTAAGCCGTTAAAGACAGAAAGCCCCTCATGGTGAAAAATAAAAGATTCTTACCATGAGGGATTATTAATTATACCTCTATACAAAAAACTTCTTTAAATCCTTCTTTCCCTTTAAGTGTGACTTTTACTGCGCGAATAGATGGAACACGGATTATCCAGCCTAAATCGAAAAAATGTGTAAGAAGTCCATTCCCTAAAGCTCCGCCAAGATGATGATGTCGTTCACTCCAGTCTAAACATGAGTGGGAAAATGAACGGCGTTTTCTTCTTAAATCAAGTAAATCGATGCCGAATTCAGAAAAAAAATGATCTCCTTTGGGTGTAACTGTAAACTCCCGCTCTTCTTTTTTCATATATCCGGCTTTCAACATCGATTCAGTTAATTGGACTCCTAGCTTTCCTGCCAAATGATCATAGCAAGTTCTGGCTTCTTGGAGCATTTTGACTTGACTTGATTGCTTTAACGACCGAACTTCAGGAGGTGGGGAAATGGCAAGAAACGATTCCAAAATGTGCGCAATTTCTCCATTTGCTAGCTGATAATAGCGATGTCGTCCGTGTTTTTCAACTATAACAAGGTTTCCTTCCCCTAATTTAGCAAGGTGAAAGCTGGCCGTTTGAGGTGTTATTACAGCCATCAATGCTAATTCACCTGCCGTATGAAAACGCCCATCCAGCAGACTTGTTAGTATTGTTGCACGTGACGTTTCCCCAAGTAGGGAGGCTATCTCCGCCATATTTGGATTTATACTCAAAGTAGTTACCAACCTTTCTGCCGATAGATTAGTTAATAAGCTGAACGCCAATTAATATATTATTAAAAATAGGTAAACTTATCCTTCCATTATACAGTACCGCTGCCCAAGTGATATTCGGTATATTCACGATTCCTGCTTTAATTAAATTTGAAAAAGGATATTGGACCCTACAATAAAAGCGGTATTTCTATTTTTTCTAGGTTAAAAAGAAGACTGTAAAGAAGAAAGACTGTATCCCCTTGGATAAGCGTTTTTTACTGAAGTATATTCTTTGTAAACTAGGCATACATTTTTACATGTTCACTAATAGTAACCGTTCATAATAGTCTTGGAATAAATACCGGTGAATAGTCCCTTTTGTGAATTTAGTAGTTAAATAGGAGGGAAAGAAGAGTATGAAAATGTCAGACGTTGGATTTAAAGGCCAAGTTTTTGGATTTATAAAGTTCACACCTTTTGTGGAAAGTTTTTTGTCTGGAGATTTATATATGAATAATTTCAAAAAGTATATTGATATAGAAAGTGCTTCAGGAGAAAAAGGTGTAGGAGACAAATTTGAAGCAGCACATGTTTTTACGGAATTAACAATGAATTTCTTTACTCAAGATACCAATGAATTAATAATGTCGGGGCGAACTAAAAAATTGAATTTCAGAAAAAATATAAATGAAAAAAGACCATTATATTGTATGTTTGCCATTATTGGCGATATGTTAAAAGTGGTTAACGAGGATGAAAAGTATTACTATACCAAATTTGATTTACCTAATGAACAAATCGATAAAATGATCAGGGAGTTCGGAGATAGCTTAATTTTTGTTACCCCATCGCAATTCATTGACAGAATTACTAGAACACTCAATGAAAAAGGTTATGCTTACAGAGGGGGCTTGGTAAAATATGATGATTATAACATCAATTCCTCAGCAAGGATGAACTCTTATAAAAATCAAGGGACTGATATTTATTTTTGGAAAGATAAATACTTTGAAAATCAAT
This sequence comes from Bacillus sp. ISL-57, assembly GCF_018613135.1. Classification (NCBI taxonomy): domain Bacteria; kingdom Bacillati; phylum Bacillota; class Bacilli; order Caryophanales; family Bacillaceae; genus Bacillus; species Bacillus sp. ISL-57. The sequence continues at coordinate 115,942 of NZ_JAGGQV010000020.1, read as the reverse complement.
ATGAATATCGCATAGTTCTCACAGATCAAGAAGTTGACGAAGCCTTAATTGTGAACATAGGGGATATTTCAGACATCAGTACTATTTTTAATGCAAGCGAATTTTTCAGTGATAAATTTGAAATAAGATTACGAAAGAAAGGAAATCTAAGCATCCATTAAATTGGGTGCTTTTTATTTGCAGGAGGAAAAAAGATTTGAACTTTTTAAAGAATGAAATAGTAGAGTTAAAATAACAGGAAATTATAGGGTAATCGCTTCCACAAGGGGTTTCTATCCAAAAAGTTCTTACCATGTTTGGATCCTTTAAGAGAGCGCCATTCAATAGAGCCCAAAATACAGCAAAACTACTTTGAATATGACGACTATCTTCTATATTAACTATGGATATGGCGGAAAAACATACTGTAGATTGCTGAACAAAATTTAAAAAGTATCATTCGCTTTTAGAACATATGGACTACGGTATCAAAACGCGGAAATATACTTGCAATGGTGATTATTTGTTATAGCCAGTTAATAGTGCTCTTTATGCAATAAAAGTCGATCACTTGATAAGGTTGTTTTGATGTCTGTTGCCGCTATTTGATCTGCTCTTAAAAGGGAGTGATAATGTGCCTGGCTCAATAGTACTTCCTTAAATAAGCCAATAAGGACATCAATTGCAGCTTGTTATTCAAACAAAATCCCCTTTTAATTGTAGGGGAAGTAATGATTTACTGCCGACTTTATTGCTTTTATTTTTAACAGCAAATTACTGGAAATCTGATGTAAATTCGTGTAATCTACAAAAGTATGTTTTTTTCCAAAACGTAAAGGGGGACCATAATTGAGTTCAACAAAAAGTAAACAGTCAACAATTGTTGCTCTTTTGCTTGCGGGCACATTCATTGCGATCTTGAATCAAACATTAATGATTACCGCCATTCCTCCTGTAATGGAGGAAATGAGTGTTACGGCAAATAGTGCACAGTGGCTAACAACCGTTTTTATGCTGGTTAATGGGATCATGATCCCTGTTAGCGCGTTTTTACTGGAGCGCTTTACCACCAGACAGCTCTTCCTTTCCGCGATGGGGATTTTTGCTATTGGTACATTGGTTGCGGGGCTAGCTCCTAATTTTGGAATGCTGCTGCTAGGAAGGATGATCCAGTCGAGCGGAGCCGGAATTATGCTCCCGTTAATGCAAACAGTCTTCCTAATGATTTTCCCTGTTCATAAACGGGGTGCAGCCATGGGACTGGTCGGGCTGGTCATTTCCTTCGCGCCGGCTATTGGTCCCGCTTTATCTGGCTGGGTTACGGAGACCTACTCATGGAGGGTGTTATTCTTTATCATTCTTCCAATTGCTATTATTGATATCATAGTTGCATTCTTCGCTTTAAAAAATGTAACAGAAGTTACACGGCCAAAAGTGGATGTGCTTTCGATTGTTTTATCTTCCGTAGGTTTCGGTGGATTATTGTATGGTTTTACAGCAGCTGGTAATTATGGCTGGACAGACGAGAGTACCATCATATCCCTAGGCATTGGGACAATTTCACTTGTTTGGTTCATCAACAGGCAATTGCGATTGAAGCATCCGATGCTGGAGTTCCGTGTGTTCACGTATTCATTATTCCCGATTGCTATCATTATTGGAGCCATTACCTTTATGGGTCTGATAGGTGCCGAAACGCTCATCCCGCTATATATGCAAAACATGCGAGGATTTACTGCATTTGAAGCTGGATTAGCCATACTTCCTGGAGCACTTATTACCGGAATAATGTCACCGTTCATTGGACGTATTTTTGACCGGGTGGGGGCCAGGTGGTTGGTTATTGGCGGATTACTTCTCATAACCGCTTCATCCTTTACTTTTATGGATGTTGGTCCTTCGACAAGTTTTACATTTATAATGGTCATGTACAGTATACGGATGTTCGGATTAGCCATGGTTATGATGCCTGTTTCAACGGCCGCCTTAAACCAGCTGCCTAAACGGTTAATCGCCCATGGTGCAGCAATGGATAATACGATGAAAATGATTGCCGCATCTGTAGGTACGGCAATCCTTGTTACTGTGATGACATCAGCTACCGAAAATGCTCAGCAGCGTCCCGAGATAGTCCATCCTGATATGTATGGCGCGCAAATCTCATTTATCGTCATCGCTGTACTTTCGTTAATTAGCTTCCTCATTTCTTTTAAAATAAAGGATCAAAGATCAGCAGGAAAAGAGTTCGGGGAGAAGAATTAAAAATTTGAATATGAGTTTTTAAGCTTGAAAAGAATCACAATATAGATTTCATCTACTTGTGATTCTTTTAAACTATATCTCCTTTTTTTCGTCGCCAGGCTCCTCACCTTATTGAACTTCCTCAGTTTCTCGCCAATACCCGCTTATTCTCAGGTTTCATTTTGAATGTTTGTACGGATAAATGAAGTGTCATGCCTATCTAAGGGATTCTAAAAAGGAGGGAGAACAAGTCATCCAGATGATTTGTTCTCCCTCCTTTTTTCATTTTCTTTCTTTATAAAAAGAAGAAAACATACAAGAATTAAATGTAAGTGTTAATATATCTTATATTAAATCTGGACTATTTTTCAAATCCTTAATCTTTAAGCCATTTTCGAAACTGAATCTTTTGAGAGCGCGCCAAAAATCACAAAAACCCCGCTGGATATGAAGATATTCTTCTATATATACTCCCCAAACCACAAATGATTCGCATGGCGTTCTTTTTCAAAAACTTTCTCCAAATATATCTCTGAAGTGGAAAGCTGCTCATGGCCCAGACTCTTCATAATCTGATAGACATCCACTCAATTTAAGTGAGAAATGATGGCGTGATTTTGGAAGTGATTGAACACCTACGTCTCCAATATCGTGTGAAATTTGGCCAGGTAGAAGCAGTCTTGTATCATGAGGAATTGACAAATGGGAAACAACGGGATGTTCCCATAACAGTAACGAATAATCAAGAAGGATGGGAGGGGGATAAAGTGGAATGGTATACACAAAAGGAAGTAGCGAATTTATTAGGTGAGATCCAAGGCAACGGTCTACTATTGCGGAAAGCAGAAGAAAATCATGAAAATTTTGGACCCACATCGATTACATAAAGAGGCCCGTTATGAAAAAGCGGAAGTGGATCGGTTAGTAGAAAAGCAATCTTTCCCTACTGTCCCAATGAGGTTGCAAAGAAATTGGAGTTCTGTACAAAGTGTTTATAAGTATATTCAAGATGGTTCCATAAAAGCTGAGGCCGTCCCTTATGGGGATGAAAGAATCACGAATGTAATTTCGGAAACAGCCTTTCAGGAAGCAGAGAAGTCACTCAAACCAACTTTCACTCAGCGTCCAAAAAGATATGAATATTATGATTCAAAAAATGACATTGCTTTGTATCAAAGGATTCATTCGTCCAAAATATCATAGGCACGTGTGGTTCGTAATGAAGAAAATGTATTTGGTTTTTTACCTACCCAATATCCAAAAGTGGTTGACGTATGAAGAAGGAATGAAAACTTATACTTTAAAGCCATCATACTCGATCCACCAGTCTACTTTGGATTATAAAGGCTATGTTGAGATTCAGGTACCAAAAAACGAAGTAGTATTTTATCCCTTCATTGACTATTTATTTGAAAATATGGGGAGTAGAAAACATTCGAGTTAGAGAACAAAATGAAACTGTCTTACTCTACGTTAGGACAGGGGAAAAGCCATTAATATCTGAGGTGTTTTGTATTGCTGATATATTACCGTATTTAACTAATGGAGAAATGCATCACGATGCTGATACTTTGATATTGCGAAGTCCCAATAGAAAAACTATTTTGAATTACCTATCGAATTGTTGGAAAAAATTACACATTTTGCTGAACAAGAAGGAATTAGTAATTGGGTTGAGTAAAAATTATCGTCGATAATAAAATAAATATGGGAGGAATCGAAGAAAAAATAAACTTGTATTATAATGGAATTAATGTAATATATCAAAGCCGATGTTGCTTAGAGTAGGGAAACTCGGCTTTTTTAATGTCGAATTCTGATTAATGAAATAATGAATAAGATGGTAAGTATATTACCAGAATTTTTTTAGATTTAATAAGTATCTTAGTAAGAAAGTTAAAATAGAAGCAAATGGACCATATCAAAAAAGTTATTGAAATGGCTTATTATTTTTTATTGGGCAAATTCTGCAATTAGTATGAGATCATTGTTCTTAATGAACTAAGGCTTTCTCGTGAAATTCAAACCGTTTTCATACTTTACAACTCCATTTTCAGAAATTCCCGATATATAGGGGTCCTGTACACCATTGTTGCTTTTCCATTCTCAAAAAGGTAGCATGTCACTGGTAGTATAGAAGTTTCTCCACTCATATCTTCTCTATAATCAATTGATATATAGTATCCAGTCGCTGTAATCGTTAGGGATTCACAAGTGACTTTTCATACGTATCAATCATTTTCCCTCTACCCCGGCCAAACGATTTTGTAAGTATATTTCTCACATTTCCAAACCTCTTTGTGCTTTTAATTTTTATCTGACTCTACAATATAATTAGATTTACAATGAGTGCAGTAACCAGGTTGCAAGCTTGTTTTCATTCTTTTAACATAGAAATACCTACTATGAAGCAAAGCATAATTAATGATACGACTTTAAATCTTTGCTAATTTCCGAAGGAAAATGAGACTTAAAATCTGACGCGTTATCCATTTATTAACCACTACCTTATAAGAAATCATCTAAATTAACATCAAATCGAGAGATTTTTCTTTTTTTGTATTTTTAGATCAGGAACCTCAAAGTTTTCCAAACAATGAATCCTTAATAGTTCAGTACCAGGGCGTAACCTTCCTCCGGTGTAACACTTGCAAATCCATTAACTGCTTTTTCTGTGCTTCTTTTTTCATTACTATTACTTCCAGATTTTCTTTAAACGTTTTTATTGGTCAAAAGAAAGATTTCCTCTCTCCTGCAAGTTTGTTTTTATAGATAACCCTTTTCTTTCAAAGAGATATAATTATTAGGATTATTAGTTACTACCAAGCTATCAAGAACTTCAATTGCTAGGTACTTTCCGGCTTCTGCAAGTCGTTTAGTAACTTGGATGTCCTCATTTAAGTGCTTAGGATCATATGAAAGATGGTTATGATCTACCACTTTTATATATGTATGATACTAAAAATGGGAATTTGATATGAACGTGAATAAGAGACTTAAGATTTTGTGTCATTAAAAAAAGACGGAAGCGATTAAAAAAAATTTAAGCAGGCATTATCCTACTAGTCAAATTCATGTATGTACTGAAGACATTATGTCATTTTTAACGTTATATCCAGAAGGATTAAATTCATATGACTTAATAATATCTGCTATAAGTAATGCACCAATTGAGCAAAGAATTAATGAACTACAATTGAAAGGAGTTATGACTCCACCAGTATTAAATATTTGGGTAGAACCTTATTTGGCAGCTGGACATGCAATATGGATTGAATCTACCGGTGGGATCAATATAAGTTCGCTATTCGATAAAGGGAAGTATAAATATCAAGTACTTAAAAATGGAAATCAATATACAAAAAAAGAACTGGGCTGTAGCACATCCTATGTTCCGTATGGTGCTTTAGAATTAAAGAAATTTACTACTGATGTATTGTTATTTATTTGCCAACAATGGGAAAAAGATAGGAAGGATAATATTACGTTTACATGGCTAGGTAATTTAACAGAGCAACGAAAAAATAAAAGATACTTAGAACCTCGCTGGGCGGGTGCAACTGATTTTTCAACACGCTACAATTATTTAAAAACTTATAAAGAAAGTGCAGAAAAGAATGATATATAAGTATGGAGACAAATATATTGCATTTACCGAAGAGGTTATAAAGTTTTTTGACAAATATAAGCAATACAATCACACACAATATGAGTCAGGAGGCATTTTATTAGGTAAGGTTTATAATGATATAATTATTATTGACCAAATATCAGAACCTTCTATAGAAGATAAATCTGGGCGTTTTTATTTTGTTAGAAACGTTAAAAAAGCTCAAAAGATTGTTGAAGAAGCATGGAAAGAATCAAATTGTGAAAGGATATATCTTGGTGAATGGCATACACACCCAGAGGATATTCCCACTCCTTCAAGGGACGATAAGATCCTCCTTAAAAATATGTTGAAACATTCACGTATGGAAATTGATTTTTTATTTATGGTTATTATAGGGAGAATTAGCCCCTATTTTGCAGTTATAAAAAAAGGATTGAAAGAAATGATTCCGATAGAAAGAATACATTCGACTGATGGTTTGCATATTATTATTTATAAAAATCAATTTAAACAAATTTATGGGTTTCAAGTAAGTGGATATTTAAATCTTGCACCAAAAGGTTTTGACATTTACAATGCAGTTTTTTCACAAATTTTTATTGGAACTTTTAATTCTATAATAGCACTAACTAATATACAGGCTAATATTTTGGAGAGTGGGCCTGCTTTTATAAGATTTATTATTCCAGATATCGAAAATGCTGATGAAAAGGTTAATACGCTATTGGATGCAATGGAAGTTCAAATAGCAATGGTAATTGGAGAGATGAAAAGTAAAGGTCTTGATCACCGTATTCATTTAGAAATTAAAAGTTAGTTATAAATAAGGCTAGGGTGTAACAAAAGAAAAACTAAAAAGTCATTTCTTTAGCGAAAAGAAATCTGACTTTTATTGATTGAATTACTTAGCGTATAATATAATGTATCGGTGATTCAAGAACAAATAAGCAGGTACTTGAAAGAATAGACAATGTAAAGAAATGCACTTTATCGGTATATGGGGTACCGCCAGCAAAACGCGGATTTTCAACGTTAAGAAATCTGAATACAAAAAAGAGCCGGTTTTCAATATGAAAAGTGACCCAAATCCATTAATCTACGAACTTAACGCTTCATCGAACGCTTGGTAATCAACAAGTAGGACTGAAGTCATCCCTTGCCGGCAAATTGAATTTGATAATTTTTTTTGAGACGGCTATGTAGCTCCAAAAGTTACGCCATTTTCCATATATAAACTAAGTTACTAAGATAGTAGTTTCTAATAATATGATTGCAACTGTTCATTAACGTTGGACTAACGGAACGATAATGAACAGTTGCAATAAGAAAACTATAAGTATCAATGCTTTTAACAGACTATATATAATAGAGTAGGGCTTTAAGGCTCCTTTTGTAATACTCATTTTTAAGATTAAATAACATATAATATAAACCTAATGTAAAGAGCTATTTTTAGCAATTATTACAGAGATTTAGCTACCATTTATTTAGCCTTACCAAGCGATAGAAGCTTAGATTGTGTACTTTTATTTCTACACACATACGAAAGGAGAAGACTAGAAAATTTTCTCCTTTTTCAATTAATCCTTTTCACGATATTTGGTCTTGCATTCACCTAGCAGTTCCGCAGCCTTTTTAGTCTTCTCCTGCTTAGGATTGTAAACAGGACAAGCGACACTTATCAACCACATAGGATATTTTCCCTGTAAGGGAGGGGGGGATGTATATACAACAAGAGGTGGCCGATTTACTGGGGGTCTCCAAAGCAACGGTCTATCATTATGCCAAGCAAAAGAAAATTATTAAAATTGCGGATTCCCATCGAATTCATAGAGAGGCGCGGTATGAAAAAGAGAAAGTAGATCAATTTGTGAATGAAAAGAACTCACACCCTACGGGTATGAGGCCTACTGAATTTGCAAACAAACTAGGAATGTATGTTCAAAGTGTCTATAAGTATATACAAGAGGGGGTTATAAAAGCAGAGGTAGTATCTTTGGAGATAAGCGAACGATTTATGTCATATCTGAAACGGCTATGAAGAGGCGGCTGGATTACTAAAGCTATCTGCATCCTAACGCCCAAAACGATTTGATTATTATCATTCTAGTCAAGATATTGTCTTGTTTCAAAAATTCCGTTCAGGCAAGGTGCCTGAATTACGTATTTGGATTGTCAACACTAAATCAAACAACTTTTTTAAGGGATAACTTCTTAAACTCTAGAGGGCTTACGTAGCCTAAAGTTCCTGTTTTCGCAGCTTATTAAACCAGTTCACATAGTCTCCAAATTGGAGTGTTAGCTGATCTAAGCTTGTGAAGGTTGTTTGATTGGCGAACTCAGTCTTAATGATTTTAAAGGTCGCTTCCGCGACAGCGTTATCATAAGGGCAACCTTTCATACTTAGTGAACGACCAATCTCAAATATGGTTAACGTTTCGTCAATCAGCTTGTTTTTAAATTCATTCCCTCAATCTTTGAGGAAGAGTTGAATATCACGGAGGTTCCCTTTGATAGATGCAAACGCTCTTGCCACAAGCTTCGCATCCTTGTTAGTCCTGCGCTAAATCCAATAATTTCACGATTAAAGAGATCGACAAAGACACATATGTAATGCCATTTATTTTTGACATATGATAAATCGCTTACCACTTCTTTTTTCTCTTCTTTTTGTATAAATTCCCGATTTAATTCGTTTGCCTGGACTGATTCGTTACATGAGGTCTTTTGCGGTTTGTACTGAGCGATTGTATAAGAGGAAAAAAGCCCCTGTTCTTTCATGATTCGGCCAATTCGCCTTCTGGAGACCGTAAGGCCTCTTTTCTTTAATTCAACCTTATCTTACGTGTTCCGTACGCCTTACGGTTTTTATCAAAAAAATGGCGTTTGTGACATCGTCTTCTGAGGTTCGTTCTTTTGCTTCGTAGTAATAGATGCTCCGTGAAAGCTCAAGGACGCCACACATTGCTGATACCGAGTATTTATCTTTGTTCCGTTTAACATTTACTTTCGTCCTAGTATCAGCACGGCTTGCTTTAAAATATCATTCTCCATCTGTAACTTCTTCAGTTCTTTTCGTAGTTTAATAAGTTCTTGTTCCTCAGGAGAACGGTTATCTTTTTCTTTGAAAGAACCTGTGCTTTCACTCTGTTGTATCCACCGGTCCAAAGAAGAAGGAGTAAGTTCATATTCTTCAATAAGAGCCTTTCGGTTTTTCCCCTTTTGGTAGAGTTGAATGATCTGTTGTTTAAATTCGGAAGTGAACGTATGGCGTTCTCGCTTGGTCATTTTGAGTGCTCCCTTATCTGTAGTGAGTTAAGTGTATCTTCCCTTTAAACTTCTGTCCAGATAAGTGTAGACGATTCAATTATATGGAATAAGGACAATGAATGGGGTTTTAACTTAGCTATATTAAAAAATGGTTGCCCTTTGATGAAGAAATAAGGGAGTATCAGTTAAAGTTGGTGTTTATGTCCAGAATCTCATCAAATGGATCGGCATTAAGTAGTTTCGCCCACATACATCGTGACAAGCACAATTGACCATAGTCAATCAAACCCCACCCGAACTGTTACTTCAAAATTATTTTATCAAAAGGACCTAAGTATGATTCTTGGGTGCTTTTGTTTTAGATATGATTTTAAAAATTAAGAAGTTTATGAGAGATCAGAATTGAAAGGTATATAATTGTTGAGAACTATTCCCATTAGTTATTGATAACCTTAAATACTAGACCATTATATATAGGACTTTTAATATAGTATTGTCAAAAAAATCAGTGGGTATTATGATAGATAAGCTGTGTTAAATTATAGTTAAATTGGAAAAAATAAATATTAGAACCTTTTTCCCTATTTCCCTATTACATAACAACTTTACTTCTAGAGGAGGAAACAAGAATGAACGCACTGTTAGCAATAAAACAAAAATTAAGACTTAGAGATTTTTATCATGCACCTTCATGGTTTTTAGCATTATTTATAGGGTTGCAATTTAGATTTTGTTTACCTTATTTTTATCCAAATATATTTACTCCTGCACAAGATATTTTAAATGGCATGTTATCTATTTTCATATCCTATATTCTATTATCCATTATTAAGAAGGTACCTTATTTAGAACTATTAGATGCTGCTATTATTTCTTTATCAATTGGATATTCATTAATTATGTTTCGAACCATGTCAAATATTCAATTTGGAGAATTAGTATATGCTCCCGGAGCGACTGCTTTTATTATCTTTATGGTTGACTATAAAAGGATTAGTCATCTAGTAAGACCATTCATTTTGGCATTTTTCTTTTCCATTACTTTAAGTTTTAATTTAATTAATTGGTTAGAAGAGTACTATACGTTAATTGGTTACTGGAACTTATTTTCCGCTATTATCTTTTTCTTCGCTTTTTTATATCTTATGAAGTCCTCAGAATATGTTGTTAATAATGAGGGTAATAAAGCTAAAATAAACAGCTTTTTGGCTGGGATAACCTCCGTATTATTTTATGCCTTTTATTTTGCACATAAGAAAAGAGATGTAATTTATACCTACTCTGACTCACTTCAAGCTTTTAATCACTGGAACGGGAATCAATGGTTATTAACTTTCTCTTTGTTAGTTACAATAGTCTATATCCTATCACTTACAATAAACTTTAAAAGTTTAATTAAAACATTAAAATCAGACGAACCTCATTTAAATTCAACTGGTAGAACAAATCAATTTAGTTACAAACCTAAAAGTGCTAAAAACTCTGTGTTAAATAGTGCCAATTATAATAGTAATGCAAGCCAACAGTTTAATATAAAACTTAATAGCACAAAAAAAGATCCATCATTACTGACGGACCCCATAGACGAGTTAGAGGAAATGATCGGTTTACCTGATGTAAAAACTGAAGTGGGAAATCTAGTTAAGGAAATTAAGGCAGCTCAATTACGTGAAAAAGCTGGGCTAAAAGTTCAACCTAGGAGCCGGCATCTAGTGTTTACAGGAAATCCTGGAACCGGTAAAACAACGGTTGCACGCTTAATAGCAAGAATATATGCTTCTCTTGGAGTTTTATCAAAAGGACATATGATTGAAATGGATAGGGCTGGTTTTATTGGCCGTTTTATAGGTGATACAGAAGAAAAAACTGAGAAAATAATACAAAGCGCATTGGGTGGCGTTTTATTTATTGATGAAGCCTATGCATTAGCCGAGGGCGGAGCTAATGATTTTGGTAAACAAGCTATTGATGTCTTATTAAAAAGAATGGAAGATTATAAAGATGATCTTATTGTGATTGTTGCCGGGTATACAGACAATATGCAAGAATTTATTTCGTCAAACCCAGGTTTAGAATCAAGATTTCCTACCTATATAGAATTTAAAGATTATTCCCCAGATGAGATGATAGAAATACTAAAATTAATGTGTAAACATGGTCAATACGAAACAACAGAAGAGGCATTATTTAAACTAAGTGAACTATTCCAAATAAAATATCAATCTAGAGATAAACAGTTCGGTAATGGCCGTTTCGTTCGGAATACTTATGAAAAAGTAACTTCCTTCCAATCAAGTCGTATTGTATCCTTACAAAAACCAAATAAGAAGGAACTAATGACTATTGAAAGTGATGATGTAGATCTTGAGAAGCTTTTATAAGTCTAATAATAACTTTTAGGACTAAGTGTTAACATTTCTTATAAATTGGAGCCTATACAAATTAGTGATGATTAAAAGGCGTCGCTTTTTTATGTATTGAATTATTTTCAAGTATAAAGGCAGCCATAAGTTTCACTGCCTGCGTATTCGCCATTGTCTTCAGAAGTAGGAAATTCTAATAAAGTAAGCAAAGAAAAAACCGAATATAAGTCTCCATAAACCCCTCTATATTCAGGGGAAACTTGATCAAGCACGGCTTGAAACTGTAGTTTTGTTTATACTAAATCCCTGTTATATTTTCGTGTTGTCTTGTAAGGTTACGAAGGTTTAAGAATTGAACCCCGCGTTTTTTATAAGGCTCTAAATCCTCTTTATAGTACAGCACGCAGAGGTGACGTGCATCAATTATATCTGTCTTTACTTTGCGTAAACTAGAGCTCTCCGTACGATAAGAAATGAGTGGGTTAACAATAATTAATAACATAGCTTCGCTTGTTATTAAGCGGGGCCCCTAAATACTTTGAAGGCTTATATAGTTTATATGCTATTATGGCTGCTGCTGAAAGAGTCGTACATCGTGAAAAAACGTGGAGTATTGATTATTTAAATGTTGAGCCCAATCATCGGGAGATTAATATAGAGTACTTACCTCAGTTGAATTGCGCCACAGAAGCGGAATTACTGGTGATTATGGAAGAACAGCGAAAGAAGTTTATCCAGCTCGTCCAAACAGATCTACTCAATGAAGCATTGTCTGGAACATTTACTTTATAAAGTTTTTTAGGGGTCCTCTTATGAGAGCTTTTTTTGTTGTTAAAAACCAAAACCACCCAATATAAATTGGGTGGTAGCCGCTTTGAGAAAGTGAACTATATGCAGAATTAAGGGTCTAGCTTATCGATCAAGATGGTGCTCGGTTAATAGCTCGCGCTAAAGAACAGTGTTTCATTGGAGCAACTTCGTCAATTTGCATTCATTCTCCCCCTTCAAGTGGAATGCCGACACATCGAGTCGGCTTATTTGGTGGTTTTTTATCTCTTTTGTCTAATAGGCGTAAACCTACAAATGCATAATGGTCACGAACTACATCGCTAACCATTGTAAGGGTATTTTGAATGAAATCTTCAGGCATCCCTAATGTAACTCCGCCTTGTGAAACATAACTTACTAGAAGAATAAGTCCTAAACCTTTAATAAAACACTTAATTTTTTTCTCTGTCATAAAAGTTCCTCCTCTCTAGCACAAGCTGCTGGTGCTGATGCTACTTCTAAAGGAGAAATTACAGCTAAACAACAAGATGTATTAGATGCAATTAACAGTTCAAGAAAAGGGTACAGTAGTTGCTACTGCAAAAGCTGGTGGAGATCTTACACAAGCTGCTACTGTAGGTGGGGATACAACAACTTCAACTACATTAGTTGCTGATGCTACAAAAGGTATCAATATCTCTGATCAAAAATCTGAATCTGATTCAATCAAAGCGATTGAAAATGTGCTTACAACAGTATCCGCAGAACGTTCTAAATTAGGTGCGAACCAAAACCGTTTAGAGCACACTATCAATAACTTGAGCACTTCTTCTGAGAATCTAACAGCTGCAGAATCACGTATTCGTGACACCGATATGGCCAAGATCATGGTTGAGCAAACTAAGAATTCTATTCTATCTCAAGCTGCTCAAGCAATGCTCGCGCACAAACCAGCAACCGCAGGGGAGATCTTCAATTACTACGTTAATATCTATACAATTAAAGGCCTGGTGGTTATCCTACCAGCATTTTTGTGTTATCTTTTAAGGAGGTAAGGGCTCCTGTGAAAATTAAATATTATAGATAACAAGGACCTGTGATTAACTGTCATGGTCTTTTTTTTGCGCTTCTAAATTATTTAAAAAACTGGTGAAAACTTAACCATAAAAAAACATAACTAACAGGGGGAAATTTAAAATGGGTTCAAGTGAAATTGCAGGAATTATCATCGGAGGTTCTACAGTTGGATTAGTGGGCTTAGGATTAACCTTCACAGGATCTCCTATTCTAGATGGCGCTACAAAGGATGTTAAAGATTTTGAAGATCGATTAGTACAATTGGTACATTTAAAGAGAAGATCAATTCTTTGAGAGCTAATGCTAATCATGAAATTGGATTAGCAAATGCTTCTATCGCTAATCTAGAAGGTGAAAATGCTGATCTACAGAAACAAAAGGCTGATCTAGAAGCTCAAAAAGTAGCTCTAAACAATAAAATTACTGAACTGAATAATCAAATGTCAGATTTAAGTAAGCAAATCGCAGCCTTAGAAACCAAATTAAACACTGAAACAGCTAACCACCAGGCCACTAAGGATCAGTCGGCTATCAAAACAGCAGAATATGATGCAAAGGTTAAAGAGCTTGCTACAGCTAACAATACAATTAAAAACTTGAATGCTAAACTAAAATATGCGGAAGAAAAGGCTAAGCAAGCTGATAAATTAGTCGCTGAGCTGGAAAAAGAAATTGAAAAGGCTAATAAAGAAGTGGAGAAACATGGTAAAGAGGTTGAAAAAGTGAAAAATAAAACTGAATCTGCTGAACCAATGACTAAAGAAGAAGTGGATGCAATAGATATCACTATAGATAAAGCAGATACACCATCAACAGAAGAAATACAAAAATAAGAATCTGAATTAGTAAAATTCCTTTTTTGTCTCAACCGTTCTTTACGTAGAGGAATCAAAAGCTTAAGTACGATTGACATCTAGATAAAAAAATTCCAATAGATAAAAAAATTGGTAAGATTATTTGTGAAACATGGTAGAATAATATTCTAGTAAAAATGTCATAGGAGGAATTTAACAATGAAAAAATACTTAATGGCAGCCAGTGCTTTTTTGGGGGTGCTATGTCTCATCTTGGTTAGCGGAGCCTTGAAGGTTTCAGCAAACGTTGGACAGGATTCCCTGCAAGCAGCAAAGCCGATTAATGTAAATGCTGTTAATCAGGCAATCATTAATGAAAATGGAGATTATGAAGATTATTGGAAATTCACGCTGACAAAACCGGGTCAGGTCACCTTTAACATGAATAACTATTCGGGATATTCATGGGGTTTTGAAATCCTAGACGCTAATGGATATGTGTTTACAGATGGAGCAACAGATAACAGCTCTAAAGCCATGGGTGTGACGGCAAGGAAAGTAGGATTGCCAGCTGGTACTTATTACGTACATATAATGGATGATTGGAATTCTTATAACGAAATCTATTATTTTTCTGTTAATTTTGCAGAAAATGCAAATATGGAATACGAATTCAACGATAGTTCAAGTACAGCAAATAAAATTAAACTAAATACACCTTACTTAGGCGAAATTCAAAAATATGATGATGAGGATTATTATAGATTAACCCTTCCTGAAAGTGGTGCTGTCACTCTCAATATGAGCCAAAAAACTGGTATCCAATGGAATACGAGTATTTTAACTTTAGAGGGTGAAGTGCTTAGTGAATTTACGACAGATGATTCTTCGAACGTCACAAAACCGACGGAACGGACGGTCGGGCTACCTAAAGGAGAGTACTTAATCCATATTAGAAACGATTGGCATTATAATTCAACTTACCAGCCTTATACCTTTATCGTGAAGTTTGCAAAGTCAACTACCTATGAAAAAGAATTCAATGACAACGCCCATCAGGCAAACAGTATTGGGGTGGGCAAAAACTATTATGGGAATCTCCAAGATTTCAGTGACACTGATTATTTTACGTTTTCCCTATCAAAACCATCAAGTGTATCTCTGGAGATGGGAAGGAAGCCATCTGTTAGTTGGGATATGAGCCTCTATAATTCAAACGGTGATGAATTGGGATCCTTTAATACGAAGGATGACCAGTTTGCAAAAGGTATAGAATCGATGAGGTATTCCCTTCCTGCAGGGCGGTACTATATATCGGTGGATGATTATAGAAACACTGGTAATAATAAATACCAACTGGCTGTAAAAGTTCAAACGCCGTCTATTAGCAGTAAGTCGGTACAAATAACAAATTATGTAGGCAAATCAGATAGCGTGAAAGTGAGTGCTCTGGCTAAAGGTGATGTAGTGAAGTTGTTCGATTCGAAAGGAAAGATATTTGCTACATCTAAACCAGCTTCAGGTTCCTCTACAACTTTTAGTATCAAACAATTAGGAAAGAATGCCGGTTTTATCTATGTGTCAAACACCAAAAGCGGAATGCTTGAGAGTTCTAGAGTAAAGGTATCGTTTAAAGCAGAACCGAAGACACCTAAGCCAAGCGCTTCCAATATTACGATTAAGAATAATAAGGGTAAGTCAGATACAGTAATAGTCAAGGGATTGAAAAAAAGCGATGTTGTAAAACTCTATTCATCCTCCGGGAAGTATCTATCTAGTAAAACATCCAATTCTTCCTCTGCAACCATCACGGTTAAGCAGTTAGGTAAGGGCTCAGGTTCTGCTTATGTAACAGTGACACGCCCTGGAATGAATGAAAGCGACAAAGTGAAGAAAACATTCAAGGCAGAATAAGAGTTTACACAGTATAATTAAAGAAAAGGGGGCGGCACTCAAATTGAGTGCCGTCTTTTTAGTATAAAGAAGGGAATTAGTCATTCTTAAATAGGGTGGTAAATTTGTATTGGAATTATGGATTAACTCATTTTTTTCGTCTCAAAACATAAGAATACTCGTTGCAATGAGATCAATAAAAAAACCTCAAAGGGATTAAGCTTAGATGTTTTTTTCTGAATGCGACTGGTCCTGGACAATCGTATTCAGATATCAAAATAAGGAGTACCTATATAATACAAATGAACAAGTGTGAACGTTATGTGAAATGGTATTTTTAATTGTGTACGTTTCTTGAATTTTTTTATTCTGTCTCACTACAAAAAGATTACTTGTCATTTTGAGACGGATTTTTTTATGTGCTATTAACTTCCTATAATTTATCTTATATAAACTCGATAAATCTCAAACTATGATGTGAGGTCTATATATTCTTATGAAAATTCTTCAAAAGAGTAGATTTAAATATATTGAATAAATTCAAATTTCACAATATTTTACGGTGGAGATAGCAAAGACTACATAGATTACCCACTATAAAAAATCTAAATAACATGAATTGAATTAATAGGGGGCGAATAGTGGGAAACCATTATTTTAGTCATTTAATTTAATTTGGAATAAGCCTATTCGAGATCACTCTCGAGTAGGCTTATTTATTTTTACAAGCAACACCTTTACTTATGGTTCCCGTAATGCATCTAAATGATATTTTTATTTTTCATTGATCAAACTATCAATTAAACAATTTTTGTTTGATATCCTTTTGTTTATTTTTCGGAGGGGTAAGGTCTTTTGGAATTAGGGTTGTATAAGTTTCCCCGTCGAGTCTTTCAGCTAATTCTTTTTTAGCATTATCAAGTAATTCTGGGTTTTCAAGAGCTGAAATAGCGGTACATGCCATTGCTTTTCCAGCTAATAACATGGCGTCATGGGCGTAGCTTTCTTTACCTTGCGCGACGGCCTGCCAAGTATGAAAGGGTGTTCCAAATGCCCAGGTGGAAGTAACACATTGTGCGGTTGGAACATTCCAGCTAACATCGGCAACATCTGTAGACCCTCCCATAAATGTTTCTTTTTCTGAAAAAGGAACGATAAAGTCGGCAATAGGTCGTTCTGCTAATTGAGAAGCTCCTTGTTTCCCAACTTGTAAAGCTGCCGCACGCTTCTCCTCGTCATTCAACGTATCATAGATTGTTTTTGCATAGTTTATATCCTGTTCAGTAGCAAGAGGAGCTCCTATTTCCTGCATATAATGGTGCATCACTTTTTCAAGGGTCATATTAGGAATTAAATTATGGCAGGAACCTTGAATTTCGAAATCAACCTTCGTTTGCGTCATAAGTGCCGCACCGCGGGAACAGTTAACTACCCTGTCATAAAGCTCTTTTACCTGATCTGGTTTCGGTGCACGGATTAAGTATGTCACTTCCGCCTCAGCCTGAACGACGTTTGGAGCCAATCCTCCTGTATTGGTCACAGCATAATGAATTCGAGCTTCATCAATCATGTGTTCTCTCAAATAATTGACTCCAACATTCATTAGTTCGACTGCATCTAAAGCACTTCTTCCTAAATGTGGTGATGCAGCGGCATGGGCACTTCTCCCTTTAAATTTAAAGTGTGCATGGATGACCGCATTGGCAGTGGAGTTCATGACAGCATTCATTGTTGAAGGATGCCATGAGAGGGCAGCGTCAACATCTTTAAAAAGACCGTCTCTTGCCATAAAGGTTTTCCCGTATCCACTTTCTTCTGCTGGACAGCCAAAATATTTTACGGTTCCACCAAGCTTATTTTCCATCAAATAATCCTTAACCGCAATAGCTGCTGCTAAGGAACCTACTCCCAGCAAATTATGTCCACAGCCATGGCCATTTCCATTTTTAATAATGGGCTTAGATATACTGCTGCGTGCTTGTTGACTTAGCCCTGCCAAGGCATCATATTCCCCGAGAATCGCAATGACCGGATGACCAGATCCATATGAGGCGATAAAACCTGTTTCAAGACTAGCTATTCCCTTTTTTACAGCAAACCCTTCTTTTTCCATTGCTTCGCTAAGCAAATCAGCTGAACGGAATTCCTCAAATCTGGTTTCTGCAAACTCCCATATTTGATCACTTAGCTGTGTAAACTTTGTGCGTTTATTATCTATTAAATTTGTAATTTTTTCTGATAGAGTAGTCAATTTTTCCATCTCCTAAATTGCATTATTTTCGAAAGAAGGAACCTCATTCTTCGTGCGAATTAAAAATAAAGATCCCGCACACAATAGAGCAAACATAATCAGCATTATAAAAGCAACTGTATAAGAACCGTCAAAAGCGTCGACTAAAAATCCTATTAACATCGGAGTAAGAACCCCAGCGAATTGGGCTCCAGTATTAATGAACCCATTTGCGGTACCTACAACCTCTTCAGACAGCATTTTTAATGGAGCTGAGATGATCAGAATAATATTAAACGACATGAATACAGTAACAACACTCTGATAGACAGCAAACATTGCTATATTTGGTGCATAAGCCATTAAATATAGAAAAACCGCCGTTAATACTGCAAATACAGCTGCAATTACCTTATCTTTCCCTTCAGGTAATTTATCCAAAATATAGCCGCTTACAATCATTGCAATAATTCCTGCAAACGCTGGAATAGCTGAAATATACCCGACTGATGTTAAGTCGAGATGGCGTTCCGCTACTAAATAAGTTGGCATCCACGCCATTAATCCCCATTGCACAGCATAAATGGCAAAATAGGCGATGAACAAATTCCAGATAATCGGAGTTTTTAAAACTTCTCTTAAGGGTGCTTTATTTTTTGAAGGGTTTTCACTTTTTCCTACAGTTGAATCTTTCCGCTCTTTTATGAAAAATACATAGAGGAAGGCAAATATAATACCAATGGCACCCGCAATATAAAAGATTGTTCTCCAACCGATACTTTGCATGGACTGGGTACCTATTATTGGTGTTATTACCCCCATAATTGTCCCAGAAGTGAGCATGAAGGACATGGCACGGCTACGTTCATTTTGTGGAAACCAACTCGCAATACCTTTTGACGCAGATGGAAAAAAGCTGCCTTCCCCAAGTCCAAAAAGAAATCGAATGAGGATTAAGGACATGAAGGACCACGCCATTCCCGACAAAATCGTGAAGACGGACCAAGCAAAAACAGCCATGATAATGATTTTTCGGAAACCAAACCGATCTGCGAGCCACCCACCGGGAATTTGCATTAAGGCATAACCCGCAAAAAAGCTGCTTAAAACAATTCCAGTCTGGGAGGCACTTAAATGTAGATCCTCTGAAATACCTAAAATCGCATAATTCATAAAAAATCGATCAAAGTTTCCGATTGACCATCCTAAAAATAACAAGATGATAATGACATACTTCCAGTTCTGCGACAATTTAGATACCATATAATTCCTCCTAGCGAAATTAGTTGAATTCTGTATTATTATATAAAAATTCTAACTATTCAAACAATGTTTGATTCTATATAATAATTACATAAACTATGTGGAGGTCTACATATTCCTATGGAGGATGTATAAAGTGGAAACATTGATGAAAATCAAACAATTTTTAGTGGGAGACTGTTGCCTTTCACATTTTCAGCTGTGGCAAAGCCTAAAAGGATTAGATTTTTCATTGGTTTTATCTCATCATTTTGACAAAGAAACACCCATACCAGAAAGATTTTCAAGTGAAAATATTCACACCCATGAAAATTACACCGATATTTACTATCATTATGCCAATCATACAACTATAGTCCTCAGGCTAAGCAAATCATCCGTATTAAAAATTGACAGCAAGCAAAAAATTAAACCGATAATTGATTTACATTACTTGCAAGTCATGCTAGATAGAGAAAAATATATCAGGAACAAAATGATGGAGAGCATCCGTGATATATCCGTACACGAAGATTTAGATGACTTGTTAAAAAAAATATTAGAAAATGCCTTATCTGTTATACCTGTAGCTAATATGGGTGTTCTATGGATATACGAACCAAGCTTAGACGTGCTTTTTCCTAAAGCATGGACAGGCGGTCCTAATGAAGAAATTGGAAAAATGAGAATGAGGGTTGGGGAGGGAATTATCGGGAAAACCTTTAAAGATAATAAATCTTTTATTCTTACAAATATAGAGGGAATTCTCTCAGAATCCTCTAATATTTCACCAGGTAATCTTTTTCATTTGTATAACTCTGTCCAATTTGATGATTTACAATCCATTATTTCAGTGACAATAAAGGTTGAGGAGAGTACTTTATGTGTTTTGATCGTCTACCAAAATGGTACTTATCCGCTTTTAACGAAAGATGATCAACAACTGTTAGAAAGTTTTTCCGATCAGGTTTCTATTGTCTTAAGAAATTCGAATCTATACCAAAATCTAAAAAAACAAAATGACCTTTTAATTCAACGAGATACCATACACAATTCTTTAATAAAACTGTCTCTTCAAAGTAAAGGTTTACAAAAAATCGCAAATGAAATAAAAAAGATGATAAACCATCCATTAATGATAGTAGACTTAACAGATGATCAATTATATTCAAGTCCAACCCCATGGAAAGTGGAGCTTCCTTCAGAGCTGATAAAGATAAATACAAAATTACCAACTCAATCTTTTTTTACTGAGTCTTATAATAGTCAGTCATTGTATATTCACCCTATTATTGCTATCGATGTACCCATTGGAATAATGGCCGTAGAAATGGAGGAAGATGACCTTTTTCCTTTAAACAAAATGATTATTGAACAGGCAAGCTCAGTAATTGCATTAGAGATTATCAGAAAACAAACATTAGTGGATTCTTTTTATCAAAAAACAAATGATCTATTTAATGATTTTATTCAGAGCCAAGAATATAACCTGATACGAAAGAAGGCCATTGAGCTTAGAATTAATGATCATCCCTATTATATGGCAATCGTAATTCACCTACATCCACATGCAGATTTCCATTTTGTTAATATGCAAATGCACAAACTTATTGCCCAAATTAAAAAGCATTTAGGAATATTTGTTTCAATCGTTTTTGGTTATGGAAATAAAGTGAACTTGGTATGCCAATTTAATAACTTTGCAGATCAAGATTATGTTAAAAGGAAATTAGCGCTTATTCATTCCAACTGGATTAATGTGCATGAAGAATCGCTAAAAATAGGGATGGGTACCTGCTATCCAAGTATGAATAATATAGCAAAAAGTTACTCTGAAGCGGATAAAGCCCTTTCTTTTTTGATCTCGAGGCAGCTTAAAAGTATCATGAATTATCAGGATATTGGCATAAATCATCTTTTTATTCACCAACCCATTGATGACTTGAACTCTTTTGTAAATGAAGTTTTTAATCCCCTCCAATCTGAAAAAGACGGTACTTTGGATTTAGAACAAACCCTGCTTGCCTATATGGAGAACGACCGTCAAGCTACACAAACAGCCAAAAATTTGCATATCCATGTTAATACTTTATATCAAAGGCTAAAAAGGATTGAAGAAAAGCTTCAAATCTCCTTTTCAAATCCAGAAGACATTTTAAAAGTTCAACTTGCATGTTATTTAAGAAATTCAATCGTCTCACTAACCTGACTACCGCAATATTGCCATTAACAGTTTGTTAAGCTGTGCAGTTAAGAGAACTTTCGCTTTTGCAGCAAACGGGGTAAAGTGTTACTTGAATTATGGCGGGTAATACCTTGCAATTCTGCAAACTTCGATCATTGTAAATAGTTCTCCTTTTACTGTCTCTGCTGTAGCCAACAAGACTTTTGAAGAATCACTAATCTACTTATCTGCTACAAATTGGAGCTCTATAAGATAGAACCTATATATTAAAATGTTAAAATGTCGGTATAATTACATTATTCAGTTAAATTGTTTTCCCCCTAACCCTGATTGCTAGGGGACATTGGTTCTTGTCTACTAACGTAGCAAGGGACCAAGCAAACACTTTAAAAATTTTGTACATGGGGAAAACCGTTTGTAAAAGGCTTTAATACCTTAAGGAGGAGAAAAAGTGAGTCGAACGAAAAGCATCATTTCACTTAAAAATATTATCTGGAAGCGAAATGGAAAGCTGTTATTGAATGGGGTCTCATGGGAGGTCAAAAAAGGGGAACATTGGGCACTTCTAGGTCTAAATGGATCAGGGAAAACATCTCTTTTAAAAATGATTACAGGTTATCAATGGCCGAATAGTGGTGAAGTGTCCGTTTTAGGAAATCTTTTTGGAAAAACGAATATTCCTGAACTGCGGAAATCCATCGGCTGGGTCAGTTCCTCATTAGATCAGGAATATCAGTCACGCCCAAATGATACAGCACTTGAAGTAGTTTTAAGCGGAAAATTTGCTTCAATTGGATTATATGAGGAAATTACAGAGGATGATGTAAACAAAGCAAAAGCATTACTTGACCAATTCAGAATCAAATTTTTGTCTAACCAATTTATCCACACACTCTCTCAAGGTGAAAAAAGAAAAGTAATGATTGCAAGGGCCCTCATGTCTTCACCGCAATTATTAATCTTAGATGAGCCTTGCAATGGACTGGATATTTACTCTAAAGAAAAGCTGTTAGCATCTATTGAAGATATGACTGCTGCACCGAACGGCCCAACCATTTTATATGTTACACATCATATTGAAGAAATCGTACCATCTATAACCCATGCTATGTTAATCCATTCGGGGAACGTTATGGGTAAAGGAGAAAAAAGGGACGTATTAACCGAATCATTTTTGGAAAAGACCTTTTGTGTCCCAGTCAAAGTAGAATGGGAGAATGAGCGTCCCTGGATCCGGATTAAATCCCTGTTATTTTCTGAGAAAAAATAAACCTAGTATGCTGAAGAGTAAAGTTAAGCATTCGTAATGGTAAAACTACAAGGTGAATATAGACTCATTTCCATGGAGGCCTAATTAAATAACTTGATTTAGTAAGGCATAATAATTCGTTAGGGCATCTTAATATATCCTAATATGTAGAATGGTAGGTGTCTCTATAAGGGAGACGTCCCCCTGTGTTACTCCATTAAATTGAGTTAAAGCTGTTACATTAAAAGTCATAAAAAACGCATAATCACGCGGGTTAGTTAGCATGTGTTAACTTACGTTAAACATGTTACAAATTAGTGGAAATATGGGCGTCATGATGTAATAAGCGGTTAAAACCTTGTTATATCAACGTCTAGAATGATAATATGCTATTCTTGTCCTCGTTTTTTTTAAAACACGGCAACCTGTGACAAAAAAGCTAACTATAGGAGAAGGTCTTTCATGAATTTGCTAAACTGTTGGGAGGCCTTTTCTTCCATATTGGCTCATGTAAGCATAGATATTCATTGTAGTATTAATATCTGTATGTCCAAGTCGCTGTTGTATTTCTTTAATGCCGACTCCAGTTTCAATCAATAATGAAGTTTGCGAATGTCTAAATGAGTGTGGAGTAATGTTCTTTTCTATTTCTGCTTTTTTAGAAGTCTTTTTAGCCGGGTCTCAATAACTTTTTCTTCATTGTGGATGCCCATTCTCTCAAGAAGGAGCCTGTTTTAAAAATTTGGCAACCAGGGTATTTCTATATAATTACAGTTAAAAAGTGCGATAATTTGTACTTGTTGATTTTATAGAGGCTGAAATATAAAAAGAAGGCCCAATATAATAGAAAGTCTATCAGTTCAAATGTACCAATGAAAAAGGAGTTGACCCCGTAAGGCCAACCCCTTGCAAACTGTTATTTTATTGTAAGCGTTACAGAATTATAGTTTTTCCCATTACTAAGTGGATTGTAGTTTTTCTCAATGTTTCCTGCGGCGTCCACAGTGAAATAATTGATGGTTGTAGTCTTTTCAATTTTTAATGTTTCTGCAAATTCACGGGTGCCGCTTAATTTAATTTTAGCTGATTGGAAGGTTGGGCGGCTGCCGTCAAGCGTATAATAAATCGTGGCTGGCTCACTTGTTTCAATCTTAACATCAACCGGACCTGTGTATTTACCGTTTCCAGGTGTAGCTTTTGAGGAAGGCGGCTGATGGTCTTTTGCACTGTTGTAGGCTACTTTCATTAAGCCAATCAACCCATTGGCAAATTCCATTGCTTCTTCATGACCTTCTGCAAAGGCTGGCTGGAATCCAACTGCCTGCCATCTTTTTGTATCCTTATTCCATAAATCTGCCCCTACTTCGAAGTTCCAGGCATAAATCCCCTTTTCATACCATAGGTAGTCCGCAGAGTTACCTGCAGCAGAGTATAGTACGTCAGGAATTGGACCTGTACGACTAGGTAGAATGACCGTTCCGCGGTGGTCTTGAATATCATTTAAGATGTTATCAGAAGCTGCCCAGTAAAACGCTTCTTCACCAGCTGATGGGCGTGGCAGTGTTGTACGTTTTGAATCGTAAGCACCAGGGGACCACATGAAGTAGCCGCCATAACTATGAATATTCATTGCAAACTTAATATTTGGGTTTTTGTCGGCAAGCCAGACAAGGTTTCTTCCTTCAGGCTCAGAATTTTCAGCTGGTCCAGCGTAAGTATCTCCCGTGCAACTTGTACCTCCGCCAATATAGCCATCAAAAACGGAACCAACAGAATGGTTGCGGTTAAGGTCAACTCCCCAATTATTACGGTACCCGGGATCAGAGGCAGTGGGACCACAGTGATTGGTCATATTTTTACGTTGCATATTGTAATCATTTAAGCTGTAATTAGCACCATCAGGGTTTACTGAAGGTACAAGGAATATATCAAGATTATCAACAAGCTTTCTTGTCTCACTATCTTGACTATAGTTTCGCAGTAGTCTTTCCGCCGTTTCGATTGTTACGAGTGGGGTCACCCATTCACGGGCATGCTCCTGAGCATATCCAAGAACACCTGGTTTAGAACCGTCACGATGCTTGCCGATTCGGATCGCTTTTACTGTGAAAGGATCACGGGAAACGTCTGCCCCAGCTTTCAAGCCGTCAGTTAATATCGCAGCATTTGTGGTTGGTGCGACAACACCAGCACCAGTATTACCGCGGTATGTAGTCGCAGTGACAAGTTGGCTAGCATTCTCATTCAGTGCTTTAACCACTTGTGCGGCAGTACTTGTTGCCTTTCCTGACGAATCAGTAGCTAAATCCACAAAAATCTTGGTACCATCCACAGTCACTTTTAGTGGTGCATTATTGGTTTCCGGATTCTTGAATTCTACCGATACATCATTCCCGCCTTCATGTCCCCATGCTTTTGAGGAAACAACAACTGCGAGATTGGTCGTGCCGCCGATAGTTGCTTGGGCAAGACGTCTGTAACCATTTGTTTTATTTGGCATATCAATGATTTCTACCAAGTTAGGGAATTCTTTTGAAAGTTTTTCGGCACGTTCATATAATTCATTTGGTGCCATATAGTGGTCAACAAAATCCGTAACATAATCTGTTTTTGGATGTTTCGGCTCTTTCCCTAACCATTCAGTAATGGTGCTCGTAGCTGTTCCTCCAAGATTACTTTCAATTTTAACGGATGAAGGAATGGCGCTAACTGGTAAAAGCAAATAGTGATATAAATATTCACCGTAATCTACCAATCTAGAAAGCGTAGCAGATTTTTCCTCACCGTTCTCGGTCCAAGTTGCTTTAAGTGCTGTGCTAGCAGCCGCACCGGCGCTTGATTTTACTTCGAGATATAGGAAGGTGCCTGATTGATTTGTAAAATGGTTTGCCCTAAGGACTTTAAGTGTATCCTCGGAAGCTGCCAGACTGGCTTGCAGCTGGACAGTAGATTGCCGCTCTGCCACGCGTGTCCTCCATTGATTTTCGGTGATCAGGGTCTCTTTTACATTGATGCCAAAGGTCTTTAACATGGCAATTTCTGTTGGTGTGACAACGGCATCCACTTCATAGACTCCGTCGTGTGCTTCGATTCTGTGGGTAAGGTCAATTCCAAGCTCAAGAAGCTTGTCCTTTGCCTTATCATTTGGTACGACAAGTTGAACAATTGAGACCGATTCTTTCTTAGGAATCGGCTGGTCAGGTTGTTCGACCGCTGCAACCGGAATACTTAGGCCTGTATAAAATGTAGAGAACCCTAGTCCGGTTATGGCAGTCATCACCACTAAATTCCTTTTCCATTTCTGCTTTTTCTGTTTTGTCAAAAACTGCACCCCCAAAATGCTAAAAATTTTAATACAAGCTTATTGTAAGTTGAATGTACTTAATATCTTGTCGTAAAATCAGGGGCAGTTAAAAATCCGCTCTACAAAAATTTTATTGAGAAAATATAATACTTTATTTTAGAAGATTGAATTTTAGACTGTTTTTCCTATTTAAAAAGTACTGCGCCACACGAAATCCAGTAATTTTAGGAGTACAAAATTACTGGATTTTATTTCATTATAATTCCTATAAACTGTATATTGGTAATCAACTGTTTTAATTGTTTAATATTGTTTAATATTGTTGCTGTTTGTTTAATTTTGTAAAAGGAAAGTTGTAATATATTCCATGTGAATTGCGGCTCTATTGTTAAAAACCATCAAATGCCTATCAACCTTTGTGCCAGTCCAACATTTAATAAAGAAACAAGAATTATTATGAATAGGAATGATGGGGAATGGCAAAAAGAAACCGAGGAAAATCAATCAGCCACTTGCCTTCAAATGGCAGAGGGACATGCCCACTGTGTGAAAGAACAGGAGTAAAGCTTCTCTACCCGCACAAAACTGAAACAAACCAAACCATCAAAGTCTGCAAAAACTGCCGCCATAAATAAAAATCTCATAGTAAAAAATCACATTCAGCAATTGACCGTAAAAATTGCAACCATGGAAATGGTGGCTATTACTATGGTAAAAGTGCTACAAGCAAGTAACAACCGCACAGAAGCAGAATCTGCTATTAAAAAACCGAATATAGTCTATTACATGAGAATGCATGAGAATCTATTGAACTCTAGTAGATTACCATATATTCTCTTTTTTATTATTATCAAGCGATGGTGATCCAGAGAAAGATTGAAAGTTCACTGGAAGAGGAGGCGAACCAGGCATGGTCCAACTTGCCTGAGGATCAACGCCTTAAGCGGGTGTTTTTTTTAGAGGCTCTTTTCGTAAAGATTGTTGTTTTTAAAACGAAACCATTTAAGGTTGATTGGAGCGGAAGTGCGAGACTCCTGCGGGAGCAACGGGACAGGTGAGACCCCACAGGCGTTTACGCCGAGGAGGCTCACCGCCCGCACCAAGGAAAGCGAGCATCTGGAGGGGAAATCAACCACAACTCACTACCTGGTAAATAGCAACAAAGTATGTGAAAACAGCCTTTTTAGAAAAGACATCGATTTGGAAAAAGGACCAGTTTGTCCGTACTTATATCAATGAGCGTTTTGTGGAACGGTTTAAAAAGAAATGGAACTTGGTAAGTCAAGGAAGGCCATGCTTTACATTAACATAATGAATGATAAAAATATTTACATTCTTTAATCCAATAAATCCACATAATATCAGTAATTACTTCAGTTTTCCAATCTTATTTCATGGTTTCAATCATAGAACTTTACCTAACAACAAAGTTGCATCAAAAAACCATCTAGCTGAAAAAAGCCACAAAAGTCCTTGCAAACAAGTGTACAAGGACTTTTATAAATTACATAAAAGAAATAGCACCACTAATAATAGCTAATACTGTTAAGATTAACGTTGTGAAGATGGCCCATTTGTATGCGAATTTCTGATATTCTCCAAGGTCTTTATCAACCATGCCAACTAATAAAATGGTTGATGCAACAAGTGGACTCATTAAATGAGCGGGTTGTCCCAATATAGAAGCACGAGCAATTTCCAATGGGCTAATACCATAGGCTGATGCTGCTTCTGCAAGAATAGGGAGAACTCCAAAATAATAGGCATCATTCGATAAAACAAAAGTGAATGGCATACTTGTAATGCCAACAATGACAGGAAAAAACTGTCCTAATGAAGCAGGTATTATCGCAACCAGTCCATTAGCAATAGCATCAACCATTTTTGTACCGGAAAAGATTCCTGCAAATACTCCTGCCGCAAAAACTAATAGAACAACAATTAAAGCGTTTCCAGAATGTGCTAAGATACGTCTTTTTTGCATTTCCAGATTGGGGTAGTTAACCATTAAAGCTATAGCGAAACCGACCAAAAATAAAATGGGGGAAGGAACCAATCCCATAATAAGCATGACCATAATGCCTACCACAATTAATAAGTTAACCCACAAAAAACGAGGACGTTTAATGTCAATATGAGGAAATGTTTCAGTGGCTTCATTTTCAACAGTAGCAGCTATTTCATTTTTGAACTCTTCTATGTGTATTACACCAAGTCGTTTACGTTCTCTTTTCCCTAAAATAAATGCTACGAAAATAACCCAAAGAGCACCACCGAGCATGGTAGGAATAAGTGGAACAAAAAATTCGGATGCATCAAGTCCCAATACTGCTATTGCTCGGGTAGCAGGTCCTCCCCAGGGGGTCATACCACTCATAACACTTAAAGCCAGCATGGCTACAGTGGCTAAAACCAATGGATTCATACCGATTCGTTTATAAAGTGGATACATAGCTGAAACAGTAATGATATACGTTGTTGTACCGTCTCCATCTAGGGCCACAAGTAATGCAAGAATTGTGGTACCCATCGAAATTTTGACAGGATCTCCCTTGACAACTTCTAATAACTTTTTGATAAGTGGATCAAATAAGCCCGTATCTATCATAATGCCAAAAAACAATATGGCGAATAATAATAGAGCTGCAGAAGGAGCGACTAGCTTAATGCCTTCCATCATCATAGTGCCAATTTTGCTTCCAAAACCACCAACTACAGCAAAAACGATCGGAACTAAAGTTAAAGCAACAATGGGTGATAAACGTTTGGACATAATTAAATAGGTAAAAACGGTAACCATGGAGATGCCTAAAATTGTAAGAAACATTAATAAATCCCCTCCCAAATTTCGAAAGCGCTTTCAATTGATCTCTGGATGACTAAGAATTAATTTCGTGACTCTTCATAAAAAATTAACTGGTAGATTAATAAGTTTTACATTATGCTTATGCGCTTTTCTTAATTAAAGGTAATACAGGGAGAACAATAAGTTAAATACATATTTTTTTTGTGATGGTATCAAAATAATTTATTCTTAAAAAAAAGATTGGAGGGAAGAGAGCAAAGAAAGCCAAAGGATAAGTGATACAATAAAGAAATTTTTAAAAATTTAATGCTATTTTTAGTATTTAAAAAGAAGGTCATCATCTTAATATTGTGAATGATGACCTTCTTTTCTTTATAAATCAGACTTTTTCAGTGTCCTTGAGCAAAGCTCTCTCCTTTTTTAATTAACATTTAGTTTTAACGTTACTGATCTTGTCTTTTTTTCTTAAACTTAATTTTAATACCAATCTTAGTAATGGAGGCACTGCGGCATAAATAAAAGCCATCCGAAATAGTTGATAGCTGGTAACAGTAGATACATCAGCATTTACTTCTTGTGCAATGATTCCCATTTGATCCATTCCACCAGGGGCTAAACTTAAAAAACCCGTAATAGCCGATAAATCATAATAATGGGTCAGTAGAAAACTAAAAAACATTGTTGCGCAGATCAAAATCAGTCCGTTCATCAAAGCAAATAATAAGGTTTTTCTTTTGTTGTCAAGTTGTTCCGGTTTTAATAGTAAACCGATATAACCGCCAACCATAAATTGAGATATATCAAGAAGTGAAGGAGGAAGTGGTGGTCCCTGCAAACCTAAAAGACCTATTGCAGCAGTAACAATTACTGGTCCTAAAAAGTAAGGAGCTGGTAATTTGAATATTTTACCTATTCTTGCTGCGAGAAAACAAATAAGCGCGAACAGAAAGATCAGAGGAAATAAATCACTCCACTCTGGAATAACGTTATCCATTATATTAGAGGAATCATTGGTACGATTCGCTGCAAAAATGGGACTGAAAATTAAAAGGGGAACTAAGAAAACAACCATGATCACTCTTGTAACATGGAAAAAGGTTACGGTCGTAATATCAATACCTTTCATTTCTTCTGCAAACACAACAATTTGTGACAAACCTCCAGGTATACTACTTGTTAAGGAGGTAGGATAGTCAATGCCGGAATATTTTGACATAACAAAAGCTGAACATACACACACAAGGACAATTAAGGTTGTAAGGATCAACATTGAGGGAAGGTGACTAATCATGTCAGACAGTGAGCTCTTGGTAAAAGAGATGCCAATTGAATAACCTACAATAATTAATCCAGTATTTCTCATCGAAACGGGCCAAATTAATTTAACGTTTTTGAAACGTGATGCAATTAATAGGGCAGCCATTGGACCTAGAAGCCAGGGGATTGGCAACCTGATAAGAGAGAAAAGGCTGCCTCCAATAAAAGCAGTTAGAAGTGCAGCTGAAAATTGGATTGTCTTGCTTGCATCATTTAAATCCCACTTTTTCATGTTAATTCTCTTCCTTTGTACTAGTTTTATTTCGATTCGTCTTATTTCTATTGTTTAGAATCATTAAGAAAATCAATAAATGCTTTTACTTGGGCCAAATCCATAGTCACATCTCGGTAAAAAACCCAAGTTTCTCTAAGCAAAAAGCTATTATCGCTTAATACAATGGGGAAAGTATACAGTGGTTCATCATCTTTAATACAGATTTCTGGTAAAATGGCATATCCTAAACCATTAAGAACCAGTTCCTTACATGTTTCAATCCGATCTACCTCCATTGAAATCTTAGGTGGTACCGCAAATGTTTCCTGCCACCAGTTTTCAATAGTATTTCTTAACGATTGGTCTGTCTGATAATTAACTCTAGGAAGAAAAGGAAGTTCTTTTAATTCAATTTTTTTACTGGAGGCAATGCAAATCTTTTCTTCTTGAAACAACACTTTATTTTCCTGCCATTTGTAAGGACCTCTAACGATCCCGAGGTGTGCTTCTTCTTTTTGAAGCATCTGATGAATTTGAGAACTCCATCCAGTTTTCAAACTGATTTCAACCTCTGGATATAGGGTTAGAAATTCTTTTAATAATACTGGTAGTTTATATCGGGCAAACAAGCCAGATACACCCAAGCGCAAAGTTCCTTTTACCTTTTTATCCAAATTTGAAATATGTTCTTTTGCAGCTCCTAATTGCTTACGCATATTTTTCGAATATTGTACGAGGTATTCCCCTTCAACTGTAAACTCGACACCTCTTTTGCCTCTAGAGATTAAATTTGTTTTGAATTCTTTCTCCAGCTGTTTTATACGATAGGATAAAGCTGGCTGAGAAAGAAATAGTCGTTGTGCTGCTTTTGTTATATTCCTTTCTTCGTAAAGAGTAATTAATATAAGCCAGTCTTTTTCATCCATAAAATTTTTCTCCTTTAACCATAAAAAATATTTATGGGTAATTATAAAAAATGATAATTTATTTGATTTCTAAAAGTATAATACAACTATTGAAAAAAGAAATCTATCTTTTTATGTAAATCAATAGACTCACTATAGTTTTGCGTTGCCAGCATTCTTTCATAAATTTTTTCTATGGCAATGAATAAAAAAACAATATTATTTTTATTCATTATTATCACTTATTATTTACATGAAGCGTTATCACTACTTATCAGGAGGGGTATAGATGTCGAATACACGAAATTATGATGTAGTTGTAGTAGGGGCAGGAAATGCAGCTTTATGTGCCGCAATCTCAGCAAAAGAGGGAGGTGCTAGAGTTCTTGTATTAGAACGGGGACCTGTGGAAAAGCGTGGAGGGAACTCTTTCTTCACGGATGGAGCCATTCGTGTGGCATACAATAATTTAGACGCAATCAGAAATATAATACCTGAATTAACAGATGAAGAATCCGAGTTAATTGTAATGCCTGAATACACGGAATCCGACTATTACAATGATTTAATGCGGGTAACAGGCGGACAAAGTAATCCTGAGTTAGCAAAACAGCTGGTTTCTAGATCGTATGAAACAATTGCGTGGATGCGTGATCAGGGAATAAAATTTGAATTGAATTATGAAAATCAATCTTTTGTACAAGCTGGCAAGCGCATTTTCTGGGGGGGACTGCCTATCAAAACGGAAGATAAAGGCGTTGGCTTAATGAGACGGCTCTTTGCGCGGACAGAAGAAATTGGCATCGACGTTTGGTACGATTCACGTGCTGTGGAGCTCGTATCAGAGAATAACACAATATCTGGTGTCGTAGTTGAGAAGGATCATACAATAGTGACGGTTCAGACATCCGGTGTGATTTTGGCTTGTGGCGGCTTTGAAGCCAATAAGAAAATGAGAAGTGAAAACATTGGTGAAGAATGGGAAGCGGCTATTGTTCGTGGAACCGAGTTCAACACAGGAGACGGCATTTCCATGGCTATGGCAGTAGGGGCTCAAAAATTTGGGCAGTGGTCTGGATGTCATTCTATTGGTACAGATTATAATGCGCCAAAAGTAGGGGATTTCACGAAGCCGGGAGATATTTTTAAAAAGCATTCTTATCCGTACAGCGTCATGCTTAATAATGAAGGAAAACGGTTTGTTGATGAAGGAGCAGATTTGCGAAATTACACTTATGCCAAATATGGCCGTGAGGTATTAAAACAGCCTGGACATGTGGCATATCAAATTTATGATGCACAGGTACGCCCGATGCTGCGTAAAGAATATGACCTTGAAGAAGCGACTTTTTATAAAGCAGATACGCTTGGAGAGTTGGCTAGTTTACTGCCGGTCAATCAAACACAATTCCTTAAAACGATCGAAGAGTATAACAGTGCGGTACAAGATGGCGAGTATAGACCCGCAGAGAAAGATGGCAAAGGAACGAAAGGAATTACCCCTCCTAAATCCAACTGGGCACTTCGAATAGAGCAAGGTCCATTCTACGCTTTCCCTGTAACGTGCGGAATCACCTTCTCGTTCGGCGGTTTGCATGTAAATGCAACAGGTCATGTGTTAAACAAAGAAGAACAACCGATAAAAGGTCTCTTTGCGGCTGGTGAAATGATTGGGGGGATTTTTTATGAAAACTATCCTGGTGGATCCGGGTTAATGTCTGGAGCGGTCTTTGGAAAATTAGCTGGTTCATCCGCAGCCCACTATATTCAAGAAAAGGTTGAAGCGGTCAATAATCATTGAGTCTTCTCCTTGCATAGTTAATTAGATAAGAATTTGTTCGAAAAATCTAGGGCTACATTAAATAGAAGAATGAAAAACAGCCAAGGCTTAAAAAAGTTCTTGGCTGTTTTGTACTTCAAATATTAAAAGTCTTTATGCATTGACTAAAACTCATATCATATAGGGATATGAGTTTTAGAGTATACTTTAATCGTCTAGATGGCCAGACAATATGATTTTTCTTCTATTTTAGCACCATCTGAATCGATCAGATGGGCACTATCGCGCATGAAGTCAGCGCTGATTTATCAACAGTTACCAGATATCAACTATTTTGTATGATATATATTTATATAGCTGTTCTTCCTATGCTCCGATTGATGCTAAAATTGAGCCAGTGAAAAAGGATACCATTCAATAAATAATGGGTTGGTTTGTGGGTATTTTTCCCTGTAACAAGGATGATAGAAAACAATTAGTTTTCTTTTTGGTTAAATACCCAGTAACCATGAAAATCTGGATTCAGTATATCCTAACTTGTAGTATAAGGGTGAGCGCTCCCCCCGGAAAATTTTCATCTATTCTCAATCCTAGTTTATAATTGAATTTTGTAGGCATCGGTTAGTTGGAGATACATTATAGTCTGGGCTCTATTGAAAACTCACTTATACAAAACAAGGATCATTGAAGTAAACTATTTCGGAAAGAATTTTAGTGCCTTTCATATTTTTGAATAGTTCTTTCGCTTCTTTTTCTGTGTCAAATTCAAAAATTTTAATATTTCCTTTTAAAAAGACAGTGATGACCCACATTGAAAAGCCTCCAAGTGATAGATAATTTTTTTTGCTGTAATTTGCAAATCAATTCAAATCAAGCTAATTGATAGGAAAGCTCGTAATTTTT
Source organism: Bacillus sp. ISL-57 (assembly GCF_018613135.1). NCBI lineage: Bacteria > Bacillati > Bacillota > Bacilli > Caryophanales > Bacillaceae > Bacillus > Bacillus sp. ISL-57. The sequence goes on along the minus strand of NZ_JAGGQV010000020.1, from coordinate 81,809 downwards.
TTTCGTGTACACATATCCCTCTAATATGATTCTCGCTGTACGTACCACTTTAATAGCGCGTATGTGTCCTGCCAAAAAATCAACTTTTGTTTCCATGATCCCTGCCGGGTGGGCTAATCGAAAAATTTCCTGTTTAATGTTCACCATCTCAGATAAAACCGTTTCCTGTAAGTAAGCCCCTGCTGTTGCACAGATGGCCCCTGTAATAGCAAGCGCTTGATGGGGCTTTTGCATCGACATCATTCGGATCATCAAATCCATCTCTGACGCTTTTCTTTCCGATCCATTTAGATCTACGTAATCCATAGGAGGAGCAATTAGGGTCATTTTAGGAACAGCAGGAGATTTGACAGTTGCTGATTTCTTATCGGAAAATTGACACATTTCAGCTGCAATCGACCGGATTTCTTCTAGCTCATTTAATTTTTCCTGTGAATAATCAGTGGGCAATTCGCTTCCGTTTAGACCAATATCCTGTGCCCTTACAAAAACAAGTGGATTGGCAACATCAATGATTGAAACTTGAATAAGCCGATCCTTCGTTTTAATCATGTCAATTGGATTTCCTGTAGGGAATAGTTTTCCTGTAACTGCTCCTTCAGCACGAGTAAAAGAAAGATAGATTGGTGATCCTTTACCAGGCACGCCTGGAATTGAGCAGCTGCCTTCTTTTTTCACTTGTCCATTTTCAACCTCAACTTCTGCAATAATCAGTTTTTGTGTATTGGTGTTAAAAATTTTCACCGTTGTAACAGGTTCTTGTATAGGGACTAATCCTTGCTCAATTGCGTAAGGTCCTACAGCAGATGAAATATTCCCACAATTTCCTTTAAAATCAACCATTTGATTATCGATGCTGATCTGCGCAAATGTATATTCCACATCGAATTCCGGTGATTCTGATTTTTTGATGATCGCTGCTTTACTTGTCAATGAATTCGCTCCTCCAAGACCATCGATCTGTCTCCGATCCGGACTGCCCATCACGTCAAGTAAGAAATCTTCCCAGAGTGAGCGATTCGAAGGCATATGTTCAAAGTTAAGGAACACACCTTTACTTGTCCCGCCGCGCATTACAACTACAGGTACTTTCATTGTATAACCACCTTTTCTCAAATCAATATTTATAGCACTACCGGTTCCTTTGAAAATATAGTATGATAAGTTCATTCATAAGTAAAATACATATTTTTTAAGTAAAAATGATAAAAAAACTTATAATCCAAAAATCGGGAGATGGTTAAGTGGACGAAAAAGATTGGATTGCGATAAGGGTACTATATGAAGAAAAAAACATTAGCCGTGCCGCAGAGCGTTTATATATATCGCAGCCGGCGCTAACGTACCGGCTAAAAAATTTAGAAAAAGAATTTAGCACAAACCTATTTTTCAAAATAAAAGGAGGCATTGAGTTCACTTCAGAAGGGATACATTTAGCGGGCTATGCGGAAGAAATGGTGAAAAAGTTGCAAAAAACGAAAGATTATATGCTGAATATGAAAAATGAGGTAAGAGGAACGTTAAGGCTTGGCGTTTCCAGCAACTTTGCCCAATATAAACTACCAGAAATATTGAAAAAGTTTTCAACACAATATCCTTATGTACAATTTAATGTGAATACAGGGTGGAGTACTGAAATCATGCATCTTCTGGATTCCTCTAGTGTTCAATTAGGCATACTGCGTGGAAATTATGAATGGTATGGAATCAAATCATTACTGCATAAAGAAAGACTTTGTTTAATTTCTAAGAAAGAGGTAGACTTGGATAATTTGCCGGAACTTCCATTCATAAATTATAAGACCGACAGTTCTTTAAAAAACTTAATAAATGGCTGGTGGCATGATAGATTCCCGGAGCCACCATTTGTAACTATGGAAACGGATCGGCAGGAGACGTGCAAGGAGATGGTCAAAAATGATCTTGGTGTTTCCATTCTGCCGGAAATATGCCTGCAGCCTTCAGATAATTTGCATACATACGGGTTATCCTACAAAAATGGGAAGCCGGTATTAAGAAATACATGGTTAATGTATAACCAGGATTCATTAAAACTCTCTACTGTGAAAAACTTTATTGATTTCTTGAATAAAAATTCCAATCTTTAACGAAAAAGCACTATGAAATCATTGAAAATTTCATAGTGCTTTTTTGGATTTCTTAATTTAATACAAAATGGATTATAAGTTTTTTTTTCGAAAAAGTAAAAAAAATATGTATTTCACTTATTTGATGATATGAACTATTCTAAAAATAGAAAATAAAGCAACTGGGAACCAGAAGATATTATATAATATTTTTTAACTATTCAAACTTTTTCATTTGGTTTGTAAGCGGTTTCTTTAATGGGAGGGAATTCATATTCTTACGTTACTTGGAATTTCAATGGTCGTTGTCTTCACTTATTTAATCATGTCTAAACGGTTATCACCTGTTAATTCTCTAGTGGTCATTCCAATTATCTTTGCATTAATTGGCGGATTTGGTCCAGAGCTCGGAGATATGATGCTCGATGGAATAAAGGTTGTCGCACCTTCAGCCGCTTTGCTATTGTTCGCTATTTTGTTTTTCGGAGTTCTGATTGACGCTGGATTATTTGATCCACTCATTAAAACCATGTTGAAAATCGTAAAAGGGGATCCGGTAAAAATAGCGTTAGGTACAGCAGTAATCGCAATGACCGTTGCCTTAGATGGTGATGGTACCACGACTCATATGATTACGATTTCCGCTATGCTGCCTCTTTACTTACGCCTTGGTATGAATCCACTTATTCTTGCCACTATTTCTATGCTGGCTGTAAGTATTATGAGTGGCATGACTCCTTGGGGAGGGCCTGCAACAAGAGCAATAGCATCTCTAGGTCTGGATGCAAATGAATTCTTTGTTCCGATTATCCCAACACTATTCGCAGGTATTGCAGCTATTCTTTTTACCGCTTACGTACTTGGGAAAAAAGAGCGCAAAAGGCTTGGTGTTGTTCATATCAAAGCTGCACCTGAAATGAAAGGAGCTCTGGCTGAAGCAGCGGTAGCTTCCGCCATACAAGACGATTTAAAGCGCCCTAAATTAATATGGGTCAATCTTTCGTTGACGCTCACGGTTATGGTCATTCTTGTAATGGGCTTAGTGCCGGTACCTGTGTTGTTTCTAATCGGATTTGTGCTTGCTTCAATCATTAATTACCCTAATCTAGAACAGCAAAAAGAGCGAATCGTGTCACATGCAGGAAATGCTATTACCGTCGTCACACTAGTATTTGCGGCTGGTATTTTCACAGGGATCTTTTCCGGAACGAAAATGGTAGATGCCATTGCAAATTCATTAGTGGCCATCATTCCGGATTCTTTAGGCTCTTTTTTACCGATGGTCGTTGCGTTCACCAGCATGCCATTTACGTTCGTTTTATCCAATGATGCTTACTACTTTGGTGTTTTGCCAATTCTTGCCGAAGCAGGAGAAGCTTATGGGGTGAGTCCTTTAGAAATTGCCAGAGCTTCCGTACTGGGCCAGCCTGTACATTTCTTAAGTCCACTCGTGGCATCGACTCTTTTACTGGTAGGGATGGTAAAAACAGATATCGGGGAACTACAGCGGTATGCATTTAAATGGGCTCTAATTTGTTCATTAGTCCTTATCATTGTTGCTATCTTGACAGGGGCTATTATTTAAGTACAATGTTATCTAATAAATTCTTCGAACTTAAACAAAGTAGGGCTGTGCCAAAACCAATTATTATTAGTGGTTTTGGCACAGCCCATTCTTTTATTTAATTCCAGAAGTTTCGCCGCTAGCTTGAGTAATTATTTTTACGATTGTTTTCGCAAGGTTCATAACCGTGTATAGACGAGTATCATTTAAAAATTGCATCGTTGGCAGCGGATCTATATAATTGACCATTCCTGTAATATGATAATCTCCAACTTCCGGCAATACTTTTTTTAAAGCTTTCCCAGGGACAAGAGGTCCATCCTTCAAAAAAACATAACCGACCTGGTTTTGATTCCCTAAACAAGCATCCACACTAAAAATAAGAGGCTTTTTGAATTGTTTTTTTATTTTTTTCAATGTGTCTTTTAAATTAAATGCATGAACGGGATTTTCCAAAGTACCGTAAACACGATAAGGCACCGTATGTTCTTTAAGCATTGTCCCGACTAAAGGGCCTAATGAATCCCCAACTGATCGGTCTGAACCAATGCACAGAAAGATTACATCTTCATTTTGACATCCAGAAGATTGAATAATCTCTTTGACTTTTAATGCTAAGCAGTTTATTTCTTCGCCTTTTGTTTCCACAGAACAAATTGCTCCTCTTCTTGTAAATTAGACTCATCTTAATTCCCCTGTGTCCTATTATACGAACAAAAAGGATATCATGCATGTAAATATAAGCATATGCTAGAGAATGATAGTTAACACTCTGAAAAATGGCAGTAATTCAAAACATCCCCTTTAATTTATTTGGCGAGGAAGTGGGAGTTGGTTTACAACTAGAAAACGTAACGACTTTATTTTAAACTACAACCAAGTACACCAATATACAAAGTTAATTAACATAATCAGCGTTCTAGGAATCTATATTATTGATCTAGAGAGTAGGAGGGGAAGGCTCCTTTTTTATTATACGTTTTTTTAGATTAACTTATATTATACGCCCTTTGTATAGACCTATATCCAGGTGAAAGGAAAATGGATGTACCAGTATGGTGCAGTATATTCCGAAGGAAGCAGTGAAAACTAAGTTTTTATTAATGGATAACTTTGTTAAAATGATTTTTAAAACTAACCAATGCTCTTAGGGAGGTAAGAAATGAAGGTAAAAAAAATACATCATGTAGCAATAATTTGTTCCGATTATGAAAAATTAGGGTGTGATATCGTGAAGGAGACATATCGGTCAGATAGGCAGTCGTATAAATTGGATTTAATGGTCGGAGGGGGAATTTAGCTTGAATTGTTCTCATTTCCTGATAGACCAAATCGTCCAGTTATCCTGAAGCAAGAGGGCTTAGACATCTTGCTTTTGAAGTGGAAGATATTAATCGAGCGATTGAAGATTTAGAAAAAGAAAACATTCCAGTCGAACCTATCCGTGTTGATGAGTTAACAGGAAAAAGGTTTACCTTTTTTTGTGATCTGGATGATTTACCTCTTGAAATATATGGAAAGTATTATTTGCAGTAGGGTTATGTATATTTTGATAAGAAAAGTCTTTCATGAAGGTGCCCTAAAACAAAGAAGTACTCAAAACAAAAATGGAACTCATTTTGTGATTTCCATTTTTGTTTCTGTAATTTTTATGTCATAAATTCCGAATTATATATTAAGTTTTTATCAACCTAGTACATTTTAATTTTTAATAATTGGATAAATGTAGGATTTAATATCTTCTGAGACAAATGCTTTACGAATAATCAATTTTAAGAGGTCTTAATTTAATATACTCCCTTTTTCATTACCTAATCTATGTTCGTTTATATTCTTAGGCAGCAAGGCTCATTATCTTGTGAATTTTAAAGGAAGTCTTTTCACTCCAAAAACGAACGGACTTGGAATCGCCTCCAGCTCAGTTCCTTGTACACCTTCCAATTTTGCAAATGTACTTAATAGTGTCACGAGAGCTACTTCTGCTTCTAGACGTGCAAGCGGGGCACCTAAACAAAAATGAATGCCAAACCCGAAACTCAAATGAGGATTTAATTTCCTTTCTAATGTGAACCGATTAGGTTCTTCAAACTTTTGTTCATCCCGGTTTGCCGAAGCGACCCAGCAAATTACTTGTTCCCCCTTTTGGATTGTTTTGCCCCCAACTTTGACTTGTTCCTTTGCAACACGGCCAATTGCCTGTATTGGAGGATAAAAGCGTAGTGTTTCTTCTACCAATTTTGGTATTAAAGGAAGATTTGTCCTAGCTTGTTCTTGAATGATTTTATCTTCTGTCATATAGCGTACGGCATTTGTAATCAAATTAGTTGTTGTTTCATTTCCCGCAACTAATAATAAAACACAGAAAGATAGTACCTCTTCTTCTGTTAATTTTTCCCCATCAATTTTTGCTGCTAATAATAGCGAAATTAAATCTTCTTCAGGATTAACTTTTCTCTCTAAAATTATTTTTTTGAAATATTCTCTAAGAAACTCACTTCCTTCCTTACGTTTCTGTGCCATTATTTGAAAGGCTTCATTTGAATTATCTTTGGCGCCTGCCACGAGAACATCAGAATAGGTTTTAAAAAGATCCCGATCCTTGGCAGGGACCCCCAATAATTCGGCAATTATTATGACAGGCAACGGACCAGCAAGGTTATGAACGAGGTCCATAGTCCCCTTCTCATTTACTTGATCGAGCAGGTAAAGTGTCACCTCTTCAATTTTATTTTTTAAATCTTTCACTGCTTTAGGAGTGAATGCCTTGTTCACTAAATTTCTCATTTTTGTGTGTCTAGGAGGGTCCATTGTCAAAATGCTTCCTTGAAGAGTTCCAGACCCTCGTTCCGAAGAAAACAGTTTTGGATTTTTTAGAATATAATGAACGTCCTCATATCGAAACACATCCCAGCAGCTTCGAGACTCGTCGTACCTTACAGGAGTATTTTGTCGTAAACTATTAAAGATTGGAAAAGGAAATAATTGATCTGCGTTCGAAGCAATTTCGCTCATGGGGATGAGATTTGCATACTGCTCCACTGTGCTTGTTGATTTACGTTCTTGTGTCATGGTTTCATCTCTCCTTTTATTGTGACTAATATTCTTACATAAACTAGTCATGAACCGGTTCATTAACTAAGATAACAAACTCATAATTTGGTTTCAATTGACATAAATTGAGATATTTTTCAATGAGAAGAAAGTAATGACTCGGTTTATTTGATTCACCACTATTGAAAAACTCTTTTGAATTCATAGTTTCTCGTTTAAGGTCATACCGGTACCCCAAGTGGTCGGAGGGGAGTATCAGCTGGAATTGTTCTCTCTTCCTTATAGCCCCAATTGTCCAACTTATCCCATGGTGCAAGAGGGCCTAAGCATCTTGCCTTTGAAATGGATGATATAATCAAGCGATTTAGGAAATTAGTATAGAGGATGACTGAATGGAAATTACAAGATATAAAAGGATCTTATGATATAATCATTAGCCTTGGCAGTTGGTGTGGACCTTCCCTTAATTTAATTTCCCCTTGATTGAGTTGTATCTAATTCACTCCCGGATGTAAGCAGAATATTGAAGAACAGATTTGTCGGATTTATGGATCTTAACAATATGAAGCAGGTAGATGGCATCGCTTCTTATCTTGATGATGCAACAGAGTTATTTTTACAGAAGCAGAAAATTGTATCTCAAGAGTTAAAGAGCACTCATGATTTTAAATGAGTGTTTTTTTTGTACAGTAATCTGCCTAATTATCTAAATTTTCAAAAAAATATAATTGACCCAATCGGGACAGCTGATTTAGAATTGATATGTATATGAAATTTTGTTTTGTATATAAAACTTAATTAGAGGAGGAATATAGTTAGTTAGTGAATGAAGTGTAAAAAATATTTGATTTAGGGGGTAAGGAATATGTTTAAGAATAATATGGCGTTCGTTCTGCTTTGTTTGGTGTTAGTAGTATCTGCATGCGGTACAAGTGACGAAACAACTAAAGAAAACAAAGGGAATTCGGGAGGAAAAGCGGTTAAGCTTACTTTTACGGAACCGGCACGGTTATTGTCAGTAGCCCCATTGTATGTAGCCATTGAGCAAGGATTTTTTGAAAAAGAAGGAATTGAAGCTGAGATTGTATCTGGTGGTGGAGGAGCACAAGTCATCGCTTCTGTATTATCAGGTGAAGCTCAGTTTGCAGTCTCAGGTCCTCGAAGTATGTTTACTCCTCTTGACAAAGGTGAAGATTTATTGGCAATTCAATCTTTAAATTCGGCGCTAACCTATCAAATTACTCTCTCTAAACAATATCAAAAGAAAAAGAATGTTTCTAAAGACTCATCGTTTGAAGATAGAGTGGCTTCATTGAACGGCGCAACTATCGGTACAAACCTTGTCGGTGATTCTGGAGACGTATACACACGCTATTTAATGCAAAAGCATGGTGTTGACCCCGATACGCTTAAAACCGTCAAATTGGCTGGAGATGGATCGAAGATTGGCGGTATGCAGGAGGGGATTGTTGACGGTGGTATAGCATCGCCTCCAATGGGTTTACAGGCGGAAAGTAAAGATGTTGGCGAGATTGTAATTAATACAAGTGAAGAGCCAATGTATGGGAATATGGTCTGGGAAGCCGTTTTTGCTAAAAAGGAATATTTAGAAAAAAATCAGGAAACATCTTTGAAAGTAGTTCGGGCAATAGGGAAAGGTATGGAATTCACACGTAATAATCCAAGAGAGGCAGCCGAATCAATCGAATCTTATTTTGATGGAATTGATGTTGATATCCTAGAGGAATCACTAATCGGATTGAAAAACACTTTTAAAGGCTATGGAGAAATGAATCAAGAAGCTTGGGATAATGCCCAGGATCCATTAGTTGAATTTGGCAAGATATCAGGCGTTTCTACTAAACAGGATACAACTGAAGATGTTATTTGGACAAATAGTTATATAGAAAAGGCTTTTAAAAAATAATTAGAATGGAAAGGAGATGATAGGTAAGATGGAAAATGCACAACTGGAAAACTTTAAATTATCTACTCGTTTTTTAGACGTTACTTACGTAAATAACAAAACTGGTGCAGAAGTGATGGCCCTGCAGAATATAAATTTAAACATTAAAGATGGTGAATTTATATGTATTGTTGGGCCGAGCGGCTGTGGAAAAACCACTTTTTTAAATACTGTAGTTGGATTGCTAAAGCCAAGTAAGGGAGAAATTCTATTAGATCAGCAAAAAATTGATGGTCCCGGCAAGGACAGGGCAATGGTTTTTCAAAACCCGAGTCTTTTACCTTGGAGAACTGTTTTGGAAAATGTTCTTTATGGAGTTGAACTGTTAAAGCAAATAACCGCAGAGAAAAAGAAAGAGGCCAAAGAATTTATTGAAATGGTCGGTTTAAAAGGTTATGAAAATCATTATCCACATGAATTGTCAGGGGGGATGCAGCAACGGGTAAACTTGGCTCGGGCATTAACGGTAAACCCATCATTAATATTATTGGATGAACCATTTTCGGCATTGGACGCACAAACTAGGGAATTTATGCAAGGTGAGTTACTTAGAATATGGGATGAGACAAAAAAGACAAGTCTTTTCATTACACACCAAATTGATGAAGCGGTATTTTTAGCTGATAGAGTTTTTGTTTTTGGGGCAAGACCAGGACGTGTAGTGGAGGTTGTTGATGTTGATATACCTAGACCAAGAGATCTCCATGTGAAACGCAGCCCGGAATTTTTAGAGTTTGTAGATCATATTTGGTCCATTATTGAACAGGAGTCTTCTAAACAAGGTTTCGATAATAAAGAGAAATAATTAATGTGAAAGGAGAACATTATGACGAAGGGTACGATAGAACTTACACAATCAAAGCAAAAGATAAAAAAGGCGAAGAAAATGAAAAAAGAAAAAAAGTCATTTTTTATCAGTGTTGCTTCTGTTTTACTATTCCTGTTGCTTTGGGAAACTGCCTCTCAAAATGAATGGATAAATCCATTGTTCATAAGCTCACCAATTGAAATTGCACAAGCGGCAGTTTTAATGGTCCAAGAAGTTTCCTTTTGGGAAAATATGAAGGTAAGTGGTTACGAATTTGTTTCAGGCTTTGTTTTAGCCATACTTATTGGAATCCCAATAGGTGTGTTATCAGGTTGGAACTCTACCTTTAATGCAGTGGTTAACCCTTTCATTTCAGGACTATATGTAACTCCTAAAGTCGCCCTATTACCAGTGATCATCATCGCATTCGGAATAGGACCAGCATCCAAAATAGTTATCGTATTTTTGATGGCCTTCTTTCCAATAGTGATGAGCGCTCAAAAGGCTATGTTAACATTAGATCAAAACTTAATAAAAGCAGCCAGGACATTTAGTGCAAGTGAATTTCAAATTTTTAAAACCATTGCATTGCCTTCGACTGTACCATTCCTTTTAAACGGTATTCGCTTAGGTATAGGTCAAGGATTAATTGCAGTGGTTGTAGGTGAATTATTCGCTTCGACAGCTGGTATCGGATACCAATTGACAAGCAATGGTCAAAATCTACAAACAGATCGCATGTTTGTTGGCGTGTTGGTCATAACGATTACGGGAATCATTCTTACTTCATTATTAGGCATTATTGAAAGACGTTTTTCATCTTGGAAACCAGAAAATAGTTAATCAAAAATTAATTATGCAGACTGTAGCCAAACTCAATGAAAATCAAGTTTGTCTGCGGTTTGAACGTTGATTTCCATTCCAGGCACTCGCTTTCCGCGGGCGGTCCGGGAGCCTCCTCGGCGCTCTTTGCGCCTGTGGGGTCTCCCTTGGCCTCGCTTCTCCCGCAGGAGTCTCGTACCTTCCATTCCAATCAACTAAACTGTAGTCAATCCCAATGGAAATCGGGTTTGTCTGCGGTTTTTTTATTAAAAAACGTTCCAGTTGATTTCAGAAATCCGTTCCCTTTCCGCCGACTGTCTGCCAAGCCTCCTCGACGCAAGCGTCTGAGGTGTCTCGGCTAGCCAGTAATTCGGCAGGAGTGTCGCATATTTCTTAAATCAATAAGGATTTCAGTGAAAAAACATTAAGGGTAATCTTGTCTTGTTGAAAAATTCAGCAGTTTTTATGGTTGTACATTTTGAACGTTGCCTCCAGGCACCCCCTTTTCCCATGCGGTCCGCCCTTCGGAGCCTTTGTGCCTGCAAAGTCTCGCCTGGACACGCTTTTCCCGCAAGAGTCTCGCACACCCGCTCCAATCAACTTTGTTTTAACTTTTATTTTACTGTGATACTTCACAGCGTGATAGAAAATTTATTGAAGTTCTCACGTATCCATGATACCTTCAGTTTATAGGGAATGGTTGGGAGGAATAGGTTTTGAACACAAAGGCATTTTTATTGGCATCTATTACAGTTATTATTTGGGGCTCTACATTCGCTGCTATTCGTGCAAGCTTGCATGGCGGATATTCAGCCGGTCATTTGGTACTTGTTCGTTATCTTATAGCATCAGGGGTTTTTATCCTTTATGCTCTCTGGCCTGGGGTGAAATTTCGACTCCCGAAAAAAGAGGATTTGTTGAGGATTTCGATTCTTGCATTTATTGGCATTAGTATTTACCATATCGGGGTGACATTCGGTGAACAAACGGTTTCGGCGGGTACGGCAGGAATGCTGATCGGTTCGGCACCTGTCTTCATCGCGATCATTGCTGCGTTCGTTTTAAAAGAACGCCTCGGACTATACGGATGGATTGGTTTAGGAATTGGATTCACAGGGATCACCTTAATAACATTAGGTACCGCAGGACCTTCCCTGAATATTTCTGAAGGAGCTTTTTTAGTATTGATGTCAGCTATTGCTTCTGCGGTGTTTTTTGTTTTCCAAAAGCCACTGTTTAGCCGTTATAATCCGATTGAATTGACAGCATACTTCACATGGATTGGTACAATACCCTTTTTTATATTTTTTCCTGGGCTATTTCAAGAAATTCAACATGCAACTTTGGAAGGTCATTTATCTGCGATTTTTGTTGGTATTTTCCCTGCGGCCATCGGTTATGTAACTTGGGCAATCGCTTTATCATTAGGAAAAGCCAGTTCCGTTTCTAGTTTGTTGTACATAGAACCTGTAATTGCCATTTTCGTCGCTTGGGTTTGGCTTCAGGAAGTACCTAGTACCCTTTCAGTCATTGGCGGCAGTATTGCGATATTGGGGGTCCTTGTCGTTAATGGTTTCGGAAAGTATAAATCAATGGTGAAAAAAGCAGCATGAACTAGAAAAAAAGCAGCATCCCGGATCATCACGAATGGACGTCTATCCGTCCTGGACGACCCAACATAGGAGGGCAGCCCCATTAAAGGAATTCACCCAGGTTGATGAGGTTAATCAAATACACCTGGGGAATTGGATTATTCCGCCCTGTTCCTTACCTGAAATTAAATCTATGTTTAAAGTCCCAATTCAATTTAAATGAATTATTTTCACCTGTTAAAAATTTATAATCAATATAGGACTTTTCTTTCCTAGTCATTCCATCGACATATGGGGAATAAGTACGGAATAATAATACATTTTTCTTTTCATCAAATTCTACAAGTCTTAGCCAGCCATTTCCCCCTCGATAATTCGTTTGGTAATTGACCAGCATTTGAATGACATCATTTCCTGCTGAGTTTTGTTTTACCCGATGCGCTATCCCATAAAAATGTCCATTAACCGTCATGAACACTTGATTATGGTTCTTTACTAGTTCATTCCATATCAGCCGGCCATTGGACGAATCGGCGGCAATGGTTTTATCATCTTTAACTTTCGGAAAAATAATATCATGAGAGACGAGGATTGTCGGTTTATCTTTATGCCGTTCCAGAACTTTTTTTGACCATTCCAAGTCCTTATGGAGGTTTTTCATATCCACGATTAAAACTAAGTATTCATAACTCCCTGCCTTAGCGATTGCATATGAGCTATACCCAGAGGGAGCTGACCCCTTATAGTATTTTTTATTCATAAAACGCTGTGGCCCATAATGTGTTAAAAAAGGATCTCCGGCAGCATAGTCATGATTCCCAGCCGCCATCATATATGGAATTTCCTTTTTATCCAAAAGGGAAATGGCTCTGAGTGAATTCTGCCATTGTTTTTCTGAATCACTATCGACAATGTCCCCAACAAATGTATTCATGATAATATTGTTCTTCTTGGTGTTATTGGATATCCAGTTCATTTGGCTATTGAAAATCTCAGGATTTTGGCTTGAATATTTCTGGGTATCTGGAATAAAGAGGAAATTATAATTCTTCTTATTCGTTAGAATGGGGAAGGACTTGTTTGATCCTTCAAATGGTTCATCATCACGAGCATCCTGTACTAGCCATTCTTTTTCAGTTAATGCCTTATTGGCAATTCGTATTTCCTGGATATTACCTGCGAAAAGCGCATCCAACTTATTTCCCCACTCTGTTGCACCGATATTCCAGCCTTTACCTTTTAATGCTGCAATACCTATGACCCTTTCTGATTCTCCATAATCACTAACGCCATTTAAAGTTAGAGTCGTCGTGCTACCATCATTAACGACTGCCAAATGGTACCATTCACCAGCATTTAAAGATCGAGACCAATTGCTTACATTATAGTTTAAATTAGATGGATGGCTTGTCCAGTGCAATTTTTGATCACTGGATATAGATAAAGCAGAAAGGATTTTTTTCTCACCTTCCATTTTATTAAGATCTGCCGCCTGTCCTTGTCTTGAAAAAAGCCCCATGTCACTTTTGGGTTTCATTGGCATCTTAAATACCGCTTCAATGGTAAACCCCCTATCGAAATTCTCCAAATTGATAGGTGCATCCTTTTTGGTTTTAAAATATCTTCCTGCAGGGGCGTTTTCGTAATTGGCGAATTTCAAGCTATTAACTTTATCTTGAGCATAATAATCTTCTTTAGACCATCTCAACATATTTTTTAATTCGGGTGATGCAGGGTCTCCTATCGTCACTAACTCTAAATCATTTCCTTGTTTGGTTGTATCTTCAATAATTAAATTACCTTTATCGATTGAACCGCTTTTAACATGTTGTTTTGTGAATTTCCAATTTGCAACGATACTGCTCCGATCATCAGCAACGGAATTTAAAGAATCGGCTGACTTGGCAATACCAGGAACAATCATACATAAGAGTGAGAGACCTATAAATGCTTTTTTCATTCTCATAAAATATTCACCCCTTTAAATTAGACTAAGCAAATTAAGAATAATGGTTAAACATGTATTCTTTTCTTACTACCTGGGTAATTTTTGAGGAATAAGCCTAGGTAGGGGAGATTCCGTATAAGCTGCAATAAGGTATAGTTTGCTTATCTTCTCGATAACTTATTAAGGATGAGTAAAAAAGACTTATTACTAAAAAAGACAATAGGAGATAAGGCCTAATGCCTACGATTTGAAATCAAGGATAACAACTAATTTGAAGTATTTTGTTCTTTAGGTGGGAGGGTAGGAAGACAAGCAATGTGTTAGTATTAGGACAGTGATCCATCAAGATAATGAGGTGAAAAAAATGGTGAGAAGGAGATAGGTAGCCTCCTGTAATAGATGTGGTATTAATCTTAGGAGGCTATCTTGAATTATAGGAGATGTATGAGTTATGAAACAAAACAAATATGATGATGCAAATTTCTTTTCTGCGTATGAGCAAATGCCGCGATCAGTGAAAGGGCTCGAAGCTGCCGGAGAATGGCATGTATTAAAGGAGCTAATGCCAAATCTGCGTAATAAAACGGTACTTGATTTGGGCTGCGGTTTCGGCTGGCATTGCCGATTTGCCCGAGAGCAACAGGCAAGTTCCGTCATTGGTGTGGATATTTCCGACAATATGCTTCAAAGAGCACGTGAAAAAACGGATGACCCTTGTATTTCTTATATGAAAATGCCGATTGAAAATATCGATTTTCCCGGCTCTGAATTTGATGTGGTTATCAGTTCATTGGCTTTTCATTACATTGAGTCATATGAGGCAATCTGCAAAAAGGTCCATGATTGTTTAAAGCCTGGAGGCACTTTTGTTTTCTCGGTTGAACATCCAATCTTTACTTCTCGCAACGAACAAGCTTGGTATGACGATGATCACGGCAATCATCTGCATTGGCCAGTTGACAACTATCAGTACGAAGGTGTGAGAGAAACAACCTTCTTAACCGAAAACGTAGTAAAGTATCATCGAACGATTTCAACATATATGAATGACTTGATTGGTGCTGGTTTCAGCATAAAGGCAGTAAAGGAACCGATGCCTTCTGATGACATGTTAAAAAGTGTTACTGAAATGAAAGATGAAAATCGAAGGCCCATGTTTTTAATGATCTCAGCAGTAAAGGAACCGAAAATAATGAAGTAAACGAAAAAAGGCGTTTCTACGAAAGTAGGGACGCCTTTTTATTTACCATCATAATTTTCTATGCAATTGAAGCGTTGATTATCGACTTTAATTAGGCAATGATTAAATAGTTAAATATGGAAATGGGAGTTTGGAGGAGGGAAATTGAATGGAGAAGGTATTTCCGGTCATTGAAACCAAACGATTGATATTAAGGGAAGTAACACTGGAAGATGCGGGTGACATGTTCAAATATCTATCTGATACAGATGTGGTGAAGCCAATGGGGTTAGACCCATTCGAGACAGTAAATGATGTATGGGATGAAATTAAGTGGTATGAATCTATATTCGAAAAAGGTTCGGGAATTAGATGGGGAATTACATTAAAAGATTCCGGTAAGGTTATAGGAAGTTGTGGTTTTCTGAATATGGTAACCAAACACCATCGTGCTGAAATTGGATATGAATTAAGTAAAGACCATTGGGGAAAAGGCATTGCGAGTGAAACATTGGAAGCCGTTGTTATGTATGGTTATCGCCACTTTCACCTGGAAAGGATTGAAGCTTTAATTGAACCTGATAATCACCCATCCCAAAAACTAGTGGAAAAACAAGGATTTAGAAGAGAAGGACTTCTTAGGCATTATGAATATACCCGTGGCAAATTCGATGATTTATACATGTATTCACTCATAAAAGAAGATCTTAACGGCATTTCCTTTTAATTAATTCATTGTGAAGATCATTTAAGAAGCGTCCCTGTTTGTCGACAAAAAGTGGATTTCGGAATGCACTCATCGCGAAGCCCTTTTACGATTTTACTGCGGGGATGGTTACCAATTGGGGTTTTAGAGGTCTCATGCTGAAGACAACTCAATGGAAAACTAGAACTAAAATTTATGAATTTCACCCATAAAAAAACACTTTCACTTTTTAAGGGTTTGTAAATTTGAACGTTGATTTCCATTCCAGGCACTCGCTTTCCGCGGGTGGTCCGGGAGCCTCCTCGGCGCTCTTTGCGCCTGTGGGGTCTCCCTTGGCCTCGCTTTTCCCGCAGGAGTCTCGTACCCTTCCATTCCAATCAACTAGAGTTATTTTACAATTTAGGCTGTTCATCCCAAACCATGTTTAAAACTCGTTTCCATTATGGGTTTTTACTGTTTTATGAAACACTTATTAGATTAATGATATTTACCCTTACTCCTGGAGAGTAACTGGCAGATTCCAAAGTCACTTGCGGTTAGAACGTTTTTAAAACTAGTCATTATTTGCTTGTATGATCTTTTTCAACCTTACAAATTCGGGTAGTGTATGACGAGTACCAATCTTTCATACCTTTTTCTTGTGCCTTTTTGTGAGCGGCATTTTCCTTCCAAAGCTTTATGGCATCCAAGGACTTCCAATAGGATACGGTAATTCCTAACCCGTTTTGATCTCTCACGCTTTCGATTCCTAAATAACCATCTTGTTGAGCGGCAAGTTCATCCATGAATTCAGCGGTTGAATTATAGCTTGCGGCATCCTTATCGCTTCTTTGGGAAGTGAAAATGCAAGCGTAATAGGGCGGTTCGGGGGTATTTGCAAAAAACATGAAATGACGCCTCCTTTTAACTTAATATTCAAAATAATATCATATCGGAAAATGTTTGGATAGATGCCTGGTAAAGCGGGTACTCAGCAAAGAAAACAATGCGGTGAGAAGCAGTATATATATGAAACGGGATACTGCTAAAGGGATTTTATTCTAATTAACGAATATATATTACTTTGACGGCTTTACAAAAAAAGGAGATGGTCTTGTGTGCGGGATTCGTTAGCAAACATATAGAAAGAGATGCATTTTTACCGAAACAACGCGATATTATTTTGGAAAAAGCATTAAAAGATTTAACGGCAGATCCTGATGTTTTGGCTATTTACATAGCTGGTTCAATAGCAAAAGGAAACGATGATCACTACTCCGATATAGATTTGCACACCATTGTAATTCCAAAACGTAAAGCAGAATTTTTAAAGGGAAAAAGGGATCGAGCCAATAATTGGGGAGATGTTTCATTTCACGAAGACTGCAATCCTCATTCACCGTATGTCGTCACCCATTATAATACCTTTGTGAAAGTGGATAGCTGGTATCATGCACCTGATGAAATTGTTCCCTCCATCTGGTTAAAAGAGGTAGAAGTAATCTATGATCCTATTAATATTATCAGTCCTGTTATTAAGGAATCGGCAAAGAAAGTGTATAAACCTACACCCGATGAAGTTGAGCATTGGAGAGGAAAGCTGCTTGCTTTTGTCCATGAAACCTACAGGGCCGTTATGAGAAGAGAAATGTTATATGCACTGTCCAATCTTGATAGGATACGTTGGCTGATTGTGTCTGGTTGGTATATGGAAATGGAAGAGCATATGGATGTCCCCTATGGAGCATGGACAAAAATCGAGGGCAGTAGAAGTAAATTAGCTGGAAAGCAATTATTCCTGTTGGAAAGTTGGGATTGTGGCCGTAATTCAAATGAAATTATTAAGATGCTGAGACGTATGATTCCGGAATTCCTCAGACTAAATGAATGCTTATGTACTCAATTGGGTGTCGAAACAAATGAAGACCATATCAAAAGAATAATCGATATGGCTATCTGATACCTTTTACAATCGGTTATGGCATACTCTTTGTTCGCGTAAAATGTGTAATCAATTTTGGAGGGATGCTAAGTGGCAGAATTGGTATATCATGTAGCAGTTTCACTGGATAATTTCATTGCCGACCAAGCAATGTTGGAAGGGGATATCAATCATTCTTTTTTCTTATTTGAAGGAGAGCATGTCCCGGACTTTTTATCCGATATTCAGCATTATGAAGCGGTGTTGATGGGTAGTAAAACATATGAATTTGGATTTCAATTCGGAGCCAAACCGGGTGAACCAGGTTATAAGGGTTTGAAACATTATATATTTTCGAACTCCCTTCAGTTTGAATCGAATGAGGAGGTAGAACTTATCGAAGGTGACGCCGTTGCGTTTATTGAAAACCTCAAGCGGCAAAGTGACGGAAAGCTATGGCTTTGCGGGGGCGGAGAGTTGGCTGGAACGTTATTGAAACATAAACTCATTGATCAATTGGTGCTAAAAGTGAATCCAGTCATAATCGGAGAAGGCATCCCTCTTTTCGGCAGTCTTAAGCCAAGTCTAAAATTGGATTTAGTTGAAATGAAACAATATCCAAACGGAGTGCTTAAACCCACATATAATATTATTTATGCGTAGGAATATGGTAGTTAGGGCTGCTTTGGCGCGGCCTTTTCCTAATGAAATTCATTGGACATTGAAAGTTAAACTTTTCTTAGTGAAAATATACAAAGAAAATTTATTAGAAATTTATTTTTAACATATATCCTTTCAGTATAACTTGAAAGGAGTTTTCTATATGAGAAAAATAGTAAAAGTATCAAAGAATATATTTTTTACCTTCTTTGCTATCATCTTATTTGTAACGATAGCTGTTTTTATTTACCATAATTATCAAAAGGGAAAGGAATCATCATTAATTAGTGAAGGAACACCCGTTGATTTTAATGAAAAAGAAATTAATGTATATACGGAAGGCAGCGGTGAGGATACTTACGTTTTTATGTCCGGTTCCGGAATTGCTGCTCCTGTTTATGAATTGAAAGGATTATATAGTAAGTTTGCAAAAGAAAATAAGATTGCAGTCATTGAAAGAGCTGGATATGGATACAGTGATGTTTTTCATGATGATAGGGATATCGATACAATATTGGAACAAAGCAGGAAATCGTTAATGGAAAGTGGAAATAAACCTCCTTATATTTTGGTTCCACACTCGATATCAGGTATTGAGGCTATTTACTGGGCACAAAAATACCCTAGTGAAGTAAAGGGATTTATTGCTTTGGATATTGGTTTACCGCACCAATATGTGACTCATAAAATGGGCATGATTGATTCATTGACAGTAAGAGGAGTGAATCTTTTAACGAAAATGGGTTTGCACCGTCTTGTACCTTCTGCTGTTTATAATCCCGAAGTGATCCGGCAATCATTTTTGACTGACCATGAGAAGGAAATGTATAAAACACTATCTTATAAACAGTTTTTTAATGATGATATGGAGCAAGAACTTTTACAGAGTTACAATAATGGTGAAAAATCAGTTAACTTGCCAATACCAAAAGATACACCCATTTTATTTTTAGATGCGATAGCCGATGAAAATGAAAATTCAAAATATACAAAACAAAAAAACGAAGATTATGAGGTTTTTGCAGAAAAACTAATAAAAGCGGATGTAATAAAACTGAAAGGGACGCACAGCATTTATTTATACGCGCCCGATGAAATATATGATCTTTCCATGGAATTTATCAAATGAATAAAGAAAGGCTATGTGATGAAAAGATATAATATTTTAATTGTTGAAGATGATTGGATGATTGGTGATTTACTGAAAAAAATTTTGCAACGCGAAGAATACAATGTACGTTGGGTGAAAGAAGGAAAAGATATTATCGATATCATCCATGATATCGATTTAGTCATTATGGACGTTATGCTGCCAGGAGATGATGGCTATCAAATTAAAGAAACTAAAAAGTCTAGGATTGAATATTCCAGTCATTTTTCTATCTGCCCGAAATGATATGGATAGCAAACTTCAAGGTTTGAAAATTGGTGAGGATTATATGACTAAGCCTTTTGATCCCAGGGAGCTATTACTAAGAATGGAGAAGTTGCTGGAAAATCAATATGGTACTTTCGCACAAATCAAACATTTATATATTGATGCCGAACATAAGAAGGTATTCAATAATGACTTGCATAATGAAGTGGTTTTTACTGCGATAGAGCGTAAAATTTTTTTCTATTTATATGAAAATAGGGATCGGATTTTAACGAAAGAACATTTCTTTGAATATTTATGGCAGCTCGAAGATAGGAATCAAAATATCATGAATGTACATATAAAAAAAGTTAGAACTAAAATCAATGATAACACAGGTGAAATCATCCAAAATATATATGGAGAAGGGTATAGATTGAATACCTATATAAAGAAATGAAGTTAAAGAAAAAATACCGGCTATTGTTATTTATTGCCGTTATAAGCGTGCCATTTATATTGCTGATGATCAGTATCCTTATGTCACTAATTTATGATATGGCCTTTAAATCCAATAATAGTGACATTCCTTTTCATGAATCTTTTGCATATCCTACAATGCTGGGAGTATTCATTTTATCACTATTATTGTTAGCCTTCTTATTTTCCAAATCTATTAACTCGCTATTGAATAAAATAAATATATTGAATGAAACCATCAGGAATTTAGCTAGTGATGAGGAGATTCCGAATAAGTTAGAGGTTAATAGCAAAGATGAAATTGGGGAATTAACTGAATCGGTGAACTTACTAATTGAAAGAACGACCTATCGGGAATTGGAACTAAAGCAACAAGAGGAAATGAAAAAGGAACTCTTGAATAAATTAAGGCATGACATCAATACACCTTTAACAGCAGTAAGATTACAATTATTTTATTTAGAAGGCCAATATACGGAACAAGCTCCACTATTACAATCACTATATCAACAAATAAATTATATTTCCGAATTAACAAATGAATATAATATTCAATCCACAGATACGCTCGATAATTCCTATATCTTGAATGATAAAGTGAATATGCAGGCTTTATTAGAAATGATGGTTAAAAAATGGGGCTATTTGTATAACATGCATGGTATTGAATTAATATATCATCCTTTAATTGGAGAGTTGGAATGGATGAGTAATGACTTGTGGCTGCAAAGGTTATTCGATAACGTCTTCCAAAATGTCTTAAACCATTCGAAGGCTGATAAACTTGTGATAACCATTGAAAATAATGTGGTCAGTATCAAGGATAATGGAATTGGTTTTGATATCGAAAGTAAAAGTAAGGGACTTGGCTTAAAAATAATTGAGGATATAGATAAGACACTACATATAAAATATAATTTGGAATCCAATGAAAGCGGAACTTTATTTAGTTTTACAGTCGAAAATGCATATGAATCTCATTTGAATGAAGTTATTTTGCGGTGATGACATCTGGGGATTTTAATCAGGGACTCATCAATATCATTCTTTTCAGACAGTTTGCCTTATGCAACATAGTTACCTATCACTTACTTATATAAAGAGATACAAAAAGGTTGCTATAGACCCACCCATTTTTAAGTTGATATTATATTCAGGTACTTAATTGTGGGGGGAAGTTGAATGGAAGAACAAAAATATAATGACCTCAAATTAGGCGAACGTGGTGCAATCATCAGTATTATTGCTTATATTTGTCTATCAATCATGAAGCTGGCTATCGGATACATAAGCGACTCAGCGGCTTTAAAAGCGGATGGGTTGAACAACACGACTGATATTATCGCGTCAATTGCCGTACTGATCGGTTTAAGGCTAGCTCAAAGACCCCCCGATAAAGATCATGGTTATGGTCATTGGAAGAGTGAAACGATTGCATCAATGGTAGCTTCATTCATCATGTTTGCTGTTGGTGTACAAGTATTGATAGATGCTGTTGCTTCCATGCTTAAAGGTGGAAAGGAATCACCTGACATTATTGCCGGGTATGTAGGTGTTTTATCAGCAATAGCCATGTATTTTGTATACCGATATAATAAAAAGCTTGCTATGAAAATTAACAGTAAAGCCGTTATGGCAGCTTCGAAAGATAATATTTCCGATGCTTGGGTAAGTATAGGAACAGCTATAGGGATTTTCGGCTCCCAATTAAACATGCCTTGGCTTGATCCCCTTACTGCCATCATTGTTGGATTATTAATATGCAAAACAGCCTGGGACATATTCAGTCAAGCCTCGCATGAACTTTCTGACGGTTTTGATGAAAATAAAATTCATCTATATAAGGATGTAATTACAAATGTGGATGGAGTCAAGGGGATAAAAGAAATTAAAGGAAGAAATTACGGGAACAATGAAGTGATTGATGTTGTGATCCTTGTCAATTCCACCTTGGATATTAAAGAAGCACATGATATAGCGACTCATGTAGAAAAAGTGATGATGAAAGAACATGGAGTGTATGATGTTCATGTCCATGTAGAGCCCAATTAACCCTCTCTTTCATTATGAATGAACAAAAAAGGTATAAATCTGCTTTACAAACATATGAATAATATGCAATCATTGATTCATTACATTGGAAGGAAAAGGTACCTTATAAAATGAAGCAGTAATCTTATCAAATAAACAGTAAATCTTGAATCAATTTCAATGGGTGTAATCGGTTAGATATGTTCAATGCAAATAAGCCGTCACTTTGTTTGCTTACCGAATTTATCGGTAAGTAAAGTGAATTCATTTTTTCATTTGAACAAGAATCTTTTTAGATACCCATGTGAGATTTTTAATGATTATGTTTAGAGATGGGATTCGTCTGTTCGTTTATAGGTACTAATTCATATACAACTACTTTTTCTGATATCCAATCAGATGAGGTATATTTGGTTTATGTATATTAATTTAGTAACAGGCGATCTCTCTCTAGAAAAATGGAGGGGGATTTTTTTATGTTATTTTTAAAAGCGAATGATTTAAAGAAAAGCTACGGAAGCCGTGAAGTTCTTTCTGTTGATACACTTCATCTTTACAGTCATGACCGTGTTGGTTTGGTTGGCAGGAATGGAGAGGGTAAAACGACCCTGCTTTCTATACTAGCGGGAGTGAGGGAACCCGATTCCGGTCATATCGAGAGCTATGGAACAGTCAGCTATATCCCGCAGATGGAAGAAACTGAACAAGAAATAAGCGGGGTATTAACGAGCATATGGAAACTGCCCGATGAGAATCAAGAAATCATAAGCGGCGGTGAACGAACCCGAAGAAAAATCGCCGCAGCCCTTTCTTCCAATGCGGATGTATTGATAGCGGATGAACCTACCAGCCATTTGGATATATCCGGAATTGAACAATTGGAAAAGGATTTAAAATCTTTTAATGGCGCTATTTTGCTTACTTCACATGATAAAGCATTCTTGAATCATCTATGTACAACAATATGGGAAGTTGAGCAAGGCAAGGTAACGGTATATGAAGGGAATTACGAAGCGTATATAGAACAAAAGCAGGCAAAAACAAAAAATGAAAATAAGCAATATGAAGAGTATACCCGCGAAAAGAACCGGTTGAAACAGGCTGCACAAAACCTCCAAGCCAAATCCGATTCAATTAGGAAAGCCCCTAAACGAATGGGTAATTCAGAAGCAAGGCTGCATAAACGGAGCTCCGGGAAACAGAAGGCGAAATTGAACCGTTCTGCTGAAGCGATCGAAACTCGAATCGAAAAATTAGCAAAAAAAGAAAAACCGAGGGAAGATCCCCCCATCATCTTTGATATTTCAGAATTTCCATCTTTGCATAGCAAAAGGGTCATTCGATTTAATGGCTGTTCCCTGAAAGTCGGGTCACGGGTGCTGAAACAACATATTTTCGGAGATGTCCCCTTAGCTTGCAGACTCGCGATCAATGGTCAAAATGGTTCAGGAAAAACGACATTATTGAAAAAGATAGTGGAAAGGCACCCAGATTTATATGTCGCGATGCCAGCAAAGATTGGATTTTTTGCCCAACAACAAGAAAATTTAAATGAAAATAAAACGGTTCTCGAAAATATATTGGAGGACAGTCCCTACAATCAAGCCTTTATTCGTACACTATTATCACGATTAGCTTTTAAAGGAAATGACGTTCACAAACAAGTATCACTTTTAAGCGGTGGGGAAAAAGTCAGGGCTTCCCTAGCCAAAGTTTTTTTGGGAAACTATAATGTACTGGTTTTGGATGAACCTACAAATTACCTGGATATTCATACTAAAGAGGCTTTAACCGAAGTGTTAAAAGCATATCCAGGAACGATCGTTTTTGTGACTCATGATCGTTCATTGATCCAATCGCTTGCAACACATTCACTTTCATTTGAAAATGAACCTTCGAGAGTAATTGCCATCAATCAGGAAGCAACTAAAACGGCAACAAGCAAGGATGATCATCAAGATAAACAGGCTGAACTTCTTATGATTGAAGTGCAAATGGTCGAGACACTTGGGAAACTGTCCAGTGTTGTGAAGGAAGAGGAAAAAGCGGAATTGGATAGGGTATATCTCCAAC
Organism: Bacillus sp. ISL-57; assembly: GCF_018613135.1. NCBI lineage: Bacteria > Bacillati > Bacillota > Bacilli > Caryophanales > Bacillaceae > Bacillus > Bacillus sp. ISL-57. Next base: position 57,584 of record NZ_JAGGQV010000020.1, on the reverse strand, counting down.
TCTTGAACCAGAAAAAAGAGCTTGAAGGATAATTGCAATCCATTAAAGGCCCTTCTCTCGAGAGGGGCCTTTTCTTGGATTAAGAGCGGTTAAAGTGGAGAGATATTTTACACTTTAAAATACCAATAAGTTGATTAGTGAAAAATAATGAAAAAAAAGATGGGTGATGTTAAAATTAACCAACTTGATGGGGAGGGACTTTTCTTGTTGGCATTCAATTAGATAAAATAAATGAAATTTAGAAGGAGAAAGTAAGTAAGAGGGGGACAATCATGAAACCGCGTATTACTGTCATTACATTAGGTGTGGATGATTTGGAAAAATCGCTGCAATTTTATCGGGAGGGCCTGGGATTTCAAACAGAAGGAATAGTGGGCAAAGAATTTGAGCAAGGAGCCGTTGCCTTTTTCGACATGCAAGAAGGCCTGAAGCTTGCCATATGGAATCGAAAGGATATAGCTCATGAGGCCAAGGTTCCTTTGTCTCCGGCAAGTCCTTCTGAATTTACCCTTGGTCACAATGTAGGAAGTAAAGAAGAAGTGAATATTGTGCTGGAAAAAGCCAAAAATGCTGGGGCGATCATAGCCGACCCGGCACATGACACTTTCTGGGGAGGATACTCTGCACACTTTCAAGACCCTGATGGACACCTTTGGGAAGTCGTTTGGAATCCGCAGTGGGACTTGAACGAATAATGTATGCCTGCGTTGGCAGGTCATCAAGGAGAAGAAAGCGAATGGGTAATAATTTGAAACAAGTATTTTACCTAGGGGTTATGTGCTTGTTTTTTATTGATGAACTCTCTGCTTTTTGCAATCAATTCATTATTCTTTTCAATCGCTTCGTTATTACTGTATTTCACCTGATTAACGGTATCATTATCTTCCATGTATTCAAGCAGCAAGTCCACCGCTTTATCCATCAGTCTTTCGATGGGGATGCCTCTTTCTTCAGCCAAATTAGTGAGTCTATTAGTCAAATATGGATTGAGGGTAATGTTTATTGGTTTTCTCGTTTCAGAATTGATAGGCCGTTCCACCTTCAGTCTTTTAATCTATCATATACCTTTCATTGAGGTTAAACAAATATAGTGTTAGGAAAAGTGTTTGCCTGTGGTTCATTTTGGCTCCTCAATTTGGAATTGAAAAGTGATATCAATAAAGAAAGCAGGAAATTGACAGTGATCAATTTCCTGCTTTCTTTTTTTGTGCTCTTGGGGGTTTATACCTCTTTTACTAAATGAAGATAGATAACTGCACTATGTATTCTTGGATTTCAAAGTTTATAACACAAACCATATTTTTAATAAACATATTGACATAATGAATATAACGTTATAATGTTTATTTATTGCAATTGTTTGTTTTTTCAGAATTTTAATCAAAAGGGGGAAAAGTTATTGAATAATTTTATGGGGATACTCGAAATGAAAGTGCTTCCAGTCGCAAACAAAATTGGTTCACAAAGACATCTGCTGGCAATCAGGCACGGTGTTCTGGCAACACTTCCACTGACGATCATTGGATCATTCTTTGTTATTTTGTTGAATTTTCCAATCAGTGGGTATGACGAATGGATTGCGCCTTATCGTGCCGCTTTGGATGTTCCGTTTCGGTTTACGGTCGGAGCAATGGCTTTATATGCGGCTTTTGGGGTGGGGTCAGCGCTTGCAGGACATTATAAATTAGATCAGCTCAGTGCAGGCCTTCTATCAGTCTTAGCTTTTCTGATTACATGTGTTGTGCCTACCCAAGTCATGGAGTCCGTTCCAGGAGTAATAGAAGCGGGTCGCTGGTTACCTATCAGCTCTTTAAGCGCAGCTTCATTATTCGGAGCAATCGTAACATCCTTGATCTCCGTAGAAATTTATCATTTTCTCATTAAGCGCGATATAAAAATCAAATTACCTGATAGTGTTCCGCCAATGGTGTCGAATTCCTTTGCAGCCCTGATTCCAACATTGGTCGTGGTCCTTCTTTTCTGGGGCATTCGTTATGGTTTGGGCTTTGACATTAACTCGATCATCACTACTTTGGTGTCACCTCTCAAAAATTTATTGGTTGGTAATAGTTTAATAGGTGGTTTGCTAACAGTCTTTCTCATCGTTTTCTTTTGGTCGCTGGGTATTCATGGACCGGCAATATTGGGTCCGATCATACGGCCAATGTGGGATTCGGCGATTCTCGAAAATATGGATGCATTTGCAAGAACGGGTAATGCAGCGAATTTGCCCAATTTATTTACCGAACAATTCATTCAATGGTTTGTGTGGATTGGCGGGGCGGGATCGACTTTATCACTTGTTGTACTATTCTTATTTTCAAAATCTAAGTATTTGAAAGAGCTGGGTAAACTGTCCTTTGTTCCAGGGATTTTTAATATTAACGAACCTATCATTTTTGGAGCGCCGATTGTCATGAACCCCATTTTAATGGTTCCATTCATCGTTGCCCCTTTGGTAAATGTCATCGTTTCTTATACCTTCTTTCAATTAGGGTTAATACCGATGATAATGGCTAAACTGCCGTTTACGGTCTTTAGTCCAATTGCAGCTGTCATCAGTACAAATTGGACAATCATGGCCGGGGTTCTCGTTTTATTGAATTTTGTCATCTCATTAATGATCTATTTTCCATTTTTCAAGATGTTCGAGAAGCAGCATCTACGTGATGAAAATAAAATAGAAGCTGGACCGGAAGAAAAGAAAGCGGGCATTAAATATGCTTGAAATAATATTCGCCATTCTATCATTTGTCGGGTCGCAAATCATTTTTTCCCGTACTCGGCTAGGTGAAAGTTTAACACCCTGGAAATCGGTTGGCCTGTCTATTTTAATCATTAGCTTTTCTATCTTTCTGTTTACCGCAATGGGATCGACTTATTATTTGATAGTCATTGTACCAACGATTATTTGTTCTGTAATGGTATCCTCCCGCTATCGTGACTATTTAATGGGATTACAAACTAAGCGGGCTCAATGGAAAGATAGTAGAAAAGGAGTGAATGATAGCTTATGAGAAGATTAGGTATTTCAATTTATCCGGAACAATCTACACCGGATAAAGACAAGCAATATATTAAACTTGCCCATAGTTATGGTTTTGAACGAATTTTCACCTGTTTATTATCGGTTTCAAAACCTTATGAAATTGTCATGGATGAATATAAAAATATTATTTCCTATGCGAAAGCGCTGCATATGGAAGTCATACTTGATGTTGCTCCAGCTGTTTTCGATAAGTTTAATATTAGCTATGATGATTTAAGTTTTTTCGCAGAAATGGGAGCTGACGGCGTTCGTCTTGATCTTGGATTCGATGGCTTGAAAGAAGCTAAAATGACATATAATCCTTTTGGATTGAAAATCGAATTGAATATGAGTAATGATGTCGATTATTTATCGAACATTCTGACGCATCAGGGGAATAAAAATCAAATCATTGGCTGTCATAATTTCTATCCCCAAAAATTCACAGGTCTTCCTTATGACTTCTTCATCTCCTGCAGTAAAAGGTTTAAAGAACATGGCATTCGTACAGCTGCATTCGTTACTTCACAAACCGGTGATATAGGTCCATGGAGTATAAATGATGGATTATGCACATTAGAACAGCACCGTGAACTTTCAATTGATGTACAAGCCAAGCATCTATGGGCAACGGGTTTAATTGATGATGTCATCATTGGGAATGCTTACGCGAGTGAAGAGGAACTAAGAATGCTGGGGGCCTTACAGCGTGACTTGATCGAGTTGAAAGTGGAACTTCATTCGGATGCGTCACCAATTGAGCAAAAAGTTGTGCTGGATGAATTACACCTTCGCCGTGGTGATATCAGCGAGTATATGGTCCGTTCAGTGGAGGTCCGAAAAAAATATGCAAATGAAGATTTTGCAGTCCGTGAAAGTATCCCACAGCGCAAAGGGGCCGTTTTCATCGGCAATGATTCTTTTGGAAAATACAAAGGCGAACTTCAAGTCATCTTAAGGGACATGCCATTGGATGAACGTAAAAATGCAGTCGCCCATGTTGTAAAAGAGGAACTTTTTTTACTGGATTATATTAAACCATGGGGCACATTTAGATTGATTAAATAACATGACCCTAATTTATAAGGAGGAATAATGATGAATATTTTATTATGCTGTTCTGCAGGTATGTCCACTAGTCTTTTGGTTAATAAGATGGAGAAAGCGGCGGTGGAAGAAGGATTGAGCGTGAAAATCCAGGCTGTTCCCACTATGGAAGTAAGAAACCATATAAATGAGGTGGATGTTATTCTTTTAGGCCCTCAAGTTCGGTATCAGCTTAATGATATAAAGAAAATAGGGAATGAAAAAGGAATACCTGTAGATACGATAAATCCAATGCATTATGGAACATGTAATGGCAAGGAAGTATTGCGTACGGCCCTCCAATTAATTTCAAAATAACATACTATCAAAAGGAGTGGTAAAATGACGAAAACAAAAGAGGATCTATCAGAATTATCATTTCAATTAATTCTCCATAGCGGGAATGCCCGCAGTTCTGCAATGGAGGCCATCGCCTTGCAAAAACAAGGTAAATCAAGCGATGCCCAGGATAAATTAAAGGAAGCGGAACATGAGTTTGTTGCTGCACATAAAATCCAAACCGCATTGATTCAACAAGAAGTGAATGGTGAGAAATTCGATATTCCAATGCTCTTGATCCATGCTCAAGATCACTTGATGACTTCCATGACAACAAAAGATTTAGCGATAGAAATCGTGGAATTACACAAGAAAACACAAAAGAACTAACAATATTCAGGAGGTTGCTGCGGCAGCCTTTTTCTTATGTACATAACGTGTGAACTTCAACGAGAAGGCGGAGAAATCCTCCTGCATGAACCTACGTTAAATGAATATGGCAGATAAGGGTCACTCAATATTAGGATTCTCCGAAAATTTAAATTATACTAAGGTTCATGGCGGTAGCAATAGATACTGTCACTGATTAACGAAGGGTATCATGATAGAAAAACAAACAACAAATTAGCAAGCGCAATCATTTTATAAAAGGGGAGAAAAACATGCAAAGAGTCAATCTAACTGAAGATCTTAGTCTTTCACGCATTGTACACGGTATGTGGAGATTGGCAGATTGGAGATTTTCTGCCGAGGATATCCTATCACTTATTGAACACGGAATGGATCGGGGCGTCACTACATATGATCACGCCGATATATATGGAAGCTATACGTGTGAGGAGATTTTTGGGAACGCACTTTCATTAAAGCCTTCATTACGCGATAAAATGGAGATCGTTACGAAATGTGGCATCGTTCTTCAATCAGAAAACCGTCCTTCCCATAAAAGTCACCATTACGATACTAGTAAAACCCATATCATAAAGTCTGTTGAACAATCCCTTATGAATCTTAAAACGGATTATATTGATTTATTACTTATTCATCGTCCGGATCCCCTGATGGACCCGGCGGATATGGCTGAGGCGTTTAATCAATTAAAGGAATCAGGAAAGGTCCGAAACTTTGGGGTATCGAACTTCAAAAAACCGCAATGGGATATGCTTCAATCTTATCTAGACTATCCGCTTGTGACGAATCAGCTGGAGCTTTCGGCATATAATCTTGAAAACTTCGAAGACGGAACCTTGAACTTATGTCAGGAAAAGGGCGTTGCTCCTATGGCATGGTCACCGCTAGCAGGAGGCAGCATCTTTGAGGAATCGAACGAAAAGGCTGTCCGCTTAAGAAAAACATTAGAAACCGTAAAAGAAGAAATCGGGGCTAACGGAATAGATGAAGTGATGTATGCCTGGCTGTTGAGGCATCCCGCAAAAATCATTCCAATCATTGGATCCGGTAAGAAAGAACGGTTGGACAGCGCCATTGATTCACTAAACTTAAGCATGGAAAAAGAGCAATGGTTTAACATATTAACAAGCTCGATGGGATATGATATACCGTAATGAATTGTACCTTTGAACAAAAAAACTTGCCTTCATTAATGGGGACCTCCGTAAAGAGGTCCCCACTCCAGTTTGTCTACATACTGAAGCCTTTGCTCATTAGAGCAAAGGCTTCTTTATATTCTAAAAAAAAATTATCGTTCTCTGATAATTCGATAATTTTAGCTTCTTCGATTAAACCTGGGTTAATACTGACACTCATTCTCTTAAAATAAGGACTATGTATAGTCTCTTTATATCTATTGTTAATTTAAAAATAGTATCAAGTCGGTTAATGAGTAATATAATGAGGCTTTTACGCATATAAAGAAAAAACACAATGTTCTCTTAATAGTCCATACAGCAAATCCTTCCTCGCTTGTGATTTTATTGTGAGATTTAAGAAAAATGATAGGTAGAGGGTGACGAATATGGAAGCGATCGTACTAGCTGCTGGATATTCCAGCCGAGCGAATGCATTTAAAATGACTTTGCCGATGGGGCAAATGAGCGTATTGGAGCAGACGATCTCTAAATTTGAAGGATTATGCAGCAGGGTCATCGTCGTAGCTGGATTTCAAGCAGAAATCATCCAAGAGGAAATTGCCAAAATCATCAGTGAAAATGCCTATTCATTTCAGATTAAGTTTGTTTATAATGAAAACTTTAACCAGGGAATGTTTCATTCCATTCAAAAGGGCTGTAATGAAGTAAATTCCCCAACCTTCTTTATAACACCCGGCGATTGTCCGCTTGTAAAAAAAGAGACTGTTCAGCTACTTGCAAAACACAAAGGAAACGTGGTTATTCCCAGCTTTGACTATAAAGGCGGCCATCCCATTAAATTATCAAGCGAAGTGAAACAGAAAATTCTCGAAACCAATCCAGAAAGTAATTTGCGTGTGGTCCTGGGCGGTTACGAAAAGGAGTACATGAATGTAGATGATGCGGGGGTATTAATGGATGTTGATACACCGGAGGATTACCAAAAAGCCATTGATTATGATAATACTTTAAATTTCTCGAAGTAAAAAGAAAAAAGAAATAAAACTACCAAAATCTTGATTAGAAATGAATCATAAAAGATCATTCTCATTGATAAAATCATTGGAAGGGTTTCTATTCAGAATATGTCCCATTAAAAAATGAGTCGAAGGGTGTTGTTGCAATGAATCTCAAAGACATAAGCACCTCAGTGCCCAAAAAGGATCATAAAGGTAAAGTATCTGGCCAGTTGCCCTATATTAGTGACGTAAAAGTGGAAAATATGGTTTATGGTGTTTTGTATCGATCGCCAATTGCTTATGGAAAAATAATATCGATTCAATTACCTAACCTTCCGGAAGGGTATGAAGCTGTTGGAGCAGAGCATATCCCCGGACCGAATTATGTCAAAATCATCAAAGAAGATCAGCCCATTTTTGCCAATGAGTGGGTCAATTATATTGGTGAGCCAATTCTCATGCTTACGGGCAAAGACCTGGATATCCTGTACAGTTTGTTAAATGAAGTGAAGGTTGAATTTGAAGAACATCAGGCTATCTATACATTGGACGAAGCGATCAAGCAAAAATCAGTATCCTTAGTTATGGCAAGCTATGAATTTGGGGAAAGCTTAGAAAACATTTCAGCTATCGAGCAGGGAGCCCATCAAATCATCGAAGAAGAATATGATACGGGTTATCAGGAGCATGTGTATCTTGAGCCGCAGGGGATGCTCGCCGTTTATAAGGATGATGAAATTGTCGTCCAGGGATCGATGCAATGTCTTTATTATATAAAAAATGCATTGCTAAGCGCATTAGCCTGTGGTGACGATGAAGTCAGGGTTGTTCAAAGTCCTACCGGCGGAGGTTTTGGCGGCAAAGAAGATTATCCTTCTATGATGGCTTGTCACGTGGCAGTTGCCGCAAGAGCAGTCAAAAAATCGGTAATGCTCGTGTTCGACCGTTCTGAGGATATGCTGGTAACGACGAAAAGGCATCCGGCCAAACTCAAATATCGGACGGCCCTTGATAAGGAAGGAAATATTTTAAGCATGTGTGTTGACATCTTTCTCGACGGAGGGGCAAATGTTGGATTGAGCTCTGTCGTGCTGCAGCGCGCATTATTAAACAGTGCCGGTGTTTATAAAATTCCGCATTTTCATGCAAAAGGCTATGTCTTAAAAACCAATACCGTTCCGAACGGCGCCTTCAGAGGCTTTGGTGCTCCTCAAAGCTTTGCCGGAATCGAAAGTCATATTGGACATCTTAGTAAACTGGCAAAAATCGACCCGCTTGATTATAAACGAAAATACCTCGTCAAACAAGGAGATCCCACCATCACCAAAGGTAAATTCCGCGACCCGATATTAGTGGAAGATATGATTGAGGACGCACTCAACGTGTCAGAATACAACAAGAAAAAAGAAGACTTTCAGCGCTTAAATCAACAAAATCAGCGCTATAAAAAAGGCATAGGAACTTCGCTGTTCCTCCACGGCTGTGGATTTACTGGCAGTGGCGAAAGAGATCATATTAAAGCCAAGGTGAAATTGGTTAAATCAAAGGACGACCAGGTATCACTAAAAATCTCAAACTCTGATATGGGACAAGGTATTTTGACGACATTGTGTAAAATTGTCGCCAAAGAACTTAACCTCCCGTTCGAAGATATTTTGTACCCTTATCCCGACACAAAAGAGGTTCCCGACTCGGGTCCGACCGTAGCTTCCAGGACGACGATGATTGTCGGAAAATTGCTGGAAATGGCCGCAAAAAAGCTTAAGAATCAGTGGCAAACAGGGGTGGAACAGGAAGTGGTTGAGCACTATGTTCACCGTGAAATGATTCCTTGGGATGAGAAAACCTTTACTGGAGATGCGTACCCGGCTTATTCATGGGGCGTTAATATCGTTGAAGTAGAAGTTGATACGTTAACAGGTAATTTAAAGTTAGAAAAAGTATACGGCAATTATGAAGTTGGGAAGGTCATCGATGAACGGATCATGAAAGGCCAAATTGACGGTGGTTTGGCTCAAGGGCTAGCATACGGTTATCTGGAAAAGATGACGTCAAAACAAGGTAGAATTCAACAAAAAAGCATATCGGATTATGGACCGCCGACTTCATTGGATATTGTTTCAATTGAAAGCAAGGTCTTTGATAACCCCTATGCTGATGGTCCATATGGGGCGAAGGGCGCAGGTGAATTGACTTTAATCGGAGGCGCTCCAGCAGTCCAAGCTGCGATTGAGGATGCCCTGCACACTTCTTTTCAGAAAATTCCGATTACACCGGAAGTCATTATTGAAAGTCTTTGGATGAAAGAAGGTAAGAGGGTTGATTACATTCACACTAAATGGAAGAACGGTAGAAACTGACGCCCCTGCTACAGCAAGATTACTAGATTTATTAAGAGATGAGTTTGAGTTAATCGGAACAAAGGAAGGCTGTGGTGAAGGGGAGTGCGGAGCCTGCAGTGTTTTTGTGAATAACCTCCTGCAAAACAGCTGCCTTATTCCAATTGGCTCGATTGCTGGTGCCGATATTCAAACGATCGAAGGCATCATTGAAACGAAACAATTTAAAATTTTAGATGAAAGCTATTCCATAGCCGGGGGAGTGCAATGCGGCTATTGCATACCGGGAATGATTATGGCAAGTGCAGCTTTGTTATCTGAAAACCCTCATCCTTCAGAGGCTGAAATTCGTGAGGGCATCTCCGGAAATTTGTGCCGATGTACGGGCTACAATATGATTGTTGACGCGATTAACCTAGCAGCTAAAAAAGGTGATGGCTTATGGTAGAGAAAATAACAGCGTATCGCTTCGAGCGTTTAGACGAAACTTTGAGCCAATTGAATAGAGAAGATTGTGCAATCATAGCCGGAGGCACCGATGTTATGGTTCTTCACAAAAGTAGAAGGGGAGTACCTCCAAAAATCCCTAAACCGATTGTTTTTATTAATCATCTTTCCGAATTAAAGAAGGTGTATCAACATCACAAGGATCTCCACATCGGGGCCTGCTGTACCTATAGTGAATTACTTGAAAATCCGTTGATTCCTTTTGCTTTAAAGAATGCAATTAAAACAATTGCTGCCCCGGCAATTAGAAACAGGGGAACATTAGGCGGTAATATATGCAACGCCTCTCCAGCCGGTGACATGCTTCCTTTATTATATGTATACAATGCAAAGCTTCTGTTGCGCTCCGTAAATGGTGATCGGATGGTTGCGATTAGCGATTTCATTCAAGGTCCACGACAGGTTCAACGCATTCACAATGAAATAGTAACGGAGATTATCCTTCCGTTCGTATTAGGAGATTCACATGTCGTTTTCGAGAAAGTCGGCAACCGCAACGCAGATGCCATTGCTAAAGTATCGTTTGCGGGTTTCGCCCGGATGAGCAAAGATCGAATCGATGACATTCGGTTTGCCTTCGGGGCGGTCGGACCTACGATGGTTCGTTCCATTGATATTGAGAAGAAGCTGGTTGGAAAAACGATACCATTAGCCGATGCAGACATCGCTGAAATTGTGGCAGCCTTCGATAAGATAATTAGTCCAATCGACGATCAACGCTCCACTGCGGCATACAGAAAAACCGTCGCGTTACATCTTTTACGTTATTTTCTTAGCATGAAGCAATATCAACCGAATTAATGCTTAAAGATAGGGGAGAGCTTTTATGCAGCTGATGGAAAAAGTGGCCATGCTGACACGTCAAAACGAAACCTTTGCTTTAGCCATGATTATTGAATCAAAGGGCTCGACTCCCAGGCATGTTGGGAAAATGATTGTCTACCGGGATGGAACCATTGAAGGGACTGTCGGAGGGGGTTTGGCTGAACACTATCTGATCGAAGATAGTGTAAAGGCGATCCAAGATGGCCAATCGAAAATCGTAGAATATAAATTGAATAAACATGCAAAAGACGGAATTCAGATGAATTGTGGCGGCACGTTAAGGGTCTTTATTGAAGTCTATACAAGCAGGCCTGAACTCATTCTGGCTGGGGCCGGTCATTTAGGCCATGCGTTGGCAAAGCTCGCTGATTTCCTCGAATATCCTTATTGCATTGTCGATGATCGCGTTGGTTATTGTACAAAGGAACGCTTTCCTAATGCGACAAACCTTTTTGTGAACGAGGATATTGGAAAGGCTCTGCTCGCAGCCAACCTAAATGAAAAATCATATGTGGTAATTGTTACAAAAGATTGTGATGATATCGTATTAAAAACGGCACTGCAATTTCCGATTGCATATGTTGGGATGGTAGCCAGTAAACGCAAGGTCATAAGCATATTTGAAAAGTTAAAAAGTGAAGGGGTCACGCAAGAACAGTTGGAGCAGGTCCATTCTCCAATCGGATTGGAAATTGACTCGGAAACATCTGAAGAAATTGCCATCAGCATTATTGGTCAAATCATCAAATTAAGCAAGGAAAAAAAGCCTGTAAAAGTGAAACAATTAAATAGATAAGTAGAAAGGTCAGATAAAGCTAAAACCAAAATGTCTAATAGACAATTAGGACAGTCCCCACTGTGTTAAAGTATTAACTCAGTGGGACTGTCCCTTTTTCTTTGATAAAAGCTCGAAGAAGGCCCTTGCTCTTCAGAGTGGGCTTTTTGTCGGTTTGATTAATTCATTAATATGGTAGGAATATTTTACTTTATATGCTACTACTATCATACTATACACAAAGGAAAACTCCTGTAGGGATTTTGTATGGGGATATAAGATGGACTTATGGGAAACGGGTTCTGGTGCAAAGATTACATCCATTGGAAAGAGTATATAGATTCCTATAGAATCAGCTAATATGCAGCCATTCCAAATAGTGTTGAATGAACTTCACTTGATTTTGGACAGACTTGTTCTGTAAAGTAAGCTGTCCTTTTTTAATGATTGTATCGGGCATAACATAGTTTGAAATGATAGCTGATAGGTAGTGCGAGTATCCATTAGCAAATTTAACCTGAAGAAAAGAAGTGAATGAAATGGCAGAGCCTTTAAAGGATTTATATAATGAAACGTTCATTCGTGAATTCGGTGAAAAAGTAAAGGGTGTTAATCCGTCCTTCTCTACTGAATCGTTTGTAGGGGAAGTAATTGATGAGCATTGGGACGAGAGGAAGTTAAAAGAACGAATAAGGCACATTTCCATTACTCTTGGAAAGCATCTTCCAAGTGATTATCAAGAGGCTTTGGATATTTTGTATCGGCTTGATAAGGATTGTGAGGGTTTTAGATATTTATTTTTCCCGGATTTTGTAGAGGTACATGGATTGAATAAGAAAGATTGGCCTTTATCGCTAGATGCGTTGGAGCGTTTTACAGCAAGGTCATCCTCCGAGTTTGCAATTCGTGCTTTTATCTTGCTTGATCCCATTTTAATGATCGATAAGATGAAGAAATGGACCAATCATGATAATGAGCATGTCCGCAGACTGGCTAGTGAGGGATGCAGGCCCAGGTTACCTTGGGGCCAATCTTTACCGATGTTCAAATCCGATCCGGCACCCGTCTTGGAATTACTTGAGAACCTGAAAAACGATCCGTCCCTATATGTTCGCAAAAGTGTGGCCAATAACTTGAATGATATTGCCAAAGATCATCCGAAAACCGTAATAGAAACAGCCAAGCGCTGGTATGAAAGCGGGGAACCCAACACGGTTTGGATTATTCGACGGGGATGCAGGACCTTAGTTCGTCAAGCAGATCCAGAAGTCCTTTCTTTATTTGGATACACGGATATATTGAATAATCCGAATTTCATTACAAAAGCATTTATTAGAAATGAACCAGATTCGATTTGTATTGGGGAAACAAGTGAACTTCATTTCGGTTTTCAAGTTCAAGAAAAGAACTCTGTGAAACTTCGGATCGAGTATGCCATCGATTTTGTAAAAGCAAATCAGAAAACTTCCCGTAAAAATTTCCTTTTGGCAGATAGGGATTTCTCAGATGGTGAAGGAGTTGAAAGAGTGAGGATTCACAATTGGAAAGACCTGACGACACGTCGACATTACAAGGGGATCCATCGAATATCACTCCTTGTGAACGGTGTGGAAGTTGCAGAAACGCAAGTCAAACTAAATGATGGATGATAAAGGTTATTGAAAAGTTAACAGGAATACGAGCAATTATGGCTGAAAAAAACGAGGAGCCTGAGCGTTCCTCGTTTATTATTTCATGATAGTGAAACATTGCAAATAACACATTAAAAAGCAATCAAATCCAAAAAGTTGGATAGCTCCGATTGCTGCGCAAATTATTAATTAACAATGCCAGTAAAACGATTATCACAGCACCAGTTAAAACAGGAGTAAATAAATAGCTCCAGCCATACTGGCCAAGCATGACTACTAGCGGGTCTGCGCCAGCTGGCGGGTGGGTCGTTTTTGTCAGCATCATCACCGCAATTGCTAATCCGACAGCCAAGCCGATTGCCCAAGGTTCATCGCCAATAAAATGATAGGAAGCTAATCCTACGAATGTTGAAACAAAATGGCCGCCTATAATATTCCGCGGTTGTGATAATGGTGCGTTCCACAGACCGAACGCCAGCACACAGCTGGCACCAAATGGAGCCATTAACCACACTGCTGATGTTATTTTTGTTAAGAGAATCAAGGCGAATATAGTGAGAAATCCCCCAATCAACCCCGTTATTGCGTCCTTTACATTTATCTGTAAAGGGCTTCTTCCTTTTCCCTTCATCTTCGATAAATAATGAATATGAAATAAGCGTTTTTCTTTATGCCCCGCTGCTGAAATACGGTCCAAAGTGAACCCTCCTTTTTTATATAATTAGACTTTACACGAAATGAACTAACCCGTCAAAACAATTTTTAGTGGTTAGTTCAAAAATCCATAAAAAAAGCCAACTCAGTGTGTTGACAAGAGGAGGTTCAATATAGTTTCAACCCGAATCCCTGTTTTATGAAATCCTAAATGGATGTGAAGAAACTCACGACACTCCTGCCGAATGACTGGTTAGCCAAGACCCCACAGTCGCTCGCTTTGAGGAGGCTTGGCAGACAGTCGGGGGAAAGGGACCGGATTCCTAAAATTGACTGGAACCATTTTATAATGAATAAACTGCAGGCAACGAGCTTACTTCAAATTTGTTTACATTCTGACAAACTTAATAAGGTAGATCTTCATTCATCATCAGATTTCCGGTGTTGAAATCTGGCTACCTTTTTCCTATTCCCGCATATTTTCATTGAACACCATTTGCGTCTTCCGCTTTCATCGATAAATAACAGGACGCAATCATCATTCGAGCATCGCTTTAATGATGACAGCTTATTTTTTTCAATTAAAGATAATGTGTCAAAGGCAATATAAGCTTGCAGGATATCTTCCGCTTCTCCAACAGGTATGGGAACCAGTTTTTGATTACTTAATTTATATGTGAAAGGCGATTTTTCGATTTTTTTTTCCAAATAGGCGATAAACTCATCAGGAATCGGATTCCCAGCTGCTATTAATTCAAATTGTTTTCTTAAAATAGTACGCATTTCTAGAATGCTTGCAAATACTCGTTGAATTCTCTCTTTAATTTTTGATGATAACTGATAATCCAAATAGGAGTTATTCCCCTTTATTACAGTAACCCAGTCCAGCACATCCCGTTCTGATAGTAATAAATCTTGCCGTTTGCCACGACTGACCAGTTCCGTATTCACTAAATCCAGAGAAATATTACCTGATATAAGTGGAAATTCAGTAGTTTCAGACATAAGTTCATCTCCCGTTTTCCTTGCTAATTCTAACCATTAAAATATTAATTGAGAGGTTATATCTTCATTATACCTTATTTCTGAATTTTTCAGCTACTCGTCTTAAAATACGGGATAATATGAAAACTATCAAAATCCAAATTAGCAAGAACAGAATCGTAAATGAAAGTCCATGATAATCAATTCCTTTAAAGTGGGGGAAAAAGTTCTTGACACAACCTGTACGTACAGGATAATATGAAAGCGTATACAGAACCTATACGTACAGGTTATAAAAACAACTATATTTTGCTTTCTAGGGAAAGGAAGTAGTGAAATGGGTAAATACACAGAACCAGCAACGGATTTGCTCCAACATGTCGGAGGGAAAGAAAATATTGCGACGGTTACGCATTGTGCAACAAGAATGCGTTTTGCGTTGAAAGATCCCGCCAAGGCGGATGTAGCGAATATCGAATCGATTAAGCTTGTGAAAGGAACTTTTACACAAGCTGGCCAGTTCCAGGTCATAATCGGGAACGAAGTATCATCGTTTTATAATGAATTCGTTTCCATAGCTGGACTTCAGGAAGCGTCAAAAGAAGATGTGAAAAATGCAGCAAAACAGAATATGAGCTGGCTTCAGCGCATGATTGCTCATCTTGCGGATATTTTCACCCCGCTGATTCCTGCCATAGTCGTTGGCGGACTCATTCTTGGATTCCGCAATATTATCGGGGATATTAAAATGTTCGATGACAGTACAAAGACCCTTGTGGATATTTCACAATTTTGGGCAGGGGTACACGCCTTCCTTTGGCTGATAGGTGAAGCTATTTTTCATTTTCTTCCTGTTGGGATTACATGGTCGATCTCGAAGAAAATGGGCACAACCCAAATCCTCGGCATCGTCCTTGGTTTGACCCTGGTTTCCCCACAGCTTCTTAATGCATATGCAGTGGCAAACACAAAGGCAAGTGATATACCTTTTTGGGATTTCGGTTTTGCTCAGGTCGATATGATCGGCTACCAGGCTCAAGTCATACCAGCGATACTTGCAGGGTTCGTCTTGGCGTATTTAGAACGGTTCTTGAGAGATAAAGTGCACAATTCCATTTCCATGATCGTCGTTCCATTTTTCGCGTTACTTCCAACTGTAATCATTGCCCATACCATTCTGGGGCCTATAGGCTGGAAAATCGGTTCTGTCATTTCTACGGTTGTATATTCCGGATTGACTTCATCAGTTGGCTGGCTATTTGCTGCCGTTTTCGGCTTTGCCTATGCACCGCTTGTCATCACAGGCCTGCATCACATGACAAACGCAATCGATCTTCAGCTTATGAGTGAACTTGGCGGTACAAACCTATGGCCAATGATCGCATTATCCAATATTGCACAAGGTACGGCAGTGCTGGCAATGATTTACATCAACAGAAAGGACCAGGAGGAAAGGCAGGTTTCCATACCTGCCACGATTTCTTGTTATCTCGGTGTAACCGAGCCAGCCATGTTCGGCATTAACTTGAAATACGGCTTTCCGTTCTTAGCCGGTATGATCGGTTCACTTTTTGCAGGCATCGTTTCAGTCGGGTCTGGAGTAATGGCGAACTCAATCGGTGTTGGAGGGATCCCAGGTATCCTATCCATCCAGCCGCAGCATATGGGGATGTTTGCACTCGCGATGCTGGTTGCTTTCGTTGTGCCATTCATTTTGACTATAGCATTCTCCAAACGTCCTAAAATGAACTTGAAAACTAGAACGAAAACAACGAAATTAAATGCTTGATAACGCGGAGGGAGAAGCATTCTCCCTCTTTTTTACGATACTAATGAAAGATGCATCGGGGATCGAAGAGGAGGAATCACAATGAAGGATTTTAAAAAAAGTACCATCTATCAAATTTATCCGAAATCATTTAAGGATTCGAACGGTGACGGAATCGGGGACATAAATGGTGTGATTGAAAAACTTGATTATCTGAATAAACTGGGAGTGGATTATATTTGGCTCACCCCTTTTTATCGTTCACCGCAAAATGATAATGGATATGATGTAGCCGATTATACATCCATTGATCCTGTTTTTGGAACGATGAATGATTTCGAAAGATTGGTGAAAGAAGCGAATTCGCGGGATATCCAAATCATGCTTGATATGGTATTCAACCATACATCAACAGAGCATGAGTGGTTCCAAAAAGCATTGGCTGGAGATAAAGAATATAAGGACTATTATATTTTCAAGAAATCGAAAGATGGAGAGCCTCCTACCAATTGGATTTCGAAATTCGGGGGCCCTGCATGGGAATATGTAGCGGAACATGATGAATACTTCCTCCACTTGTTCGATCGGACACAAGCTGATCTAAACTGGGAAAATCCCAGAGTAAGGCAGGAAATCTTCAATGTAGTAAACTTCTGGATGGATAAAGGTGTCAAAGGATTCCGTTTGGATGTCATCAATCTTATTTCGAAACCTGACATCTATGAAAATGACAAAGATGGAGATGGCCGATGTTTTTATACAGACGGTCCCAAGATTCATCAATTCCTCAAAGAAATGAATGAAGAAACTTTCGGGAAGGATGAAGAGGTGCTGACAGTAGGGGAAATGTCATCGACGACCATTGACCATTGCATCAAATATTCAGCTCCTGTTGAAAAGGAGCTGTCCATGGTATTCAGTTTCCATCATTTAAAGGTGGATTATAAGAATGGGGAAAAGTGGTCACTTGCAGATTTTGACTTCAAGCAGTTAAAGGAAATCTTAAGCAGCTGGCAATATGGGATGCAAGAAGGAAATGGGTGGAATGCCCTGTTCTGGTGCAATCATGACCAGCCGAGGATTGTATCCAGGTTCGGGAATGATCAAGAGTATCATAACGAATCTGCCAAGATGCTGGCAACAGCCATTCATATGCTTAGGGGAACCCCTTATATTTATCAAGGGGAGGAAATAGGGATGACCAATCCGAAGTTCAATGATATTGGACAATACCGGGATGTGGAATCGATTAATTATTATAATATCTTAAAAGAGGCAGGCAAGGATGAAAAGGAAATAATTGAAATCCTTCAAGCTAAATCCCGTGATAACTCGCGAACTCCCATGCAGTGGGAAAATACGGAGCATGCAGGCTTTACAAAAGGGACTCCATGGATTGCGGTGCCTGATCATGCTAAAAACATCAACGCAGAACACGCACTTTTGGAACAGGATTCCATTTTTCATCATTACCAAAAACTTATATTCTTACGTAAGAAACATGATATCATTGCATATGGGGACTATCAGGAAATTCTTGGCGACCATGAGGCTTTGTTCGCTTATATACGCAGTTATGAAAACGAGAAACTTTTGGTCATCAATAACTTTTATGCAAAAGAAGCCTCCTTCGAAATACCAAAGGATATTGACCTATCCGGGTACATCCCGGAGCTCCTGCTCTCAAACTATATCGATTCGAAAGAACTTGCAGGTGATTTTATCCTCCGTCCCTATGAATCGGTTGTCTATTTGTTGAAAAAGGACAACTAGCAGACTAAGAAAAATATATTGTGGTGATGAAATGAACAGCAAATATCTATCGCTATATGGTGATATCGTTTCAAAAATTGAAGAAGGAATCTTTCCGACAAATTCAAAGCTTCCTTCCGAAAGCAGCTTCATGGAAGAGTATGACATATCCAGGGATACTGTGAGAAAGTCCTTACAGTTGCTTGAACAAAATGGATATATCCATAAAATCAAAGGCAAGGGTTCCTTTGTCTTGGATTTCAGCAAATTTAATTTTCCTGTAGCAGGGTTGATTTCCTATAAAGAAATGGTGGAAAAGTTGAATTTGCATTCCAAAACGATCATCCATAAGTTGGAGCTTGAGACCCCCGACCCTAATATGGCCAAGCTTCTAGACTTAACTGATGATGGTGAAGTATGGAAAGTTTTCCGGGTTCGGCAAATCAATGGGAAGAAAATCATCCTGGACAAAGACTATTTCAAAAGCGAGTTCGTAAGCAACCTGACAAAGGAAATTTGTGAGGATTCGATTTATGGATATATCGAAAAGGAACTCGGGCTCCAGATTGGTTTTTCAAATAAGGAAATTACTGTGGAGCCATGCAGTGAAGAAGATAAACAATTATTGGACATTGAAGACTTCGATATGGTGGCAGTTGTGAAAAGTACAGTTCATTTAATCGATGGAAGCTTGTTTCAGTATAGCGAATCCAGGCATAGACCCGACAAATTCAAGTTCACGGACTTTGCACGGAGAACTTGGTGAAGTCTACTAATATTTTGAATGAGCGGGGAGAGAAGGAGAGTCAAACTTAGTTTGATTCTCCTTCCGCTTGTTTGGAGGTATGGGAAGCATTTAGTAAAACCACTCCGCCAATTATTAATACTAAGCCGCCTAATGTAGTGATACTAAATGGCTCATTCCATAAAAGCACGCCTATCAATGCTGTTAAAGCTGTGCCTATTCCTGACCAAATGGCGTATGCTAAGCTTAACGGAATTGTTTTAAGACATACAGATAAACTATAGAATGCTATACCAAATCCTATCATAACCCCAAATGTAGCGGATAAATGAGTGAAGCCTTCAGACAGCTTAAGCATGGTCGTACCAAATACTTCGCTTATGATAGAAATTCCTAAAGCTATGTATCCTTTCATATTGTTACCTCCGATTATTAAATTGTTAAGAAGTGCCTTCACTAGAGAGTTTCAATACAACCACTCCGCCAATGATCAGGACTAAACCTAAAAATTTTTTTAGGTTAAAGCCTTCTTTATAAACGATAACTCCCACTAAAGCAGTTAAAGCTGTGCCTATTCCCGACCAAATGGCATAAGCCGTCCCAAGTGGGATTGTTATTAGAGATAACGATAGGCAATAAAAAGCCAAACCCATCCCAATAACCACACCAATCGAAGGGAATAACCTTTTAAACCCGTTCGATACTTTTAACATCGAACTGCCAAACACTTCACTTAGGATGGCTATTGCCAAAAATGCATAAGGATTCAAGATGAACTCCTCCTAAATATTGATTACCATTTTTCAATCTCTTCCACCAAGAATCTTAACATCTAAAGTACTCATATTAAACACATAACACCTATATTCAGTTACATATTTTCTGTCATGGCAGAAAATATCCAGTTGCGCTCAATAATAGAATGAAAGTGATACAATAAGCCGCTTCCTCCAACCTGATAGCAACATAAAAAGAGGGTTGAACAGGGATTTTGTCGAAAGATTCCTTTAACGATTATATAGGAGTGACGTATTTCATGGAATTTATAATAAACAAAGAATGTTTCAATAAGGCGATTTCAGATGTCAGCCATGCCGTTTCCATAAAAACGGCAATACCCATTTTATCAGGAATAAAGATAGTGGCTAATGAAGATTGCTTAACCCTTCTTGGTAGTAATTCCGATATTGTCATTGAAAAAACCATTCCTTTAACGATTGATGGTGTAAAGGAATTGGAGGTTTTTGAAAAGGGTACGGTTGTTTTATCAGCCAAATATTTAAGTGAAATCGTTAAAAAATTACCTGATGTCATCCATGTAAAGCTGAACGGAAATCAATCAGTTACTATTAAAAATGAAATAGTCATGAACCTAAATGGACTACATTCCGGGGAATACCCAAATCTTCCTCAAATAGATGGAGCTGGTTATTTTAATATCCCAAGTGTTGAATTATTGGAAATCATAAAACAGACTGCGTTTGCTGTGTCTAAAAACGAGACCAGACCTCTACTTACAGGAGTCAATTTGTCTATCAAGGAAAACAAGCTTACTTGTGTTGCAACGAATTCCCATCGTTTAGCGTTAAGAGAACTTCCGTTGGAGTCGAAGGTGACTGGCTCTTTCATCATTCCAAGTAAAAGCCTTAATGAGTTAACCAAGTTATTTAATAATGAAGCCGATACCATGCATATTTTCATCACAGAAAGCTATATCGTCTTTCAAACAAATCATATCTCACTTTTTTCAAGGCTGATTGAAGGTAATTATCCGAATGTATCAGAATTGCTGCCAAAAGATTTGAAAACGATCATCACCGTGGATACGAAAACACTATTAAAGGGTATTGATAGGGCCTGCCTTTTTGCAAGTGAATGGAGAAATAACAATGTACTTATAGAAATCCTAGATAATAGTAAGTTAAGGATATCTTCTAATTCATCGGAATTAGGGAAAATAGAAGAAACGCAAAGCATCAAGTCAATCAGAGGTGAGGCGGGGTTAAGTGTATCACTGGATGGAAGTTTTTTATTGGATGCCTTAAAAGCGATAAAAGAAAACGAGGTAAAGCTAAGTTTTGGCGGGTCCAATGAGACCTGTCTTAATCGAGCCAAGCGATAATTCCTCCTATCGTCATCTTATATCACCAGTGAGAACATACTGAGGAACAAAGCCTAAGAGAAGAATAACGGGGGGGGGGGGGAACCGCAACAGCCTATTACTTTAGGGGGAAGATATGGTAACGGTCAATCACCAAGAAAAAGAGATCCAGTAAAGTCTGGACGCATTATATTCATAGTGATAGAAAAAGGTCTTCATTCTTGGTGTAAGGCCGGCAACTTGATTTCGAAGGTAAAAGTTGAACCTTTCATCTAGCCAGATACATCCGTCCATCAATTGAATGGAAAAACCTTTCGACAGTCTGAAGAACCTCTGCAAAGACATGGTTTATTTTAAGATATACCTCGATAGAATATATAATATTCATCTGATCCAACAATAGAAAATACTCACTATTCGTTTATTAGTAGGATGTTTTCTCCTATGTTAGGAAAGTCCAAGAAGGATACCTTGACCGCCAATTGTATTTCCTAAGAATTGGGCGGTTTCACTTATTGGCGCAAGAAGTGGAATTGTGCATCCGAAAATTTCATATACGATGGCTATAATTCTTTTCCTTTTAGATCTTGAGATAAAGAAGGTCAACTGCTAAACGCAAGTAGGGATTAAGGTGAAGGTATCCCGGAAGCAGTTGCGCTTCATGTGTTTTTTTCAGTGTCCCCGAATGAAATAAGTGCACTTTTAACCTGCAAAAGCAATCCCCTAAGGCAATTAACATTGAAATCAAATGAATATCCCCCTATTAAAATCAACTATTAAACTATTACACTTTTATATAACTTTCATATACTATCATATCTTTTTATAGTAAGGGGGAAGAAAGAATGCAATCACCTTGTATCTTGGAAGTTAATGGTCAATTCTTTTTAGTCATTGAAATTGATGACGTAGCTACACTTAGAATCCGTATTTCATCTATATTAGCAACAACTTTAATTGGTTTAGGATTCCCAGTCTGCGGTAAATAGATCACTTTCCCAATATTTCAGGTATCCCACTATAGTGCATACTCTCTATTAATATAATCAGATGTTATCGGCAAGCGAAAAGGGATCTTCTTTATGAAGACCCATCAGTTTGTAGACAAAAGGGGTTCGGAAATAAAAAATTCTGAACCCCTTTTGAATTTTCCTCAGAATTTCGCCTAAAGTTAAGAGATTGGGGCTCTAGCCCAATATGTTAGGCCATTTTTTGACCCCGCCATGTCTAATTGGCCATCTTCTTTAAATTAATGGTAGCCTCCATTTTACGAACCAAATGGTTCGGTGGCACCAGTTGATCTAAAGCAATCATTTCAAGTTGATCTTGCTGAATAGAATCATGTTTAGAAAGCATCCTCATTAATACTTCTATTTAAATACAAAAATGAATCTAGGCAAAAGTGTTCTATCTAAAAGGTAAGACAAGGTTGATTGGAGCGGGTGTTCGAGACTCCTGCGGGAAAAGCGCGTCTAGGGGAGACCCCGCAGGCGAAAGCCGAGGAGGCTCCCCGACCGCCCGCGGAAAGCGAGTGCCCTACGTTCCAATCAACGTCCAAATTGTACAAGCCATAAAAATAGACAAACTCGATTTTCATAGAGTTTGTCTACTATCAGATAGTGGCTATGATTGTACTTTTGGAATGTGGACGTTGCTTGATTGTAATATAGTATAGGCAGGGGGGGATAATTATGTATGTAAGTCAATCCAGGGATCATGAAGTAATTGCAAAATTAAATCAAAATGTTCACAATCTGCACGCAAAATTATATCCTAAGTATTTTAAGGAATATAATTATAATGCAATGAAAGAAGCGTTTAAAAATTTGGTTGAAAATAATAATTTAGTTTTTTTAGTTTTAAAAGATCATGAAGTGCCAATCGGTTACGCATGGATTGAAATTAAAAACTATCCAGAAAGTATTTTTAAAAATGAGTATAAATCAGTATATGTGCATCAGCTTAGTATCGTTGAAGGTCAAACCCATAAAGGTTACGGTAAAAAACTAATGAATGAGGTCTATGATATTGCTAAAAAGAATGATATAGATTTAATTGAACTGGATTATTGGTATGAAAACATGGCAGCAAAAGAGTTTTATAAGAAACAAAATTTTAAAAAGTATAGGGAGTTTGCATTCAGACAGTTGTAAAACTTTGTAACTCAATTCAAGAGGTTGAAGGAATTATAAAAAACCCCGATTCGGGGTTTTTTCAATTAATATCTTAACATTCTCCTCGAATAACTGGGGGATTGAGGAACTCCACAAACAAAGCTTTGGGAATAACACTCTTTTACGATACTTCGGGTATGCGGTATATAGGTGTTGAAGTGTTTATTCACGGTTGTTGTATGTGTCGGGTGAAAAACCGGAATAACAGTGTTAATTACATTGGTTTTAACATATTGCTTGGTCGGGGAGGTTTGAGATAGATTATATTGAGTGGGCATTCTATTAGGTGGGCAATATTGTGGTGGACATTGACCGCCTTTCGGATGTCCCCAGGGCTTATTATACATGTAAACACCTCCTGGAATTTTTTGGAAGTCATTATTAGTTTATGAAAATAAATGATAAAGGGACTGGTATAAATGCCTTTATCGAAAATTACGTGCATATCAGACCCTTCAATCATTTTCAAAAAACTTGAATAAACATTAATTTACGGAATTCGGATAATCGCTTGACGAACAAATGACTTGTGTTTTTTCCGCCAGTTATTTTCCTTGCTTTTTTCCAAGCCCCATTCGGGAAATGTTGATAACCGTAATGCGGCAAATAATTGCCAGAAGGGTAAGTTTGTAAAATTCACCTCTGGCATCATGGATTTATATTGATTGGTGAAGTCATTCATCGCTTGCATTCCAAAATGATATAAAATTTCGAGTTGACTATTGGCAAGGTCAGTCAAAGGGTCCCCTAAACCTGAGTCTTCCCAATCAATTATGGAAACTAGTTTATCCTCTTTCCATAATATATTTCCTGGCCAATAATCACCATGAAGGATCACTTCCTTATTCATGGAGGTTAGCGGCAAGGAGGATTTCAGCAAATCTCTAATCAAGTCCAAATTTAATGTTTCGTCCAGGATTACCCTATCTTTATTATTTAACATCTCGACATATGTATTTTCCAGTTTAGGCATGAATGATAAAGATAGATCTGCACAATTAACACGATGGATTTTTGCTAGATTGATTGCCAATTGCAAGATATGATCATTAAGATTTGAAGGAGTGAATTCTGACTTACCCTCAATAAACTCGATAAGTATGCATGGCTTGGAAAATGTCTCGCAGGATTGCTCAAAGTAATATGGCATTGGTACAGGCAAACCGGCAGCTTTCAATATCCCTAAGAGCTTGTGTTCATATGAAGCAATATTTGGATTCCGTTTCAAGTCATTATCGCCATGCTGACGAACGATCATTTTTACGACCCGCCCTGACGATTGTAATATTTCCAGTCCTGTAACCTGGGCAGATATTCCTCCTTTTAATTCCCATGCTCGAATTAGTTTGCTTCCTTGAATAAACTTTTGAACCAATTGTTCCAACTTACCGTATTCATTCATCATCATATGAACTCTCCTTTTAAATTAAACCTCACCTTATATAGGATAAGATTCCACATTTTCAGATACTTACGTAAAAAGTAATGCATTATATTATAGCTTCAATAAATGAAACTAATGACTTGTTACACACGTAGAGTAATCTAAACAAAGTGGGGTGTGGCAGACACATGAAAATAGAAAAATATAAAGTGGAAACGCCAAAAGGGACGTTACAATATAATATTAGTGGAAAAGGCAAACCGAATATCGTTTTGATTAACGGTGGTTCCGGACCGATGGAGGGTTGGATGAAAATACTACCGGTTATTTCGGAATCAGCATCTGTATTTTCCTATAATCGATTGGGTGTTGCTGGCAGCGATAAACCGAAGGAAAACCAGGATGGGATTAGTATTGTTACCACTTTACGTGAAGCATTAACGATCGTCGGTTTTGAACCTCCATACTTAGTGGTCGGGCATTCACTAGGCGGCCTATATGCTAATTTATTTGCCCGACTTTACCCAAATGAAGTAGCGGGAATTGTTTTTTTAGAATCCAGTACAACGAAAGATATCAGCCTTAATGAATACCAAGGCAAGGCCGTAAAAACGATTAATAAAATGTTCAAGCTGTTTGATTCCTTATCATCACATAAACAATACAATGAAGTATATTTTGTGAAGAATACTGTGGATCAAATCCAGCAAATCGATACATTTCCAGAAATACCTGTCTTGGTCATTACTGGTGGACAAGAAAATCGAATGATGCCAGAGGAAATCCGAAAAAAACGACTTGAGAATCAAATGGAATTACTTTCATTGTCAAAAAGCAGTAAACATATTGTCGCTGAAAAAAGTGGGCATTTTCCGCAATTAACAGAACCAGCCATAGTGATTGACACAATCAAAGATTGTGCAGAGCAATTAAATGAAGCAAACCATAACTAATACATGCAAGCATTTTGTTAGAGTATTTAGGTTAATGTTGACTATTTTAATCTCTCTATCTCCTTCTATCGTTTTATTTATAGAGGCCCAATAATTCCTGATACAAAGTGAAAAAAGGATGTAGGCTACTAAAAAATTTCTCGTCCATTGGGAGAATGTCATCATATAATGTACACCTTTAGGGGTGTTTTTTTTTTGGAACAGTTGCCGAGAAGAAGGATACTTTATCTTGAAATTTCTTTAATCCGATGGTTATGTGTACAAGCACTTGTTGATACGTAACATAAGATTAATAGAGGTGATAGAAATGGTAAAAATATTTATTGATCCCGGCCACGGCGGTTCGGATCCAGGCTCGGTGGGTAATGGATTGAAAGAAAAGGATTTAACTTTATCCATTGCAACTCGAATTAAAGATATCTTATTGATAGAATATAATAACGTTTATGTGAAAATGAGCAGGACCCAAGATACATTCCCCTCCTTAAACGATCGTACGAATGCAGCGAACGCGTGGGGAGCTGACTTTTATCTTTCCATCCACATTAATGCCGGCGGCGGCACCGGGTACGAGGATTACATTTATACGTACACTAATCAGATTACGAAAATGTATCAAGATCATATTCACTCAGAGGTCATGAAGCTTATCAACATCCAAGACAGAGGACAAAAAACTGGAGATTTACATGTGCTCCGTGAAACGGACATGCCTGCACTCCTGACTGAAAATGGATTTATCGATAATGTAAATGACGCAGCAAAGTTGAAAACGTCATCCTTTATCGAATCACTGGCTCGCGGACATGTAAACGGTTTAGTTAAATGCTTCAATCTAACTAAGAAAAGTACAGCTGTATACCACAATGTCGTTAGTGGGGATACAGTATATTCCTTAAGCATTGCTTATGGCAGTACGGTGCAGCAAATTAAAGATTGGAACGGTCTTGACAGTCAGTACACCATTACAGTAAACCAGAAATTGCGGGTGAAATGAATAATTAATAATCATTTTAACTTCCAGAAGCACACCACGCAGTAGGCCCTTCTTAAAAATAGAGGGGGCTTTTTTGTTTCAGGAATAGGCATGTAATGAAATAACTATATATATTCTGCCTTCCTGATTCGGTCTATTACTTAGATAATAGGATAGGAGTATAAGAGGAAAATTAATTTACTTAGAAGGCAAAAGACGACTTGTGCAAATGGGAGTCACTTTCTGTGAGTATATAATAATCGCAGTTTTCAGGAAATAAGGCTCTGACGGATTCGAACCCGCTCCTTTGTAAGCATTGGCTAGGGGAGAACACGCTTCCCTACGGATTTTCACCGGCAGGAATTCCGCCTGCCTCAGCGTAATTGCTTTTCTGTGCTTCTGAAACCCTTACCTTGCGACCCGGTGGCAACAATGTTTTACGGCGTTCTTTCCTTCTAGAGCTACAGAGGCAAATGCTTATTATCAATTATAAGATTCTTATAGGGGTTGTGAACCGAATTATAAAAATATGATGATTTTATGCCCGATATAAACCATTTTATTCTTTTGTATGAAAGGAAATATACTAAAATGGCCCCTAACAAAGTTTTCAAATACATTCACTTAATGAAATAAGTAATCTGTGGATTAAATCGCCGATTGATAATTACAGGTGATCAATAGCGACTCCAGTAAGTTTTCCCTTTAATGATTACTTCATTGTTATGATAGTGATCGTTTTACCTAAATTCATCTTAGATGCTCAAAGAAAACTGGTTCTGTGGGAATTGTATAAGTCGGTGATAAAGTTTTCATCGTTTGCGGGTAAGTTGTTCGGTATAGACATAATGACCTGGCGATAATACTGTATCTTGGTTTCCATATGAATAATTTCCTATTTTATGGGCTGACACAAATTTTAATGTATTTTATGTAAAGACAAATAAAAGAACAATACTAAAAAGCACAAACCAATGATGGCTTGTACCTAAAATGGCAATAGCAATTATGTTGATAAACTGAAAGAATTGAATATGTATGGTTGCTCATTATTCATTTATTTTACTTGCTTTCCGTAAGAAACCCTCGAGTTGGATTTTAATCGTATATTTTAATGGCTTGAACCACTTTTCCTAAAATACGGACTCTATCATTTTTTATGTTATAGGTTTTTTCTTCATAAAAAGGATCCGTACTGCAGGGAGTGAGTATGATGTTTTCTTCATTGATTCTCACTTTTTTGACCGTAGCATCGTGTCCATTTACCAAGATCACTCCAATTTTCCCGTTATCAAGGTAGGGTGTTTTTTCAACGAGAATCAATGATCCGTCTCTGAATTCTTTATTCATGCTATTGCCATTCACTCTAAGGAAAAAATATTCTTTATCCGATTTAAGCATCGAATTTAATGTGGGCATATACGCTTCTATATATTCGTTGGTGAAATTAGGCTCACCAGCAGGGATATTTCCGTAGACACCAATTAATCTTACATTCTTTTCATTTAGGAATTCCATTCCAGGATTATTTCTAACGATAGGAGCTCCTTCAATGAGGTGGGATAGCGGTATTTCAAAACAAGTGGACATCATGCTCAATTTATCCATTAAAGGTTTATTCCGTCCGGATTCCCAAGCTGATACTGCCGTAGGAGCTACTTTTAATACATTTGCCAAATCTTCTTGTGTCATTTTTCTTTCTTTTCTTAACATCTTAATCCGTTCACCAATGTGCATGTTTCTTCACCTCTTACTTGAATATACACTATGAGTGAAAGTGAGTAAATGTAAAGTGCGTGAATTTTGCAAAAAATTGTTGGTAACTATACTTCAAGTGTGATATTATTTTTTTAGATAGGTGGTGACAAGATATGACAAGCGTTAAGTTCACACTTAAACAAGCCAGGAAGTATAAAGGATTAACTCAAGATGAAATGGCTAAAGTGCTGAAGATGGCCAAGAGGACTTACATTGACTATGAGCAATATAAGGTTCCTTTGCGAATTGATAAGGCTTATTTATTTGCTGAATGTGTAGGATTCTCGATTGACGATATCATTTTTTTTGACCCCGAACTACACTTTAAATGTAGTTGAGAGTTCAATTGTACCAGCGCTTCCTCTACAGAGTGGCCATTTGAATCCATAAAATCCTGGCTTCCATAGGACAAGATTCAAGTAACATGGAAAGAAGGGGAACAAAGAGGAAAGGGAAAATAATTCTTTTGAAGTTGCATAGGAGCTGCTGACATTAGAACATTTGTAAAATACGTGTATGTAGTAAAAAGTGTACAATCCAAACTTCTTGTGCAAATATCCGATTGCTACTGAGATTCCAATAATGGCAGCCAATTGCTGTGAAAGAAAATTATTTACTTAATGTATAGGGCGGACTTCCAAACACCATGAATAGGAGCAAATGGACAATGGCAAATTCAAAGGAAAAGTTAATCTGGATGAACAAGCCCTTATCCTATGCAGGATAAGGGCTTGTTCTCTATTTTCGTGAATTGGCAGCATTCCGTTTTCCTCCCAAATCACGTCTTCATAAAATGAAAAAGACCACATACAAAAATGAATGGAAGGCATATCTTCATACTTTTTCTCCATTTTCAATGAAACTTCTTCTAGTTTTTTTCTCCCATCTTTATGAAGATAGCAGGTAATGGTATGCAAAAGTACAATTATATATTAATGAAGGCTATGGAAGGAGGGCATTGATAATTGGATAAGTTCAAAAAAATTCCAGATGATATTGGAGGAGATAACCCTTGAAAAAGAATGTAATCAATTATGTCGTTTTTCTTGTCCTCATTCTAACCATATTAATTATGGCTAAGCCAGACATTTCCTCAGCAGGAAAATTGAAACCGCCCTACGAAACTTTCAGTCCAGGGGATTGGTTTCTTGGAAGTATTCCTCCCAATCTTGATACAAACAAACCACCGATCGTGTTTGTTCAAGGGAAAAACGGCAGTTCAACCAGCTGGTATGGTGAAACGGAATATCATGGTGTCAATGATATGTACACCAAAGCGTATGAAGCAGGCTACCAAACGGTTTTTGTCCAGCTTCATGATTCAGCTGGAAATGGATCAGTGAGCCAATATGCCAATGGAAGGCTTTTAGCTCAAATGCTTTCAGAAATCAGTAACCATTTCGGGGGCGAAAAAGTAAATATTATAGCTCACAGCAAAGGGGGCCCAGACACCCAAGCGGCTCTAGTCCACTATGGAGCACACCAATATGTTGGAAGGGTGATCACTTTAGCTTCTCCACATCATGGTTCTCACCTAGCTGATTTGGCTTATAGCTGGTATGCGGGCTGGCTTGGTTCCTTATTAGGTCAAAAAGATGAGGGAACTTATTCTTTACAAGTTGGTAAAATGGCTGAATTTCGTTCTGTCACGGATAACCATGTTAACTCTCGTAAAAACTTGTATTTCACTGTGGCAGGTATGAACAGAGGCCCGGTACTATCAGCCTTATCAATGGGGGGACAATATTTATCATCATATGGGGAAAATGATGGACTGGTGAATGTATGGAGTACAAAAATACCCTATGCAACACATTTATTTACGGATCCCAACTTTGATCACGACAATATTCGAGTTGGCTCAGCTGTATTTTCAAGAATTGAACCCTATTTAAGAAGTACATCCACCGCTGGGATTCCTGCATATCATGTCAATTATAAAGAACGAGTTGAAGATGATGTCATTACAACCGCACTCGCTCAAACCGTTCTGGGTGATGCCCTGAAACAAAATGTCTGGGTCGAACAAAGCTTCCATGTAAATGAAGCGGCCCCAGGTAATATAAGCATATATACAGCCTCAAATGATGTCGAGGTTGAATTGATTTCTCCATCCAATAAAAAGTATTCACCTTCCTTGAAGGCCCATTCCGCCAAAAATGAAACTTCCTTTTTTAATGGTGCAACCATCCAATCATTCTATAGAAATAACCTTGAAATTGGTGACTGGAAAGTACGTATGAAGACTAAATCGCCAAAAGACGCCTACCTGTTCACAGCACAATTTAACGAAAAGAACCCCATTACATTAAGTATGGCCGGTAAAGTTAAGCAAAAAGATGCAAAATTTTTAATAAAGAATCCAATGAATGATAAAAAAAGACCAATCAGCACAACATTTTTGGTTCATCTGCTAGATGAAACCGGTAAAGAAATTAGTGAAAAAAACTCAATTAAGGCAATGGATACTGAAAATTTTACTGGCACCCTTCCAGAAGTACCTAAGTCAGGTGTTTATAATGTAACAATAGATGTTAAGGAAAAAAATGTGGATGGTACCGAAAGAACCCGGACATTGATTCGTTCGGTCTATATCGAGAAATAGCGAATGCCTTCTCTTAGTTGAGGAGGCATTTTTTTGATGAAATATGAGGTAGGTGCGAAATGGTACGGGTAACTGGGGAGATGGTAACAGCCAATGTAAACAGTCGTAATCCCATATAAAAGTATTAATTCAACGGGTGTTAGGTGGATATATTTAGGAGTGAGTTCCCTGGAAATAAAGATTTATGCTTGATAATGAGAGATTTAATGAGCAAGGTAACATTCATTAAGCAAATTGTCCTTATGCCCAGAAAATTAAACAGGACATATTGGTGGGATGACTTGGTCGATCTAACATTATTTAAGTGAACCAAAGGTTAAGAGTGAAATTAATTGTAAAGGGGGGGGATTTTAAACCCTCTTTTTTTATTTCAATGAGCTTTCTTCCAAAGTTCATATTACCAGAAAGGAGATACTTTCATCCGTATAAAGGATGTTTAATTTCCCATGAAAACTTGAGTCTATTAAAAATATATCATTATCTACTCTTCCATATGCATATTGAGAGAATTCGGGACATAAATTAAACAAACAAAAAAAGCGCGGGAAGCGCTTTTAGTGTATTTGTCTATATAAGCCTATTACTTTTCCAAGTATCGAAACATCTCGTAAAATAATTGGTTCCATATTTGAGTTCTCAGGCTGAAGCCTTATGTAATCCGGTTCCTTAAAGAATCGTTTTACAGTGGCTTCATCATCTTCCGTCATCGCCACGACGATATCTCCATTATTGGCACTGCTTTGTTGTTTCACGATGACATAATCCCCATCATGAATTCCTGCTTCAATCATACTTTCACCCATGATTTCCAGCATGAATACATGGTCATCATGTGGAACCATGCTTTCGGGAAGCGGAAAGTATTCTTCAATGTTCTCAATAGCTGTTATCGGCATGCCCGCTGTTACTTTTCCAAGTAACGGCACGTTCACGACATTGACTTTGGGAAAATTGTTCGCTTCCTCCAAATTCATTATTTCAATGGCCCTTGGCTTGGTTGGGTCACGTCTAATAAGGCCTTTACTTTCCAGGCGGGATAAATGTCCGTGTACTGTTGAACTTGATGCAAGCCCCACTGCTTCGCCAATCTCCCGTACGGAAGGCGGATACCCTTTTTGGCGGACCTCTTCTTTAATGAAATCAAGAATATCTTGCTGCCGTTTTGATAGTTTTGTCATTTGTGCACCTCTTCCCCAATGTTCTTTGCTACATTATAGCATGGCCCCCATCTCTATACAAACATAAGTTCGAATTTTGTTGTTGACTGAAACAAACGTTCGTATTATAATTTGATCATAGTATACGAACGAACATTCGCTTTGGAGGGATTATTATGAAAAAATTATACAAAAATTATATTTATACGATTCTATTAGCGGGATCAGTATTCATCTTTTCAATTTTATTCTCTTGTACATTGAACAATGATCAAAAAAAGGATTTCCTTTCTATAGAAGTAAGTGAAGGTGACACCCTATGGGGAATTGCCGAAGAATATGAAGAATCAAATTTGACAAAAAAAGAATTCATTGGTTGGATAGAAGAGAATAATGGAGTCAGTGCGGATTCGATAAAACCTGGACAAGTCATTGTCATACCTGTTAAAGGGGAAGAACTTGTCCAGAATTTGGCCAGTGAGAAGTAAGTAGTAAAGGTAGGGTATTATGAAGGCGGTAATCTATTGTAGGGTCAGCACCGAAAAAGAGTCACAGGAAACATCATTGGCAAGGCAGGAAGATGAATTAGTCAAATTGGCTGAAAAGTTGGATGTGGAAGTTGTCTCCATTATAAAAGAACAGGCAAGTGGTTATGAGTTGAATCGGGATGGCATTTTTGACATGCTCGAACTATTTAAAACCAAAGAAGCTGAAGTCCTATTAATCCAGGACGAAACAAGGCTGGGAAGAGGGAATGCCAAAATAGCCCTTTTCCATGTCATCCTTAAAGAAGAAGTGAAAATTTATACGCTCTCACACGATGGGGAGCTGGAGTTATCGGATTCGGATGCCATGGTCATTCAGATAGTGGGCATTGTAGAAGAATATCAAAGGAAACTACATAATCTTAAAATCAAGCGCGGAATGATGAGAGCCGTTGAAAAAGGGTACCGTCCTCAAAAAAATCTTCAGAATCAAAGGAATTCCACTGGAAGGGACCGTATGGAGATTCCTATTGAAGAAATTATTAAACTGCGTGCCAATGGATTAACATTCTCAGAAATCGCAGCGACATTAAGAGGCTTTGGATACAATGTATCCAAGGCTACTGTGAACAGGCGTTTTCTCGAACATCAAATGAATGCAAAGGAAAGTAAATCATAGAACTTGTAATTTCGCCTTTTTTTTAATACCATGACAATATCCGCAGATTATGAAGGAGCGAAATTATGTTATCAAAAGAAAAAATAGCCCGTATAAATGTACTTTCTAAAAAGGCAAAGGCTGAAGGCTTGACGGAAGTTGAAGCGAAAGAGCAAACACAATTGAGAAGTGAGTATTTGGAAACATTCAGAAAATCCATGTCCGACACGTTGGAGCATGTGAAAGTCGTGGATCCAGAGGGTAATGACGTCACTCCTCAAAAGATAAAAAATATAAAAGAAAAACGAAATTTACATTAATGCCTGGATTCTTCTGATGGAACATTCCATTTGAGGATTCTTTGGCATTTTGGAGTAAAAAGAATGTGCATTCATGTATGTATTCTCCTATTTAGTTTAATCTAAATAGGGGACTTCTTATTCCTAGAAATTTGTAATATCGGGGCATTAAATAGTGATTTTAGTTGTGATATTATGCTTGTCACTATAATATAAAGAGGTACATTACAGGAAGGGATGTTTTACGATATGTTAGATAAATTAGATGCACTTTCTATCAATACGATTCGTACATTATCGATTGATGCAATTGAAAAGGCTAATTCAGGCCATCCAGGTATGCCAATGGGTGCAGCGCCGATGGCGTATAAACTTTGGACCGAATATATGAACCATAACCCGAAAAATCCAGATTGGTTTAATAGAGATCGCTTTGTACTATCAGCTGGTCATGGGTCAATGCTGTTATACAGCCTTCTTCATTTATCGGGCTATGGCTTATCTATCGATGATTTGAAAAACTTCCGCCAATGGGGCAGTAAAACTCCAGGCCATCCTGAATACGGACATACAGCTGGTGTGGATGCAACTACCGGACCGCTTGGACAAGGTATCGCAATGGCGGTCGGAATGGCAATGGCAGAACGTCATTTGGCAGAAAGCTATAACCGTGATTCTTATAATGTGGTCGATCATTATACATATAGCATTTGTGGGGATGGAGATTTAATGGAAGGTGTTTCTGCGGAAGCCGCTTCATTAGCTGGACATCTACAACTGGGAAGACTTGTTGTTTTATATGATTCTAATGACATTTCCCTTGACGGCGACTTAAGTCAATCATTTAGTGAAAGCGTAGCTGACCGGTTCAAATCATATGGATGGCAATATATTCGCGTTGAGGATGGGAACGATCTTCAGGAAATTGCTAAAGCGATTGAAGAAGCGAAAACCGACGAAGCACGCCCAACATTAATCGAAGTGAAGACGGTTATCGGTTACGGTTCACCAAATCGTTCAGGTAAATCTGCCGTTCACGGCGCTCCGCTTGGTGCAGATGAGCTGAAATTGACAAAAGAAGCATACAAATGGACATTCGAAGAGGACTTCCATGTACCTGAAGAAGTGTATTCACACTTCAATGAAGCTGTTGTTGATGCAGGAGCTCAAAAAGAAGAAGCTTGGAATGAATTGTTTAAAAATTACAAAGAAGCACATCCTGAGTTAGCACAGCAATTGGAGCTTGCCATCAAAGGTGAACTGCCTGCTGAATGGGATCAGGAAATTCCAGTCTATGAAGAAGGTAAGACATTAGCTTCCCGTGCTTCAAGTGGGGAAGTACTGAATGCGATCGCCAAAAAGGTCCCTAGCTTCATTGGGGGTTCTGCTGATTTAGCTGGGTCTAATAATACTGCCATCAAAGGTGAGACAGATCTATTACCAGGTAATTACAGTGGCCGTAATATTTGGTTCGGTGTACGTGAATTCGCTATGGGTGCGGCTTTAAATGGAATGGCACTTCATGGTGGCTTAAAAGTATATGGAGGAACATTCTTCGTATTCTCTGACTACCTTCGTCCTGCCATAAGAATGGCAGCACTGATGGGACTGCCTGTTAACTATGTGTTCACCCATGACAGCATTGCTGTAGGCGAAGACGGACCGACTCATGAGCCAATCGAACAATTAGCATCATTGCGTGCAATGCCTAACCTAGGGGTAATCCGTCCAGCTGATGGCAATGAAACGGCAGCAGCCTGGAAAGTTGCTATGGAGTCAACAAATAAACCAACTGCTCTTGTACTGACTCGTCAAGGATTGCCAACAATAAAAGGCACTTCCGAAACTGCGTATGAAGGTGTATCAAAAGGTGCTTACATCATCTCTGCTTCTAAGAAAGAAGTAGCTGATGCATTACTTCTTGCGACTGGTTCCGAAGTGAACTTGGCTGTGGAAGCACAGAATGCTTTAGCGAATGAAGGAATTGATGTTGCGGTAATCAGCATGCCATCATGGGACCGATTTGAAACTCAATCAAAAGAATATAAACAAAGCGTAATCAATCCGGCAGTGAAAAAACGTTTAGCTATCGAAGTGGCTTCACCGTTTGGCTGGGATCGTTATGCAGGTGATGAGGGTGAAATATTAGCCATCAATCATTTTGGAGCTTCTGCACCAGGCGGTAAAATCATGGAAGAATTCGGTTTCACTGTAGAAAATGTAGTTGCTCGTGTTAAAGAAATGCTTAAATAATAGTAATGCGGAACTGACACCAACTAGATTGGTGTCAGTTTTTTTATCAATATTGAATGTGCTTCTATACTAAAGGAAATCTTCCATTCGACAAAAAAAGAAGAAAATTTCTCCAGCAAACAACATATCTTTTTTGTTTGTCAATATATAATAAGAATAAATAAATTTCGTTTAAATGTGTCAGTTAAAGGGGAAAGTCATCAATAGTGGAAAATAGTGGACAGGGTGCTGGCGGTTAGATGTTTCGTGACCAAAATAGGAAAGCTAGGAGGCATTGGCTGATGAGAACCTATCAAATTTATTTAATCGAAGATGAATTTGCCCATCATTACTATGGAAGAGAAAAGCTATTTTTCAATTTGTTTTTGGAATATATTCAAGCAAGGGGCAGACTGAAGAGTATTTTGCAAAAACAAATCGAATATGTCACCAAAAAAGTCCCGATTATCCAGTTGCAGTTAGCTATTGAACAACGTTTGCAAAAAAAGATGAATTATTGGACTCAAAATGGAAAATACTATTTAGAAAAAACAAACGGATCAAGTAAAGCCGTTTTAATCATTCAGAATAATTCCATTACCCTTGAAGCTGAAGGAGATTATGAAGCGGAGACGGCTTTCTTTGAAAGTATTCGAAAATATGAAGCGAGTTTTCTGGCCATTGATTTTGAACATGAAAAATACGGTTGGTTAAAACCGATAAAAGAAAGAAAATTTGTCTAAATGGGGGACTTTTCGGTAGCGGGTATTGTATAATAACCTTTGGTCTAGTACACTGATGTTAGACAACATGAAGGAGGAAATAGTATGTGGGTTTACATTCTAGTTGGCGTACTGGCATTGATTGCTGGAGTAGTGCTGGGATTTTTCATCGCTCGTAAATACATGATGGATTACTTAAAGAAAAATCCGCCAATTAACGAACAAATGTTGAAAATGATGATGATGCAAATGGGTATGAAACCATCCCAAAAGAAAATTAATCAAATGATGAGCGCCATGAATAAACAACAAACAAAATAAGATAGCATGAAACCTTGATATATCAATGTTCTTGGAAGATTGGATGCAAAATTTTATATAATATCGAAATGGATTTAGTCTGAATCCTTCCACCGATTTTATATAAAATTTTGGTTTATCTTTCATTTTTGTTTCTTAAGCCACTTTTTCTGAATGAATGATTCAGAAAAGGTGGTTTTTGTTTTGGAATGGTAAGGTAAGTCCTCAATCTATGTGAGGGCTTATTTATTTGGAAAGTAAATGCGCCAAAAAATTATACTTGTCCACACTTTCTATCAAAAAATGCATATAGGAGTATTAAGGAGGGTGGTTAGAATGATAAATGATTTTGTGAAAAAATGTAAGATTTGTTTTCCTATGTGCGAACTTAAATTTGAACACAAATGTAAATTTAAAGACAACAAATGGGAATCAAAATTCAAATTGAAATCTAAATGTAAAAAATAAAAAATTTTTCTATTAATCTTTTTATTTAAGCACTAAACCATTAATGAGTTAGTGAATATAAAATTGATTAAAGTAATCATCCGAGTAATCGGGTGTTTTTTATTTGAATATTTGTAAATAGAAAAACCATTCATGAAGAAAGAATGGATTCGTTGTCAATTTAGTGTATCACCAAGTCTTACTTTAAGGCTCATTAACTTGGACAATATTAAAAGCGTAAAGTGGGGATTTCACTGCAATACTAAATTGATCAAATATAATGTAGGAAGCTGTTGAGGTTTTTGAGTTGACTTTATCAACTGTAAATATTAATATTACAGTAATCTCCTTGAGGAGGATACGTAAAGTGAATAGTGATTTTACAATAGCTGTGCATAGTTTGGTCTATTTAGCTTATCTACCAGATCATATGGCAAGCAGTGAGTCCATCGCAGAAAACGTTTGTACAAACTCGGCTAGGATTCGGAAAATGATGAGCAGCTTAAGAAAAAAGGGATTTGTTAAGACTAAAGAAGGTGTGGGCGGAGGCTATATTCTAGACTGTAACCCTGAAGAGGTAAGTTTGGCGGATATTTATATAGCGGTCTCACATGGAACCCTGAAACCAAAGTGGTGTACAGGCGATCCGGAGAAAAAATGTGTCATATCTTCAAATACCCAGGTAGTCATGGATCAAATATTTAATGAAGCTGAATTATATTTTGAAAAATATTTAGAAGATATAACTCTCAGCACATTTTTGGAAAAAATTAAACAATGTCCGTGATATTGATTTAGTTTTTTCTTTGCACAAAATGTATATTTTATTAATACAGTTAATAACTATAGTTTTAATATTAAATGAACATAAAGGGGTGCTAAGGAAATGGTTGAAAATAATCTGTTCAAAAATGGGGACTGGGTACAGGGAAAATCAAGAGATGGGGAACTTATCCATGGTTTCGTTGAAACCGTAAGCGATAATCGAGAAATCGTTAAAGTGAATGTAGTTGAAAGTGACAATGAAAAAGCGGTTGGGAAATCGATTTGGATTCCGAGTAAATGGACTGAAAAACTGCCGGATCTAGAAATCAGTAACGAAGCTCATCTTTTGGCCTTAATTGATTTGGCTTTACTTTCTAAAGATGAAACATGGTTTATGGAGTTATCCGGTAAATTGGAATCCATCAAAATCCACCCGAAAATAACTGCCCGGCAATCAGAGGTACAAATTCCGGGAAATAGAATCGCAAAACTTGATTTTAAAAAGATGTGAGTAAAGATCATAAATATTTCGGATAATACAAGGAGGAAATGATCATGACAATAGAACATGTTACAGATGATAATTTTGCTAGTGAAATCAAGGAAGGCTTAGTATTGGTTGATTTTTGGGCCCCATGGTGCGGTCCGTGTAAAATGATTGCCCCAGTTCTTAATGAAATCGATGAGGAAATGGGTAATCAGGTTAAGATCGTTAAACTTAATGTGGATGAAAATTCAGATACGACGAGCGAATATGGAGTGATGGGGATTCCAGCCCTTATTCTATTCAAAGATGGAGAAAAGGTAGATCAAGCTATTGGCTTCCAGCCAAAAGAAGCCATTTCGGCATTAATCGCAAAATATACATGATTATAATCATAATACGTGGATGATATTGTGAATTAATGACTTATACCAACCAACACAGTGGGTAACTAGATGGAGGATTACTAAATGAATTCTAAATATACACCATTATTCGAATCGTTTAATTTAGGAAAGAAATTAGAAGTGAAAAATCGATTGGTGATGGCACCTATGACAAATTTCTCTTCTAATCCTGACGGGTCTGTAACCGACGCCGAAGTTAACTATTATGAACGTCGGTCAAGCGGGGTCGGCATGGTTATAACGGCATGTACTTACGTGACGGCTAATGGCAAAGGCTTTCACGGGGAATTTGGCGGAGATCAGGATGAATTGATACCTAGTCTAAGTCGTTTGGCATCAGCGATTAAAGCGAAGGGGGCAAAGGCGATTCTCCAGATTTTTCATGGCGGCCGAGAGGTTCCACCTGAATTGGTAAATGGTGATGTTGTCAGTGCAAGCAACATCCCATCGGAAGGTGAAGGGAAAGCCGTTCCACGTCCACTATCTGAAAAGGAAATAGAATCGATCATTCTCGACTTTGGTCAAACCACCAGACGTGCCATTGAAGCGGGATTTGACGGTGTCGAGATTCACGGTGCAAATGGTTACTTGCTACAGCAATTCTTTTCGCCGCATTCGAACCGTCGTGAAGACAAGTGGGGCGGTTCTCTTGAAAAGCGCCTAACTTTTCCATTAGCGGTTGTGGATGAAGTGAAAAAGGCGGTTGCCAACCATGCCAAGGATCCGTTCATCGTAGGTTACCGTTTTTCACCGGAAGAACCGGAAACACCAGGAATCACAATGGATGATACACTTGCATTAATTGATGGGCTTGTAACAAAGGATCTGGATTATCTTCATGTTTCATTAATGGATTTCTGGTCGAAAGCAAGACGGGGAACCGACATTGACCGACCTCGGATAGAGATCATTAAAGAACGTATCGGAGATCAAGTTCCATTAATTGGTGTTGGTTCCATCTATACATCAGATGATGCGATCAAAGCACTGCAATCGGGGGTTCCGTTAATCGCATTAGGGCGTGAAATCATAATTGATCCTGAATGGGTACAAAAAGTGGAACAAGGCAGGGAAGCTGAAATCGTGACCAAAATAAACAAAGAAAATCAGCAGCAACTTGATATTCCAGACCCATTATGGCAAGCGATCATCCACTCTCCAGGATGGTTTCCGGGGATTGAATAAAAGTTCGTAAAAATACTGATTTGGTTATATAACCCGGTTAAGAAACACATATAAAAGTGTTCTTATCCGGGTTTTTTTATGATTATGCAAGGGGGATTTATATGAGTGAGAATCTAATATGTGGTTTTAAATTGAGTCCGAATGAATACCTGAACATTCTATTTCTAAGCTGATTCGGAAATAAAACAGGGGAAAGTTTAGAATTTTTATTGATTAGCACTTAAGCCTAAACCGCAGATACACTTGGGAATTTTGGTGAGGAAAGGGGCTTTCTATATGGTGAGCGTGGAAAAGGTTAGGAAGGACGCTAAGTAACGCCAAAAGAGCAACCATTAATTAATGGTTGCTCTTCTGGTGTTACCTTCTTTTTAACAGAATAGCTAATATCAAAGATATTTGCAGAGAAATGATAAGTAAAAGAGACAATATAAAATGTTCATCTAAAGATGCATCATAGCTAAAGATAAAAAATAAAATCACTGATATGATTAGAATGAAAATGAAATTAATAATGACTTGCCTCATGGAACCCCCATTCTAACAACAGATCAATAAGACAGCGTCAATGCATATGACCTTGTATCTGTAGCTGTTGTTGGTGTAATAGATAAACCGGCCGGATAAACTGACACAGAAGGTGCACCAGCAATTCTTCTATGACCATACGTTATTTTAATGTTTATTTTACCATTTTTGGATGTGGGAACATATACATATTGTCCGATGTACCCTTTATGCTTGGTTTTACTAGTAGAAGCCCTTATATCAAATGAACCAGCCACTCCAGCACTTGGTTCCCAATTACTTGGAGAATACTTGATTACATAATCAATCCAACGTCCATTTCCTTGTTGATCTTGAGAATATCTGTGCTGGTGTTGTTTTACTTTCCCTCCACTAGTTGGCAGGTACAGTCCTTAACCTGAAGGGAAACCAATCGTCATTTTATCCACTAAAGTAAATGAAGGTGTTTTTAGCCATTGAAAGTTACCGTATATATAAAATTTATCTTCTTTTGAACGATCACTTTTTACTTTATATACAGTTCCCCCCATTTTTAAAGTTGTTGCAGCAATTGATGCAAAAGTGCTGATTTGCCCTGGTTTAGTAACTTCTGAATCAAATATAACCATAAATTTCGATCCAGAATCTATAACTTTAGCCTCCTCTTCAATTAAACGTCTTGAAACTTCAACAGGTAAATCCTCGGATTCTTCTTGAGTATTGCCGACTTCATTTACAAGATAATTCAACTCTTCTGGTGTCAGTCTTTCTTCGCTAACGTTTGTACCATTTTCCTCGGCAAATCCTGTTGCGGCAAGACTAAAAGAAAATAAAAATACTGTCACAAAAGATAAAAACCTCATTTATTTTGCCCCCTTTTTCATTGATCTTTTTATTACTGTATTTTTCTGTTTTCAAGTATTAAGGAATATTCATCGAAGTAAGGTTTATGAGAGAGTAAATGATTATGTCATCAATCGGGGTACTAGAGTCTAAATATCTATCGTTTGTATACTGAAAGCCATAGAAACGAATTGGATTACCATTTATTTCTATTATCTTCAGGATGGGATAGGAGCACTTTAACTGTCTCTGAGGGAATATAAATAACTTAGTTCTATAAAAAATAACGTTTCTGTTGATTCATTGAGGACACACCGGAGATAAAAAAACATGAGGGTATGATCATTGTCATTATTACTGTACTCTACTTTTCCTGATTATGAGTCTTAGTTTTTAGACATGATATTTCAAATTAGGAACTAGTCTTCAAAATCCAAAATTTACCTTTTGGGGGGCATAGAGATAGGATTCAATGGTACTCTATAATTTAATGGCATTATTCCAACTCATTTGTGAATATTACTGTACAGCAGTGATTTCACAGGTAGTTTGCATTTCAATATTGAAACCATCTTATTTAAATATGGGACAACCTATGTTCCTTTTCCTCAATACTATAATCGAAGTATCCTTTACTCGAGTTTTAAGCTTTGATAACCAAAATAAAAAATTCTGAGCAATGGGGAAAAAGAAAAACACGGAGTGGTTATATCCAACTCCGTGTTTTTCATAATATAGGGATTATAAAACTCAAGCTTCCTTAAAATAGAAAGGAATCAATTGAGTATGGGCCAGCTCCGGTTAGCGCAACGCCAATCGCCACTGCAAGAATGGCAAGATTATATTCATAACCGTTTTGAGTTGCCCAGTAGCCATTTGCTCCATGGACTTTAACGATCGCAACGAGCATTGTAAGTGCAATTAATATACCGGCAAAGGGTGTAAGGAGACCTAAAGCAAATAAAGCTCCGCCAATAAGCTCAGATAGACCGGCAAATAGGGCCATGGTAACTCCTGGCTTCATGCCAATCGAATCAAACCAGCCTCCTGTGCCTTTCAATCCATGACCGCCAAACCACCCAAATAATTTTTGAGCTCCATGTCCAACAAACGATAACCCGATCACTATGCGTATAACTAATAAACCAATACCAATCATTTATGATTCCTCCTGGAATTTACTTTCAATTTAGATATATTCAATTCGAGATTTAGTGACAAAAAAACATTATCTTGAATTGAATTATCTTTAATTAAAGATAATATCTTTTGAGCGATTTGTCAAACACATTTTTAATCATTTTAATTTGTATGTTCGTTTAGAAAAAGGAACAAGAAAAGGTGAGGTTTCCTGGATGAATTTAAAAATAAATACATTAGGGAGTAAAACCGTTTCTTTTATTTGTAAGTATCTCTTAAACGAATAGCTCTATAGTCCATTGATTGTCGCAATTAGGGTCTTTAAATGAATGCTATCCTGCTATTTACTTCTGAACATAAATTTCACACTGTTACTCGTGGATTTAGCTGATTACTCGTGAATGAATACGGTCGTTTAACTCTTGGATTTTGCTAATTAACTCGTGAATTCACACTATTACTCGTGAGTTTACAGGGTTTCCTCGTGAATTCGCGCCATTAACTCTGGATTCCACGCATTTACTCGTGAATTCTGCACATTTACCCGTGAATTCGCGCTATTAACTCTGGATTCCACGCATTTACTCGTGAATTCTGCACATTTACCCGTGAATTCACACGATTTACTCGTGAATTCCACGCATTTACTCGTGAATTCTGCGTTTCCTCGTGAATTCGCGCTATTTACTCGTGAATTCACACGATTTACTCGTGAATTCCACGCATTTACTCGTGAATTCTGCATTTACTCGTGAATTCTGCATTTACTCGTGAATTCTGCATTTACTCGTGAATTCCACGCATTTACTCGTGAATTCCACGCATTTACTCGTGAATTCACACGGTTTACTCGTGATCAATATATATGGAAATCAATTGAGGCCGCCGACTTGGAAGTACAGTTAAAGAATTTAAGTTCCGGCTGCCATTTTTAGATAACCGAAAATACTTCATATGTGGTGTGTAGGGTGCTGCAACGAGGATTAAGTAACGTACACAACCGGGTGTCACACTGGTGTAGGAAGTGGTCCGGACGGTTCTTCCGTCTTAGCTGGATCTTCTGCTGTTCTAGTTTTGACAAACTATGCTCCGACATCCCGATGTTGATATTGCAAAATGATTCATATGCATTATATTAAATGGAAAAACAGGCAGTGCCCATGGCGGTTGCCCGTTTTCTTATATTGCAAAGGTCATGCCTAAGTATCCTAATTGAGAAAGAAGGTAAAAAGGGGAGATTGACAGCAAAATAAATCATATAATAACTTATGTGGTTATCAATGGGAGATGTACTGGATTAAAAATTTGTACCGGTTTTATAAAAAAGTTCATTATATTTATTTAGTAACTGATCAAGTTGCTGGCTATATTCAACGGCAACATGCGAGTTTAAACCATCTTTAGCGACAATTTTGATAAGTTCATTTCTCTTTAATTCAATCTGTTCGAGAAATTCATTCTTTTTAGCCATTATATTTCCTTTCTGGCCCCAACATTTATTTCAAGGTACCCTTAATTTATGTGTTCGTTGTAAAATCTGTATGAATATAACAATTATATCGACTTGGACTAATGAATTCAAATAAGTTAACTTAGCCTGTCGCCCATCCAGTTATAAGCTATTGGTCGTCATGAAATATTCACAGTTCCATAAATGTATTTTTTTATCTTATTTGTTACAATGTTTATAGGTTGACATACATAGGAGTGAGCTTATTTGAATGATATTAATATGTTTTTAGCTTTTGGGGCGGGATTCCTGAGTTTTATTTCTCCATGCTGCTTACCGCTATATCCGGCCTTTTTATCTTATATCACTG
Source organism: Bacillus sp. ISL-57 (assembly GCF_018613135.1). Classification (NCBI taxonomy): domain Bacteria; kingdom Bacillati; phylum Bacillota; class Bacilli; order Caryophanales; family Bacillaceae; genus Bacillus; species Bacillus sp. ISL-57. The sequence goes on along the minus strand of NZ_JAGGQV010000020.1, from coordinate 13,264 downwards.
GAATGAGTGTTGGCGAAATCAAATCCGAGAACGCCATGCTCCAAAGAAGAAGCATGCTGCATACTTTATTCTTCCTACTTGGGTTTTCGCTGGTATTTATTGCAATAGGTTTTAGCACTTCATACTTAGGCTCTTTTTTCTCGGATTACAAAGAATTAATTCGTCAGATTGGTGCCATCCTGATAATAATTTTTGGTTTATTCATTGTAGGAATCTTTCAGCCGAAATCTTTGATGAAGGACAGTCGTTTTGAATTCAAGAATCGACCTAGCGGATATATAGGTTCCATTCTTATCGGACTGGCCTTCGCGGCTGGATGGACGCCTTGTGCAGGTCCGCTGTTAGGTGCTGTCATTTCCCTGGGGGCAACTAATCCTAGTGCTGCCATGAGCTATATGACTGCCTATATTTTAGGGTTTGCCATACCGTTCTTCATATTATCCTTCTTTGTCGGAAAATTGAAATGGATCAAAAAGTACAGCCAATACATCATGAAGATTGGCGGATATTTAATGATTGTGATGGGTGTGGTTTTGTTTTTTGATTGGATGACCAAAATAATTGAAGTCCTGTCTAGACTATTCGGTGGCTTTACAGGTTTTTAGTCCATAATAAGTTATTTTTTCAATATTATTCTAGTTGAGGCCTGCTATCAGGTCTTATTGTGCCAATTTCGTAGATTTTTGGGTCTTAGGGGCGGAATTGGGCGGTAAGCATTAGAAATTCAATCCTGATTTAAGAAATTATGAAGGGTATTTCAGGGCGCAAGTTTTTATCGTCAAGCCTACAGTCGAGGGCGGGAATTGGAAGCATCATCAAAAGCGGGCTTAATTAATAAACACCTCCTTGTTTATCTTAAATAGGTACTATATACTTTGTTTATAAATTGAAGTCATATATAATTTTTAATGGCACTTACCTATTATTAGTTTAAAGGGATGGTTAAGAGATGATATATATATCAACAGGTATAGCGATTGTGATGGCTATAGGTGTTTTCATATTACGGATGAAGGAAACGGAAAAACCAGTGAATGAAAAGAAAATCATTTTACCGCCACTGTTTATGAGTACCGGTGCCTTGATGTTTATTTTCCCGATGTTCAGGGTCACTCGATACGAATTGTTGGAGGCACTTGTTGCAGGAATGCTATTTTCCATCTTATTGATCAAAACATCTAAATTTGAAGTTAGAGATGAAAAAATTTATATTCTGCGCTCTAAAGCGTTCATATTCATTTTGATTGGTCTCATGGTGATTCGACTGGTGGCAAAGCTGATGCTGGGAAGCACGATTGAAATCGGTGTATTGAGCGGAATGTTTTTCTTACTTGCTTTTGCAATGATCGTTCCGTGGAGAATTGCCATGCTTTATCAATATAAGAAAGTTAAAGCAGCCAGTTTGGGCGGAGGCAGTATGGTTTAATAATTAAAGGAATAATCTAGCAAACCTGAGTCGTTATTCATGATGACTCGGGTTTTTCATTTGCATGGGAACTTCATTAGAAAAAAATCAATCCAAAAACCTAGTAATTTCATCCGGATTATATTATATTAGTATTATTATTATTTTACTTAAGGAGGAAACGGTACATGTTACAAATGATTGTGTTAGGGATTATTTGTGGTTTACTGCTGGGATTTGTGCTTCAAAGAGGCCGTTTCTGTGTTGTGGGTGCATATCGTGATTTGATTTTAGCTAAAGATGGACGGATGTTTTTGGCTACATTTATTGTTATAGCGATACAAAGTATTGGAGTTTATGCATTGAATGATACAGGGGTCATTCAGTTTGGAAATGATGGGTTTCCATGGCTGGGAACCATTGTGGGTGGCTTTATTTTTGGTATTGGTATGGTTCTGGCAGGAGGCTGCGCCACTGGAACATGGTATCGTGCCGGAGAAGGCATGATCGGAAGTTGGGTTGCCCTATTTGGATATATGCTAGGGGCAGCAATGACGAAATATGGTGTATGGAAAGTGGCAGGGGATAATCTGTTATCTTATCGTACAAAAGATACGTATATTCAGGAAACGTTAAATGTTTCGCCTTGGGTGCTTGTTATTATTGTGATACTCTTGGTTGGCATATTGGTGATTCGTGAATTGAGAAAACCGAAACTACCAATTTTTAAAATGAAACCGAAAAAAACGGGATTGGCCCACATCTTATTCGAGAAACGCTGGCATCCTTTTGTGACAGCATTATTGGTCGGCCTTATTGCAATCATGGCTTGGCCGCTGAGTGCAATGACAGGGAGGATGTTCGGACTTGGAATTACAGCGCCTTCCGCGAACATTTTAACTTTCCTTATCACTGGAGATGATGCGTTAATCGATTGGGGAACGTTTTTAGTGGTAGGCATTTTCTTAGGTTCTTTCATTGCTGCCAAAGGGAGCGGTGAATTTCGTTGGCGTTTGCCTGATATGAAAACGTTACGTAATAATGCAATTGGCGGTGTAACCATGGGATTCGGTGCAAGTGTTGCCGGGGGATGCACAATCGGAAATGGCCTGGTGAACTCGGCGTTATTTGCTTGGCAAGGTTGGATTGCGATTGTCTTTTTCCTGCTGGGTACATGGGTAGCAACATATTTCACGATCATCCGTAAGCAAAAGCAGGCAGCCGCCGCGTCCAAAGCGGCTTAAGATACGAGTCAAAAACTTTTTAATCAAGGAGTGGAATATAAATGGCAAAGGTACTGGAGACGACTGGAATGGTATGTCCATTTCCTTTAGTGGAAGCAAAAGAAGCGATCGCGGACATGGCAAAAGGTGAGGAATTGATCATTAATTTCGATTGCACACAAGCAACGGAAAGCATTCCGCGTTGGGCTGCTACAGAAGGTCATGAAATCACCGAGTTCGAGCAAATCGATGACGCTAAATGGCGTATAATCGTTAAAAAGGGAAAGTAAATTTATCTGAAGAAAACGTGCTCAGGTTTCCTTTGCACGTTTTTTCGTTTTTTCAAGGTTGAATAATTGGCGCTGAAAGTTTCTAGTGATAACATGTCTTTAACCACTTTATTAAGGAGATGTTGATAATGTTTGACGAGGTCTTTTTAAACGATGTTCCGCTTCAAGTTACGGATTTTCTTTCTGAAACTGTAAAGGACTCTGAAGGTAAGGAAATCAGAAAAGTCAGTTTCAATTTCAAGGTCACACATAGTGAATATCATGATATTACTACACTTCTTTATCAGATGGTTTTTGATTTGAAGATTCCACAGTCAAACGAGGAGTTTCGTGCAGAGATTTTTAATTATGCAACTTCGGTCACGAATCTATATGAAGAAAATGCGGTAGGGGATTTTTCACTCGTCTTGCTGGAAGTGAGCGGTCAGGAATGATTGCATTTCCAGTCTTGTAAAGATATGGGTTACTGTCTATAATAATAGTGACGATCAATCTATACATATGAGGTGGTACTTTGCTTAGCGGATGGTTTTTATGGTTCATTCTATTTTGGGTAGCCCTTTTAATTATATTGATGAGCATAGGTGGCTTTTTCATGTTTCGAAAGTTTCTGAAAAGATTTCCAAAAGAAGATGGGAAATCCGATATGGATTGGGAAGAATACTATTTGGATCAAACAAAGCACTTATGGTCAAAGCAGCAAAAGGAATTACTGGAAGATTTAGTGAGTCCTGTGCCAGAACTTTTTCGTGATGTTGCCCGTCATAAGATTGCGGGAAAAATCGGGGAGTTGGCGCTAAAGGAAAAAGCGGGCGATATTACGGAAGATTTAGTGATACGCGGCTATATCATTGCCACACCAAAGCGGGACCATAAATTTTTGCAAAAAAAATTAGCTGAAAGAAAGGTGAATATGGGTCCATATGAACATTTATTCAGCTAATGATGAAAAAAGCAGACTCTTTTAGAGGATGCTTTTTTTATTTTACATCATGCAAAAGAATGGGGCAGTGTGGTAAAAATTAGAACGTTTGTACCCAAACCATGCTATTCGTTAAATTTTTGATATAATAATAGTAAGTAAAATTTAGGACGGAGTGAAACTATGAAATTTATCCATACGGCTGATTGGCATTTAGGTAAAATCGTTCACGGGGTGCATATGACAGATGACCAAAGGCATGCACTCTTGCAATTCATAGAAATTGTCGAAGAGGAAAAACCGGATGCCGTGGTGATTGCCGGTGATTTATATGATCGTTCCGTGCCTCCGACTGAAGCAGTGGAGCTTCTTGATGAAATCCTTTATACGATTAATGTGAAAATGAATACACCGATCGTTGCGATATCGGGAAACCATGATTCTGCGGAAAGACTCGCATTCGGTTCATCGTGGTATCGTCATAGTCAGTTATACATTCATGGGAAATTGACAAAAACATGTGAGCCGGTTCGCATCAAGGGCGTGAACTTTTATTGTGTTCCTTATGCAGAACCTGGGACGGTCCGCCATCTTTTTGAAGATGATAGCATTCATTCCCATCAAGAAGCGATGAAGCGGATAACCGGAACGATAGCCGAGAATTTCAATAGTGATGAGCCAAATGTCTTTGTAGGACATGCTTTTGTATTAGGCGGAAAAACGAGCGATTCGGAAAGGGTCTTGTCGGTAGGTGGTTCTGGCTGTGTCTCATCCGACTTATTCGATGCGTTCGATTATACGGCACTTGGGCATTTACATAGCCCAGACGCGATACGTCATCCTAAGGTGTTTTACTCTGGATCACTATTAAAATACTCTTTTTCCGAGGCCAAGCAGAATAAATCGCTTTCCATCGTCGATATGCAAGAAGATGGAAGTTTCAATATACGCTATCGTTCTTTGACACCCAAATTCGATATGAGGGAAATATCCGGGGTTATGGAAGAGTTGCTTGATCCCGCTTTCTATCAATCGCAAAAAAGGGATGACTATTTGAAAATAACACTAAATGATGAGGGTGCACTCATCGATCCCATTAACCGCTTGCGTCAGATTTATCCGAACGTACTTCATCTGGAGCGAAAATGGGATTTGACCGACCTTAGGAGGAAAAATTCCTTCACTTCCGTTAAAGATGAACGGAAATCAGAATTGGACCTGTTTGAAACGTTTTATCAAGAAATGACTGATAGGGACTTTGATTCACAAAAGCAGGATTTGATGGTTTCGGTAATTGAAGCTGTTAAGAAAGAGGAGGCTTTGAAATGAGACCGGATATTTTAACGATGCAGGCATTCGGACCATATGCAGGAAGGGAAACCATTGACTTTAATTCCCTTGGGGAACGGACCATGTTTGTCATCTCTGGAAAGACAGGCGCAGGGAAAACAACGATATTTGATGGGATTAGTTTTGCAATATATGGAAAAGCCAGCGGTGAAGATCGGAGCGGGCAAGATTTACGAAGTCAGTTTGCCGAAGATGACATGTTGACTGAAGTCTCGTTACAATTTACCTTGCGTGGAAAAACGTATTTGGTGATCCGGTCGCCACAACAGGAACGGAAGAAAAAAGCAGGTGAAGGAACAACTACTGTTGGAGCAAAGGCTGAATTATATAAGTTATTGCCTGAAGGGAAAAAATTGCTGGGTGCAAATATCCGGGAAGTTGATGAAAAAATAAAGGTACTCATTGGACTTGATGCGAACCAATTCCGGCAAATCCTGATGATTCCACAAAATGAATTCCGAAAACTGTTAACTTCCGACAGCAAGGATAAAGAACAGATTCTCCAGAAATTATTTCATACAGAACTTTATAAACGAATAGAAGAAAAATTAAAAGAAGAGGCTTCCATCCTAAGAAAGCAAAGCGAAAAAAGTGCTCAGCGGCGAATTGAATTGATGAAAGGCATCCATCCTGGAAATCATGAAGAGCTGCAGGCGCAATTGCAAGGGGAAGAGCCTAATGAACAGCAGGTTTTACCGTTGTTACAGGAAGTCATTGTACAAGCAACAGAAAAAAATGAATATATAAATAACCAAATACAGGAAAAGCAAAAAGCTCGTGATCAAGTAAATCAAGAGCTTTCAAAAGCTGTCGATTTATTAAATCGATTTTCGGAAAAAGAAAAACTTCGAAAAGAAAAAGAGGCCCTTGAAGCAAAGCTGCCAGAAATGGAACTAGTGAAAGTCCAAATTAAAATGGCACACAAAGCGGCTTCACTTGAAAAGCAGGAACAATACTATTTGCGAATTGGCAAACAAGTGCAAGATGCGAAAACCGAACTTCAAAAGTTAAGTGAGCAGTCCGAGAAGTTACGAACTGAGCGCATTGAGAAGCAGGATTCCTATGATAAGGAAATGTTGAAGGAAAATGAAAGAGAGCAGGCAGTCCGAGCTGTTCATCAGCTTGAGCAGGTAAAAGAGGCTGTCATGACTTTTGCAAGCTTAAAAGCACAGGTTACCTTAGATGAAAAAGAGTGGCAAACTTGTAAACGACTTCGTGAAAAAACTGTTTCGGAACATCTGTCGGTCGAAGCGGAAGCTGAGAAAGTCGCTCAAGAAAAAACAGAAGCGGAAAAAGCGGCTGTTCTTTATCGTGATCAGGAAATTGAAGCAGAAAGAAATCATTCATCTTTATCGAAAATTAAAAAGCTACAAGAAGTTCTTTATGAAATCCAGAATACGAAACGAGTGCTGGATGAAAAGAATAATCGGTTCCAGGAGTTACAAAGAATACAAATTCAGGAGAAGGAAAAACTGGAAACCCTGAACCGAAACTGGCGATCAGGCCAAGCGGGTATGCTTGCTTCCATGCTGCACTCTGGAGAAAATTGTCCTGTGTGCGGTTCTCAAAGTCATCCAAAACCAGCACAGATGCATGAGCATATGCCGACGGATTTGGAGCTGAAAGAGCAAGAAAACAAGCTGAAAACGGCGGAACAACAAAAAAGCCAAGCTGAAAGTGAATATTATCAAGCGAAATCCAAATATGACGCACTGTTAGAGTCTTCACAAGAGAAGCTAAGTGACTTACAAAATGACATGCCGGAGTTTAGGGATGAAGATATTGATGAGCATTTGCTGCAGTTTGTACAAAAAGGAAAAGTGCTGCAAGAACAGCTAAAAGAATTGATGCGGAAAAAGTCAGTATTAAATGATCTGGAAAAAAGGTTGCTGGATTTAAAAGAGAAAGCATCCGAGCTAAAGGAAAATCTGATCTCTTTAGAGAGAAAAGAGGACCAAGGGAAAACCAGGTATATTGAAAACTCTACAAAACTAACAGGATTAACCGATTCCCTGCCTGACGGAATACGGACAGAGGAAGAATATACTGCAGCTTATCGAATGGCTGTAAATACACAGAAACGCTTACAGTCGGCTTTGGAAGATGCACAAAAAAACCTTCAACTGGTGAAGGAAAGAGAATCCGCCATCAGTGCAAAAAAAGAATCCCTAAGTGGAAATATCGAGGCTTTAAATACAGAATTGAAAGAGGAGCGGGAAAAGTTAATTGCGGATATGACCAATCAAGGTTTTTCCAATTATAAAGAATATACGGCAGCAAAAATATCGGAAGCTGCTCTTGGAAATTTGGAGGACCAAGTTCAGAAGTATAATCAAAATTGGCAAAGTGTTTTAAGTCTGTTTCATGATTTGGAAATGAAATTAAAAGATGTGACCAAACCGGATCTTGAAGGATTGAAAAAGACTTTCGATTTCATCGATGAAGAATTGGAGTCGTTACGCCAAAAACAGAATGAATTGCAGGCTGAAAAACGGACTAACGAAGAAGTCCAAAGGAAATTGGCGCAAATTAGGGAAGAACAGAAAAGTTTGGATGAAAGGTACAGTATCGTCGGTCATCTGTCTGAGATTTCCAAGGGTCAAAACTCCTTTAAAATAACTTTTGAACGTTATGTACTGGCAGCCTTTTTAGATGATATCTTAAAAGAAGCCAATTCAAGGCTGCTGAAAATGACAAGCGGAAGATATCAGTTATTGCGAAAGCTTGATCCTACACGAAGGAATATCCAGAGCGGTCTGGAGTTATCGGTGTATGATCAATATACAGGGCAAGAGAGGCATGTCAAAACCCTTTCGGGAGGAGAGAGCTTTAAGGCTTCCCTTTCACTTGCCTTGGGTCTTGCGGATGTTGTCCAGCAGAATGCTGGCGGAATTTCACTCGAAACGATGTTCATCGATGAAGGTTTCGGTACGCTCGACCCTGAATCCCTTGATCATGCGATTGAAGCATTAATGGATATACAAAGCACTGGAAGATTGGTAGGGATAATTTCCCATGTGCCGGAATTGAAAGAAAGAATCGATGCACAGCTTCAAGTTTTTTCGACACAAAATGGAAGTCGGACGTCCTTTTATTTTGCTGGATAATCAAGAAAAAAGAATGGCTAAGGGGGAAGTGGTCCCCTAGGCCATTCTTTTTATTTTTATGAACGAACTACTCAATGTTAATATCTTCAGCTGTTTTTCCGGGGGAAAACTTATGGATGCGAATCACCAAAATCGGATTCGAGAATTCAGCGGTAATTCTGCGTGAGCAAATCGAAAAGGGGAAAGGGATTTTTCTCTGTGTGGGTAGCTTATCTTCTTTTTTTTCAAGAAATGGCTTATGAGTATCGTCAACGATGATCGATAGCTCATTATCACTTAGGCATACTTTAATATCTTTCACATCATGATCTTCCAAAACCGCTTCCACCATATACTCATCGTCACTTTCGTATATATCAATTGAAAAAAGTTGATGATCCAACGCACAAGTTTCCGGATCCAGAAAAAAACTTTTTACCCATTCATCAAACTTTTCAACCTCAGTCATTTGCGATCCATGTTGATTGTCTTGCATGTTGATACCCCCGGTTTTCCTTTGAGGTATTATATGAAGGAGCATGAAGAATGGTGATTGAAAAAGTGGTTAAAAAATGTAAAAAGCAACCAAAGCAAAGGGACGATGTGTATGCGGGTATTAAAAAGCAGAACAAGTTATAAAAGAAAGGGTCATAAGTCCTTCTAAAAGAGTGGATTTTTTAGAAGGATTGTAACTTTATAAGTACAAATAAGGCTTATAAAGCATGTAACTTCTTAAACTAAAGGTTATCTCAACTCATCCCAATATAAAAAGACATACTCTGGTTCATGCTCTTTTTTCAACTCATCAACACTTGCTATTATTTCTAAAGTTTTCTTTTTATTCGTACGTAAAGTATTATTAGCGTTCTGTTTTAAACCCTTTTCATCCATGATATACACTCTCCTTTTTAGCATAGTTTGTGTCCTGCCCCTCTTCTTATTCTTGTTTTTGCAAGGAATGTAATCAGTTGAAATATTCAAAATAAAAGAAGGAAAATGGAATGTATTATGAAAATCAGCTTACATAGTTCACTCTAATATATATCTTATGCTGCTTTGTTCATTTCACACGTGCAAATAGAGGCTAAAGGAAACAAAAGATTTTTGTTTGTATAAGAGAACATATTATGAAACATTTCACTTAAAGTAACGGGGCAGGTTAGTTATGTTGAATTAAATGCTTAAGCCGCCATTTTGTTTGGCGGTTTTCTGTTGCCAATAAAAATAAATATTTTTTGTAACAAAATTGACTTGAATCGGATATATAGACGAAAGGAGGAAAAGGCTTGGGAGAACTAGATGAAATTTATAGCAATTATGCTAAAGAAGTTTTTAAATATCTAATGTGTCTTTGTCACAACCCAGATTTATCAGAAGAACTAACACAAGAAACCTTCTATCAAGCTGTAAAATCCATTGATAGATATATTGGTGAATGTAAAATGTCAGTTTGGCTTTGTCAAATAGCGAAGCACTCCTATTATAAGCATCTTGAACGTAATAAGAAACAACAAAGACATATGCTTCAAGATGCCGCAATACATACTTCTCCTGAAGTTGAACTTATTTATTCGGAAGACAAAATTGCCCTATACCGAATAATACACTTACTTGAAGAACCATATAAAGAGGTTTTACTTTTGAGAATCTTAGGTGGTCTTAGTTTCAAAGAAATAGGAGAAATTCAGATGAAAAATGAAAACTGGGCAAGAGTTACTTTTTATAGGGCTAAGATGAAATTAAGGGAAAGGGGTAAGGATAACAATGGACAATAAATGCAATATAGTGAGAGATTTACTCCCATCTTATATCGATCATTTGTGCAGCCAAGATAGTAATCATTTTATTGAGGAACATATGAACTCGTGTGAAAAATGTAGAGAATTATTAGAGAGTATGAAAAATGATGTTGATTTTTCCGATGAGATAGATGAAGTGTATAAAGTTGAAGTAAAGAGACCATTCCAAAAAGTATCCAGCTTCTTCAACGTTCAAAAGAAACTGACGAATTATTTACTTCTAGCAACACTTTTCTCCTTGCTGTTTGGATTCATTTTTCTAATTCATTCGATAATAAAGTTTAGTGAAATTAAAGCAGAAATAACTAAGTTAGAAGTAGTAGAACAAGAAAAAGAAGCCATTATGGATGATGTATTACATATTCTTGGAGCCTCAACAGAAGTGACTGAAAAAGAAGAAAAACAACTTCTTACCATTTTTAATAAGTATAATAAAAAACTTAATTTGTTAGCTGTTTTTCCAGCAGCAGATATAGAAGATTGGTTACAAGAAAATGCTTCTGTAAAACAGAAACCTACAACAATCTATCCTATTGAGTACAATAAAGCTGCCATCGTCATTGGGAACGAGGGGATACTTAGGAAGAATGTGCCTATTACCCCTAGTGGTTACGATTTAGGAACTGTTGTGATGGCGAATAATCGATGGATCATTCAATATGAATATAAAAGTTCGTACGAACAGACTATTGAGAGACATCACCAATTAACCTATTACGGACCAAGCACTTGGAGTATTTTTCAGCCACCGATATTATTATTTACTTTATTTAGTGTTCTTTTGATATTTTGGCTATTCTTAAAAAGACAAAATAAACGTCTTAAAGATGTAATGGGATAATATATTTACAGTTCTTATTTTACTAAGAGCTAGTTCTTCAACTAACGGGTGGTCAGAGCTGTCTTTAAGGCAGCTCTTTCTTATGCAACTATAGGGGCAGAACAGTTTAAGAAGAAATAATAAGGAGTGAGTGGAAATGAGTTTGGCTTCCTACATTGGCTGTAATATAGAAATACCGATTAATGATGATGAATATTCAGATGATTCTTTTTATATTGGCAGTTGTTTTGCGGGTGAGTATGACCTGCTAAATGTAAAGAAATATCAGTTTACTACTCCTTATGTTTATGAAGTATCAAGTCATTGGGGAATTGAGATTACAGAATATACGAACCCAAAATCGTGTGTCGAATCAAAAAAGAAGCTAATAGAACTATGTGAATTTATGGACAGTTACCTTGAAAAAGGCGGTTTTTTTGAACTGTATAGTTGTTGGGTAGGAGAAGAAGCTGAAAAGCGAGAGGGTGAGATAACTTTCCAAATCAATAACTTTGATATTGACCAGATTGAAATATCCGAAAAAACGTTAGTTAGATTTGAAAAATGAAGTTTTCTTCTTCAAGTAACGGGTAGCCAGTGTTGAAGATACCAGAGAATAGGATTTAATACAGATTAATTTTTGAGGAGTCCTTCATTTGTGAGAGGCAGTTTTTAAATTTGAAGCAGGAATATTGTCAATCCTAGGAGAATATTCTAATTGGCAAATGATAATGAAAAAAATTTAATGAAGGTTAAAAAGGTCTTTGATAAACTTGGTGTAGAAGATGCTAAAGAAATAGTTGATATAGAAATGTTTGAAGGATTTATAGAGAATTTACCTAAGCTACCTGTGGAAGCTTTAGAAAGTTTGGATAGTAAAATTCCAAACTTTACGGAGCTATCTAAGATGTATCTCGATAATTTAAATCATTCATATGATAAATTAATGAATGATCTAATAGAGGAAAAAAAGAATCTTTATTCGATGATACAAAAAGGAGATTTGTCAGATAGTGATAAGGCTTTTGTGCTGAGTGAAATTAGAGAAATAAGAAGGACTATGCTTATAAAGGATACATAATATAAAATTCAAAATAATAAAGTATTTAAAATAGGTGTAGCAGCTCTTACTATTACAGTGGCAGCAGTTGCAGGCAATAAGATGAAGAAATAAATATCAAAAAAACACTCATATAGAGTGTTTTTTATTTTGGAGAAAACAGGGATGTTAAATATGTTTTAGATATTATTGATATTACTTATTGCATTGTTCGGGTTAGGGTTAATGAGTTATGACATTAAAGGGAAGAGAATAAGTCTGCTCGAACCTCTTTTCGTAAAACGATTAATGGTTGCCGTAAACTTACCTGATGAGTGAACACTTGAATCTACTCCAGCGAAGGCAACCAGTTTGTATGAATAAGTTGCTTCATTGGATTACGTTTTATTTAATAAGAAAAGAAGCATTCCTAGATTTATCCTGATTAACGGTTTTATGAAACAGAGAAAAATCCTTCCAAAAAGGGTTTTGGAGGGTTATTTGTCATGAACAAAAATAGTATACTCATAAGGGAAATGAAAATTTTAGAGAAAGATATTGACATCCTATTAGCTGGTTTAGTTGATTAAGGAACATTAAAATGATCAATCTTTTTTATAAAAGAATAATCCAATTAAATAGTATAAGGTCATGTTTAGATAAAATCTTCAGTTTAGTGCGTCCCAGTTGATTAATTTAATGATGAAACACGTAGGGTGTTTTTTTTGTATTCACTAACAAGATGGTTTCAAGAGGTAAGTGTTATTAGAGCTTCTTATTTTACGGATTAAATGTTGACACTAAAGAAAAATAGCAGTATGATAATGAAGTCGCCTAATTAATGAGCGATTTTAAAAAAGAAACACTTCGTAGAAGTTGACAACTATTCAACGTTATGTTAAGATGAATTAGTTGAAAGAAACCTACAACAAATTGCTCTTTGAAAACTGAACAAAACAAAGCGTCAACGTTAAATTTTAAGTGAGCACACACTATCAAAAAAGCAAAATGAGCAAGTCAAACATTTCTTCGGAGAGTTTGATCCTGGCTCAGGACGAACGCTGGCGGCGTGCCTAATACATGCAAGTCGAGCGAATCGATGGGAGCTTGCTCCCTGAGATTAGCGGCGGACGGGTGAGTAACACGTGGGCAACCTGCCTATAAGACTGGGATAACTTCGGGAAACCGGAGCTAATACCGGATACGTTCTTTTCTCGCATGAGAGAAGATGGAAAGACGGTTTACGCTGTCACTTATAGATGGGCCCGCGGCGCATTAGCTAGTTGGTGAGGTAATGGCTCACCAAGGCGACGATGCGTAGCCGACCTGA
>NZ_JAGGQV010000019.1:0-367750 GCF_018613135.1 Bacillus sp. ISL-57 | reverse complement strand
GCCATCCGGCTGGTCTTTTTTGTATTGCGGAACTTTTCAGTTTCAGGGAGGAGTGACGTGAATTAACAGATAAATCAACCTGCAAGCTAATTAATTCCAACAGCTGATTTATTTATTCGTTCTAAACATGAATTGAAATAATTCATGGGAGCAAGATACTACCGACCATGGAGCAGAGGTAATTTCATGAATCAAGCGATTGTAATTCAGATGGGGAGAAGGGCAGGATATAGAAGGGGATGTACAGTATATGAGTGTTGATGCTTTTACGGAAGGCAAGGGCAACATATTCTGAGTACCATTATAAAGTAATCGACTTTACTTACATGCATTCTTGTCTTTAATTATTCTTTTCATTATACTAGGAAGAATTTAATTGATAATATGCAATATGGATGGGTAAGGAAGAAGGCAGACAAAAATAGAACCATGAAGGGATCGGTATTGTGAGTAAAAAGAGTAAGGAAAAGTTTGAAGTTATCGAGGGCGAGACGATCGATGCATGTTTAGATCGAATTAAAGCGGCAGGTTACTTCCCTGTAAGGCGAACGGAAGAGCCTATTTTTGCCGAGAGAATTGAGAATGGTAAAGTCCATTATGTGCCAGTTAATCGAAAAATTGTATTTGAAGCAAAGTTAATTGAGTAAAACACGAACGATTAATTAATATCATGTAAAAATATTCGATTTTAACTTGACATTAAAATGGCCGGAAGGTAAGATGAAGTTACATTAATACATCTCATATAATCATGGGGATATGGCCCAAAAGTTTCTACCTGATGACCGTAAATCATCGGACTATGAGAAAAGCATCTGACTATTTCGGAAACTAGCCAAGTCTTTTTGTAGTTCCAAAAGGGCTTTCTATTCCGGACAGGTTGCTTTCTCGATGAGGAAGCAACCTGTCCGGTTTTTTAATTTACATGTTATAGATAAATGATAAGCGTCTGTCTGCATACTCGGGACGCCATAATATGAGTGTTGGAGGGAAAGATGATATGAAACCGCAAGTTGGGGTTATTATGGGTAGTGTCTCGGATTGGGAAACGATGAAGTACGCTTGTGAATCATTGGAACAGCTTGAGATTCCCTATGAAAAAAGAGTCGTTTCCGCCCACCGGACGCCGGATTTACTATTTGAATATGCAGAGAGTGCAAAAGATAGAGATATTAAAGTGATTATTGCCGGAGCAGGCGGGGCTGCACATCTTCCAGGTATGACCGCCGCTAAAACGATTGTCCCTGTGATTGGCGTGCCAATACAGTCGAAGGCATTAAATGGGATGGATTCGTTATTATCGATTGTTCAAATGCCTGGTGGCGTACCGGTTGCAACGGTTGCAATCGGAAAAGCCGGCGCAGTCAATGCCGGTTTGTTAGCGGCTCAAATGTTAGCGGCTTTTGATTCTAACATTGCTGATAGGCTAGAGGCTTTACGAGACGAAACCAGAGAAAAGGTGTTACAGAGCAGTGAACAACTTAAATAATACAATCATATTACCGGGACAAACCATTGGAATTATCGGCGGTGGGCAATTGGGCAGGATGATGGCCTTGTCAGCTAAGGCATCGGGCTTTAAGATAGCGGTCCTTGAGCCGACTGCAGAAGGCCCATGTGCTCAAGTGGCGGATATTGAAATCATTGGTGCCTATGATGATATTGAAGCATTGAAAAGGTTAGCTGACGTCAGTGATGTCATAACATACGAGTTTGAAAATATCAGTTCAGAAGCCTTGGATTGGTTAAAGCAACATGCATATCTTCCACAAGGCTCAGAATTATTAAAATTGACACAGGATAGATTGACGGAAAAAAAAGCCATATCCGATGCAGGAGCTTCCGTTGCTCCATATCAGGAAATACAGGATATTTCAGAAATTTACCTTCATATAGAGAAATTAGGGTACCCTAGTGTGTTAAAAACGACGCGGGGCGGTTATGATGGAAAAGGGCAGTTGGTCATTAAGGAAGAAGCCGATATCAAAAAGGCTGAATCCCTGCTCAAAACAGGTATATGTGTGCTGGAAGCCTGGATTCCTTTCGTAAAAGAAATATCCATCATCGTGACGCGTAAGGCTGATGGCGAGACAAGTCATTTTCCGATTGCGGAAAACATTCATATTGAAAACATTCTTCATAAAAGCATTGTTCCGGCCCGCATCAGTATCCAAGCTGAACGGAAAGCTATTAATGAAGCTTTGCAGCTTGCAGAGAAACTTGATTTGGTGGGGACATTGGCAGTCGAGATGTTTTTAACCCCTCAGGATGATATCATCATTAATGAATTAGCGCCAAGACCACATAACTCAGGGCATTATACAATGGAGGCATGTGAGACTTCACAGTTTGAACAGCATATAAGGGCTGTCTGCAATTGGCCTCTTGGAAATACGGCGTTATTGAAGCCTGTGGTAATGATAAACATCCTTGGTGAGCATATCGAACCCTTGATGGATGAAATTCCGACGCTTTCAGATTGGAAGGTTCACCTTTACGGTAAGAAAGAAGCCAAGCTTAAGCGGAAAATGGGTCATGTGAATATTTTACGTCCAACGATTGAAGAAGCTCTTTTGGAAAGTGATCGAAGCAAAATATGGAATCAACAGGTTGAAACGGAGGAAGTAAAATGATTGAACGTTATACCCGCCCAGAGATGGGAAACATTTGGACAGAAAAGAACCGCTTTAATGCGTGGTTGGAAGTTGAAATCTTAGCTTGTGAAGCATGGTCCGAGCTAGGTGTCATTCCAAAAGAAGATGTGAAGCTTCTTCGCGAAAATGCTACATTCGATGTTGACCGTATCAATGAAATCGAAAAAGATACACGCCATGATGTTGTTGCTTTTACACGTGCAGTTTCCGAAACGTTGGGTGAAGAACGGAAATGGGTCCATTACGGACTGACTTCCACTGATGTGGTGGATACAGCTCTTTCCTATGTGATAAAGCAGGCGAATGAGATCCTTGCCAAGGATTTAAATAACTTCGTGGAGATCCTGAAAAACAAAGCGAAAGAACATAAATACACGGTTCAAATGGGACGTACACATGGAGTTCATGCGGAACCGACCACATTTGGGTTGAAACTGGCACTTTGGTATCAAGAAATGAAACGCAATGTCGAACGTTTTGAAGAAGCAAGAAAGAACATAGAGGTTGGGAAAATCTCTGGGGCTGTCGGAACTTACGCAAACATCGACCCGTTCGTTGAAAAATTCGTTTGTGAAAAGCTTGGCCTTGAAGCAGCGCCAATCTCAACACAAACATTGCAGCGTGATCGCCATGCACATTATATGAGTACATTGGCTTTAATTGCGACATCTATTGAAAAGTTTGCAGTGGAAATTCGCGGCTTGCAAAAAAGTGAAACACGCGAAGTGGAAGAATTCTTTGCAAAAGGACAAAAAGGATCTTCTGCAATGCCTCATAAACGGAATCCAATCGGTTCTGAAAATATGACGGGTATGGCTCGTGTAATCCGCGGTTACATGATGACAGCATATGAGAATGTGCCATTATGGCATGAGCGTGACATTTCGCATTCTTCTGCTGAGCGCATCATCTTGCCGGATGCAACGATCGCATTAAACTATATGCTGAACCGTTTCAGCAACATAGTGAAGAACTTGACCGTTTATCCAGAGAATATGAAACGCAATATGGACCGTACACTGGGATTGATTTTCTCACAACGTGTGCTGCTATCCCTTATCGATAAAGGACTTGTCCGTGAAGAAGCTTATGATACGGTTCAGCCGAAAGCGATGGAAGCATGGGAGCTTCAGGTTCCATTCAGAAGCCTGATCGAAAAGGATGATAAAATCACAAGCTTGCTTACGAAAGAAGAACTTGATGATTGTTTCGATCCTACACATCACCTGAAAAATGTAGATGTAATCTTTGATCGTTTAGGTTTATAAAAGTGAAGGCGGCAAACATGGTACCTTTAACGGTGATATGTTTGCCAAGCCTGATCAATGGCAGGAAGATTCATAATATTCACAATGTGGGGGTCTGGACAGATGGAAAAACGAGAATTGTTGTATGAAGGAAAAGCGAAACAGATTTTTGCAACGGACAACAGTGAAATAGTATGGGTGGAATACAAGGATTCGGCAACGGCATTCAATGGTGAGAAGAAGTCAGAGATTGCCGGAAAAGGTAAGTTGAATAATCAAATTACTAGCTTACTATTTTCAAAGCTTGCCCAAGAGAATATCCCATCCCATTTTATTGAAATGCTTTCCGAACGGGAGCAGCTAGTCAAAAGGGTATCCATCATTCCGCTAGAAGTCGTTGTCAGAAATACGGCTGCCGGCAGTTTTTCTAAAAGGACTGGCATTGAAGAAGGCCAGCCGCTCAAGAAAACGCTGATTGAGTTTTACTATAAAGACGACGAGCTCGGCGATCCTCTGTTAACGGAAGACCATATTGAAGAATTGGAACTTGCAAGCAAGGAAGATGTAGCGATTTTAAAAGAAAAGGCACAAGAAATCAGTATCGTCTTAACGTCATTCTTTAAAGAGTTGGACATTAAATTGATTGATTTTAAATTAGAGTTCGGCAAAACCCCGAATGGAGACATCCTGCTGGCAGATGAAATTTCACCTGATACCTGCCGATTATGGGATATTAACACGAACGAAAAATTAGACAAAGATGTATTCCGCCGTGATTTAGGAAGTTTAACAGATGCTTACGAAAAAATACTAGCAAAGTTGGAGGGCACTCAACATGTATAAGGTTAAGGTATATATCACACTACGCGAAAGTGTACTAGATCCACAGGGAGCAGCAGTGCAACAATCACTTCATAGCTTGACATATAACGAAGTTAGTGATGTTCGAGTGGGGAAATACATTGAACTTACAATTAAGGATACGGATCGTGATTTAGATCAACTTGTGAAGGAAATGTGTGAAAAACTATTGGCCAATACGGTAATTGAAGCTTACCGTTATGATGTTGAGGAGGTTATCACCCAATGAAATTTGCTGTCATAGTTTTCCCTGGCTCCAATTGTGATGTCGATATGTACCATGCGATAAAGGATGCACTGGGGGAAGAAGTGGAGTATGTTTGGCACTCTACAGACAATCTAGATCAGTATGATGGGATTCTCCTTCCTGGAGGTTTCTCTTATGGAGACTATTTACGCTCTGGAGCAATTGCACGCTTTTCTAATGTAATGGCTGAAGTCGTAAAAGCGGCACAAGCAGGAAAGCCTGTCTTGGGTGTCTGCAATGGTTTTCAGATTTTACTTGAAGCAGGACTTTTACCTGGAGCGATGCGCCGTAATGAAGGCTTGAAATTCATTTGCCGCAATGTAGGACTGAAGGTTGAAAATAACCAATCGATGTTCACGACAGGATATGAATTAAATGAAACGATTACGATCCCTGTGGCACATGGTGAGGGGAATTACTACTGCGATGATGAAACATTGGCTGAATTAAAACAAAATAACCGCATCTTGTTCACGTATGATGGTGAAAATCCAAACGGAAGCTTGGAGCAAATAGCGGGAATTACAAATGAACAAGGAAATGTCCTCGGAATGATGCCTCATCCCGAACGTGCTGTTGATTCGCTGCTTGGCAGTAAAGACGGCTTAAAGATTTTTCAATCCATCGTAAAAAACTGGAGGGAATCACATGTTATTACAGCTTGAACCAAGTCCGGAAAAAATTAAATCGGATCGATTGTACGCAACAATGGGACTATCCGATGATGAATTTGCAATGGTGGAGAAAATCTTAGGCAGACTGCCGAATTATACGGAAACTGGTTTGTTTTCGGTTATGTGGTCAGAGCATTGTTCCTACAAAAATTCAAAACCCATCTTAAGGAAATTCCCGATTACAGGGGAGAAAGTGCTGCAAGGTCCTGGTGAAGGAGCGGGTATCGTTGATATCGGTGACGATCAGGCTGTCGTTTTTAAAATTGAAAGTCATAACCACCCTTCGGCAATAGAGCCTTATCAAGGTGCTGCTACCGGTGTCGGCGGAATTATCCGTGATGTTTTCTCCATGGGAGCCCGTCCGATCGCGATGTTGAACTCACTTCGCTTCGGTGAGCTAGACAATGATCGCGTGAAATATTTATTTAAAGAAGTGGTTGCAGGGATTGCAGGATACGGGAATTGTATCGGAATTCCAACTGTCGGCGGAGAAATTCAATTTGATCCATCGTATGAAGGAAATCCTCTTGTCAATGCAATGTGTGTCGGTTTGATCGATCATAAGGACATTAAAAAAGGCCAAGCACATGGAGTGGGCAACACAGTGATGTATGTGGGTGCAAAAACTGGACGTGATGGCATTCATGGAGCAACATTTGCATCTGAAGAGCTATCAGAGTCTTCGGAAGAGAAACGGCCTGCCGTACAAGTAGGCGATCCATTCATGGAGAAACTGCTTTTGGAAGCATGCCTTGAATTGATTCAAAATGATGCCCTTGTTGGCATTCAGGATATGGGAGCAGCAGGTCTTACAAGCTCATCTGCCGAGATGGCGAGTAAAGCTGGCTCAGGAATAAAAATGAACCTGGATTTGGTACCGCAGCGTGAAACGGGAATGACAGCATATGAAATGATGCTTTCTGAATCACAAGAGCGGATGCTGATCGTTGTCACTAAAGGACGCGAACAGGAAATCGTCGACTTGTTTACGAAATATGACCTAGAAGCGGTTGCTGTTGGTGAAGTAACGGATGATAAAAATCTAACACTTTCCCATCAAGGTGAAATCGTTGCTGAGGTTCCGGTTGATGCATTGGCTGAAGAGGCCCCTATTTATCACAAGCCATCTGCAGAGCCGCAATATTTCCGTGACTTCCAAAGCATGACGGCAGAAGTGCCAGTCATTGAAGATTATAAAGATACATTGGTATCACTATTGAAGCAACCGACAATTTCGAGTAAGGAATGGGTCTACGACCAGTATGATTACATGGTCCGCACGAATACAGTCGTCTCACCTGGGTCGGATGCAGCGGTAGTGCGTGTACGTGGTACGAATAAAGCCCTTGCCATGACGACGGATTGCAACTCACGCTTTATTTATTTAGATCCTGAAACAGGCGGCAAAATCGCTGTGGCTGAAGCAGCCCGTAACATCATTTGCTCAGGTGCGGAACCTTTAGCGATTACGGATTGCTTGAATTTTGGGAATCCAGAAAAACCAGAAATATTCTGGCAACTGGAAAAAGCGGCAGACGGTATGAGTGAAGCTTGCAGAAGCTTAAGTACTCCTGTAATCGGCGGAAATGTTTCCCTTTATAATGAAACGAATGGTGAAGCGATTTATCCGACACCTGTAGTTGGAATGGTTGGTCTAGTCAATGACCTTAAGCACATCACAACACAAACATTTAAAAATGAATCCGATTTGATTTATGTGGTCGGTGAAGCGAAAGTGGAATTCGGAGGCAGTGAATTACAGAAAATGCTCGAGGGCAAAATCTTTGGACGCGCTCCAGAACTTGATTTGGACCTTGAACAAAAGCGTCAGAAGCAAATTCTGACAGCAATTCAAAAAGGACTTGTTGCATCAGCCCATGACCTTTCGGAAGGCGGTTTGGCAGTGGCTTTAGCTGAATCTTTATTCGGGGCAAGCAAACTAGGGGCAAAAGTGAATATATCCGGTGAACCTGTATCTGAATTATTCAGTGAAACGCAATCACGATTCCTTCTTTCCATCAGTCCTGAAAACCAAACGGCATTTGAAGCACTGGTTGAAGATGCGAGATGCATAGGCTCAGTAACGGCTGATAATAAATTAGTCGTGGCAACAAGTGATAGCAAAGTATTGGAAGCGGACGTTGAAGATTTACAAACAGCTTGGAAGGGAGCCATACCATGCTTGCTGAAATAAGAAGCTTAAACGAAGAGTGTGGTGTTGTTGGAGTCTGGGGACATCCCGATGCAGCGCAGCTTGCTTACTACGGTTTGCATAGCTTGCAACATCGTGGTCAAGAGGGAGCGGGCATCGTCGTGACGGATGGTGAGCAGATGTCCATCTCTAAGGGCGAAGGACTTGTCACAGAGATATTCACTGCGGAAAAAATGCAGGCACTTTCCGGTAGCGGTAAAGCGGCAATAGGCCATGTCCGTTATACAACGGCAGGCGGCGGCGGGTATCAAAATGTTCAGCCTTTCCTGTTCAATTCTCATACAGGAGGGCTGGCCCTTGCTCATAATGGGAATATCGTCAATGCCCATCAATTAAAAGCACAGCTTGAAGGACAAGGAAGCATTTTTCAAACGACCTCTGATACGGAAGTTCTGGCACATCTGATTAAACGCTCCGGCTACACGGATGTAAGAGATTCCGTGAAGAACAGTTTAAGTATGCTGAAGGGAGCCTATGCCTTTGTCATCATGACCGAAACCCAAATGATCTTGGCAAGAGATCCGCATGGCTTCCGTCCACTTTCCTTGGGGAAAATAGGCGATGCATATTTCGCTGCATCCGAAACATGTGCACTTGATATTGTAGGTGCAGAATTCATTCGCGATATTGAGCCGGGTGAACTCGTTGTCATTAATGATGAGGGAATCACATCCGAATACTTTTCGCTTTCCAGCCAACAGGCAATGTGCACGATGGAGTACGTTTATTTTTCCCGTCCGGATAGCAACATTGATGGTATCAATGTTCATACGGCACGGAAAAACCTTGGTAAGCAAATGGCACTCGAAACCAAAATTGAAGCAGACGTAGTTACAGGTGTACCTGATTCCAGCATCTCGGCAGCGATTGGCTATGCTGAAGCTGCGGGCATTCCTTATGAAATGGGCTTAATAAAGAATCGTTATGTTGGACGGACTTTCATTCAGCCATCACAAAGTCTGCGAGAACAAGGCGTAAAGATGAAACTATCACCTGTAAGAGGGGTAGTGGAAGGCAAGCGGGTCATAATGGTCGATGATTCAATCGTCCGTGGGACAACGAGCAGAAGGATTGTCCGCATGTTAAAAGATGCAGGTGCAAAAGAAGTGCATGTAGTAATCAGCTCACCACCGATCAAGAATCCATGTTTTTATGGCATAGACACGTCTAAAAAGGAAGAACTGATTGCAAGCTCAAAATCGGTGGAGGAAATAAGGGAAATCATTGAAGCTGATTCCTTAACTTTTTTAAGTGTCGAAGGTATGGTCGAAGCAATTGGACGACCGTTTCCTGGAGAAACGCGCGGTTCATGCCTAGCTTGTTTCACCGGAAATTATCCGACTGAAATTTTTGAATACGAACGAGAAAAAACAAAATGTTAATCAAGTCGGCAATGATGATTGATTTTCGGAGGAGGATTTCAAATGGCTAATGCATATAAACAGGCTGGTGTGGATATTGAGGCTGGTTATGAAGCGGTAAATCGAATGAAAAAACATGTAAAGCGCACATTTCGTCCAGAAGTAATGAATGGTCTGGGCGGTTTCGGCGGCATGTTTGATTTATCTTCCTTGAACCTTAAAGAACCTGTGCTCATTTCTGGTACGGATGGAGTGGGTACAAAACTTTTGTTAGCGTTCATGATGGATAAACACGATACAATTGGAGTGGATTGTGTAGCTATGTGCGTCAATGATGTTGTCGTTCAAGGTGCTGCACCTTTATACTTTTTAGATTATATTGCCTGCGGTAAAGCAGATCCTGAACGAATTGAAATGATCGTCAAAGGAATTGCAGATGGCTGTGAGCAGGCGGGCTGTGCTTTAATCGGCGGAGAAACGGCTGAAATGCCAGGCATGTACGAGATGGAAGAATACGATGTGGCAGGCTTTACTGTAGGTGCCGTTGAAAAATCACGTCTTATTACTGGTGAAGCGATCTCGGCTGGTGACGTCGTTATTGGACTCGCTTCAAGCGGCATCCACAGTAATGGGTATTCCCTTGTTCGTAAAATCCTTCTTGAGGACTCAGGCATGGGGCTTCATGACTTCGTACCGGAACTGGATTGCAAGTTGGGAGAGGAATTATTAAAGCCGACAAAAATCTATGTGAAGTCGGTTTTATCGACGTTGGAAAAATTTGAGGTTAATGGCCTTGCCCATATCACCGGTGGAGGATTCATCGAGAATATTCCGCGTATCCTTCCTGAAGGATGCGGTGTTGAAATAGAGCTTGGTAGCTGGGAAATTCCAACTATATTCTCATTCCTTGAAGAAAAAGGGAACCTTGTAAATGAGGAAATGTTCAATATCTTCAATATGGGAGTTGGAATGACGGCTATCGTGAAAAAAGAAGTGGCATCCGATGTGCTAGCCCACCTACGGTCTTGCGGTGAAGAAGCCTCAGTTATTGGGACGGTTGTGAATGGAAATGGAGTGTCGTTCAAATAATGAAACGCCTTGCTGTCTTTGCATCAGGTAACGGTAGTAATTTTCAATCAATCGCTGAAGCAATAAAAAGTGGAAAGTTGGAGGCGGAAATCTGCCTTGTCGTTTGCGATCGTGAAGACGCATATGTGCTTGAGAGAGCCAAGCTTGAGAACATTGATTCTTTCTCCTTTTCAGCAAAAAATTACTCCAACAAGACTGAGTATGAAACGGAAATCCTGGAAAAACTTCGCCAATATGAGATAGAATTTATCATTCTGGCTGGTTATATGCGTTTGATCGGACCGACATTATTACAACAATATTCACAGGGGATCGTGAATATCCACCCTTCACTTCTGCCTAGTTTTCCAGGCAAGGATGCAATTGGCCAGGCTTTTGACGCCGGAGTGAAGGAAACGGGGGTAACGGTTCATTATGTGGATGTTGGAATGGACACAGGACCGGTCATTGCCCAAAAAGCAGTGCCAATTCTTGAGGGGGATACGAAAGACATCCTTCAAAAAAGGATTCAGGAAATGGAGCATGACCTGTATCCGTCAGTTTTGCAGGAGCTATGCCACAAGAAACTTACTTAATGGAGGGACCAACATAACATGAAGAAACGTGCATTAATTAGTGTATCGGATAAAACAGGTATCGTAGAATTTGCTCAAGGATTAATTGAAGCAGGTTTTGAAATCATTTCTACAGGCGGTACCAAAAAAACGCTGCAGGATAATGGTATTGAGGTAATTGGAATCAGTGACGTCACCGGTTTCCCGGAAATATTGGATGGACGTGTTAAAACGCTTCACCCGAATGTCCATGGAGCAGTGTTGGCAAAACATGATGACAAAAATCACGCAGCACAGCTTGCGGAACATAATATTGAACCGATTCAACTTGTCTGTGTGAACCTATATCCATTCCAGGCGACTATTTCCAAACCGGAAGTCACTGTGGAAGATGCTATTGAAAACATCGATATCGGTGGACCGACAATGCTTCGTTCTTCTGCTAAAAACCACGAATATGTGACTGTTATCGTTGATTCCAATGATTATCCTACCGTATTGGCTGAGCTGAAACAAAATGGCGGGGTATCAAAAACCACGAATCGCCGCCTGGCAGCAAAAGTTTTCCGTCATACAGCAGCATATGATGCCGTTATTTCAGAGTATATGACAGAGCTTGCCGATGAAGAAAATCCTGAATCATTGACTGTTACCTATGAATTGAAACAGTCGCTTCGTTATGGGGAAAACCCACATCAAAAAGCCGCATTTTATAAAAAACCGCTTGGTTCCGTTTTCTCTATTGCAGAAGCGAATCAATTACATGGAAAAGAACTTTCATACAACAACATTAATGATGCTGATGCAGCACTTCAAATCGTTAAAGAATTCAATGAGCCGGCTGCAGTTGCAGTCAAACATATGAATCCTTGCGGCGTCGGTGTCGGTGCGACAATTTTGGAAGCATATGAAAAAGCATATGAGGCAGATGCCACTTCCATTTTCGGCGGGATCATCGCTTTGAACCGTGAAGTTGATAAGGCAACTGCTGAGAAGCTTCATGAAATTTTCCTTGAAATCATCATTGCGCCTGGGTTTACACAAGAGGCAGTGGAAGTATTGACAAGCAAGAAAAACCTTCGTTTATTAACGATCGATTTCGACGCGGTTAAAAAGCCTGAACGTAAATTGACATCAATCGAAGGCGGATTGCTTATTCAAGATCAGGATGCACATAGCTTAAAGGATGCAGAGGTAAAAGTGGCAACGAAACGTGAGCCTACCCCTGAAGAGTGGAAAGCCATGGAACTTGGCTGGAAAATCGTGAAA
Source organism: Bacillus sp. ISL-57 (assembly GCF_018613135.1). Classification (NCBI taxonomy): domain Bacteria; kingdom Bacillati; phylum Bacillota; class Bacilli; order Caryophanales; family Bacillaceae; genus Bacillus; species Bacillus sp. ISL-57. The sequence goes on along the minus strand of NZ_JAGGQV010000019.1, from coordinate 355,582 downwards.
CATGTCAAGTCGAATGCAATTGTTGTTTGTAACGATCAAATGACATTAGGTGTTGGCGCAGGACAAATGAACCGCGTGGGAGCTGCAAAAATTGCTTTGGAACAAGCTGGGGAAAGAGCAACAGGAAGTGCATTGGCTTCAGATGCTTTCTTCCCGATGGATGATACTGTAGAAGCGGCAGCGAAAGCGGGCGTCACGGCAATCATTCAGCCTGGTGGATCTGTTAAAGACGAAGATTCAATCAAGAAAGCTGATGAATATGGGATTACGATGGTGTTTACAGGAATTCGTCACTTTAAACATTAATCAAAAATGAGGTGCGATAATGAATGTACTAGTAATTGGCCGGGGCGGCAGGGAGCATGCCATAGCCCGCAAACTATTTGAAAGTAAACGAGTTGGGACCGTTTTTGCAGCACCGGGAAATCCAGGGATGACCGATGTAGCGACTCTTGTACCAATTGATGAAAACAATCATGGGGATTTGGTTGCCTTTGCCAAGAAGAATGCTGTTTCATTAACGGTGATCGGGCCCGAAACACCATTGTTGAATGGACTTGCAGATGATTTTACGGAGGCAGGATTACAGGTATTTGGCCCTAATGGCCGTGCTGCAGTCATCGAGGGAAGTAAATCCTTTGCTAAAGATTTAATGAAGAACTATAGCATTCCGACAGCGGAATATGAAACATTCTCTGATTATGATTCAGCAAAAGCATATATCGAAAAAATGGGTGCCCCCATTGTCATAAAAGCGGATGGTTTGGCAGCAGGAAAAGGTGTCGTGGTTGCTATGACGATGGAAGAGGCGTTAGACGCCATCCATGATATGCTAGTCGGAGCAAAGTTCGGGGAAGCATCTGCCAAAGTCGTTATTGAGGAATTCCTTGATGGCGAGGAATTTTCCTTGATGGCATTCGTTAATGGGGAAAAAGTGTATCCGATGGTCATTGCTCAAGATCATAAGCGGGTTTTTGATGGAGATCAGGGTCCGAACACAGGTGGAATGGGTGCATATTCACCGGTGCCGCAAATATCCGATGAAATGATCCAGACTGCAGTCGAAACGATTCTTAAACCCACGGTAAATGCGATGATTTCTGAGAATCGGAGTTTTACAGGAATATTATATGCCGGGTTGATCGCCACTGAAAAAGGCACAAAAGTCATTGAGTTCAATGCCCGTTTTGGCGATCCGGAAACGCAAGTCGTTTTACCTCGCCTAAAGACAGACTTCGTAGATACGCTTGAAGCGGTTCTTTCTGGAGAGGATCTAGAACTTGAGTGGCATGAAGAAGCCGTGCTTGGGGTGGTCGTCGCAGCCGATGGATATCCAGGGGAATATAAAAAGGGATCTATCATTAAAGGCTTGGAAAAGATTGATCCGAAAGCCCATGTTTATCATGCTGGAACGGCTCTCAATAATGAAGGGAACTTCATCTCGAATGGCGGACGTGTACTTCTGGTTGCTGCAAAAGGGAAAGATTTGGCCTCTGCACAAGCTGAAGTATATAAAGAGTTAGGGCATATTGAGAAAGACGGTTTATTTTGGCGAACGGATATTGGCTACCGAGCAATAAAATACAATTTTTCATCATAATATAAAGAAGCTGACTCTAAGCGGAGTCAGCTTCTTCTATAAGATTTAATATAAATCAGATTGATTCGATTCATTTTCCTGTTTTGGTCCTTTTGTCATCAAGTTTTGTCCGTTTTCCTTCGCATCGACGACAGGACAATAACGGAGGATTCCTTCACCTATTTTCATGGCGGAAAGCATGGCCACGATTATATAAGATTGGTTTTTCCATGGTTTTTTCACCATTTTAGCCGTAGCCCATGTTAGAAATGTAAAACCACAAGTAATTCGCATTAAAGCATTTATTATACTGATATTTTGTTTAAACTTCATATAAAATCCATCCCTTCACAAAAATTTAACAATAATCTGGATAACATTACTGTTCTAATGGGGCAAGTATGTTACTATGAAATAAAATTGGATTGAAAATGGTTTTTTTCATACACTGTTTCTAATAACTTATGGGGGAATGTTTATGCTTGAACAGCGCTATAGATGGAAAAATAAACATCTAAGAGAACATATAGATGTGCTGGATGGCAATAGGGCACCACACATTCTGCTAAAAAATACGACTTATTTAAATCAGGCTTTACGAAAATGGGTAAAAGCGAATATATGGATATATGAAGATCGCATCATATATGTTGGCGATAAGCTTCCTGATAATATAGACCGCTGTGAAATGGTCGACTGTACAAACCAGTACTTGGTCCCGGGTTATATTGAGCCGCATTCACACCCTTCTCAATTATATAATCCCCTTTCTTTTTCACGTTATGCATCTCATTTTGGCACAACGACATTAATCAATGATAACTTGCCGTTTCTATTGCAGTTAGATAAAAAGAAAGCGTTTTCTCTTTTGAAAGAATTACGTAACATTCCTGTAACAATGTATTGGTGGAGCCGTTTTGACGGACAAACGGAATTGATTGATGAAGATATGGTCTTTTCCCATGGGGCCGTCAAATCATGGCTGGAGCATGATGCCGTATTACAGGGCGGGGAACTAACTGGATGGCCGAAGCTTCTCGATGGGGATGACATGATGTTGCACTGGATTCAGGAAGCCAAGCGAATGAGGAAGAAAATAGAAGGACACTTTCCAGGTGCTTCAGAGAAGACTTTAGCAAAAATGACCTTGTTCGGCGCCGATTGTGATCATGAGGCTATGACAGGTGATGAAGTCATGTCACGCTTGCTGCAGGGCTATTATGTATCGTTAAGACATTCTTCGATCCGTCCGGATTTACCAAAGCTGATACAGGAAATCCATGAACTGGACATTGATCATTATGACAAATTCTTTTATACGACAGATGGATCACCGCCGTCCTTTTATGAAGGTGGGTTCATAGACTGCTTGATCAAAATAGCGATAGAGCATGGCGTTCCGGTCATCGATGCCTACAATATGGCGACCATCAACATCGCACGATATTATAACATTGAATACCTTCATGGCAATATTGCCACAGGGAGGGTGGCGAACATCAACTTCCTGACCGATGTAAAGGAACCCGCTCCGGTTTCGGTAATGGCGAAAGGGAAATGGGTGAAAAGGGATGGTGAGATCATTCCGGATAAACAGGAAATCGAATGGAGTGATTTCGATTTTAAACCGCTCGATCTTGATTGGGATCTCAGTTTAAAGGAAGATTTTGAATTTTCCATGCCGTTCGGGATTGAATTGGTTAATAATGTAATTACGAAACCGTACTCCCTTGCCAATGATGTTGGGCATGAAGAACTGGACTTTGAGGATGATGAATGCTTTTTCATGCTAATCGACCGGGAAGGGAAATGGCGCATCAATACGATATTAAAAGGGTTTGCCGACAAATTGTGTGGCTTTGCCGGCTCTTATACAAATACAGGTGATATCATACTGATCGGTAAAAGGAAAAAGGATATGCATTTGGCGTTTAACCGGCTGAAGGAAATCGGCGGTGGAATCATTTTGACGGAACAAGGCAAGGTGATCCATGAACTTCCTCTGAAATTACAGGGAGTCATGTCCGCCAAGGAGGTTCCTGAATTGATTGAAGAAGAAAATGAATTGAAACATTTGCTGCGTGACAGAGGTTATCGCTTCGCCGATCCTGTGTATACCCTTTCATTCTTTTCGACAACCCATCTGCCATATATAAGGCTGACCCAGCGGGGAGTATATGATGTAATGAATAAAACTATACTCTTTCCCACTATAATGCGTTAAAATATAAGAGAAGAAATGGCTAATAAATCAAAGGAGTGGAAAGATGGATTTTAAGAGAGTTCTTTTCATCGTTATTGCTATTTTACTGCTGGCAGGCTGTTCGAGGAAAGAAGATCCTGCACTGGATGACAGTAAGCCGAAAGACCAAGCTGTCATCAAAAATACAGATGAGAAAAATGAACCTTCCAATGAGTTTCCGCTTACAGGTATAGCCACCGATACAGTCAGCGAGCGAAGGGCTGTAGCAGTGATGATTAATAATCATCCGGAAGCACGCCCGCAGTCGGGCCTCTCAGAAGCCGATATGGTTTACGAAATGCTCGCAGAAGGTGACATAACCAGATTTTTAGCTATCTTCCAAAGTGAAATGCCAAGCCAAATCGGTTCGATTCGGAGTGCAAGGGACTATTATATCGAATTGGCTAAAGGCCTTGATTGCCTCTATGTCTGCCATGGGAATAGCCCCGAGGCAAAGACCATGCTGGACAAAGGGTATATTGATAACTTGAACGGATTATATTATGATGGTACTTTGTTTCAACGTTCGGCAGATCGAAAAGCACCGCATAATTCCTACACCTCCTTTGAGGATATCGAAAAAGGTGCAAAAGAAAAGGGTTATGAGTTGAATGGTGCACCGGAGCCTTATGCTTTCCTTACAAAGGAAGAGGCAGCTGGACTTCAAGGGGAACCGGCTTTGAAAACCGAGGTTTCCTACGGATCAGACGAGTATGATGTACAGTATGAATACGAAGCCACGGAAGAGAAATATAAACGTTATTCGAATGGAGAGCAAACAGTCGAGCATAAATCGAATAAACCTATTTTACTGGATAATATATTGATCATTGAGGCTGCTCATCAAGTGGTCGACGATAAAGGGCGTCGGAAAATCGACTTGAAAAGTGGCGGAAATGGTTATTTACTTCAAAAAGGAAAAGCGAATGAAGTAGAATGGGTGAGTAAGGATGGGCGTATTACACCAGTGAAAAACGATAAAGAGGTAGGGTTGATTCCAGGGAAAACTTGGATCAATATTATTCCGGATGAACCTGGTTTAGTAGGAGACGTCTCATTTTGATACCCATGAAATTGAGGGGGAGTAACATGCAAATTGATAAGTTAAGAGGAAAAGAAACGGATCAGCTGTTCAAGTCGATCCTTTCCTTGCGTGATTTGGACGAATGTTATCGATTTTTTGATGATTTATGCACAGTTAATGAAATTTCATCATTGGCACAGCGTCTTGAAGTAGCCCGCATGCTTGAAGAAGGAAAAACCTATCATAAAATCGAAACGGAAACGGGTGCAAGCACGGCTACGATTTCCAGGGTCAAACGCTGCTTGAACTACGGAAATGATGCTTATTCCATGGCTCTGAACCGTATTAAGGATACCGTAGAGGAAACAACTGAATCTTAATTCTTTCGATTATAATAAGAAGCTGGGGAATTCATTTCCCGGCTTTTTATTTTGTGTTGAGCACGCTCATTGCCGGCTGTCTTTCAGCCGTATCCATGTTATATTGGATTTTAGATTAAAAGGTTCCATTTGGTAATAACATTTTATCGATACTTCTCTTTTTTAATGAAAAATCTTAATGCTATAATGGTGTAATGGGAAGTGTGATTGGAGGATTATAATGTACGATTTTCGCGAGTGGAAACATGTTTTCAAACTCGATCCAAATAAAGAAATAAGTGATGAGGCCCTTGAGAAAGTCTGTGAATCCGGTACTGATGCAATCATGGTCGGGGGAACAGATGGTATCACGCTTGAGAATGTGCTTCATTTAATGGCACGTGTCAGGCGATATACGGTCCCATGTGTGATGGAAATTTCTTCAGTTGAAACGGTGACCCCGGGGTTTGATTTATATTTCATTCCGAGTGTCCTGAATAGCACCAACCCGGATTGGATGATGAAATTGCATCAGCAAGCGGTCAAGGAATACGGATACCTTTTGAATTGGGATGAAATTTTCGTCGAAGGGTACTGTATCCTGAACCCTGAGTGCAAGGCGGCCCAATTGACGAAAGCCAATACTGATTTGGATATGGATGATGTGGGTGCATACGCGATGATGGCAGAAAAGATGTTCAACCTGCCGATCTTTTATTTGGAATACAGCGGTGATTATGGCGATGTCCAGATGGTGGAAGCGGCCAAAGAGAGTTTGGAAGATACCGTACTATTTTATGGCGGTGGGATAAAATCGGTTGAACAGGCCAAAGAGATGTCCAAGATTGCGGATGTCATCGTTGTGGGGAATGTGGTTTATGAAGATTTGAAAGTGGCCCTTGCAACGGTTACGGCAGTTAAATGAAAACATGTAAGAAATATAGTATACTAAAACAGAAACGAATGTTCGTATAGGTGGTGTGATAATGCAATATTTAGCGGAAAAATTATTAATAGGGTTGAATGAACAGCAACAAAAAGCAGTGAAAGCAACAGATGGTCCACTTTTGATCATGGCTGGGGCAGGAAGCGGAAAGACGCGTGTGCTGACTCACCGAATCGCTTACTTGATGGTCGAGAAGGAAATAGCGCCTTGGAACATCCTTGCAATCACGTTCACTAATAAAGCTGCACGTGAGATGAAGGAGAGGATCCGTGCCATACTTGGCGGTGCGTCCGAAGATATCTGGATATCGACTTTCCACTCGATGTGTGTCCGTATTCTACGAAGAGATATCGACCGTATCGGATTTAATAGAAACTTCTCGATATTGGATACGACGGATCAGCAATCGGTCATAAAACAAATCATGAAAGACCGTAATATGGATACGAAGAAATACGATTATCGTGCCATTTTGGGCAGCATCAGTTCAGCGAAAAATGAATTGGTCGGGCCGGAAGAGTACCTGAAGACGGCGTCTGATTATTTCACTAAGGTAACTGCCGATGTTTATACGGAATATCAAAAACGACTGCGCAAAAATTCAGCGCTCGATTTCGATGATTTGATCATGATGACGATTCAATTGTTCCAGCTCGTACCTGAGGTGCTTGAATATTATCAGCGTAAATTTCAATACATTCATGTTGATGAGTACCAAGATACGAACAGGGCACAATACATGCTTGTTAAACTATTGGCTTCACGTTTCCGTAATCTCTGTGTTGTCGGGGATTCCGATCAATCGATCTATCGTTGGCGCGGTGCGGATATTGCGAATATCCTTTCATTTGAAAAAGATTATCCGAATGCCAACATGATTTTCCTAGAACAGAATTACCGCTCGACGAAAAAAATCCTTGCAGCGGCGAATAAGGTCATCGATAACAATCAAAACCGTAAGCCGAAAAATCTTTGGACCGAGAATGCCGATGGCAATAAGATATTCTATTACCGGGCGGACAATGAACAAGGGGAAGCGCAATTCGTAGCCGGAAAGATAAATGAATTAGTTCAGGACGGCAGCAGGAAATATTCAGATATAGCCATACTTTACAGAACGAATGCACAATCACGTGTCATGGAGGAAGTACTGCTTAAATCCAATATAAATTATGCAATAGTCGGGGGCACTAAGTTCTATGACCGTAAAGAAATTAAGGATTTACTTGCCTATCTTCGACTTATTGCGAACCCTGATGATGACATTAGCCTTCGCCGTGTAATCAATGTGCCAAAACGCGGAATTGGTGCAACTTCGATGGACAAAGTGGCAGATTATGCAGATCAATATGATGTTTCGATATATAAAGCATTGGAGTCTGTGGAAATGGTAGGGATAAGCGGGAAGGCTACCAAAGCGGCAAGGGAATTCCATACGCTGATCACTAATTATACAAATCAGCAGGAGTACTTATCCGTGACGGAACTTGTGGAGGAAGTCATAAAGAAAACCGGTTACCGTGAGATGCTGCAGGCAGAAAAAACGATTGAATCACAAAGCCGGCTTGAAAATATAGATGAGTTTTTATCTGTTACGAAAGCATTCGAAGATAACAGCGAGGACAAATCATTGGTGGGCTTTTTGACTGACCTGGCGTTGGTTGCCGATATAGATCAACTTGACGAGAATAAAGAAGAAGCTACAAATACGGTAACGTTGATGACATTGCATTCCGCGAAGGGACTTGAATATCCGGTGGTCTTTCTATTGGGACTTGAAGAAGGGGTTTTCCCTCACAGCCGTTCGCTTATGGATGAAGAGGAGATGGAAGAAGAACGCCGTCTGGCTTATGTGGGAATTACAAGGGCCGAAAATGAACTTTTCATAAGCAATGCCCAAATGCGGACATTGTTTGGACGGACGAGCATGAATCCCGTTTCACGTTTCATCAGTGAAATACCGGAGGAACTTCTAGAAGACCTAAAACCGAAACCTGCTCCTCGAGCCAGGCAAACGCCTTTCAGTTCTTCGAGAACCGGGTCTCCTTCAACGGCTTCAACAAGGAAAGTGCCTGCCTTTGGAAAAGCTGTTTCTGCACCATCCGCTACGGGCGGTGAAGAAATTGGCTGGGCTGTCGGTGACCGTGCCTCCCATAAAAAATGGGGTATAGGAACCGTTGTGAGCGTAAAAGGGGAAGGCGAAGGAAAGGAATTGGATATTGCTTTTCCAAGTCCAATCGGCATCAAGCGCCTATTGGCGAAATTTGCACCAGTTGAAAAAGCATAAGCTATTAATATGCTCCTGCTGGTAAAGAATAGAGATATCTGACTTTAGACACCGCTCTTCTATAAGAAGTGCGGTGGAGTCTTCTTTAGAAAGGATTGAACGTATGGACTTACAAGCTGCAGAGAAGAAAGTTCTGGAACTGCAAACGTTATTGAACCAATATAGCTATGAATATTATGTGATGGACCAGCCATCAGTACCTGATGCTGAATATGATCGGCTGCTCCGTGAACTTATTGGGTATGAGGAGAAATTTCCGGAACTGCAAACGGCGGACTCACCGACACAACGGGTTGGAGGCGCCATTTTGGATATGTTTGAAAAGGTGGAGCATACCACACCGATGCTTAGTTTAGGCAATGCCTTCAACGAAAGTGACTTACGGGATTTCGACAGAAAGGTCAGACAATCTGTAGGTGACAATTTTTCCTATGTATGTGAATTGAAAATTGACGGACTTGCCGTCACACTTCAATATGAGAATGGATATTTCGTAAGAGGGGCAACCCGTGGAGATGGAACGATAGGTGAAGATATTACCGCTAATCTGAAAACGATCAAGTCGATTCCATTGAAGTTGCGGGAGCCGGTCGCCATAGAAGTGCGCGGTGAGGCCTTCATGCCAAAAAAATCTTTCGAAGCATTAAACAAAGCTAAGGAAGAACGCGGTGAGGAACCCTTTGCAAATCCACGAAATGCCGCTGCCGGCTCGTTAAGGCAGCTTGATCCAAAACTTGCTGCGAAACGGAACTTGGATATTTTCCTTTATGCGATTGCCGATTTAGGGGAAACGGGGGTCCGTTCCCATAGCGAGGGTCTGGATTTATTGGATCGACTCGGGTTTAAGACGAATCGGGAAAGAAAAACATGCTCGAATATAGAGGAAGTTCTGGCCTATATAGTAGAATGGACGGAACAACGTCCAAACTTAGCCTATGATATTGATGGAATTGTCGTAAAGGTGGATTCCCTTGAACAGCAGGATGAATTAGGTTTTACTGCAAAAAGCCCTCGATGGGCCATTGCTTATAAATTCCCAGCTGAAGAAGTCATTACAACCCTAAGGGATATCGAACTGAATGTGGGCCGTACGGGTGTATTGACCCCAACTGCCGTTTTGGATCCCGTCCGGGTAGCAGGTACGACTGTGCAGCGAGCTTCACTTCATAACGAAGACTTAATCCGTGAAAAGGACATCAGAATCGGAGATCAAGTGGTTGTGAAAAAAGCGGGTGATATCATTCCGGAGGTAGTCAATGTACTGGCAGAGCGCCGTACAGGGGAAGAAGTCGAGTTTCAGATGCCGACTGAGTGTCCTGAATGCAGCAGTGAACTTGTCCGGCTGGACGGGGAGGTTGCTTTACGCTGCATCAACCCGAAGTGTCCTGCACAAATACGGGAAGGCTTGATCCACTTTGTTTCCCGTACAGCAATGAATATAGACAGTCTTGGTGAAAAAGTGATTAGCTTGTTATTTAAAGAAGAACTCATACAAGATGTGGCTGATATTTATAAGCTTACATACGATCAACTGATTGCTTTGGAAAGGATGGGGGATAAATCCGTCAATAAACTTCTTCAAGCAATCGAAGCTTCGAAAGCCAACTCGTTGGAAAAATTATTATTCGGGCTGGGCATTCGCCATGTTGGTTCAAAAGCTGCCAAGACGCTTGCGAGGGAATTCGGAACGATGGAAGCCTTAAGCAAGGCGAGCCGTGAAGAACTAACGGCCATCAATGAAATAGGCGATAAGATGGCTGATTCCATCGTAGCTTATTTTGAATTGGAAGAAGTCCATGCATTATTGAATGAGTTGGATGCAGCCGGTGTGAATCTTACTTTCAAAGGGCAAAGAGCTGTTGCTATAGAAGATATCGACTCCATTTTTGCCGGTAAAACAGTTGTTTTAACGGGTAAACTGCATCAGTTAACACGTAACGAAGCAAAAGAGAAATTAGAGGCGCTAGGAGCTAACGTTGCTGGAAGTGTCAGCAAGAAAACCGATTTGGTCGTAGCTGGTGAAGATGCCGGTTCCAAACTGGAAAAAGCTGAAAGCCTAGGCGTCATGGTATGGGATGAAGAGAGACTGATTGAGGAACTAAATAAATAAGAGGTGTAGCTATGAGGAAACACGCCATTTTGGGGATGATTCTTATACTGCTTCTTGCTGGATGTGCGCCTAGTTTCGAGGATAAGCAAGAGGTAGTTCAAGACTCCAAAGACAAAAAAGAAACGGCAATTATTCCGAAGTATAAAATTTCGGAAGAATATTATCAAACGATCCTACCGTTTGAACCATCAAAAGCACGCGGTTTGGTCGTATCCAATTTAAATACCAGATACGACATTGAAGAATTCGAAAATGGATTGATGCGGTTGGCGCAAACCCAATTCGACCCAGAGGATTACCTGTTTCAAGAGGGGCAAATGCTGGATAGCTCCACCATATCTTCCTGGCTGAACAGAAAATATACCGATAGTCAGTTGAAAGAAAAGAAAATGAAAGCCTCAGAGAACCTTGGCTTGAATCCGGTTGATCCAGGCAAAGGTGACATTGATAAGCGGAATGAAGAAAATCCGATCTATCTTGCCCATATTTTAGAACATAATTACTTGGTAAAAACAAAAGATAATTCAGTGAACCTTGGCGGAGTTGTAATCGGTCTTGCGTTGAATTCAGTGCATTACTATCAAAAAGAGGCATTCGGTGCCACCTATGAAAATAAAATAGATAGTAAAAAGTTAAAGCAAGAAGGGGAAAAAATTGCTGCAGAAGTCTTAAAAAGGCTGCGTAAAATGGACAAGCTGAAAAACGTTCCGATTACGATTGCCTTATTCGAGCAAAATGAAAAGTCTTCGGTAGTCCCTGGGAATTTCATTTCCTATACAAATATCGATAAAAACTCTAACAATATTGGAAAGTGGACGAACTTGGACGAAGAGTACTTCCTATTTCCTTCTGCTGCTGCTGAAAAGAAAAACCGTGATGACGTCAATACTTTCACGAACTTTAAGGAAGATGTCGAAGAATACTTCCCTAACTTTAACGGAGTCATCGGCAGGGCATTCTATATGGATGATCAATTGCAAAGCCTGAACATCGATATTCCCATTCAATTTTATGGGAACTCGGAAGCGATAGGTTTTACCCAATATGTTGCTGGGCTCATAATGGAACGTTTCCCGAACTATATTGCCGTACAGGTATCTATTACGTCTGTAAATGGACCTGAAGCGCTCATAGTCCGTGAAGCGAATCAGGACGAACCAACCGTTCATATATACGAATGATAAAAGGATGAAGCTTAGCGGCTTCATCCTTTTTTTTGACTGGAATCTATTTCTTGTGGGTGTCAAAATAACCTTTAACAATGAATAAAGATATATAAAAGATAGTAAACCCTTACATCTTAGGGAACAAGTTCTTTAAAAAAGGCAGCATTTGTCGAATTTTAATAGTCTTATTGTCATTTCCTCGGAAATTCCGGCAACTTTCCCATATTTCCCGGAAAATATCTCTTTTTCCTTAAGAAATAATTGAATTTCGACATTGTATCTCTTGTTGCTTTACTGTGCAATAGTTTGATATGATTTAAACGATGATTATATGGAGAAAAGCGACGAAATTCAGTCGATTTGGATATTTTTTCGGAGGTGAAGAGAATGTCACGTATTTCTATGGAACAAGTTAAACACGTTGCCCATTTGGCCCGTTTGGCCATTACGGAGGAAGAAGCAAAACAGTTTCAGCATCAGCTTGACCAAATGATTTCATTCGCGGAGCAGTTGAATGAGCTTGATACGGATCAAGTAAACCCGACTTCTCACGTTTTGGATATGAAGAATGTTATGCGCGAAGATGTCGCAAAACCGGGCTTGCCAGTAGAAGAAGTAGTTAAAAATGCACCGGATAGCAAAGAAGGATATATCCGTGTACCATCAATAATTGAATAAGGAGGGACAATGATGTCGTTGTTCGAACAAAAGGTTTCTGAGCTTCATGAACGATTACATAAGAAAGAGATAAGTGTCACTGATCTTGTGGACGAATCGTATAAGCGAATCGGACAGGTAGAGGACAAGGTGAAGGCATTTTTGACACTGGATGAAGAAAACGCCCGCAATCAAGCAAAACGATTGGATGATCAATTGGTAAAAGGCGAGAACGAAGGCGCTTTATTTGGTATGCCAATCGGAGTGAAGGACAATATTGTCACTAAAAATTTGCGTACGACTTGCGCGAGCAAAATTTTGGAGAACTTTGATCCAATCTATGATGCAACTGTTGTTCAAAAGCTACAGAAGGCAGAAACGGTTACGATCGGGAAATTGAATATGGATGAGTTTGCCATGGGTTCATCAAATGAGAACTCCGCATTTCAAGCAACACGCAACCCTTGGAACACGGAATATGTGCCAGGAGGTTCTTCGGGTGGTTCAGCTGCATCTGTCGCTTCCGGTGAAGTCCTATTTTCTTTAGGTTCCGATACGGGTGGATCGATCCGCCAACCAGCGGCATATTGCGGTGTCGTCGGCTTAAAACCTACATATGGACGGGTTTCCCGATTCGGACTTGTAGCGTTTGCGTCTTCATTGGACCAAATCGGCCCTGTTACAAGAACTGTTGAAGATAACGCTTATTTGCTTGAAGCGATCTCAGGAGTAGATCCAATGGATTCGACCTCTGCTAATGTTGACGTGCCGAATTTTGTGAATTCATTAACAGGCGATGTTAGGGGATTGAAAATAGCTGTGCCTAAAGAATACCTTGGTGAAGGCGTTGGTGAAGAAGCACGTAATTCCGTACTTGAAGCGTTAAAAGTATTAGAGGGTCTTGGAGCTCAATGGGAAGAGGTTTCCTTGCCGCATTCCAAATATGCTTTAGCTGCCTATTACCTGCTATCTTCATCGGAAGCTTCGGCTAACCTTTCACGTTTTGACGGTGTGCGTTACGGGCATCGGACAGATAATGCAGAAACTCTTATAGAAATGTATAAGCAAACCCGTGCAGAAGGATTCGGTGACGAAGTGAAACGCCGTATCATGCTTGGAACGTTCTCCTTAAGTTCCGGTTATTATGATGCTTATTATAAAAAGGCTCAAAAAGTACGTACATTAATCAAAAAAGACTTTGAAGATGTCTTTGAAAAATACGATGTAATCGTTGGGCCGACTACACCTACGCCTGCATTTAAAATTGGTGAAAAAGTCGACGATCCATTAACGATGTATGCGAATGATATCCTGACGATTCCAGTCAATCTTGCTGGCGTACCGGGTATATCCGTGCCATGTGGATTCGCAGCGAATGGTCTTCCGCTTGGACTGCAAATGATTGGGAAGCATTTTGATGAAAGCACGATTTACCGCGCGGCTCACGCATTTGAGCAAGCAACAGATTTTCATAAACAATTTCCTAAGCTGTAAGGGGTGAAAATAATGGACTTTGAAACGGTGATTGGTCTAGAAGTACACGTAGAATTAAAAACGGATTCTAAAATTTTCTCAGCGAGCCCAAATCATTTTGGTGCCGCTCCAAATAGTAACACGACTGTAATTGACCTAGGCTACCCAGGTGTATTGCCTGTCGTCAATAAAAAGGCTGTTGATTTTGCAATGAAGGCTGCAATTGCCCTGAATTGCGAAGTGGCGGAAGTTACGAAATTCGACCGGAAAAACTATTTTTATCCGGACAATCCTAAAGCATACCAAATTTCACAGTTCGATCAACCGATCGGTGAACATGGTTGGATTGAAATCGAAGTGGGCGGCAAGAAAAAGAAAATTGGCATTACCCGCATTCATATGGAAGAGGACGCTGGAAAGCTGACACATAAAGGGAACTATTCGCTTTGCGATTATAACCGACAAGGTACGCCTCTTGTTGAAATCGTATCCGAACCGGATATCACTTCCCCGGAAGAAGCGTATGCTTATTTGGAAAAGCTGAAATCCATCATTCAATACACGGGCGTTTCCGATTGTAAAATGGAAGAAGGCTCACTTCGTTGTGATGCTAACATTTCCTTGAAACCTGTCGGCCAAAAAGAATTCGGTACGAAAACCGAATTGAAAAACTTGAATTCATTCAACTTCGTTCGCAAAGGGTTGGAGCATGAAGAAATCCGACAAGCGGAAATCTTGAATGAAGGCGGCATAATCGAACAGGAAACTCGCCGGTTCGACGAAGCTACAGGCAGAACCGTACTAATGCGAATTAAGGAAGGCTCCGATGATTATCGTTATTTCCCGGAACCGGACTTATTGACGATCCATATCGATGAAGAATGGAAAGCTCGTATCGCTGCCGAAATTCCGGAACTTCCGGATGCCCGGAAAAAACGCTATGTCGAAGAATTTGGCTTACCTGAATATGATGCAGCCGTTTTAACGGTAACGAAAGAAAGTGCTGATTTCTTTGAAGCGACAGTTGCTTCAGGTGCCGATGCAAAACTAGCATCTAACTGGATCATGGGTGAGGTTTCCGCTTTCTTGAATGCAGAAGGCAAAGAGCTGCATGATGTCAAATTGACTGCTGAATCATTGGCTGGAATGATCAAGCTGATTGAAGATGGCACGATTTCGTCTAAAATCGCTAAAAAGGTCTTCAAAGAATTGATTGAAAACGGCGGGGATGCTGAAACGATCGTCAAGGAGAAGGGACTAGTCCAAATTTCCGACGAAGGCGCATTGCGTGCAGCCGTTGAAGAAGCATTGAATAATAACCCACAATCCATTGAAGATTTTAAAGCCGGTAAACAAAAGGCAATCGGCTTCCTTGTCGGGCAGATTATGAAAGCGACAAAAGGACAAGCCAATCCACAACTTGTTAATAAAATTTTGGTGGAAGAAATCAATAAACGTTAATATTGACCGTATCACTGTTAAAGTGGTACGGTTTTCTCTTGATTAAGGAAAGAGTTTACTTAGAAAAATAGTAAGCGGGAAAATAATTTTTATTTTTTTTGAGTTATCTGTAGGGGTAACTCCTTTTTGTGTCGTCTATTACATGAATGTTTATCAGGAAAGGGGGAAGAGAAGTGTCCGATGATTTAGTTGAGAAGGTAAGGGCTGGGAATGATCATGCATTCCGGATGTTGATTGAAACTTATAAACAGACGATTTATAGAACCGTCCATTCCGTCTTGCGGAATCAAAAGGATGCAGAAGATGTTACCCAGGAAGTCTTTATCAAAATCTACACTTCACTTCCCCAATATAAGAACCAAGGCTTCAAAACTTGGATTACCCGAATTGCGGTCAATCATGCAATCGATCTAAAGAGAAAGAGGGAACGCCAAAAGGAAGAATTACAGGACGAACATTCATCGGAAGCTAATTTGGGCTTAACGGATGATGTCGAAGCAGTATTTTTTCGGAATGAAAGGCGAAAGCAAGTATTACGGAAGCTGAATGACCTTCCAGAGGGATATCGGGACGTTGTATATGGCTATTACATAAAGCAAAAGACATTCAAGCAAATGGCAGATGAACAGCAGATTCAAGTGAAATCTGTAGAAGTAAAGCTATACCGGGCAAGAAATTGGATGAGAAAACATTGGAAAGAGGAGGATTTTTCATGAATCATGTTTCAGAGGCAGAATGGGTTGCATATTTGGCAGATGAAATACCACAGGCTCTAAAAATTGAATATGAAAATCATCTATACTCCTGTGACAAGTGTTTGTCCGTCTATATGGAAGCGATGGAAAAAGAAGAAACAAGTCTGGACATTGAAGGATTTGATATTGCAGGTCCAGTCATGGACTCGATAAGCCGATTGAAAGGCGGCTCTGTTGAAGAGTCTTTGCAACACCGAAAAGAGAAGTCACTTCGGACAATCACAAGGCATTACCTGATTGCGGCTGGATTTACGATTTTATTAATGGCAGGCGGAGTATTTCAATCATTGACAGAATACGTTGATTCTGTGGAATCAAGCAGTGATAAGAAAACGCAGTCCTTGACCGAGGACCTTATTGATAAAACATTTACATGGATGGATACAATCGAAAAGAAAAATAAGGAGGGGTTTAGAAATGAATAAAAGTCCGGTATTAGCTTTTTTATTATCCTTTCTGCCAGGTTTCGGACATTTTTACCTAGGAAGGCAATATAAAGGGCTATTTTATTTTCTTGCCACAGCTGGATTGGGGCTTGGAGGTCTTTTCCTTTCTTTGATCAGTCAATCGGATGCGTTTCTGGCATTTTCCGTTATTGGAATGGTGTTTTATTTCATCAGTATATTTGATTTGGTGGTCACCTCACTGAGGAATCCTAAAAGTGAAGAGGATGTGGAGGGAATGGCAAATCCGCCGGAAGCGGAAAGGTTTTATGTAATCATCCTTTCATTCGTTCCTGGGTTAGGGCATTTTCAGCTAGGCCTCATGAACCGTGGGCTCATTTTTCTCATCAGCTTTTTAGGCTTTGGCATCATGGTGATATTCATCAGTGTGATGACACAAATGGAAGGCCTGTTAATATTCATGGCACTATTGCCTGTTATCTGGATTTACAGCTTTTTTGATTCTGTTCAACAGCTGAATAAAAAGCAAAGAGGTGAGGAGCTTATCGATCGGACCATTTTGGAAGATTTCGAGGAGAGACGGGAATCCGGGAAGAAGAGTAAAGCGGTCGCGACTTTATTCGCTATTTTCCCTGGTGCAGGTCACTTATATTTGGGGCTTCAAAAACGCGGGATACAATTGATGGCCGGCTTTTTATTCGCCATTTACATACTGGATTTACTCCGGTTGGGTTTCTTCTTTTTCCTTATTCCGATTATCTGGTTTTATGGTTTTTTTGATGGATTGCAAAAAGCATCGAAAATGGAAGAGGGACCAGTAGAAGATACGCCCATCATTTCGGGTATGGTCAATCACCAAAAATGGCTAGGATTGGGGTTGATGGGAATTGGAATCTATTTCTTGGCCAGTAATATAATCGTCCCGGCCATTGCCCCTCATTTGGATGAATGGATTGGAAGCAACTTGGAGTATTGGTTTAGAGATTATTTTCAAAAAGGCCTTGTATGCATCCTTCTCATAGGCGGGGGAATCAAATTGCTGTCGGGAAGTAAAAAAGGGAGCGTCAAGGAGGATACAAAATGAGAACATGGAGAGTCGGAACGATTTCAATGGGAATCTCCCTGGTTGGTTTGGGTTTGGTTTTACTCGTTTCTCAAATTGCGGATATGAATTTGACGACGATTCTGCTATCATGGTGGCCGTTGCTGTTCATTATCTTGGGTGCAGAGATTCTCTTTTATATTTATTTTTCCAGAAAAGAAAGTTCTTTTGTAAAGTATGATATTCTTAGCATTCTTTTCGTCGGATTGCTCGGAACGACGGGAATAGTTTTAATTCTGCTTACATCCAGCGGATTGTTGGATCAAGTTAGGGCTGCCATTAATAGTGAAGAGAAAACGGTCAATTTGCCTGGTTTCAATCAAAAGGCAGGAAAGGGCATACAGAGAGTTGTCCTGGACACTGGTTCATACCCATTGACCATTGAAAGTGGTAAGGACGGAGAAGTTTCTGTTTTTGGAACATATGGTGAGCGGGTAATGGAAGATGATGATTCATTGTTGAAAAGTGCGGAAGATTATTTACTTGTTGAAAGAAATGGTGATACTCTTTATATTAGCTTCAAGGATTTACCGAGTCAAAATGGACTTTTAGATAGTGGAATAAGGAATCTTAAGGCAACCCTTATAATCCCTGCTGAGTTGGCAGTGGAGATGGACGGTCAAAGTACCGATCTTGTCTTGAAGCCTAGAAAGCTCTTGAATGACTGGAGTGTGAAGGACAGCGGAAATCTAAGTGTAGTCCTTCAGGATAATAGTGATATCAAGATAGATGCTAGAGGGGTCGAGGAACTTGAAGGGCCCGAGAGCGGCTGGGAGATGACAGAAGTGAAAAAAGGAACAAGTGATGAAGGCATTGTAAAAAAGAATGGGATATTCAATACTGGTGATGGGAAACATACTTTAACGGTTACCGATACATTTAACGTGAACGTTCAATATCCATGAATGAAATCATTTACTAGAATAAAATTGTAAAAAGCATTATAATTTTCCCTGATGCGATTTCTAGTAAATTGTAAAAGATATGGACCGAAATACGGTCCTCTTTTTTTCGAATATTGCTTTTCATGTAACGAAGGATTAAGATGTAAATTATGGAATCAATATGTATAAGGATGATGGGAAATGAAAAGAGCAAGGTTGATTTACAACCCGACTTCGGGCCGGGAAGCCATTAAGAAGAGCCTGCCAGGTGTGCTTGCAAAACTTGAAGAAGCTGGTTATGAAGCTTCTGCACATGCGACGACCGGTGCCGGGGATGCGACGAAAGCGGCAAAGATAGCGATTGAACGCGGCTATGATGTAGTTATTGCAGCAGGGGGCGACGGCACGATTTATGAGGTTGTTAATG
Source organism: Bacillus sp. ISL-57 (assembly GCF_018613135.1). Lineage (NCBI taxonomy): Bacteria > Bacillati > Bacillota > Bacilli > Caryophanales > Bacillaceae > Bacillus > Bacillus sp. ISL-57. The sequence continues at coordinate 336,706 of NZ_JAGGQV010000019.1, read as the reverse complement.
GACTGGCCACTGCAGAGAAACGTCCGAAACTAGGAATCATCCCGACGGGAACGACCAATGATTTCGCCCGGGCGCTGCATTTACCGAAGTCGATCGAAGGAGCGGCCGAAATTATAGCCGGCGGGCATACGATGCCGGTCGATATCGGGAAAATGAACGATAAGTATTTCATCAATATTGCTGGCGGGGGCAGGTTGACCGAATTGACCTACGACGTGCCAATCAAGCTGAAAACCATGCTTGGTCAGCTAGCCTACTATATTAAAGGAATTGAAATGCTTCCTTCAATTAAGCCGACGGAAGTTTCTATTGAATATGATGGAAAGCTTTTTGAAGGGGAGATCATGCTTTTCTTGGTGGCTAACACGAATTCGGTCGGCGGCTTCGAGAAACTGGCCCCTGACGCCTCTTTGAATGATGGTATGTTCACGTTGCTTATTTTAAAAAAGGCAAACCTGGCTGATATTGTTCGTGTAGCAACATTGGCAATGCGCGGTGAGCATATCCATGATAAAAACGTCATTTATGAAAAAGCCAATCGAATTAAAGTACAGGCCAAAAAGGATATGATGCTTAACTTGGATGGAGAATTTGGCGGGATGGCCCCAGCTGAATTCGTAAATCAGTACCGCCATTTTGATGTATTCATCCCGCAAGGAATACTGCCGGATGATCCGGCAAATAAATAGATTGAAGTGGCCACTGAATCTGGTGGCCTTTTCAATTTAATGAAGCAAGGAGAATTACAAATATGTATATCAGGAAAGCGACACCGGAGGATGCAGAAAAGGCAGCCATATTGACCCGGTTAGCGATTAAGGAAATTGCAGAGGTTTTGACTGGTGAAACGGAAGAAGAAAGAATACTTTCCGTTCTTGCCGATTTGTTCAGGAAAAGTGGGAACCGGGTCAGCTATGAAAATACGCTTGTCAGTGAACATGATGGACAGGTATCTGGATTGATCATTGCTTACCATGGCAAGGATGCCGAAAGCTTGGATGAACCGATAGTGAAACAATTAAGGATGAAGATGAAAGACCCAAGTGTTACGCTCGATAAGGAAGCGGAAATGAGAGACTTTTATTTGGATACAGTATCCGTTGACCCGGATTTTCAAGGAAAAGGTATTGGCAGTGCACTGATTCAATATGTTGAGGGGTATGCTAAACATAAGGGATATCCAAGGGTTTCTTTGGTTGTTGAAAAGGAAAATGAAGCGGCGAATCGTCTCTATGGCAGATTGGGTTATGTGGAAATTAAAACCATTACGATTAGCGGTCATGAATTTCGCTATATGGTAAAGGAAATAGAAGAACCTCCTGTTTAACAGGGGGTCCTTTTTAGCCGTATGAAGTTTGGTATTGTATGCGGTTACATTTGCTGCCCATTCATGGCTGCCCAATCAGCGTAAGCTCCGGTGCCATTACAGCCGGGACAGTCGTGTATATCGGAAAAATGATATTCCGTCGGTACGAAGGAGCTGTATCCACGTCCGTAACAATCCGGACAGAGGCCTTTTTCCTCCATACTCGCTCGATGTTTTTCAATCCTTGTAGCATTCCAGGCCGATATAGAGTTAAATAAACCCATTTCCTCACCTCTTTTGTTTTTCCTTATTTTTCTTTTTTTATTGAACTTTTATTCATGGAACTATGAAAAATCCGTAATTCCTTCCACTATATTTTTATGAAAACCAGGGTAAATTGGTGAGTGGTTTTGTGGCATGGCCTCTATTGTGGTAAAATACAGGCTAGCATAAAAAAGAAAAGAGAAGATGATATGAAAAAAACAGCACCAGTTGCTAAAAATGATATAGTAGAGGTTTTATTTGAAGATTTAACACATGAAGGAGCTGGCGTCGCTAAAGTCGATGGCTACCCGATCTTTGTTCAGGGCGCCCTTCCAGGAGAAAAAGCAAAAATCAAAGTGATGAAGGCTAATAAGGGTTATGGCTTCGGACGCTTGATGGAGATTATCGAAAACAGTCCATACCGGGTTGAGGTCACGACTGAAGACTACCATAAGTACGGTGGTTGTCAGCTGCAGCATATGAGCTATGAAGGGCAGTTGGAATACAAGGAAAAGCAAGTACGTGAAGTGATGACACGCATTGGGAAACTTGAGGATGTGAAGGTTCACCCGATCATCGGGATGGAGAATCCAACCCATTATCGCAATAAAGCGCAAGTGCCTGTTGGTGAAAAGGATGGCAAGCTAATAGCAGGATTCTTCAAGCCGCGGACACATGAAATCGTTGAAACGAAAGAAAGCATTATCCAAAATGAAGTGATTAATGAAGCCGTTCAAGTCGTTAAAGAGATTTTCAGTAAACTTGGTATCCCTGCTTACAATGAAGAGGCACATAAAGGTGTATTGCGCCACATCATGGCCCGTTATGGCAAGCAAACAGGGGAATTAATGATTGTTCTTGTTACTAGAACGAAAAGTATCCCTTTCATCGAAACCATCGTGAAGGAAATCGTTGAACGTCTTCCACAAGTTAAATCCATCGTTCAAAACGTGAATTCCAAGAAAACGAATGTTATCTTAGGCGATAAAATGACTGTGCTATGGGGCGACGAAGTGATACATGATATGATCGGTGATGTGAAATTTGCGATATCCGCAAAATCCTTCTACCAAATCAATCCAGACCAAACTAAAGTCCTTTATGATAAAGCTCTTGACTATGCAGGGCTGACTGGTGAAGAAACGGTGATAGATGCCTATTGCGGCATTGGGACCATCTCTTTATTTTTAGCTAAAAAAGCGAAAAAAGTAATCGGTGTCGAAGTTGTCGAAGAAGCGATCGAAGACGCACGGCGCAACGCTGAATTGAATGAAATCTCAAATGCAGAATTCATGGTCGGCGATGCAGGTAACGTTATTGCTGAATGGTATCAAAAGGGCAACACTGCTGATGTCATCGTGGTGGATCCGCCACGCAAAGGTTGTGAAGAATCCCTTCTGAATACGATCATCGAGATGAAGCCTAATAAAGTCGTATACGTATCATGCAACCCAGGCACTCTAGCGCGTGATCTTCATATCTTGGAAGAAGGCGGATATAAAGCAGTTGATATCCAGCCTGTCGATATGTTCCCGATGACGACGCATGTAGAAAATGTAGTGTTATTAGAGTTGAAATGATTGAATGTGGGCCCGGTCTAATTGACTGGGCCTGCATTTTTATGTTTGTACAATATGGACATTGATTTCCGATCTCCACACACTCTGCGGGAGGTCGTCCCTCGGCATGTGCCTGAGGGTTTCGGCGCGCTTTTCCCGTTAGGAGTTCTCGCACATCCGCTCCAATCAACTTAGTTACAACAGTTAGAAAGGAGCCATGCCTAAAGGAGTTGCAGGGCTGCTTTTGGTCAGTTTTTTCGGGAGAATATTTGAAGAAAGATAAGTTCCCGAACCCCTTTGTCAACAAACTGTTGGTCTCGGTCTAAATAACCGGGACCTTTTTCACGTAGTTAAATTTGAAGAAAAGGGAGGGGGATTTTTTTTTGCATGATTATTCTTGACGCTCTGACTTGGACATATATTAAGAAATATATGGATTGGGAGGCAAGGTGATTTTATTAATTTTCAAAAAGCGGTGGCTGTCATTGTTGGTAGCTTTTTGGTGGGCATTGGAATAAATGGATTTTTGGTTCCTCATCATTTAATAGATGGCGGCGTAATTGGGATTGCACTCATCCTTCATTATTTCTTTAGTTTTCAAACGGGACTATCCATGTTGGTCCTTAGCATTCCTATATTTTTATATGCCTGGTATTATGAACGCCCTTTTTTCTATAGCAGCGTTCACGGATTGCTTTTGACATCCCTTTTTATGGATTGGCTTAATCCATTGAAAAAGGTTTTTTCCATTTCAATACTGACAAGCTCTTTGATTGGCGGTGTCATCATAGGGATGGGCATAGGACTCATGCTTCGATATGAGACAAGCAGCGGGGGGACGGATATGCTAGCCAAAATCATCTCAAAATCTACCTCCATGGATATTGCTTTGGCGATTATCGTCATAGATACATTAATCATTTCAGCTGCAGCATTCACCTTAGGTATCGAAATTTTTCTTTTTTCATGTGTGACGATCGTGATCATTGGACTGGTCACATCGCTTATGAAAGTGAGGGAATGAATATATAATCAGTTCCTTAAGATATGGATTACGTTATCTATTGCCTTTTGCAGCTTCTCGCTATTTTTGCTAAACATCTCTTTAGCTTCTTTTGATTCAGTTCCAAGTGCAAATAACTCCAAGTCCGCTTGGCACTTCTTCAAGGTCGCGAGCAAAAGAGGTTTTTCTTGAGGAGAAGGAACTTTAAGTTTATCATCAAAAAGGTCCACAGTTAATTCTCCATTAGAATTGGCCTGACCAAGAAAAACATTATCGAGGATTACCCCCAACTTATCCAGTTCAGTAAGAAGCCAATTTCGGTTCAGACCAATCGTGGAAAGTGGTTCATCAAGTATACGGCCATCCATTATTATGGTTTGTGGCTCCTTTACTGCAGCCACTGGCAGGTTAAGGTCCTTAGGTGTTACAGGTTGATTTTGCTTCTTTAACATTACGGAAAAATCCCCATTGGCTTCCAATAAGGCAAACTCAACTTCAGAAATATCAAAGACATCCTTTTTTCGGAGCAATCCCAGCAATTCATCGATGGTATATTTCTCTTTTTTTAAATTATCTTCCATGACTTTCCCATCTTTGATGAAAACCGATGCTTTTCCTTCCACAAGATCACGGAATGTTTTACTTTTTAAGGATATTAATCCTGCAATGAAAGGTGCTATGGCAAAAACAAGAATGGACAGAACGCCATGTAAAATATTGCCCTCCACTTTTGTAGCTAATTCTGCCCCAACATTACCGATGGTTATGCCCGTTACATATTCAAAAAAGGAAAGCTGGGACAATTGTTTTTTTCCTAATACTTTAGTGATTAAAAAAAGAACAATTAAAAAGAAAAATGAACGCAAAACAATTTCTAACCAACCCGGCATTACCGAAACACCTCCTGCTTGATCATTAAAAACCTTTATATTGTGGTTCTTCCCGTTCTAACTCGCCCACGCGCTTCTGTACATCCTTCCTAACTTCATTAACCACCAGCATCGTTTCATGCAAAATCCGTTTAGATTCATCATCTTGAGTCCTGAGTGCTAAGCTGGATAAGCCTGCTTCAATTCCTTTTAGGCTGGAGACACATTGTTTGACATTGGAAGCTATCGTCATGCAGCAACCTCCTTATCTTTTTTGATCTATAATAATGACTCGGAACCATGAGCAGCTGTTATCCAGTCACTGGTTCAACGGCAACAACCGATCAATCGATGCTTTTCACATCCGCTAACGCTACAGAAACAATCTCCGCAGCCAAGAATATCCATCCAATATGAGCAGTTGTATGTTCAATTCAAACATCAACCCTTAGTTTTGTGCTTCTCCGTCATATTCAATCGATACGGCATGGGCGATGCATGGAATCGTCTCACTTTGTTGAAAGGATAGGGGAGATAGTAAGGCACCGGTAGCCACGACGAGCAATCGTTTAATTTCTCCTTTTTTCATGCGATTTAATAAATGACCATAAACGACGGTTGCGGAACATCCGGGGCCGCTTGCCCCGGCCAGGACCGGTTGACCATCCCTGTATATCATTAAACCGCAATCTTTATATTGCTCTTCTTTAATCGGCGTGCCATGTTTTTTAAATATTTCCAATGAAACTTCATGTCCAATCTTTCCTAAATCCCCAGTCACTATCAAATCATAATAGGATGGGTCGAGGTTTCTTTCTCTTAGATGTGCTTCAATCGTATCTACAGCGGCCGGAGCCATGGCACCTCCCATATTGAAAGGATCGGTCAATCCCATGTCGATGACACGGCCTATCGTAGCTGAAGTGACCCTTGGGCCTTCCCCGGCACTGCTTAATAAAGCCACTCCTGCCCCCGTAACGGTCCATTGGGCTGTCGGAGGTTTTTGCCCTCCGTATTCAGTTGGATAGCGAAATTGCTTTTCCACTGCAGCGTTATGGCTTGATGCTCCTGTCAATAAGTACTCTGCCCCTTTGGTGTTGACAAGGTAGGCACCAAGAGCCAGTCCCTCCATGGAAGTGGAGCAGGCGCCAAATAAGCCGAGATAAGGTGTTCCTAGTGTTCGACAGGCAAAACTGGTAGGGGTTATTTGATTGATTAGGTCGCCTCCTAGGAAAAATTGTATCTGTTCCTTTTGTAGACCCGCCTTCTCGATTGCTTTTGTACTCGCTTCCTCCAATAAGACTTTATGTGCTTTTTCATAGGTATCTTGGTTGATCCATAAATCAGAATGAAGAAGATCGAAATCATCCGCAAGCAAACCGTCTGCTTCAAATGGACCGCCAACGGTTCCTGTGGAGACGATGACAGGCTTTTGATCAAACACCCATGTGCGATGCCCCGTAAGCATTATTAAACCACCCCATTGTATGAGTATTGTCAGTAAGATTAAACAAAGGAATAACATAAAAATCCTTCAGCCAATTTGAATATAGTACAGCCACGAAACCTTTGGCCCATTATTCAATGGCTGCAGTATCACCGCAACCTGAAAGTAACAAAGCGGCCAATTCGGTCAAACAAAATCCGGAGATAAAGCAGTCAGCTTTTACTTTTTATCATTTAACATCCTTGTGTATCAAATCATTCGGCGTAAAAAGTCTTTCTGAAGTCCAGGACAATCGTAATTCTCAAAACGATCTTCTACGATGATTTTTAAGTGGCAGTCGATCATAATTACAGCTTTTTCATCTGGGACCCGTACTGATTCATTAGCTTGATTGTCAGCAGTTCAAGTCAGGTATGTAACCCTTTGGTAGTTTGGGATTGGCTTAAAGATTTTGCTCTTCATTATTTTTTGATATAGAAAAAGGAATGAAGATTTTATTCTTGGTTATGGAAAGATATAAAAAAGGCTGGTTGCTTTAACCAACCTTTTTTATATGGATGATCATTGTTTATATTGAGGTTCCTCGTTTTGAATCTCTTCTATGCGAGGAGTGATGCTGTCGACGATCGTTTGTGTTTGTTGGGCAGCTTGTTGGTACAATTGTTTGGCTTGCTCATTATCTGTTGAAAGGGCGAAGGTTTCAAAGCTCGCTTGAGCGCTTTTTAACCCTGCTATAGTTGTTTTGACATCGTTTATAACTGTCATGTATGAACCCCCTAGTTTTTAACTGCCTTATTAGAGTGGGGAAAAAACGATTATCTATACCTTCCAAATATATCTATGAGTGGGAATCAAGTGATTAGCTCCTTCCATTAATCAAACGTTTGATTAAAACAACAGGCAGAATTCATTGATTTAATCCTCTTTTTTCGTTGTACAATTCGTTTTTATTGTTTAATCATTGACCGAATTCAGAATTTTAAATATAATTGTAGAAAACATAACGTTGTTACGTGAGGTGATGTGACATTTATATTATGGACGATTTATATAGTAGGGTTGTTATTGAAATTTCATCTGAAGAAGTGATGAAAGGACTGCTATTCCACAAAAGCAAACAGGAGTCGGAAATTGAATCGATCAAAGGTAAAATTCATAAATATGAGCAAAAACGACGAGCTGAGGAAGCTTGGTATCAATCCCTGTCACCATTTAAACGTTTTTTTACAGGGCGTGCCCCAAGTCATCACCAGGCGGTTGAACATTTGGTGAATGTGAACGATAGATATAAACAAATCGAGAAAATAAAACAGCGGGTCGCTTTATTAAATGAGGTGATCGGTTTACTTGAGGCTGAACCAGAAAAAAAGGAAATGAATTTACCATCAGACATCATTAAAGAAATAATGGCCTGGCAGAAAGCGGAGGGAACGCCGAGATGACTCTAGAAACGTTAAACGCTGGCTTGGATACGATTTGGGTGGTTCTTACAGCAGCCATGATACTATTGATGGAGGGCGGGTTTGCCTTATTGGAGGCAGGGTTCGTCCGTACGAAAAATAATGTGAACATCATCATGAAGGTTTTTGCCGATATTACGATCGGAACGCTTTGTTATTTCGTCGTTGGTTTTGGCTTGATGTATGGAAAGGATGTATTTGGAATTATCGGGGCAAGTGGCTTTCTGCTGAAAGGTGATTTGTCGCACGTCGACCTTTCGATTTCCATGGATGCATATTGGTTATTTCAAGGGGCATTCGTCATCGCCGTCATTTCCATCGTTTCGGGAGCAGTTGCGGAAAGGATCAATTTTCGGGCGTATCTTATTTTTGTCGTAATGATGACAGCATTCATCTATCCGATTGCCGGTCACTGGTTATGGGGTGGCGGATGGTTAAGTAGGATGGGCATGCAGGACTTCGCAGGGTCTGCTGTCATTCATGCACTAGGCGGTTTTTCAGCACTTGCGGCTGCCATTGTTATCGGGCCGAGAGCAGGTAAATTCACTTCAAGGGGGACCAGCTCCATTTCGCTGCCGAGTAATCTCCCTTTGGCATCTGTCGGGGCATTCCTTTTATGGTTTGGCTGGTTTGGATTTAATGCAGGAAGCACCTTGCAAGCTACAGATGTCCGAATTGGACATATTGCCATTGTCACGATGCTCTCAGCTGCATCAGGGGGAGCGGTTACCCTGCTTTATACACTGTTTAGATATGGACGCTCGGATGCACCTTCAGTCATCAATGGCTCACTTGCTGGTCTTGTCGGGATTACAGCTGGATGTGCATTCGTTAGTGACCTGGCGGCGTTGCTGATTGGAGCAGTTTCTGGAATGTTGATGTTAGCTGCAACAAATTGGTTGGAAGCCCGGAAAATCGATGATCCGGTCGGTGCCTTTCCTGTTCATGCGGCATCAGGAATGTGGGGGACGATAGCGGTAGGGCTTTTCTCCACTGAAAACGGATTGTTTGCCGGCGGGGGATGGCATTTGCTCGGAGTTCAAATATTAGGATTAGTGGTGTTATGCATCTGGGGCTTTTCAGTGACTTGGCTTGTTTTTAAGATTATAAATGTTTGGCTGCCGATAAGATCGACTGAAGAAGAAGAAGAACTTGGGTTGGATATCAGTTATCATGGCATCATGGCCACACATACCTCGCCGGAGTTCATCAAGGTGGAGGATTACATTAAGCAGGATGAAGAATTGACAAGGTAATGTCTAAAATACAATGGTAAAATCAAGTAAGAGGTGAATTTTTAAATGGGTGTATGCAATCTTAATCATTCGCAGCAAGATGTCAGGCTAAAATTTGAGAGCCAAAAGGCATTTTTACCAACACAATTGAGTCAAACATTAGATCGATATCTTGAAAAAGGGAATTCGCAGGAAACAATGAATGAACTTTTTCATCTATTGAAGAAGTATGACTTGTCTACCCAGGAGGAAAAGGAATCTAGAAATGAAAGGTTGAAACGGATCATGTTGTAAATTAGAAAGAGCAGGAGTGTAAATATGACTCCTGCTCTTTTATTTTCTTGGCTCTTTTCGTAAAGATTGTTGTTTTTAAAACGAATCTATCTAAGGTTGATTGGAGCGGAAGTGCGAGACTCCTGCGGGAGCAGCGGGACAGGTGAGACCCCACAGGCGAATACGCCGAGGAGGCTCACCGCCCGCCCCGCGGAAAGCGAGCATCTGGAGGGGAAATCAACCACACCTCACTACCTGGTAAATAGCAACTAAGTATGTGAAAACAGCCATTTTCTTATAAATAACTTGATGAATTCCGCGGTAATATGGTTGATTCATATTTTTTATTCTGCAGATCAGTATTGAAACTACTTTTTTAAAGCAAGTAGAAGGATTCACATTTAAGGCGGCGAAAACAATAGTGTAATCGTAAAGCTTTGTAACCATGGACAAGGGTTTGGTGAATCTTTAAAGATTAATCAATCGTTTGATTAAATCTCAAAGCGAAAAGCGGGAGCTCACAATGAGCTCCTGCTATCCTTCATTAAAAACCATCATCTGTTGCGGTGAAGGGGATGTTAAGGTTTCTTTCCACGGCCCGGAGTCTTTGATTCAGTCTGTTTAACCTATTCGTATGTCGCTGGTCCGCTTGACTTAGCCTGGTGATTTCCTGGTTAATGCGGTTCACTTCACGATTTATTCGCGTGATTTCTTGGTTCTGCCGAGTGAGTTCCCTCGTTTGACGCTCGTTTTGACGCTCAAGTTCCCGGATTCTTCTTTCAAGTTGTTGAGGCTGCCTTTCAATTTCGAATTGGTCTTGCACCTGGCCATATGGATTTTCTTGTACCTGCTGAAAGTTCCAATCTTGCTGTGGCATATAATCAAATCGTTCAGGCTGTTGGAAGTATGGGTTGAAATTTGGTTCAAAGTACTGATGATTTCCGTTTTGTTGTGGATAAGGATAAAATCCGTAAGAATTCATGGTCAACTCTCCTTTTTAAAATCAGGATGGATACCCTATAACTTATGTCAGTTCCGGTGAAGTGACTAGGCGTTAGCCCATATGAGTGAGAAGAAGAGGCAATTCACAGAAAAAATCTCAATAAATTTGCAGAAACCATCCGGTTCCTATATCGTTTAGTATAGGAGAAATTCTTTTTTTTATCTTGAAACCAATTCCAAGGATAATCCGTATATAAAGAAAAGAGTGTAAGTCAGGAGTGTAATGATAATGAATCGATTTCTTGTTGATTTTGTTCCGATAATGATTGCATTTCCAATGGTCTTGCCGGTTTGGATGATTAGCTATTTCGTATTGAATCAACCGTTTGCCCTGTCCGTTGTCATATCTTTAGCAGGAGGGGTACTTGCATACTGGCTGAGTTCCGTATATTTTTCATCAAGATACCTCAAAAAACATGAATTGACGAGAAAAGAATATCAATATATAAAGAAAAATTTAATCGAAGCAAAACCGAAGATATGGAGGGTGCAAAAAGCTCTAATCTCGGTCAGGCATATCTCTTCTTTCAAACAGAGGAAAGAGATGATTAAAATGATCAGGAAAATATATAGTCTGACAAAAAAAGAGCCGAAGCGGTTTTATCAGGCAGAACAGTTTTATTACTCGCATCTGGATTCTGCCATGGAGCTTGCGGAGAAATATGTTTTTCTAGCACAGCAGCCAAAAAAGAATAGGGAACTCGAACTTTCCTTAACGGAGACTCGTAAAACTTTAAAGGAACTCACTGATACGATAGAAAAGGATTTATATAAAGTGATTGCCGATGATATCGATAATCTTAACTTCGAATTGGATGTTGCTAAGCAATCGATTAGAACTAGAAAAGAGTCACAAGTAATTGATGAAAGCAGGAGGTTAAAATGAATAACAATGATCCAAACCTGTTGAATAAAACGAATAATGCCAGTTTGATCGATGACCTTTTAGCCAATCCATTTGATGGGGTGCAGGAACTTGAGAAAGTATCTTCCCAGGAAGCTAAACCGGTTAAACTGATTGATGTCATTCCTGAAGAGAACAGGGCAAAGGCTTATCAGCTTGCCGAACAAATCGATCCAACGAATCATCAGGCAATGATATCCTATGGTACACCCGCCCAATCAAAGCTCCTGACCTTTTCTAATTCCATGCTTGAGCATGTCCAGAAAAAAGATGTAGGTGAAGTGGGCAGCATTATCAATGATTTAATGAAAAAGTTAAACGAACTCAGCCCGGATGAGTTAAAACCGGATAAGCCCTCATTTTTTGCGCGTATGTTCGGGAAGCTCTCGGGATCCGTACAGGAGGTGCTATCCAAGTATCAAAAGACCGGTGCCCAAATTGACCGAATCAGTGTAAAACTCGATCGGAGCAAGAATATCCTGTTATCGGATATCGTAATTCTCGAAAAGCTATATGAAACGAATAAGGAATATTTCCAGGCATTGAATGTTTATATTGCAGCTGGGGAAATCAAACTCGAAGAAATCCATGAGAAAACGATTCCGGAGCTAAGGAAGTCCGCTGAATCAAGTAATGATCAAATGAAGTTTCAAGAAGTGAATGATATGCTGCAATTTGCTGAACGGTTGGATAAAAGGCTTCATGATTTGAAGTTGAGCCGTGAAATCACGATTCAAAGCGCACCGCAAATCAGGCTGATCCAAAACACGAATCAGGCACTAGTCGAAAAAATCCAATCTTCGATCATGACAGCTATTCCACTTTGGAAAAACCAGGTTGCGATTGCACTGACCCTTATCAGGCAAAGGCATGCTGTAGAAGCCCAAAAACAGGTTTCCAAGACTACAAATGACTTATTATTGAAGAACTCCGAGATGCTGAAAACGAATACCATTGAAACTGCAAAAGAAAATGAGCGCGGACTTGTCGATATTGAAACATTAAAGAAAACTCAAGCTAACTTGATATCCACGCTTGAGGAGACCATGCGGATTCAAGAAGAAGGCAGGCATAAACGCCGTCAAGCTGAACAGGAATTGGCGTCAATGGAAAATGAACTGAAACAGAAACTATTGGAGATAAAGGGATAAGGGGAGATAACATGGAGACTATCGAGGCTATAAAAACGAGAAGAAGCATTGGAATCGTTATGCAAGATCCGGTTCCTAAAGAAATGATCGAGCAAATCATTGAAGCCGGAACATATGCACCTAATCATCATCGGACGGAGCCTTGGCGTTTTTTTGTTTTGACAGGGGAAGGAAGAAATAAACTTGGGCAGGTATTCGAAGAAATAACAAGAATCGAAAATGCTGATGATACCCCTGAAAGTTTAATCAGCAAGCTCGAAAGGCAAAAAAAGAATCCATTAAGGGCTCCAGTCATCATCGCAGTGGGCATAGAGCCTAGTGATAAGAATAATGTCCTTGTGGCAGAAGAATATGCGGCTGTGAACAGTGCCATCCAAAATATGCTTCTTGCAGCACATTCTCTAGGTTTGGGAGCAGTATGGAGAACGGGGAAAATAACTTATCATGACAAGGTCCGTGAATTTTTCAATTTATCCTCTAAGGGAGAGGTGTTGGCTTTCATATACTTGGGTTATCCTGACATGGAGCCGAAACCTGCTAAGAAAACACCGATCGACGAATTGACCACATGGATTGGATGAGGATTAGGGAGCTGCATCAGTTTATAGACACTGGTGCAGTTTTTTTATTGCCTTCAATAAGGCATCCTTAATTAAGCTTTTACTGAAAAGGATTTGGCTTTGGCAGGCTTCGTTTCAAGTGACGACTGATGAATTAGGTTGTACAATACAAAGGAAGAATAAATTTTGATGAATTAGGATGTGTCTATAGATGAGAACGATTGATCCATTTGAGATACTCGATGGAAAAGCGATAAAATATTTGGATGTGTTTGGCGTTGAGGATGGAATTGCTTTAAAGAGTAAGTACGAAGGTAAATCGTATTGGATATATGATTATTATTGCATGCATCAGACTTGTGATTGCCAGGAAGTGTACCTTGAATTCGTTGAGGAGCTTAAAGGCAATAAACAGGCGGGACAGCATTTTGGAGTGAGGGTTTCTTTCGGGGATAATCAATTCGTCCTGGAGGATTATAATATTTCGAAGCAAAAGGCGATGGATATCGCGGAAGATACGCTGAAGTACAGTAAAGATGTAATGGAGTTATTTAAACAGCGGTATCAGCAAATGAAGGAAAAAGGCACACAAATTATCACGGAAAGTGCAAAGGCAGCTAAAATGCCGCATGTTCATGCAGAACCGGTCATTGGCAGGAATGAACCTTGTCCATGCGGAAGCGGGAAAAAACACAAAAAATGCTGCGGTGCAGCTTAACATCTTGGAAGCTGACTCGATTCGGAGTCGCTTCTTTTTTATTGGAAAAGTGCGTGCTTGGGAAAAAAATGAGAAAAAAGTGTAGCGTTAAACGAACGTTTGTTCTATAATAAGAGTACCAGATAATAGAACAAAAAGAAATAAAAACTAGTTATTTAGACGGAATTTTCCGAAAACTTCTTTTTTATTTTCATAAATCTGGTATATATAAGAGAGAAGAGTTTTTTGATCTCATCTCTTTCAACGGTAGACGGCAACCAGACGGGATGATAATCCCCACACTGATGGCAGTTTAACTTATTGAACGAAGGAAGGGGTAATCAAATGACAAGAGAAAAAAGATTAATACCTTACAAAGTTCTAGAAGTAATGGAAACGGTGAAAGAGAAGATTCCCGAGGGTGTCGAGCTTGTGAAAGCACCGGCAATTTGGGAAAAAAGCAATTATGGTGAGGGCGTGGTAGTTGCCGTCATCGATACAGGCATTGACAAGGGACATCCAGACCTCAAGGAAAGAATCATTGGCGGGAAGGATTTTACCAATACCGGGGATTATCAAGATGATAACGGACATGGGACACATGTCAGCGGTACGGTTGTTGCTGCCATTAATAATGCTGGTGTAGTGGGAGTGGCCCCGAAAGCAAGCATATTAGCGTTAAAGGCCCTAAATGGTCAAGGGCAAGGAGACATTGATTGGATTAATGGGGCTCTAGAGTATGCCATCAATTGGCGGGGACCAAATGAAGAAAAGGTTTCGGTTATTTCACTTTCGCTTGGCGGACCTCCCGATGAGACTGAACACAAACTCATTCAAAAGGCCCTTCAGAACGATATCCTTGTTGTTTGTGCAGCTGGAAATAGCGGTGATGGGCGTCATGAAACGGATGAATTGGATTATCCAGGAGCATATCCCGAGGTAGTGGAAGTGGGGGCTGTGGATTTAAGCAGAAATTTAGCGGATTTTTCAAATACGAATGATGAAATTGACTTGGTGGCGCCAGGGGTTGATATTCTCTCTACGTATCCAGGAAATAAATATGCCAGGTTGAGCGGAACGTCAATGGCTACACCTCATGTAAGCGGTGCGGCAGCTCTCTTGAAAGTGATTGCTGAAAAAGAATTTGACCGTAATTTAACTGAAGCGGAATTATATGCACAGCTGGTAAAAAGTACGGTAGATCTGGGAATAAGCAAAAAAGCGCAGGGAAATGGACTGCTTAACTTAACGATTACGGAACAAAGAGCTGAAAAATCGATTAAGATTACGATAGAATCGGAAAATCTTAAGTTACCGAGTAAATCGGTGGTCATGGAATATTAGAGAAAAAAGGTGCCTCAAAAAATTTGGGGCACCTTCTCCATATTGATTATTTTTTATTTTTCCTTAGAGCTGCAAAAAGGGCTACAATGGAAAGAATTAATGATATGACAGCCAGGGTAATGATCAGCGTTTGGTTGCCTTCACCTTCTGTTGTTGCTGCATCCTTTGAATTGTCAGGTGTCGTGGAATCATTAGTGTCAGCTTCATCTTCGTGACCATGGTCCGCAGGTTCAGCATCAGCCTTGGGTGCAACCGTGATTTCCGTTATAGAATGCGGTAGGTCTGAGCCTTCTTCACCGCTCCATTCAACAATTTCCCCATCTTCGTAATATTGAAATGCATCCCAGGCAACTTTCGTTTCTTCTTTAGGATTTTGTGCTACGAAAGAGAATTGCTGGAATTGTCCAGCAGCTATTCCTTTGTCAGTTGCTGCCCAAGTTACCGTTTTTACATGCCCATCTTTGTCACCTTCTGTCGTTACTTTCCATCCCGGTACAGGCTGGTAGCTTTCAAAGGTAACACCTTCAGGTACTTTTAAAGTCACCTTGGTAGTGGCAGTTTCTTTTTCTACGGGTACTTTAATTGTATAAGTTTCCCACGCCTCAGGTGCAGATGAACTAGGCTTGACCGTAACGTGAGCATATGCTGAACCGGAAAAAATGAATAATGCAGCAAATGTAAAAATAAGTAGCTTTGAAATGTTTTTCATTTGTATAAATTCCTCCTATTATGAATTCCCTATGAAAATTATAAAATCAGCATTGATTGAATCCAGGCTTTCAGTCAATCCATGAACATGGATATTCCACTTTCCTGGCATGGTCAAGATGGACTTTGATGTAAATGTCCCTGTATTTTTCTCCTTCATCTGCAGCTTTATTTCACCATTTGGCGTATCCAATGGCTGCATCGTGATCGTAAGCTGCTCTATTTCAGCAATTGGCTTGCCTTCATTGGAAAGCTTTACTTGAATCAGGTTATCCCCGACTTCATTGGGCGTCACCATTAATGTAACCTCGTTATTTTCTTCAGTCCGTAACGTTTTTTCAATGGGGCCGGGAGAAGACATGGCAGTTTGGACATTTGTTAATAAAGCTGCAATGAGCAGGATGACGATTCCTAAACCAAACTCCATTCCCACACTATAACCAAGTTTTTTCGTTTGCTTTTTCCCTCTGAGAAAATGAAAGCCGCCTAAAACGATCATGATTAACATGAGACCGATTTTCGCTAGTAACAATTGGCCATATGTTGTGTTAAACAATGAATGGATAGTTGGTACATGCTGTAAACTGCTATAAATTCCGCTAATAATCAGGATGATTACAAACAGAAATGCCCATTTGGAAAACCTTTGAATGATCGACCAGTAAAAGGTTTTCTTATCTCCTTGGACTGACTGACGATCTGCAAGACCAGGCAAAATCACCAATAAGGCCAAAAGGCCGCCGAGCCATAAAGCCATGGACAATAAATGAAGGAAATCCATCAAAACGGCCAGAGCCTGATTAGGAACGGCTGCTGTATGTCCGGTGAATGCCTTACAAATCATCAAGCTGGCAATTATGATGAATGAAATGAAAGGTAGTGATTTATTCAATGAGTTCTCGAGCATGAAATAAATTACTAAAAATAGAAGGAGCAATATTAGAATTTCCATGATCCAGATCGTCCCAAAGTTTGTAGCATTCAATACTTCCTTTATATAACTAACATTAAATGCATCGGTCCAACCTACGCCAGCATCGATCGTAACTCTTAAAGGCAGGCTGCAGAAGATGGAAAATGCTAAACCGGCATATGAAAGCCAAAGGTATAGACGGGTTCTTCTGCTGGCTTCAAAAAGTCGGGAATCCTTCATTAGCGATAATCTGAAAAATAGGATTCCGGTAAGGGCAGCGAAGCATATGTACTGTAGACTTTGCAGCATAACGTTGATGGAATTCGGAAAACTCTCATTCACTTCGGAATTATTTTGATCTGATAGGCCTGCCGAATTTCCGAATTGAAAGGGAATTGTTCCTTCAATGGGATGGCCATCACTCGAAACCACTCTCCATTTAATATAGTAAATCCCTTCATCAATCGTGTCCTTCCACTTAGCTTCCAGTATTTTTTCACTCTGTTCAGAGATTGTACTGTCTTGAGTTTGAATTTTGTCTCCATCTTGGCTGAATACCTCAAGCGAATGAAAAGCTGGTTGTATATTCTCGTTGAATTGAATGGTGATCTTTTCAGGAAGAGTATCCAACGCTTCATTCGGGCTAGGATTAGAGCTGATTACTGTAGCATGACCGAAAGCCATTGCCGGGTATAAAAGCAAACTGAATAGGCTGACTACCAGCCATAAATATTTTTTCATCTTGGTGTGCCATCATCCTTTCATCCGATTATGTAAGCCCATTATAAAAGGAAAATGTGAAAAAACAGTGAAAATAATTTAGTTATCTAAAGGCAGTTTAAGAGGTTCCCTAGAAAATGAGAACAATAAGTTTTAGTTTTGCCTTCCACTCCAGTATAGCCATAAATAAGTGGTGGGAATTCCACTTTGCATAATGTTTATACCAAATAGGCATCCTCCTTTTGATATAAACTCCATTAAGAAATAATTAAGGTTCCTTTAGTAATCTGAGCCTATCATGTTTAAGGAATTTGGAGGGATAGGTTTTGATGAAGAAGGGATTAAAAGAAACAAGTGTGAAGGTGATCTTGGTTGGTTCCCTTGTGGGGATGGGAACATCCACTTATATGCCAGCGACAGAAGCTGCGGAAGGCACTTCTGTCATTTTGGAAGAGGCACAAACGGTAAATAGTCTTTCAAAGCTAGAGATAGAGGGTATAGCACTGGATCAAAAGTTTACAGAAGATGTACACGACTATAGTTCAACAGTGGGGAATGATGTGGAAAAGATCACCTTGCTTGCAGCAAGCCCTAACAAGAATGCAGCCATATATGTGAATGGTGTCAAAATGACGGATGGTAAATTGAAGGATTTAACTCTTCAAACTGGCATGAATACGTTTGTAATCACCGTCAGCGATGGGGAAAATGAAACCGTAACCTATACTCTCAAGGTCGAAAAACATGAAAGTGATGATAACCTTTTAACATCGATTGGATTATCAAAAGGCTCATTAACATTCGATTCTAAGGTGACAGCATATCATGCTTCAGTTGAAAATGAAGTCCAGTCGGTTACGGTAACTCCGACATTGAGTAACAGTAAGGCAATTGTAAAGGTAAATGGAAAAGATGCAACCAGTGCAGGTGTAACGGTTACCCTTCCAGTCGGTAAGACAACGGTGAAGATAACCGTTACAGCAGAAAATGGTGATGAAAAAACATATACAGTTACAATTACACGGGCTGCAGCCGCACCAAAGGAAACGGAATCGAAAGCTGCTCCAAAAGAAGATGAAGTTCAAAAGGAGCCCTCAACAGGAACGAGTATAGCCCAACCTTCCTCGGATAAATCATCTATACCAACAGCAGGACCCTCGGATAAGGCGAGTAAATCATCTTTAACATCAGCGGAATCCTCCAATAATCAAAAGCCAAGCAGTGGTGTCAGTCAAGTAACGAATGCACGGCAAATTGAAAGTATTTCAACACAAAAAGTGAAAACGGATTCTGTTGAGAAAGTAACGTCTGCAGATTCTTTAGGCGAGGAAGGCAATAATGGACCAGTGTTGAACAGTCTGACCGTATCAACCGGCGCATGGAACAAATCTTTTAAATCTAATGAGCATACCTATCATATCGAGGTCGATAATGGTATTTCTTCAGTCGAAGTGAATGCAACGACAAATGCCAGCGGAGCTACGATTGAATATGACGGTGCGAGCAGTGCAAAAGTGAAGATCAAGGATAAAGCGAAAACGGCCATTTCCGTTACCGTTTCAAAGGATGGGGAGCGTCGTACTTACGTCCTTGTTTTCGAAAAGGACATGGATGTTGAAATGGATGAGGAAGAAACCGTGGATGATATCAAAACAAAAGAGGTGGAAGTTGAAGCAGCGCAAACGAGTACAGCTGGTATGACGGAGAGCGAAACATCCAATGATTCAGGAGGCCAGATTAATGGGAAACAACCTGTTGAGACGGTGTCATTATTTGGGGATATAAAGAATTTCTTTACCTCTCTGATAAAATAGGGTGGTTTTGAATCGTGCAAAAAAAGGACAAGGTTCAGGCTTGTCCTCGAAATTCATATTTATATGGGCAAAATGATTTGGACCTCAGTTCCTTGGTTCAGTTCACTGTTAAAGCGGACCTTTCCCCGATGCGCCTCTATGATTCGGCAACTGACTGTAAGTCCTAATCCGGTTCCTTTTTCTTTTGAAGAATAGAAAGGCTCTCCAAGATGTTTTATGCGGTTTTTTTCTATTCCGCTTCCATTATCTTTGATGGTGATGGAAAGGTTATTGTTCATTCGTTCGAAATCAATCCAAATATGGTCGGCGGATGCCTCCATGGAATTCTTGAGCATGTTTATGAAAACTTGTTTTAATTGGTTTCCCTCACATAATAGAAGCGGTATTTCATTTTTCACAGATATTGATATTTGGGTGGGGTACGAGTCCGCCTCTGGTTTCAACAAGGTTTTGACATCATTCATCAGGTCGATGATTTGATGTTTGCTGAATGGAAGTTCCTGTGGTTTTGCCAGAACGAGTAACTCGCTTACAATGAGATTGATCCGGTCCAATTCACTTAACATGATCGTGTAGTATTGTTCATAGGGATTGTCGCTTTTTTTAAGCAGCTGGACGAAACCTTTTAAAGAAGTCAGCGGATTTCGTACCTCGTGGGCTACACTTGCGGCAAGTTCGCCGACTATCGATAATTTTTCGGTTCTTCTTAAGCGTGCTTCGGTTTCTCGAATTTGAGTGACTTCTTTAGCATAAGTAATGATTCCGACTAAATCCTCGCCAACCATCATCGGGACAAACGTACAAGAAAGTAAGATGGACTTCCCGTACTTCGTCAGGAATTCTATATCTTTCCCTTTTTTGATCCCCTTTTGGTTTTCCATGACATATTGGCATGATGAACGGATCAATTCCGCGTCTTCTGCTGAAAAATTCAAATTAATGAACGAGGCGCCATGTATTTCGTCCTGTTGAAAGCCTGTTACCGTTTCAAACCTTGGATTCACGGTCGTGATCATTCCGTTTAAATCAAGCATCAGCATCGGATAAGGGTTGTGTTCAAACAATGATTTATAGCGTTGTTCGCTATCGAATAATTGATTCTCCGCGACAACTCTTTCAGATATATCCCTGCCAATGACGACTAAGGCTTTACGTGAACCATCTTCATTGAACAGGGGAACTTTAATCGTATCAAAGGTCTTGTGATTGCCATCGGGAAGAGGGATGATTTCCTCGCACCTAGTAATTTCCCCCTTCACCCACGTTTCTTCATCGGAAACTTCACAATAGATCAATGATTCTTTATAAAATTCGGAGTATTCTGCGAGCTCACTGTCTCTTTTTCCCTTATAATCTACATGCTCCAATTGAAATAATTGCAGCCCGAAGGTATTGGATTCAAGCCATCGGCCATCCCCATCCTTGAAATTAACGAAATCAACCATTGAATTGATGAGTGTGCGCCGACGTTGTTCCGCTTCTTTTAATCGTTTGAACTCTTCTTTTTTAGCTAGATAAAGATATAGAATTAAGCCTATTGATAAAAGGAAAACAATGCCTTCCGCCCTTTGGAGTTGAATGAAGACCTCTTTATTATGGATATTTGTAGTTAAAAAATAGTCGAATACGACTAATGTAAGAATCCCGGATAGGATATATATTGCTAAGATGGAGCGTTTGGACATGGAGATTCTCCCTGATTTTAAGACATTTCAAAGGTAAAATTACATACACATTTTAACAAACTATCGGAAAAAAATATATGCAGAATCTCTAAATAAAAAAACAGGGGCCAATGTGGTCACCTGTTTTTTCTGAAGAAGGTTAGTTTCTTCTTCTTTTTTGCACGCTTATAGATCATGAAGAATAGGAAGAAGAGGAGTGCAAGAGCAGCTAGCGTATATTGGTTCATTTCAACAGATAGCAGTCCATAGGGAATCAGTGATAGGAAGAAAAAGTATATAAGGTTGCCAAGTGCCGTCGCCAATAAAAAGTCTTTGAAAGTGATGGTGCTGACTCCAGCTGCCAAGTTAATTAAGCTTGTTGGGATAAGCGGGAAAATCCTGCCTGTAAACACGTACATGAAGCCATGCTCCACTACAGATTCTTGCCATTTTTCACCAATCCTCTTTAAAAGAAGCTCCTGAAACCAGTTTCTTGCTGCATAAAAAATGAATCCTGAAGCAACAACACTTGTAAACCAACTCCATAGGTAGCCATATATGAATCCGAATATCGTGACATTGATGGTCAGGAGCAAAATTAAGGGGATGATTGTAAAAGAATTTTGTACAAACATCAATACGAATGTCACAATAAATGTAAGCAAAAGATTTTCCTTCAATATGCCAATAACAGAATCCAAATCACTTTTCCAAACCAAAGTGAACAGCTCTGCATTAGAGTATATAAAAATTGCGATTACAAGTAGACCGATTATGGTCAGGACTTTTTTCAAAGGGCCACCACCATTCTTACTAATAGTTTATCATCTTCGAGTTCATTGGTGAAAAAAAAGAGCTGCCGCATCATGCAGACAGCTCTTTTCCATTATAGTGGCTTAACGGCGCGAAGATTCCTTTTAAAGCCACTTTTCAAACTGAATTCTTTTGTTCATTCCATAAATGATTGGCGCTCCAATCAAAAGGACAACGAACTCACCGACAGCCGTGGTCATCCAGCTTAGCCAGAATGGCAAGCCAAAGGCAAGGTTCAGTTCAATTGCAATTAAAAACATTGTGAACGTGAAAAAGATAATCGTAGCGACCATACGTCCTTTAATGCCTTTTATGAAACGAGAAACATAAATGACAAGCAATAAGGCGAGCAGGGATTGGCCCACCCCAAAAATCAAATCATATGGCACCATCGGCGAAAAGAGCAGATTCGATATGAAGACTCCTCCAACGATACCGTAGATATACTTTTTATTGAATACAATCAGATGATTCAACATTTCCGGTACACGGAATTGGAACATCTCAAAAGCTATTGGTTTAAACACCAATGAGACCGCCACATACAAGGCAGCCAATAACCCGTTTATCACGAGTGTACGAACATTCATTTTACTCTCTCCCTAGTTTTTTATCGTGGGATGGTTACGAACCACGTGCAGGCGTTTACCCGATGATTAATAGTATCCCATGTAAGCTTGTTTCGTCAATTTGTAAAGAATGGTTTTAATTTATAGGTTTCCAATCAGAAGAAGCAGCACAATTGGGTTTTGAATTATTGCATTGAAGGATGCTATTATTTCAATATGTAAATAAAAAGGAGTGAATATTAATATGGCGATCGAAAGTGTCAAAAGCCATTTTAAACAATGGAATCGGGAAGGCGATGTAAAGGAGTTCGAAACATCTAGTGCCACGGTGATAGAGGCAGCGGAAACGATCGGTGTTATCCCAGCGCGGATTGCCAAGACCCTTTCCTTTAAAGGGGAAGGGGAACGCGCGATTTTG
Organism: Bacillus sp. ISL-57; assembly: GCF_018613135.1. NCBI lineage: Bacteria > Bacillati > Bacillota > Bacilli > Caryophanales > Bacillaceae > Bacillus > Bacillus sp. ISL-57. The sequence goes on along the minus strand of NZ_JAGGQV010000019.1, from coordinate 314,013 downwards.
GTCGTTGCCGCAGGGGACGCCAAAGTGGATAATAAGAAATTTCGTCAGACGTTCGGTTTCAAGGCACGAATGCTTTCACCTGATGAAGTGCTTGCACAGACCGGCCATGCAATCGGGGGCGTTTGCCCGTTTGGCCTGGCAAACGATTTAGCTGTTTTTCTTGATGTATCGATGAAGCGTTTCGAGTCATTGTTTCCGGCTTGCGGCAGTTCAAACTCTGCAATAGAACTTACACTCGCTGAATTATTTGAATATTCAGGCGCCAAGGATTGGGTGGATGTTTGTAAGGGGTGGGAAGAAAAGGGGAATGTGGAAACGGCGGCAGGAAATGCAGTTGATGGCATTTGATGAATGGGATGGGGTCCACCACAGTGAGATGGGGGCCGCATTCATTTCTATTATTAAAACGGAAAACGGGCAGAAAGTGTTCCTGATCGGAGGTTGAAAGATGTTAAATGGAAGCGAAAGAAAAAGCAATAGCAGCTATCTGAGTCTTAAAACTCTTTATGAAGAGAATATAACGGTTAAGAGCATTGCCCAGGAGCTTGAGTTTTGCCATAAAAATGATCTGGCACTGGATATCCAGAAAGCAATGAAAAAAAAGAATTTTGATATATTGGCAGTTCAAGATCAAGGGGAAATCATCGGATATATTGAAAGGAAAGAACTAGGTGAGGGGAGTATTTCTGAACATATGAGAAACTTCTCACCAAGGGAAATGGTTTCGAATTCAACCCCTTTGATCCAGCTTCTCCATATTTTTAAGAATAAGACAAGGGTGTTCGTATTAGAGAATAATTCAATTAAAATGCTGATCACCCATGCCGACCTCCAAAAGCCTCCGATCAGGATGCTGATATTCGGATATATTACCTTATTGGAAATGAGGATGAGCGATATCATCCTCGATAGATTCGGCGATGGGAGCTGGTATCCAATGATAAGCGAAGATCGTTTAGAAAAGGCAACCGAATTATATAATAGGAGAATCGATAAAAATGAGGATATCAATATAATAGAGTGCCTGCAAATCAGTGATAAATTCGATATTGTTCATAAAGATAAAGAATTGAGGCACTTCTTCCAAATCCCTTCGAAAAGTAAAGGGAAGAAGGATGCGAATGCCATCCGGAAGTTACGGGATAAGATTTCCCATGCTAATGAACTGGGTCTGGACATGTCATGGATGGAAATCATCGAGGTTGTCGAGTCCTGCGGCCGACTGCTCGAAATCTCTGAATCCTATCACTATGAAAAATAAGATCCGGCTAATCATGCTGGTTCTTTTTTTTGCGCATCCAGATAGAAAAAAAAACTGCCCGTATCAGGCAGTCTCCCCGAAAAACTCAAAACTCCGGCAGTTGATCCAGGTTATTTTCCTTTATCCCATCGGGCTCACTCCGTAATATGTCACGTCCATATTTATGAAAGACGTCAACGTTGGCCAGGTTGCCAGCTTTGGCTTCCGCAAGGGCTGTGGGGTAGTCGAGTTCGCGGCCGGAGTCCGTCTTGATGGCGATAATATTGTCCTCTTCATTTTTCCTTACAGCGATGATTTCTTCTTTTCCTGCTGCTGAATCACTTTGGTTTGCTTGCGGTGTTCCCTGCTGTTTATATGACTCATAGGCTTCTTCAAATTTGTCCATGTTTTGACACCTCCTGTTTATAGGGTGAACCATTTTTCCTGCAATATACAAACCGGATTTCGTCCAACTTGAGCCGTTACTTCGTCCAAATGGGCCGATCTTTCGGCACTTTTTTTTGTGAATGCTGTCATCTTGGCCTTTTTGCAGTGGCATGGCACTTGCAACTATTTTAAGTAGTGGAAGTTTAAGCAGTAGGTGTAAGCAGTAGCAAGAAATAATATCGACTAGATAAGGGAGGAATATGAATCATGAATGTAAAACAAGGGGCAAGCACTGTAAATGCAAAGCAACAGGTCAAGACAATGAAAGCGGCGGTCGTCAATGAATTTAACCAAAAACTTGAGATTAAAGAAGTACCCATTCCGGAATTGGAATATGGTGAGATATTAGTGAAAATTAAAGCCTGTGGCGTGTGTCATACCGATCTACATGCGGCACATGGTGATTGGCCGGTAAAACCCAAGCTTCCGCTTATCCCGGGACATGAGGGTGTGGGCATTATAGAAAAGGTGGCGGAAGGCGTAACTTCCTTGAAAGTGGGTGACCGTGTTGGGATCCCTTGGCTTTATTCGGCCTGCGGCGATTGTGAATATTGTCTGACCGGTAGGGAAACGCTTTGCTTGGATCAATTGAATGCAGGCTATTCCGTGGACGGCGGGTATGCGGAATATTGTAAAGCACCAGCCAAATATGTGGTGAAGGTTCCTGAAGGGCTTGACTTTGCGGAGGTATCACCGATTTTCTGTGCAGGTGTAACGACTTATAAGGCGCTTAAGGTATCAGAAGCAAAACCTGGCGATTGGGTAGCGGTTTATGGAATTGGCGGATTGGGACATGTTGCCTTGCAATACGCAAAAGCGATGGGCTTTAATGTCATTGCTGTCGATATTCAAGATGATAAGCTTGATCTGGCTACGGAACTGGGGGCGGATTACACGGTTAATGGGCTTAAGACCGATCCCGTACAGGCCATTAAGGATAAGGTTGGCGGCGTGCAGGCATCCATTTCTGTGGCGGTTACGAAAAAAGCATTCGAACAGGCTTACAGTTCAGTCAAGAGAGGCGGCACACTTGTCGTAGTCGGATTGCCGAATGATGAACTTCCAATCCCGATTTTTGATACAGTGTTAAATGGGGTGACTGTAAAAGGGTCCATCGTCGGGACGAGAAAAGATTTACAGGAAGCTATCCAATTTGCGGCTGAGGGTAAAGTCAGAACGAATATTGAAACAAGAAAGCTTGATGAAATCAATGACGTTTTTTCAATGATGGAAAACGGGGAAATCAACGGCCGCATCGTATTGACGCTAGAATAGGAACAGAGGAGGAAGCCCTGGAACCGGGCATCCTCCTTTTTATTATGTCTGGCTCTTCTCATTTAATATATAGCGCAATTTCCTTATGGATATTTGCAGGCGTTTGGCAGCTTCATTCCGGTTGCCGTAGGTTTTTTGCAGTGCCTGCATGACGAGCTCTTTTCCAACTGTCGACTGAAGCTGTTTGATTTCCGTAAGGATTTCTTCAAGCATCAGTTCATCCTTCTCATTAAAATCTGCCACCAGCCTTTTTCGCCACTCTTCAAGAAGGTTTCCTGTTGACTGTATCTCTGGTGACGCATTTTTGTCAGGTTTGATCTGGCTGTTGGATAGTGAGATATCATTGGCGGTTATTACTGACTTATTGTCTGCAAGAGTTAGTGTGCGCAAGACTACATTAGATAGTTCGCGTATGTTGCCTGGCCAGTTGTATTGCTGTAATTTTTCAATGGCTTCATTGGAAAATGAGATACCTCCATGACCATTTCTCTCAACCAAGTGACGGACAAGCAACGGAATATCCTCTTTTCGGCTCCTTAATGGCGGGATATCCAGAGTCACGACGTTCAGTCGGTAAAATAGGTCTTCCCGAAATTTATTCTTGTCCACTGCCTTTTGCAGGTTTTCATTGGAGGCCGCCACTAACCGGGCGTTCGTCCGTAATGTCACGCTGCTGCCAACCCGCATGAATTCCCGCGTTTCCAAAACCCGAAGCAGTTTGACTTGAATGGCCGGACTTGCATCCGCAATTTCATCAAGGAAAAGCGTCCCGTTCCCAGCAATTTCGAAAAAACCCCTTCTCAGCTGGGTCGCTCCGGTGAAAGCACCCTTTTCATGACCGAATAATTCGCTTTCAAGCAGGGACTCAGAGATCGCTCCGCAATTGATGCCGATAAAAGGTTCATGGTTTCGGGGGCTGGCTATGTGGATGAAGCGTGAAAGCACTTCTTTCCCGCTTCCGGTTTCTCCTTCGATTAATACATTGACGGATTTTTGGGCAACCTTGAAGGCCGTTTCAATCAAATTCTTCATTAAAGGACTTTCACCGATAATGAGTCCTGAATCCTCGGCAAGCTTATGGATGAAATGCTGGTTCAAAGCTTCATTTTCATTCAATAGGTTGTCAATCTGCCTTTCCAGTACTTCAATATCCACGAAGGGTTTTTCCATGTAATCACTCGCGCCGAGTTTCATGGCATCAACAGCGGTCTTGACGGTGCTGTATCCGGTCATGATCAGTACCTTGCAACGCGGCTGTAGTTGTTTTAGATGCTGCAGGAGGGAAAGTCCATCGCAATCCGGAAGCTTCAAATCTATCATTGCGACATCAAAACGCTGCTGATTCCAGTCGATCCCATGAAACTCCTTCCCGCTATTCACAACTTGAACGAGGTAACCTTTCATCGTAAAAAGGCGGGATAGAAAAGTCCCAACCTCTTTCTCATCGTCTACCACAAGTAAATGAATCACCTTATCATCCCCTTTCCTCTCCATGTATGGGAAGCCTCAGGAAAAAAGTGCTTCCATGTCCTGGTGTGCTCAAAACGTCGATCTTTCCGCCATGGTCCTTGGCGATGCCAAGGCTTACAGACAGCCCCAAACCTGTACCTTTTTCACGCTCTTTAGTCGTATGAAAGGGATGGAATATGAAGGGCAGGCGTTCTTTTTCAATCCCTGATCCGTTATCAGTCACCTGAACCACCATGAACTTGTTTTCTGAATAGGTAGCGATCGCGATCGATTTTTCCGTTTGCGCGGACTCATCCAATGCATCCTTGGCATTCAATAGCAAGTTGATGATGATCTGTTCGATCTGCGGCTGGCTGCCCTTTATGAAAGGAAGGTCTTCCTGAAGGCTAAGATGGAGGGAGATTTGCTTCTTCCCAAGTTGGAACTTCAATAGGTTCAGAACCTGGTGAATGGCCTCGTTAATAGAGTAATAGTGGAACCTATACTCATCCTGCCTAGAAAAGGTAAGCAGACTTTTCACGATTTGCCTGCATCGGTCCCCGCAAATCTTAATGTCGTCCAATAGCATATAATCCGGATTGTCCTGTGGGGTTTTCCGTAATAAAAGTTGCGAGTTACCAAGAATGGCCGTTAATGGGCTGTTCAACTCATGGGCAATCCCAGCTGCCATTTCACCAATCGCCCCAAGTTTACCGGCATGTAATAGCTGGACTTCCATCTGTCTTCTTTCGGTGACATTTTTATAATAAGCAATGACCCCATATACTTGATGCTCCTTATTCTGAATCGGGTAAGCATGCATTTCCAAGATGGTATCATGCTGAAGGAGTATTTCCTGAAACCCTGGCTTATTAAATGAAAAGGTATCTTGAATCAGATTTTGCGATTTTTCAATTAAAGGAACCAAGTTGGAAAAGCCCCTGGCTGAATCATTCGATTGATAGACCGTTCCTTTGTGATCGAAGACGATGATCATATCTTCAACTGCCTTGAATGTATCCTCCCACTCCTGTTTGGAATGAAGAACTTCCTTATAAAGCTGGGCATTCTCCAAAGTTAACGCAAGCTGATTGGATAGTTGCTCAAGAAATTCGATTTCATCTTCATGCCATGTTTTCTTTTTCTTCCTGCCGAAAGTCCAAATTCCGATTTTTTTACTTTTTCCGTATAAAGGGACTAATAGAAGTGATTCAATCTCAAGGGATAATAGACGATCCTTTTCTGGGAAGTCCGGTAACTGGTTAACTTCCACCTGAATCGGCTGCTTTTCTTTCAAGGCCGATGAGAATTCCTGAAAAGGGTGTAACAGGTTTTTGGGATCCATTTCAAGATCGCAGTGACCATTAGGGCAGATGTGAAGCAAGGCAGGTTCTTCCTCATACAATATGACAAAATGACTGTCATCGAAGGTAATGAGCTGCTTAAGTTTTTCAATAACATTTCTGAGAATCTCTTGGATGTCGATTTCCATATTCGTATTTTTTGTGATGTCATTCATGATTTCAAGCTGCATATTCTTCTTCTTCAGCTGATCCACGGTTTTCTTAAGTTCCGTGTAATACGTTTTTTTTGAAGATTTAACGCCTGTCATTAAATCTATCAATTCATGTTTGTTCATGCTTTTCACCTCTTATAGGGCTGTAAGAAGCAGCTGATTAATCTGTTCCAATGACATATCACGGGGGTTTGTGATCATGCAGGCATCCTCAAGGGCGGTCATCCCTATGGGATCAATCATTTCTTTCGTAATGCCGACATCACTTAAACTCTTGGGAGCCCCTATATCCCGGGATAATTCCCTTACGAAGTGAATGGCAGCCATTCCTGCTTGCTGCTCCGTCAATGCCCGTGTATCGATGCCCATGATGTCTGCAATCTTGCTGAATCGCCTTGGTGAGGCAATTCGATTGAAATCCATGACATGGGGAAGGAGTATCGCATTGATTTCACCATGCGGAAGGAGGTACTTGCCGCCTATGGCATGTGAAATGGCATGGGCAGCTCCCAAAATGGCATTGGAAAAAGCCAGTCCAGCCTGCAGGCTCGCCATCGCCATCGCTTTTTTTGCTTCCTCATTATGCCTGGATGCAACAGAGGGGCGTAAGTGGCGGGAAACGATGGAAAGCGCGTTTTTAGCTTGTACATCGGTCAAAGGTGTCGCAGCGATTGAAACATAGGATTCAATGGCGTGAGTTAAAACATCCATTCCGGTAGCTGCTGTCAAATCCGGTCCCAAGGTGGTTAAGGTACCAGGATCGACTATTGCAATATCGGGGACGAGTGATTTTGAAATGATCGTCATTTTTTTCTCGCGGAATGAATCGACGATCACCGAAAACTGGGATACTTCCGAACCTGAACCTGCAGTGGTCATGATCATCACCATGGGCGGGAGGGGAGAGTGGACTTTATCAACACCTTCATAATCACTGATGATGCCGCCATTCGTTACTAAAAGGGCTACCCCTTTGGCAACATCCAAAGCACTGCCTCCGCCCAAACCGATGATGGCATCACATTCTTGTTCTTTAAATGTCAAACAGCCGGCTTCGATCTCCCTGTCCTTCGGATTGGTCGTCATTTCAATGAAGGTAGCAAAAGCAAGGCCTGCATCTTGGCAGGATTCAATGACTTTATCCAACCAGCCAGCATTGGCCACCCCGGAGTCGCTTACGATCAGCGCCTTTTTGGCACCCAGCCGCAAGCAGGCCTCGCCAGCTTGTTCAATCGAACCTTTACCGAAAATCACTTCCGGCATCACGAATTTAGTTATCGACATCTTTGCGCCTTCTCCCTGTAAAAATTCAATATCTTCTGTATTATTTTCCCGAAAAAGTACGAAAATCCTGTTTGAATTACAGGTATTTTTATATAATATGACAAAATATCGAATGGATAAGGACTTTTAGTGTAGGTCAAATCACCTGATAATTTCTTGAATTTGTAAATTAGGTACTTTAGACATGCATGAATAGGGATAAACCTACCTAGTTAGTAATTTCTATATATTGTAAAATCATGATAGAAACTATTAAACTGGGAGGCAATCTATGAAAAAACAATTTCTGTCGTTAACATTAATCACAGCATTGACACTCGGAACAGCCGGGACAACCACCGCATTAGCAGCGCCGCATTCATCGCCGGTGATATCTGAGCCATCCACGGATAAACAAGTCATTAAAAGAATCGATGCCGATAAAATCTACAAGAATATTGAATACCTCTCACAAACACCTCGGGTGGCCGGTACGGATTCTGAATATAAAGCCGTCCAATTCATCAAAAAGCAATTTCAATCTTATGGTTATAAAGCCGATATTGAAGAGTTCAATTTTTTATCTTATACAGACCCAAATCTGGTCGAGCTGTCCGTTGCCGGATTTGATGGCGAAATCCAAGCGAATCATTTAACCTATTCAGTTAATGGGGACCTATCCGGTGAAGTGGTATATGCCGGTTTAGGAACGAAAGAAGAGCTTGAGGAAACCGATGTTGCAGGGAAAATTGCCCTTATACAAAGAGGGACCCTCACTTTTGCAGAGAAGGTATTGAATGCAGCGGAAAAAGGGGCAGCGGGAGTCATCCTATTCAATAATGCAGATGGGGAATTAAACGGGACACTCGGAGGGGATAATGACAAGTTTATTCCATCCGTCACGATCACCAAAAAGGATGGAGAAGCCCTTTTGGAAAAATTGAATGATGGAGTCAAATTGACAGCATCATTAAAAATTGAAGGAGCTTATTCCGGAGAAAAAACCTCGTACAATGTAGTGGCAACGAAAAAAGCAACAAAGAACAATAAAGCAAAAAAGAGCGATATCATTTATATTACTGGACATCATGATTCCGTCGCGGGGGCACCCGGAGCGAATGATGATGCATCTGGAACATCCGTCACCCTTGAACTTGCCCGTGTTCTGAAGAATCTTCCTACAGATACGGAAATTCGCTTCGTCACCTTTGGGGCAGAGGAAAATGGATTGCTTGGTTCACAGCATTATGTGGAGAGCCTCCCTGATGATGATATCAAGCGGACCATTGCCAACTTCAATCTGGATATGGTAGGAAGCAGGGATGCCGGGGATTTGGTCATTTTGACTAATGATGGAGAAATGAACCTTGTAACCGAGCTTGCCCAGGCATCAAGTACAAGACTGAATGGAGACCCGACTCCATATGGACAAGGCGGGAGAAGTGACCATGTATCTTTTGCGGAGGCTGGAATACCCGCTGCTTTATTCATCCACAGTCCATCAGAACCTTGGTATCATACTCCTGATGATACCATTGATAAAATCTCAAAAGAAAAGCTTCAAGATGTTGCTGAGATTGTCGGCACAGCTGTCTATGACCAAGCGAAAATCGAAGCTAAAAAACCTGATTTCCATCATAAAAAAGGGAAAAAGGTGAAAGTTCCGCATTTATTCAATGAAAAGGAATTCAGATAAGGCAGTAAATATTCAGAGGGTGCAGCCTGCACCCTCTTCTTGTGTTTAAAAATGGAAAATAAGGGGTAATAAGTCTAATTCGGAATTGATGCCTATGGGAAGGATTCCCTAAATACCTAGCATAAATAGCTTATTTATCCCTATTTAACTCTAAGACTATAATCCTTATAATAAAAATTATGAAAAATATGACAGTCTACATAATGAGAATAGTATGTTTGAGGTGATTTTTTAGGTGTATGCAAATTCATTGAGTGAAATTCACTCTGCCCTCTCCAGCAAAATGTCCGATGTTAATGAAAAAATCAATCGTTTGGAGCAGGCAAAAAGACAAATCAAAGAAGAACAGAATGCTTGTCTTGGGGAAATAGCTAAAATTAAAAACCCGGACTTGGCAAAAAGCTGGACGGGAAACCGTGCAGAAGACTTTCAAGATGCCCGCAGTGATGCATACAAGGCAATGTCAACGATCATTCATGATGATTATGATGACTATCAAGAGAAAATCGACGGTAAAATCATGATGCTTAATATAGAGAAAAAGGCACTGAGTGCAGCAGGTACGATAGCCCATGAAGCGGATGTTCTTTTAGGCAAAGGAGAAGCCGTCATAGATCAATTGGAAAGCAAAATATCATATTTAAAAGGGTGGTTGTTTTCATGACGACAATCAAACTGAATCATCCTGCCGTAACGAAACAAGTCGATCAGGTAAAGACGGCACTTGGTACAGTCACGCTTGGAAATTTGCCGGCAGGCGAGCTTGGCAACAATAAATTGGAATTCACCTCGAAATGGATCGACCGCGAAACGAACCTGGAGAAGGTCTTCGAGCAATATATCAAAATCGTCCAGAAAAATGTGGAAGATACCCGTGCCAACATCGACTTATTAAAAGAACAGGATGAAGCCATCGCCCATACGTCTTCACATGGGTATCAGCGATGAAAATATATGAAGCCGAGACATTGACGGCCGCAACCAAGTCGCGCGCCAAGCAGTATGAAGAACTAAAGAAGGAAGTCGCAGCCCTGAAAAAGGAATTTCAGGGCATCGTCGGCCTGGATAACGAGTTTCAGGGAGCCGGTGCTACCGCCATCAAAAGCTTCTATGAAGCGCAAATCGAGGTGGCGGACGCCTGGATGGAACTATTCACGACCCAGATCAGTTTTTTGGAAGGCATTCCGGCCAGTCTGGAAGAGGCTGACCTCTCCGGAAATACAGTGGTCGAGGTTCCCTTTTTAGATGGCGAGGTGTCGAACGGCATCAACCAATCGAAGTCGCTTGTCGATCAACAAGCGAACGATCTTCAAAGGATCCTGAACAGCATTGACGATATCCTGCCTCTTGATGTGTTCGACCAAAAGGACTTTAATGAAAAAATCACGTTGGCCGGGCACAGGCTGGATGACACCGTGACAAAGGTCGAGAATGTCGACCGGCAATTGGTCGAGGAATATGATGTGTCCATCGGGCAGGAAAACGTGGCCGTTGGCCTCTTCCGTGCCTTGCTTGATGCCACGAAGCAGGACGGCAACATTTCGCCGATGACATTCAACCAATCGGCATTCAAGAATAGTGACGTCTATCAAGTGAAGGATGAAGTCGCCGGTCAGATGAAAGACTATCAAACCTTCAAAAAGGAACAAGCAGAAGCCCGGAAAATCGAACAGGAAATGGAAGAACTCGAAAACCGCCCATGGTACGAAAAGGCCTGGGATACGACAAAAACCTTTACAGGGGAATTCACGGGATATTATGATTCAATCAGGGCCTCGACCGGAGTCGATCCAGTAACGGGCCGCAAGCTGTCCGATGCCGAACGAATCGCCGCAGGCGCCATGGCAGCCGCTGGATTCATCCCCGTCGTCGGCTGGGCCGGCCGGGCCATCAAGGGCGGCAGCGCCATCTACAAAACGGCGAAAGGGCTCAACGCAGCGAACCACGCGCTCGATGCCTATAAAACGACAAAAGGCTTTAGCCTCCTCCAGAAAACCGAATACGGAATATACGGGCTCCTCGCAGCCAACGGCCTCGGCGAAGCGGTCACCGGCAAAGACATGTTCGGCAACCAGCTAACCGAGGAACAGCGCCAGAACGGGCTGTTGATGGCACTCGGAATCGGCGGTGTGGCAGGTGCGGCCAAAGTCGCCGATAAAGTAGCGAGTGGTACAAAGTTCGTTCCTTACAGCAAGGAATTTGCGCAAAAGCAGGTTCAGAAGGTTCAAGCTACAATAACAGACATAGCGAGATCAGGAAAAACCACGTTAAAAAATATAGGTGACGAACTAGGTAAAAAAGAAATACCTAAACGAATAAGTGTGGAACAAGTTTCCCTCTCAGGAGGACCAAACCTTCCCCAAATTGTAATGGAAAAACAGACAATTAAGGAAGCCTATCAGAAATTCACGGTGAAGGATAGAAAAGTAGAGGGTGTTTCTGGGGAGAGTATTCCTAAGGGTACGGATGATCTTAAGTTTAAGAATGTTGGGGAGTATTTTAATAGTATCAATAATATTGGAAAACGAGATGATTTAACGAGTGAACAGAAGCTTGTAAAGATTCACGAAGCATATGCCGCATTAGAAGTAAAAGGTGATGTTACTGTTGTTAAAGGCACAAAATTCCTTCGTCCAGAAGAGTTTGGTCGAAATGGTAGAATGATTGTGGATTGGCCAGATAAAATGGGGTTTGTAGAAGAATCCATCCAGCCAATTGATAGAAATAGTCCGTTACCAGAAAGATGGGATAGAGTAGGTGGAAAAGGTGGAGAGAATTTCACCACTTTGCCTCATAATGGTATTCCATACACATATGATCAACGTGCAATACCGTATATAGAGAACCCTGCTGCAAGGCACGTTGGGAATTTTAATAATGAATCTTATTTTGTATCTATTGATGCAGTCAAAAGTGGAAATCTTGAAGAGTTAAATCGAATTGTAGTGGCCAATGGAAGAACAGCAATTTCTGATTCAGAATTTGCTGATTTTAAGGCTTATTATGACGATTTCCAAGATAGAGTACAAAAAGTTATTGGGAATACAGATACTACTTACGGAGTGAAGGGTACTGCTGCTTCCTGGACTAGTAGCTCTACAGGTGAGAAGTTAATGAATGGTGGAGCAGAACAAATTGTAACGCCATTAAATGGTGAGATGCTAGAGATTATAGGAGTTATACCTAAATATTAGGAGGTCTAGACGTGACAAAACAAGAGTTTTTAAATAGATATGAAGCTGAAAAATTAAATATTGGTGAATATATTATGGTACTAGATACTATAACGGATGAGTCGCTAGTAATAGGTTGTGCACATGATCAAGGAGTGTGGAAAGTTTATAAAACAAGAGAGAGAGGAGGTCACTATATAATTAAAGAAATGGCTAGTGAAAATGAAGCATTTGATTTTCTTTATGAGTTAATATTAAGTAGACATAACAGAATTAATAATTAAAATTTGCATTAGATGGGAAAGTGTAAAAACACCACTTATTATTCAATTTATATTTTGCATACAGGAATGACCGAACTTGTAGCAAAACATGTACAGGTAATTGAAAAACAAAGCATATTTATGAAAGACAAAACTCTTCAATTATCGAAATGGGTAACGAGGATCGAATTTTCAAATTTTTATATATGATAACGATGGGGCAAATAGGGAAGTAGAATTATTAGAGATAATCCAATTGATTTGAAAACCGGTCTACTCATCCAAAGCACCAAAACAAATTGCCTGCCGTGGTAACATAGTTAAGATTATCGAAAAAGTAATCCGTATTTCTCTAGAATAAAATGAAACCTTGAGTGGCTAAAGCCATTCAAGGTTTTTTTATAAAAGGGAAAAACCTATAGTAATTTTGTAGTATAGGTATTAGTTTTTATAAAACTAAAGTGTTACCTTAATCAATCTGTAGTACATTGAATTAAGCAAGGATTACTGAATGCTGACGAAATAGTATTTAAACAAAAAGTAGGTGTAAGAATGACAAGCAGAAGAATGGTAGACAGATGGGAAGACGATAACAAGATTTTTATGAGTTTAGCCATTAAGAAAAGATTATTACCGAGTATGTATGGCGGTATTATCGGAGACTTGCTTGGTGTTCCTGTTGAATTTAAAAAAAGAGGGACTTTCACTATTAATGATATAACGGGATATGGAACCTATAATCAGCCGCCAGGCACTTGGTCGGATGATACTTCGTTAACTTTATGTTTAATTGAAAACTTAATTGAAAAAGGCGATTCAGCGGAGCTCATGCAAAAATTCGTTCAGTATATGGAATCTGGCTATTGGACACCACATCATGAAATGTTCGATATTGGCAGATCGACCAGTGAAGCCATAATCAAGTTTAGAAATGGAACCCCGGCACCAGAATGTGGCGGAAATGCCATGTTTGATAATGGGAATGGGGCGTTGATGAGGATCGCTCCAGTAGCATTTATCCTTGTTAATAACTTTAATTTCATTGAAAAAATCCAAACCATTAAAAAGTGTACGGAAGTAACCCATGCACATCCGCGTTCTGTGGTAGGTTCCATTATTTATGTCGAGTTTTTACTTAGACTTTATTATAATAATTCTCCTGAAGATGCAATAAGACAAACAAAAAAACTTTTTGATGAGAATTTTGATAAAGATCATATATACCAAAAAGAGCTGCTATCCTATTCAAGGATTTTTGAGGAAGATTTCTTTTCATTACCACAAAAAGAAATTCTGTCAGATGGTTATGTCGTTCATACATTGGAAGCAGCCATTTGGTGCTTAGGAAATTCAGATTCATTTAGCGATGCCGTTTTAAAAGCAGTGAATCTAGGGGATGATACGGATACAGTAGGTGCCATTACAGGAACAATGGCAGGTATGTACTATAAAATGGACGACATTCCTAAAGAATGGGTTGAGAAAATCATCAGAAAAGAAGATATTGATGAATTAATCAACCAATTCCATAGTTTTTGTGCAGATAAAGCCATTAAAGAAAAGTATGGTGCTTGATGTAATTCCTTCATATGTACAGAGTCCAGTTTTGCTATGTTAAACGGGGAGCGAAGCCGTTTGAATTTGGGTGATGGAGAATTAAATAATGGAGTGAGTGGAAAAATGATAAGAAAAGGTGAGTATACGATCTATAATGGGAGAGAGTATAGATTCATAGAATCTGATTTAGTGGAAGCTATTGAATTAATTAGCAATGATAAAAAAGATATGGAGAATGGCTTTACTTATTATAAAAAAAATATTTACACGAAAATAGTAGGTGTAAATGAAGTTAAAGAATTATATTCTATTAATCCCTATGCTGTATATAAGGGAGAGGTGTTTCCAGCATCACAAGAAAGAAAAACCGGAAAAGTCTTGTTGGATACAACAAACACTGAACTTGCTAAAAGGATGGGGTTTGAACGGACAGATAAATATATGTACTCCAAATCTGTGGAATGGGATGAAGTGAAAATAATCGAGGAGAGGAAACCCTATTCATTAGATTAATTTCTTCATTTCAAACGTGATTATATTTATTGTACTATCCCCTCAAATGAGCTTTGGAACTGTTTTGTTAGGGGTCTCCTTTATAGGCGAGTAGATAGGAAGATGAAATGGATAAGAAAAAGCAGTTAATCGATCAATTAAAAGTTGTGATAAATAATCTTGAAAAAAATTATAGTAATGAAATTACTAGCGGCGTTTTACAACTTATATATATAAGATATAAGAATGCATTGGATGTAATGGAGTGTAATGAAGTTATAAGGGAATTAAATATTATTGGCGGCGTAAGGGCTTATATGGATAGTTATAATGACTATCAAAATCCGTTATTAGGAGAATTACATAAAGCCGAAAAATTAATTAGAGAATTATTCCATGCTTGATAAAGTTTGAAATGGAGAAAACTATGATAAGAAAAGGAAAGTATGCAATATATAATGGTAGCGAGTATAGTTTTAGTCTACTGGAAGATAAATCAATAAGATTAATTAGTAATAAACAATCTGATCTATCTCAAGGTTTCAAACATTTAGATGAAAATATTTATATTAAAAATGTTTCTGTAGAAGAGGTAGAAAATTTATTTAAGATAAATTCAAAGGCAAAATATAAGGGAGAGGTGTTTCCAGCTTCTGAAGAAAGAAGAACCGGAAAAGTATTGTTGGATACAACAAACACTGAACTTGCTAAAAAGTTGGGGTTTGAACGAACAGATAAATATATGTACTCCAAATCAGTGGAATGGGATGAAGTGGAGATAATCGAAGAAAGGAACCCCTATACATTAGATTAATTTCCTGATTTAAAGCGCCTACATAAAGTAAAAGCGATTATTTCTTCAAAAAGTGGGTAATAAGAATTAAGCGGTCTTTCATTTAATATCTAGCACTAAGTTTTCTTTATGTTGAATAAGGAGAATTTGGTGGGAGGTGATTAAATGAGGAAAGCCTATGGTATAAAAAGTTTGATGATTTACCTTGAGTCGGTAAATTATCCAATTACCGAAGAGGAAATCAATGATCTAATATTAAATAAAAAGATCCCCCATCTCAGACCCATCGATAATTTGCTGATTTTTAATTTGGATCATATTGATGGCTGGCTTAGTGTTCAGCAATCCAACCCTTAGTTAATTGAAGCCTTGCTTTAAGTGGAGCTTTGATTTATATGTGTACCTGTAATCTAAGTTTATTGATAAAAAGGAAAAGCTAGCCGAGGTGTTTCATGAAAACCTTGGCTGGCTTTTAGTTTATCTCTTCATTTTCAGAAAAACGAATCAGTCCCAGTTGATTTGGTAACGACTGTATACTGCCGTTATGCCTGGATTATAATAGCCTAAGCAGAGCCTGTGCACCTGTTAGGATAAGCCCTATGATAAAACCGCAGACCGCTCCGTTCACACGAATCCATTGCAAGTCTTTTCCTACACCATTTTCCATCATGTCGATCAGCGTTTCGTTGTCTAGCTTATCTAAATTTTCTTGTACAAGATTGCCGATTTGTGTATGATTTTTTTCAATGAGAACAGTAATTTGTTTCTGTATCCATTGATCGATGCGGGTGCTATTTTCCTTAATATTGTCCAGTATATGATGAATCATTGGAGTCAGGTAAGCATCCATGAAATGTTCACCTTCGACGAAATCCAATGCTTCTTGTTGAATTTGTTTTAGGATTCCCTCTAGTGTCGCCTCAGGCTCCCATTTTGTCAGAAGTTGTTTTTTCCATTTTTCAACTCCTTCCAACAGTTCTGGGTTATGGTTAATGCCTTGTATCTCTTTCCTGATATATAAGATTAAAGCCTCTCTATTTGGTTCTTTCTCGTTTTGTAAATTATTTACGACACTTAATAGCAGGTTTTGGATGATATTACCAAGTTTCTCTTCATTAAGTAGACTTTGAATGGATTTAACGGCGAACTGAAGCATACCTTCCAGTTCAATCTTGCTGAGTACATCCATGGAAACAGTGCCAAGTCGGTGACTGGTTTCTTTTTTTCCTAACCAATCTTCAGCTTTTTTTAAAACATGATCCAAAGCCTTCTTATCAAACTCTTCGTTAAGTAACTCTGAACTTACTAAATGCAGAATCTTGCTCATGTCTATGCTAGAAAGTGATGCTTTAATTTTTTTTGCAACGAAAGGTGTAATCTTTTCTATATCTATATAACCAATCATTTGCTTGATCAGTTTAATCAGGACTTTTCTAAATGTATCACTTTGAATCTCTTTTCCTAAAATAGGGATCAATTTTTCAGTAAAAGGAATATGTTTTACTTTGTCCTGAATACTTTCCTTAGAAAGCCAGTCGTTTTTTAGCATCGAAACAAGTGCATTTGTCATTCTTTTACGATTGTTGGGCAAAAGGGCTGTATGGGGGATTGGTAATCCAAGCGGATGGCGGAATAATGCAGTGACTGCAAACCAATCTGCCAATCCGCCGACTAAGCCAGCCTCAAACCCTCCATGTAATAAATCCAGCGGCAATGTACCTTGAAATGGAGTGGTTCCAATATAACCCGCCCCCATGATAATTAGTGAATATCTAGCTATTTTTCTTGAAGATTTTATTTTTGGTGACATTATATTCCCTCATCCTTAAAATGATAGTCAATTACTATAACCCGAATCATTAGCAAATTTTATAACTTACTTTCATCTAGTAGTATAGCAGGTAGTTCTAAAAAATAACCACAACAAGGCAGTAAGTTCATTATTTTTGGGCTTTGAATATTGTCATTTTCCCTTGAATGTTCAATATTCTGATGATAAATGCACAAAAAAAGCCGATTCACTCAATCGGCTTTTTTAATTCATTTACTGAAAAGCGTTTTTTTGTTCATTCCAACATATTATGATGCGTCTGTTTTTATCGAATTATTTTTATCGGTGCCTACATTTTTTTTATCTTTCATGAGACTGAAGATATAGGCCAGAACGGAACCTGATATGTTATGCCAAACACTGAAAATGGCACTTGGAACAGCGGCCAAAGGCGAGAAGTGGGCTGTTGCTATGGCTACACCTAAACCAGAGTTCTGCATACCGACCTCCATTGCAACAGCTTTCTGCTTAGCTAAATCCATCCCGCATAAACGAGCAAAGAAGAAGCCGAGTAAAAACCCAAGAACATTATGAAGAACGACTACTGCAAAAATCAGCAAGCCTGTTTTAGCCAGCTGATCTTGGCTGCCAGCTACTACGGCAGATACGATCAGAACGATGGAAATGACAGATACTAGAGGTAAAGCCTTTGCACCAGCCTCTGCCTGTTTGCCGAAAAACTTTTTAACAAGAAATCCTAGTATCAGTGGGATAATCACCACTTGAATGATCGAAATGAATAATGACCCAATACTGATGTTGACCCATTTACTTGCCAAGAGCAGAATAAGCAGGGGCGTTACGATAGGCGCAAGAATAGTGGAAACAGAAGCAATGGCAACTGCAAGCGCAACATTTCCTCTCGCAAGAAACACCATGACATTTGAAGCCGTTCCACTAGGGCAACATCCTACCAAAATAACGCCAACAGCGATTTCTTTGGGCAAATCGAACCCTATTGCCAATCCGAATGCCAATAAGGGCATAATGATAAAATGACCTGCTACCCCTAGTGCGACTTCTTTCGGCCGTCGGAATACTTCTTTAAAATCCGCTGCTGATAATGTAAGTCCCATGCCAAACATGACAATTCCTAGTAATGGAACAATATAGTCTCCAATCCATATAAACTGATTAGGTAAGATATACGCAATAACTGCAAATAAAATGACCCATAAGGTAAACGTTTTACCAGCAAATCCGCTGATTTTCTCTACTACTCCCATAGTGACCTCCTAGATGTTTTAAAATAAAACAATTATAGTTTATATTCAGAATATTTAAAACCCTTTTGGGCAATAAAAATATCAATAGGGCTGAACTAGTGTGAATATGACGGTTTATTATAGGAAAAAAGCGGACAGGGTTTTTAGATTCTGTTCGCTTTTGACTTTATTTTTTTAAAAAAATAAGAGGGTGCTGTATATTAGTGGCAAACTAATTTATATAGAACCGGAAATTGAATTAGTATTTGTTGTTTTACAGGTTTAATTATTGCTATTGTATGTTTAGCCAGGGCTATAAAAGAAGTGGAGATGTGGTTTCTTTGATACATATATTAATTGCGGATGATGATCGGCATATTCGGGAATTGCTTAAATTTCATTTGGAAAAGGAAGGGTACATGGTATCGGAAGCGAAGGATGGTAATGAAGCTTCCTTGTTACTGGAGAAGGAACGGATCCATCTGGCTGTTGTCGATATCATGATGCCGTATAAAAACGGACTGGATCTTTGTAAGGAAATCCGGGATCAATATGATCTGCCGGTCATTTTATTGACAGCTAAAGATCAACTTATCGATAAGGAAAAGGGGTACTTTGCTGGTACGGATGATTACCTGGTAAAGCCATTTGAGCCAAGGGAGCTTCTATTTCGGATAAAGGCGCTATTGCGAAGATACCGTATGGTGAATTCTGAATCAATCTCATTGAATCAAACGGTGATTGACCGTAAAAGTTACGAAGTGCGAATAAAGGGGAATACGCTGCTCCTGCCGCTTAAGGAATTTGAGCTGCTGGCTCAGTTGGGAAGTTTTCCTGATCAGGTCTTTACGCGTGAGCAGCTTATTGAACTGGTGTGGGGTGCTGATTTTGCAGGGGATGATCGAACGGTTGATGTCCATATTAAACGGTTGAGGGAACGTTTTTCCGGCCGTACCGATGACTTTGTCATAACGACTGTCCGTGGCTTAGGTTATAAACTGGAGGTCAACAAGAAGTGAAAACACTTTATTTCAGGATAGTTATTCAAACCATTTTGATCATGGTGCTCGCCAGTGTCATCGCTTTTTTAATTTCCAATGTCTATTATCATAAGGTTCAAAAACCCAACAATGGTGAGAAGATAAGCAAAGTCGCAAGTGAGATCGTCTCTTTATATGAGGAGAATCCTGATCAGGATATTGATGAGTATTTAACCCATATAGCAGGATTGCACTATCAAATGTATCTATTTAATGAGCAGGGTGAAGGAACATTATATGGTGAGCCGTTTCGGGAAACGAATTTGGACCGCGACACGATTTCCGGAGTTTTGAATGGGAATACCTATCAAGGGATCGCCAATTATAATAATGGGTTATTTATTACGGGGTTTTTTGAAGATGTATTAATTAATAGCATTGGGGTCCCGATGAACGTGAATGGCGAAAAGCATGCATTGTTTGTAAGGCCCAATATAGAGCTGCAGTTTGGCGAATTTCGCTTTTTCCTAGCAGTTTTGCTCGTACTGACGCTCCTTCTCAGTTTTTTATTTGTGATCATTAATACGCGTTTCATCGTTAAGCCGATTACGAAATTAACGGAGGCTACAAAAAGAATCGCCGATGGGGATTATAGTAGTGAATTGAATGTCTCCCGAAGCGATGAAATAGGGGACTTGGCCCAGCACTTCTCGAAAATGACTCAAAGCATACAGCGGTTGGATGATATGAGGCAGGAGTTCGTATCGAATGTATCTCATGAAATTCAATCTCCGCTTGCATCCATCCAAGGTTTTTCCCAAACCCTCCAATCGGAGGAATTAACAAAAGAACAAAGAAATCAGTACTTATCCATCATTGAAAAAGAAAGCAGGCGCATGTCGTCGTTAAGCAAACAGCTGCTCATGCTTGCTTCGTTGGATAAAGTAGATGATCCGCTGCAGCGGTCGAAGTTTGATTTAGCGCAGCAAATCCGGCAGGTGTTGTTCATGCTGGAATGGAATTGGCGGGAAAAGGATATGGTGATCGAAATGGATTTGCCGTCCACCGTCATTTCTGCAGATGAGAAACTTTTAAATCAAGTTTGGACGAATTTGATAACCAATAGCATTAAATACTCGGAAAGCGGCAGTTCGATCGATATTCGGATTAAAAGCATAGGCAGTACTGTTGAAGTGATGATCGCGGATACGGGCATCGGAATTCCAGAAGAAGACCTTCCTTATATCCTTGATCGCTTTTATAAAGTCGACAAAGTGAGGAACCGGAGTGAAACCGGAAGCGGATTAGGACTTTCGATCACGAAGAAGACGGTTGAACTTCATGGGGGAACGATTGAAGTCCAAAGTGAACTTGGGAAAGGGACCACTTTTTATATACGGCTGCCCTTTATGTAATCAGTTGTTCATCTTCCATTCATATTGAGTGTTTACAATCGAGTCATACCGATTGAAGCAGGACTTGATTGGTAAACAAAAGAAAAGGGAGATGAAATGATGTTTTTGGCAATACGTGAACTAAAGCATTCAAAGTTACGTTATCTGCTGATTGGACTGATCATGATATTGGTCGCTTTGCTTGTTTTTATCATTTCAGGATTAGCTAATGGACTTTCTTCAGATAATGCTTCATCCATACAAAACATGAAGGCTGATTATTTCGTCATGGAGCATGACTCTAAAAATAAATTGAACCGATCGATCATATCGATGGAAAAGCTGGATGAAATCCGGGCTATATCGGATGTTAAAGCAGCCGAAGGACTTGGGCAAATGATGATCACATTGAATAAAGTCGGCTCTTCGGAGAAAACGGATGTCACGATTTTTGCGACCGATGCCAGTGGAATACTAGCACCGAAGGTCATAGAAGGAACGAGCTATGACAATAAGAAACAAGGTGAAGTCGTTGCAGATCGTTCTTTAAAAGATGTCGGTTATAAATTGGGTGATTCACTCAAAGATGACCTATCTGGTAATGTTTTCACCATTGTTGGTTTTACTGAAAAGCAGTCTTATAGCCATACACCGGCAGTTTACATGAATGTTAAGGGGTGGCAGGAGATTAACCCTGGATTGAAAAATCAAGGTAAAGACTCAATCAGCGCAATAGCCGTGCAAATGGACTCGAAGTCGGAAGAGAATGTACGTGAATCATTGCCTGAAGGTGTAACGCTCATTTCGAAAGAAGAATCACTTCAGAGTATACCAGGGTTCAAAGAGGAACAGGGTACATTGACGATGATGATTGCCTTTTTGTTTGTCATTGCAGCTTTCGTTTTGGCCGTATTCTTTTATGTGATTACTTTGCAGAAGACGAATCAATTTGGAGTCCTTAAAGCCCTCGGGGCAAATACGGGCTACTTGGCAAAAAGCATCGTTGGTCAAGTAATGCTGCTTGCCGTGACATGCATAGCCATCAGCGTTGCCCTGACATACGGCGTCACTTTAATCATGCCGGAAGGAATGCCATTTGAATTAAGTGCCGATTTGGTCATTAAATATTCCGTGTTACTTTTGGCTGTATCCGTATTGGGTTCACTGCTATCACTATACCGAGTAGCGAAGATAGATGCGATCGAAGCAATAGGGAGGGTATCATGATGGGGGATAAACTATTATTTGAAAACGTCAGTAAGATTTATGGGGAAGGCGATAATAGGGTAATGGCACTTGATGATATTTCCCTGAATGTAAGGGCGGGGGAATTCGTCGCGATTGTGGGTCCTTCGGGCTCAGGAAAAAGTACTTTCCTTTCAATAGCAGGTGCGTTACTATCCCCGAGCAAAGGCCGCTTACTGCTGAATGGTGAGGATATTACAACACTATCCCCAAAAGAATTGACTCGGGTACGCCTTGAAAAGATCGGGTTTGTATTCCAATCGTCGAATCTTGTGCCATATCTCTCCGTACGAGATCAGCTTCTGCTGCTTTCTGAATTGATCGGCAAGCGAGATAAAACAACTGTGAAAAAAGCGGACGATTTGCTTAGCCACCTTGGACTTGGACATCGGGCAGATCACCTGCCAGAAGCACTGTCGGGCGGTGAGCGGCAGCGTGTAGCAATCGCCCGTTCGCTGATGAATGATCCAGAAATCATTTTAGCGGATGAACCAACCGCAAGTCTTGATTCCAAAAGAGGCAGGGATGTTGTTGAAATGCTTGCACATGAAGTGAAATCAAGAAATAAAGCGGCCATCATGGTAACGCATGATGAAAGAATGTTGGATTTATGTGATCGAGTGGTCAATATTACGGATGGCAAGGTATTTGGATGAAGTGATATGTAAAGAAGCCGCCGCCTCCCCAAAGGAATTAGGAGTGGCGGCGGCCCGAATTGCTTGAAGGGGATGGTCAACCGATAGTACGGGGATGGAATGCTAGTCGTTACTTTATATAAAAGATTTGCGATTATGTATAATATTTTGCTTGTATCCCAGATGGGTTATATTCGGATTGATCTTGTTTTTTTATTTTAAAGAACAAACAGTGATAGGTTGCTTTCACACCTGATTCATTTCGGTATTCTGTGTCGTATATGTTAATTAACTCTCGAAAAAAGGAAGGGCGCTGGCAGTAGTTTTCTTTGTTGCTATTAGCAGCCCCAATCTTTTTAATTGAAGTGAAAAACTCACGTACTGTCTGAAAGTACTCCAGTTCAAGCTTTTCTATTTTTGTAATCTCGATTGGAGCTGCTGCTGGATAGGGGATTGCTGCTTGGCAAACTTGGGATAATTCTTCCAGAGTGTAAAACGGTTGGCCTGGTGAACTATCCATGGAAAGTTGAAGCTTTTCTTTCGCTTGTTCATATGACCTATGAAGCTCTTGAAAGGTATCTATTCCGAACGTTGAAAATATCAGGCTTCCTTCCGCCGTTAATCGTGTAAAAAGTTTTTCAAGGGTTGCAGGAATATCATTCAACCATTGAAATGTTGCATTGGAAATAATCAAGTCGTAATTTTCATTTAGCGCCATTTCTTCGATGTCCATACATAAAAATGTAACACGGTCTTCCTTTGTCAATCCCTTTGCCACTTCAACCATACCGGGTGCCAAATCAACAGCCGTAATGGCGGCATTAGGGAATGTTTTGACGAGTAACCTAGTTAAGTAACCGGTGCCGCAGCCGATTTCAAGAATATTGATTTTATGATTGGTATTTTTTTGAGGAAGCAAATCCACTAATTGCTTTGCCATGTTTTTTTGAACATTGGCATACGCATCATATGTTTTCGCGTGTTCACTGAATCGCTTGCTTAACAATCGTTTATCTATCATGAACGTACTCCTTTTGAATGAATGTTTTTATCTGCTCCATACATTCCTCTGGTTTTGTGAAAAATGGAATATGACCAGCACCTTCGATAATACGAACCTTGGCTCTCCCACCCAAATTCTCTTTAATGAAAGATGATGCTTCAAGTGGACAAATTTTGTCTTCCCTCCCATGAAGCATTAAAAAGGGGGCTTCAATCCGGCCGAGTCTTGCACGAGCATCTTTCTGAAGTAAATAATCCAAACCAATCAGAAGCGAAAACACATCATCTCCATGAAACTCGCTTTGAATGATCTTGGTGAATTGATGATTAAAACCTGCTTCTTTTTCAGCATCGGAAAACATCGCTTCATAGAAGGAAGTCAAAGTCTTCTCTTTATTGCGCGGCAGTTGTTTCTTCATGCGCTCGACCATTCGAGAATCCCAGCCAAATGAATAATTTTCTCCTGTAGTGAACCGACTTGTTGCGCCAAAAAGGATAAAACCTTTTATTCTTTCCCGGAAAGAACTTGAAAGTTCAAGTGATACTAGTGATCCTAATGACCAGCCCAATAAATAAACAGGACCATCTAGGGGAGCGATTGTGTTTATGACTCGTTCTTCAAAGTCATTTAGTGCCTTCATATCTCTCCAATCTATAAATGAAAGGTGAAATAGTTCTGACAGCGGTTTGATTAACGGTTGAAACGCCTCTTTTTCCATTCCCCAGCCAGGAAGCACGACTAAATTCGGCTGCTTCATTCAACAACACCCATTTCTTTTCCAATGATCGAAACTTTTTGAACTGCCCAATCAAGATCGTTTTTATCGTGGAGGGCTGTTACGGTAAACCGGATTCTCGCTTCATTTTCAGGAACGGTCGGCGGCCTGACAGCAATAGCGGCAATTCCTTCTTTTTGCAAACGTGCAGCAAATTCCATCGCTTTTTCGTTTTCCCCGATGACGATAGGAACAATTTGTGATTGGCTTCCGCAAATGTTAAACCCGTAATTTGTGAGTTCTTCTCTAAAGTATTCTGAATGTGTTTGGAGCAGTGAGCGGCGTTCCGGTTCTTGCTGTACGAGTTCAATCGCTGTTTTTATAGCACCAAGTATGGCTGGGGGAAGTGCAGTTGAATAGATGAATCCGCGCATGCGATTTTTTAAATAGTCGATGAGCCATTCTTTCCCGACAACATAGGCCCCGAATGAACCAAGCGCTTTACTGAATGTTCCCATTTGGATATCTATTTTATTTTGTAAATGGAGATGACCGGCATAGCCTTCACCGTTTTTACCGTAAATGCCGCTTCCATGTGCTTCATCAGTCATTAACATTGCGTTATAACGCTCCTTTAACCGAACTAGGTCTTCAAGATAAGCGAAGTCACCATCCATGCTGAAAACCGTATCCGTCACGATTAATTTACGTGCTTCAATCGGAGATTTTTTCAAAAATGCTTCTAAATGATCTAAATCATTATGACGATAGCGTATATGCTTTGCTCTGCTTAAAAGAGCTCCATCGACAATGCTTGCATGATTCAATTTATCGCTATAAATCATATCGTTACGGGACAGCAGGGTGGAGATTATTCCAAGGTTCGCGTTATATCCACTGTTGATGATGAGTCCTGCTTCGACCTTCTTCCAATTGATAAGAGCTTGTTCAGCCTGCTCATAAAGAGGATGATTGCCAACAATTAAACGTGAAGCCGTTGCTCCTGCACCAAATGTATGTACGGCATCAACCATAGCCTTTTTCAGCCGCTCATCTCCTGCATATCCTAGATAGTTATTAGAAGCTAGATTAAGCATCCTGCACCCGTTGATCGTAAGCCAAGGCTGTTCGGCACATTCTGTTGATACGAGTTCACGCTTTTGCGAAATTTCTTCTAAATGAGCCAGTTCTTTTTTTATTTTTTCTTCCCAACAAGGTAAACGTTTTTCACTGTGCATGGCCATTCTCCTTTTTATATGTCAACTAAAATTAATATAGGTTAACATATAAAACATTCTAATCATGACTCAATGAAACTGTCAAGCGTTGAAAACGAGCATGGGAATAAAGTAATGATCCATTAATCTGGGAGAATTCAAGGACTGGAAAAAGCTGGTATATTATTTAGATCCCAGCCAGGAACATGAATCTAACCATTAAAAATAAGTTTATGGAGGATCGGGCAGCGGTGGTTTTGTTAAGCTAATGTATATAAAAATATGTATTAAGCTCATTCATTGAAGATAATCTAACTTCCAAGGTAGTCTTTTTGTTAAACCTTGAAATCTTTGAAGGATTAAATGGAATTCCATGTTACTATAGAGCAGTGAAATTTAACAGAATTCACATTAACCATTACATAAAGGAAGGGTATAAATATGAAAAAGATTTCTTTGGATGTTTTCTTTATATTAATAGGAGCTTTTATTTTCGCTTTGGCAATAAATCTTTTCGTCATTCCCAATGAGCTTGGTGAGGGAGGAGTCACAGGGATAACGATCATTCTGTTTTATCTTTTTGAATGGTCACCAGGGCTGTTAAGTTTAATCATTAATGCTGTCCTGCTCATTGTCGGTTATAAATTTTTGTCTAAAATGACAACGGTATATACAATCGTAGCCGTTGCCTTTAATTCACTTTTCCTTCATTTAACCGAAAGCTGGACGATATCTTCAGATGAATTGGTCATCAATGCCATATTTGGCGGGGTTTTTGCCGGTGCAGGAATTGGCATGATCATTCGTGTTGGAGGCACTACTGCCGGTACGACGATCCTTGCCCGAATTACGAATAAGTATTTGGGATGGAGCTTAAGCTACGGACTTCTGTTTTTCGATTTAATCGTTGCGTTCTCATCTTATTTCATCATTGGCGCAGAAGGTCTGATGCTCACTATCCTTATGCTTTATATTGGAACAAAAACGATGGAATTCATCATTGAGGGATTGAATCCGAAAAAAGCGATCACCATCATTTCGAATGAAGCGGACCAGATTGCAAAACAAGTAACCGAATTGATGGACCGGGGGGTCACTGTTTTTAGTGGTCATGGATACTATACAAAAGCATCCAAGGATATTTTATATATCGTTATAAGTAAGCAAGAGGTACTAAAGTTAAAGAGAATAGTTCAGTCAACGGATAGCAATGCTTTTATAGCCATACATGATGTTCGGGACGTATTCGGTGAAGGTTTCCTGGATATCTCGAAGTCCTGATGATAATAATGTATAAGCGAAATGAAAAGGCCTAATTAGGCTTTTTTATTTTGAATGGCAAAAAATCTATAAATTCTGAATAATTTGTTATATTATGTAAGTAAGAAACCACACACCCTGAGGAGTGCAGCCATTAAATGTGGAGGTGTCCAAGATGATCCTTTTAAAAGTGGATGACAGAAAGTTTGGGAAAAGCAATATCAAGTACAGTGTCGTTGATAAGGAAAAGAATGAATTGATCATTAGCGGTGTGTTTAAGGAATTTGGACAAGCAAGCGATAAATATTATGAATTGAAGGATGAATACGGTCCTTCCAATGTGAAGATGATATTGAAGTGAAAAGAAGGGGACCGAATGGTTTCCTTTTTTTCGTATAATGCCGGGAATGAAAATGCCCGTACAATAAATAATCGGATAAAGGAATAATCAAAGGTTTCTGAATCATATAATTAGATTAAGAGAGTTCTTAACATCCTTTTTTTACAATATACTACAATTTTATTGTAAAGTATGGAATTTGGTGGTAATATAAAGCGCATAAATGTAAACGTTTGCAATGTTTTTGTGAGGAGGTGATGTAAAAGAAGTACGATAGACTATGAATTTTATAGAATGAATGGCTTTTATTTTACTAATTTTATGCAAACGTTTTCTTAAAATTGCATGAATATTATGAGAAAAAGGGAGAGTGGGTAGGCATGAAGCGTAAAAAATGGTACGGGGGAATTCTTACTGTTTTATTGATTTTTAGTGTGATTTTGGCTGGATGCTCTTCTTCAACTGGCGGAAACAGCGATTCAAAGGATGTCGTGACGCTGGATATATTTCAATTCAAGGTAGAATTCAAGTCGCAATTCGAGACATTGGCAAAACAATATGAAAAAGAAAATCCAAATGTGAAGATCAAGGTATCGACGGTCGGCGGCGGAAATGATTATAAATCAGCCATTACGGCAAAGTTCGCTTCAGGTGAGGAGCCAGCGGTGTTTAACATTGGCGGGCCGGTAGATGTCGCACAATATAAAGATAGATTAACAGATTTAAAGGACACGAAGGCTGCTGCTGCTGCACTTGACGGTACTTTGGATGGCGTCGAAGAGGACGGGCAGGTCCTTGGACTTCCATTTAACCAGGAAGGATACGGCTTGATTTATAACAAACGGATTTTTAAAGAAGCCGGAGTTAATCCTGATGAGATTACAAGTTATGAAACATTAGAGGCGGCAGTTAAGAAAATCGATTCACAAAAAAACAAATTGAAAATCGATGCAGTTTTCGCTTATCCGGTCAAAGAGAAGTGGGTGACAGGAAACCATTTATCCAATGTATTCTTATCACCGGAGTTTGATGGGAATGTTTTAGAAGCTAGTAAGGCACCAACGGTTAAATTCACGGATGGTGACAAGTTTAAACAATTGGTCGATATCCAAAATGAGTATTCCGTCCAGCCGACAGCAAGTCTTGATTACTCCCAACAAGTGGAGGAGCTTTTCTCGCTTGAAAAGGTTGCGATCATTCAGCAAGGAAACTGGGTGTATAACACAGTCTATGATATGGATCCCGAGTTGGCTGAAAAGGGAATTGGCATCATCCCAATTCCAAATGGAGACAATGCAGGCATGCCGGTCGGCGTACCGAACTATTGGGCAGTGAACAAGAAATCTGATGAAAAGGTACAGGAAGCAGCGAAGAAGTTCCTCGACTGGATGTATACATCCGAAGCAGGGAAAAAAGCCGTTTTGGAAGATTTTAAATTCATTCCTGCTTATGAAGGATATGATGTAGAAAAAATTGCCGATCCAATTTCAAAAGAAATTTATAAATACTCCCAAGAAGGAAATACGATTGGGTGGGTGTTTAATGGATATCCGGTCGGTTGGAATGATGATCTTGGTGCAAGTGTCCAAAAATACGTAACTGGTAAATTGACTTGGGAGGAGCTTGTCCAACAGAACATTGAAAATTGGGAGAAGATTCAAAGTAAATAAGAGTTGGGGAATGCTAGTGACCAATCGGCAAGAAAAACGTGTCGATTGGTTGTTCCTTCTTATAGAAAAGCCGCTAAGGGATTCATCAAATAACCCAGTCATGATCTAAACCCGTTAACTATTAAATCATTTCAAGGAGGTCGGTTTCGTTGAGAAATCGGGATGCCGCATATTGGCTGTTTTTAACACCTGTTCTTGCTGCACTCATTTTGGTTGTGATCGTGCCACTCATTTACGGATTTTATTATTCCTTTACGAATTGGAACGGTTTAGGGACACCGGATTTCATCGGTTTTAAGAATTATATAGACTTGTTTACGGATAAAGGGTTTCTTGATACATTTTGGTTCACGATTAAATTTTCCGTAGCGGCAATTGTGGTAATCAATATTATCGGATTAAGTTTGGCTCTCATCGTGACTTCGAAAATTAAATCAAGCAACATACTGCGTACGGTTTTCTTTATGCCCAATTTAATTGGCGGCTTGATTCTCGGCTTTATTTGGCAGTTCATTTTTATTAAGGTCTTCGGTGCGATTGGTGATTTGACGGGGATCGAAGCATTTAATGGTTGGTTATCGACGACTGATACAGGTTTTTGGGGATTGATCATTTTAACATCCTGGCAGATGGCCGGATATATCATGATCATTTATATCGCCTATTTGCAGGCAGTTCCTGAGGACTTGATCGAAGCGGCAAAAATTGACGGAGCTAACAGCTTCCAGCGTTTTCGCCATATAACTTTTCCGCTAGTGGCACCTGCTTTTACCGTCAGTTTGTTTTTGACGCTTTCCCACTCGTTCAAGATCTATGATCAAAACCTTTCCTTGACGAATGGAGCTCCCTATAATTCAACTGAAATGGTTGCGATGAACATTGTAAAATCCGCCTTCACCGAAAATGATATGGCATATGCACAGGCAAAAGCCGTTATCTTTTTCGTAATCGTGGCGGTCGTTTCGCTGACACAAGTCTATTTCAATAAAAAACGGGAGGTTGAGCTGTAATGAGGGGAAAATGGAAATTGTGGCTGATTGGATTCATCGGATTCATTTTGGCCATATTATGGCTCACTCCGTTTTATTTAATGCTTGTCAATGCTTTTAAAATGAAACGGGATATATTTGCCGATACATTGGGGCTGCCTGAAACCTGGACATTGGAAAACTTCACTCAAGCTTTCGAGCAATTGGATTTCCTCCGGACTTTATTCAATTCTTTATTGATATCGGGCGTCAGTGTAGTCATCATCATCATCTTTTCTGCGATGGCAGCATACGCTCTTTCCCGAAACAAAAGTAAAATAAGTTCCCTGCTTTTCTTTGTGTTTGTAGCATCCATGCTCATCCCGTTTCAGTCCGTGATGATACCGCTCGTTGCCCAATTCGGACAGCTTGGAATGCTGAACAAGGCAGGATTGATTTTCATGTATTTAGGTTTTGGCTGCAGTCTATCCATCTTTCTATATCATGGTACCTTAAAAGGGATACCCCTCTCACTTGATGAGGCAGCAAAGATTGATGGTGCAAACCGATTTCAAGTATTTTGGTATATCATATTTCCACTATTAAAGCCGATGTCCATTACAGTTGGGATCTTGAATGTCATTTGGATATGGAACGACTATTTGCTGCCATCCCTTGTTATTGGCGGCGCGGGATCGGAGACCATTCCACTTAAATTATTCTTCTTCTTCGGACAATATACGAAGCAATGGCATCTCGCATTGGCTGGACTTACTTTATCCATCATTCCAGTCATCATTGCGTACTTTTTTGCTCAGAGGCAAATTATTAAAGGAATTGCAGATGGAGCCGTTAAATAACTATTTAAATATAGGGAATATTAAACCATGTGCGGTGAACGGGGAGTGTTGATGAATTTGTCTGTTACTATAAAAGACGTTGCCAAAAAAGCAAATGTCGCTCCATCAACGGTATCGCGTGTAATCCATAACAGCCCGACAATCAGTGAAAAGACCAAGCGTAAGGTACGCAAGGTATTAAAGGAAATGGGCTATCATATGAATGAAAATGCCCGGAACTTAGTCACGAAGTCTACTAAGGCCATTGGGATCGTCATGAAAAGTTCGGCAAGGGAATCACTTTATAATCCCTTTTTCCCCGAAGTGATCCGGGGCATCGGAGATTTCTGTAATAAAGAAGGGTACAGTCTTTCTCTGACTACCGGCGAGACGGAGGATGCCATCTTTGAGGATGTCGTGAAAATGGTCCAGGGCAGAAGAGTGGATGGCATGATTGTTTTGTACTCTAAAAAGGACGATAAAGTGGTGCCGTATTTATTGAAGCAGGGCTTCCCGTTCGTTTTGATCGGGAAGCCAAGTACGAACATGAGCGGTATCACATTCATTGATAACGATAATGTTCAAGCGGCCAGGGAAGTATCGGAGTTTGTAATCAATCTTGGACATGAGCGAATCGCCTTTTTAGGAGGCAGCCCCGAGTTTGAAGTGATCCAGGACCGCTTGACAGGCTTTCAACAAGCGATGGAACAGGCCGGGGTGGATGTGCGACAGGAATATATCAAATTGATTCCTTTAAATCGAACGGATGGAATAATGGCGATTGACGAATTGCTGGAATTGAAGGAGGCACCAACCGCTTTTTTGGTTATGGATCTTTTATTGGGTGTGCTCTTACTTGGAGTGTTAGCCGAAAAGAACTTGAAAGTGCCGCAGCAAATAAGCGTCGTCTGTTTTAACCACTCAGAATTCATAGAATTTTTAAGTACCCCGCTGACAACGGTTGATATCCATACGTATCAGTTAGGGTATGAAGCCGCAAAATGCGTGTTCGATCTTATTGCGAATCCGGAAATGATGGAAAAGAGCATCAGCATTCCTACCAAAATCATAAAGCGGGAGTCGCATTTTGTTGCTGAAAAGGAAATTAAATGAAAATTGTAGAAAAGTTTTACCAATTAAAGCTTGATTTTTACTAACATAAATTTACAATATAGATTATCACGATTATTTTCGAAAATTCATACTTTCTATGGTCGATAAGTAAATGTTCTTATATTTTGATCATCCCTAACGCAAACGTTTGCGTTTTGAATAAAGAGGTAATAGATAGTTAAACATCAAAACAAGTTGCCGTGAAATGATTCTTGAATGGAGGAGGTTGTTCATGAGAGTCCTTGTATGGAATGAGTTTCGCCACGAGAAAACAAAGCCTGAAGTAGCAAAAGTATATCCGGATGGCATCCATGGTGCAATTGCCGGCTTTTTACAAAGTGAACAGGTCGAGGTGAGGACCGCTACTCTCGATGAAGAAGGGCACGGATTAACCGAGGAAGTACTGGAACGAACCGATGTACTGATTTGGTGGGGCCATGTTGCACATGATGAAGTTCAGGATGAAATCATTGCAAGGGTTCATAAGCGAGTACTCGAGGGAATGGGTCTCATCGTCCTCCATTCTGGTCATTTTTCAAAGATCTTCAAACGATTGATGGGAACGACTTGTGATTTGAAATGGCGGGTGGCGGATGAAAGGGAACGGCTTTGGGTAGTCGATCCGAGTCACCCTATCGTTGATGGAATCGGAGAATATATCGAACTTGAAAAGGAAGAGATGTACGGGGAACATTTTGATATCCCTGCACCAGATCAATTAATATTCGTTAGTTGGTTTGAAGGCGGGGAGATATTCAGAAGCGGTTGCACGTATCAGCGGGGTAAAGGGAGGATTTTCTATTTCCGTCCAGGACATGAAACATATCCTACCTATCATAATCCGGAGATCCAACGTGTGATTAAAAATGCCGTTGATTGGGTCAAGCCGGAATTCGGAATCGCAACGAACTATGGTAAAGCCGAACCGTTGGAATCCATCTCATCCAAAGAGATGAAGTGAAGGAGAGAACAAAATGGGCATAGTGAAGGTAGGAGTCATTGGATGCGGGAGTATCGCAAAAAACAGGCATTTTCCGGAGTATGAATCACATCAGGAAACGGAGATCATTGCCGTTTGTGATATTGTGCCGGACCGGGCGAATGCAGCAGCACAAAGGTATGGAGCTCAAGCATATACTGATTATATAGAACTTTTGAAGAATGAGGAGATTGAAGCGATCAGTGTATGTACACCGAATTACCTGCATGCACGCATCACGGTTGCGGCCTTGGAAGCGGGTAAGCACGTCCTATGTGAGAAACCAATGGCTACTTCTTTAGCAGACGCTGAAAAAATGAATGAAGCAGCAGCGAAAAGCGGCAAAATACTAATGATTGGTCATAATCAGCGTTTTGTTCCCTCTCATCAAAAAGCGAAACAGCTTATTGAGAGCGGGGAAGTAGGGAAGGTCTATAGCTTCCGGACGGCTTTTGGACATTCCGGGCCGGAAACCTGGAGCGTGGACGGACTGGAAAGCTGGTTTTTTAAAAAGGATCAGGCGGTCATTGGGGCAATGGGCGATTTAGGGGTTCATAAAGCTGATTTATTACGGTATATCCTTGGAGAAGAATTTGTTGAAGTGGGAGCCTTTGTGGAAACGACTGCCAAGAAAAACACGGACGTTGATGACAGTGCGGCCTGTATCCTCCGGACGGAGAACGGTATCATCGGAACTCTTACCGCCAGCTGGTCTTATGCAAAAGAAGACAATGCTACGGTCATTTATGCGGAAAAAGCGGTATTGCGCCTTGAAGACGATCCGAAATACTCACTGATCATCCATCATGATAATGGAAAGACAGAAACCATCCAATTAGGAAGCATCCAGACTAATGACTCAGACGGACAGCATGATTCCGAAGTGATCAGCCACTTTGTAAAATGTGTGGTGGACAATGAGGAGCCCCTTGTCTCAGGAGTTGAAGGATTAAAGTCATTAAAAGTCATTCTTGGCGCGATGGAATCAAATGCATCCCGAAAAATCATCCGCTTATAAAGGGGTTAAAAGTCATCATGTACAAATTAAAAATGGGTATTATCGGTGCTGGCGGAATTGCCCAAAAAAGGCATATCCCAGCTTTTCAAAAATTTCAAGATAAAGTGGTTTTATACGCCATTCAGGATATAGATGAAATGAAGGCGCGGGAAGTGGCGCGGGAATTTCATATCGAAAAGGTTTTCACGAATTATGAAGAAATGTTTGCTGAAGTGGATGCTGTTACAATCGCAACGCCAAACAAGTTTCACGCGGAGATTTCCATTGCTGCCCTGCAAGCGGGTGTACATGTGTTATGCGAAAAGCCGATGGCCATTACAACCGAGGAATGTTTAGCGATAACCGAGGCTGCAAACATATCCGGTAAAGTGTTATCGACTGCCTATCATTACCGCTTCATGAAGGAAGCCCAGGCTGCAAAAAAAATGATTCAGGCCGGTGAAATCGGTGAACCGTATGTAGCGCGTGTACAGGCAATCAGGCGGCGCAAAGTCCCTGGCTGGGGAGTTTTTACAAGCAAGGAATTGCAAGGCGGGGGAAGCGTGATCGATTACGGCTGCCATTTGCTCGATTTGGCATTATGGCTGATGGATGACCCAGAACCGATTGAAATCGTAGGTTCGACATATAATTATGTCAGTAAGGGTGTCGATCAGGTCAATTTATGGGGCAATTTCGATGCCTCGGTATTTGAAGTGGATGACCATGCCACGGCATATATCAAATTTGCAAACGGAGCATCTCTATTATTCGAAACATCTTGGGCCGCGAATATCCGTGAAGAAGCAACTGTTTTGAGTTTATCCGGAACGCAGGGCGGACTTGATGTATTTCCGCTGGTCTTGAATCAGGCTAAGCACGGCATGCTTTTAAACAGTGAGGCAGTATGGATGCCAGGAGAGGATACACCAGACCTGCAACAGGCAGAGAACTTTATTAACAGCTGCCTGGGGTTAGCAGAACCATTGGTAAAACCATCGGAAGCCATGAAAGTTTCGAAAATAATCGAAGCCATCTATCAAAGCTCGGCAAGTGGGAAGGTCATGAGCATAAATTAATGAAAAGGTGAGGTGGGGCATGTGAAATTAGGGATCTTTACAGTGCTATTTGCTCAAAAATCATTCGAGGATATGCTTGATTATGTCGCGGATTCCGGATTGAAAACAGTTGAAATCGGTACAGGCGGGTATCCAGGGAATATCCATTGTCCACTCGATGAACTGCTCCAGAGTGAAGAAAAGCGCCAAAAATACCTCGAAGCCGTTCAAACAAGAGGGTTAACGATCAGTGCATTCAGCTGCCATGGCAATCCAATCTCTCCTGATGAAGCCTTCGCTAAAGAAAGTGATGAAACACTGATCAAAACAATCAAGCTTGCATCCTTACTGAACGTACCGGTAGTCAATACCTTTTCTGGTACAGCGGGTGATCACGAAGGAGCTAAATATCCAAACTGGCCCGTAGCCCCATGGCCGAATGAGTATACAGATGTGCTGAAATGGCAATGGGAAGAAAAATTGATCCCTTATTGGAAGAAAGTGGCCGCCATTGCTGATGAACACAATATAAAAATCGGCCTTGAACTGCATGGGGGCTTTCTCGTCCACACCCCCTACACCTTGTTAAAACTGCGGGAAGCTACATCTGATGCAATAGGCGCCAACCTTGATCCAAGCCATCTTTGGTGGCAGGGCATTGAACCAGTCGGTGCCATCAAAATCCTAGGGAAAGCGGGAGCAATCTACCACTTCCACGCAAAAGACACATACCTGGATCAGGATAACATCAATATGTACGGATTGACCGATATGCAGCCTTATGGGAATATCCAGAGCCGTGCCTGGAACTTCCGCTCTGTAGGATGCGGCCACAGCCTGCAAGAGTGGTCCGACATCATGAGCGCCCTTCGCACATACGGTTACGATTACGTCGTCAGCATCGAACACGAAGATCCGCTGATGTCAGTTGAAGAAGGATTCCAACGGGCCGTAACCAATCTGAAAACTGTACTCATCAACGAAAGTCCAACTGATTTATGGTGGGTATAATTTAGAGCCGATAACGAGCAGCCTAAAGCAGGTTGCTTTTTATTTTCGCTCTTACTCGTGAAAAAGTGGAATTCATGAGTAAAAGCGTGGAATTCACGAGTAAAAGTGCAAAACTCACGAGTAAAACAGCATAATTCACGAGTAAAAGTGCGAAACTTACGAGTAAAACAGCATAATTCACGAGTAAAAGTGCGAAACTCACGAGTAAAATAGTATAATTCACGAGTAAAAGTGCAAAACTCACGAGTAAAACAGCATAATTCACGAGTAAAAGTGAAATTCACAAGTAAAATAGTATAATTCACGAGTAAAAGTGCAAAACTCACGAGTAAAAGTGCGAAACTCACGAGTAAATGCATAAATCTCACGAGTAAAACCATGAAACTCACAGCAAAATTTACATCGGATGTTTCCAATGGAGAGAGCAGGTTAAAAAAAATCAATTTGACAGTCACCATCTGCGTGTTACAGCATACCTTGTAGTAAGTAACACGAGATACCAATATCACCGAGTAGTGAAGTTGCAAAATATTATTAAGAAAAAAAGTTGACACCCCTGCTACTCGGTGTTACAGTTTAGTTGTAATAAGTAATACTAAATAGCGTGAATTCCCAAAAGCTATTCAGTATAAAAATTCCTCTCGGAACACGTTATAAAAATAAGTCACAAAATAGAGGAGGCTCTGAACATGGAAAATTTAACTGAAATGCTGAAGGGTTCGCTGGAAGGCTGCGTGCTGGAAATCATCAGCCGCCATGAAACCTATGGCTACGAGATTACCCGCCGCCTGAACGAGCTTGGATTTACTGAAGTCGTGGAAGGTACGGTCTACACCATCCTCGTGCGATTAGAAAAGAAAAAACTGGTGAACATAGAGAAGAAACCGTCAGATATGGGGCCGCCCCGCAAGTTTTACTCACTTAATGAGGCTGGCCGCCAGGAACTTGAATTATTTTGGAAAAAATGGGATTTTGTATCATCGAAAATCAATGTCTTAAAGTCAATCTAGCTTCATAAGATATTCCGTACGCTAATTTTGCAGTGTCTTGTTAAAAAGGAGGAAAAATAACATGATGGAATTATTCAAAAAAATGATAGGTGATAAAAAAGAGTATAAAATGATGATGACACGGGTTGAAGCTCTTCCAGAGGACTACCAATTTGTATTTAAGAAAATTCAAAACTATATGTGGAATTTCTCAGCGGGCAACGGGATGGATATGCTGCACATGCAGTATGAATTAATCGAGTTGTTCGAAGCCGGTGCTGCGGAAGGCAGGCAAGTGCTGGAAATCACCGGAGACGACGTAGCGTCCTTTGCCGACGAACTAGTGGCAAATGCTAGAACCTATTTCGCCAAGTATCGTGAAGATTTGAATGACAGTATCATGAAGCGATTGGGAAAAAATAAATTCAATAAATAATTCCGACTGAATAGCTGGTTACAAATGTGAAATGCCACCTTTGCTATTCAGTTATATTTTAACTCGGTAGTAAGTTATACAGATTATCAGTCAGACTAAATAGAGAACTATAGGCAATTTAGTTCCGCTAGGCGCTCGGAAGGATAAATACGAATCTTACATGCGGCATTACTGCGCTATTAAAAGGAGGAAAAAGCATGAGCAATGCAGTGATTTCTGTAAAAGGGTTAAAAAAGTCATTTAAAGACAATGAAGTCTTAAAGGAGGTGGATTTTGAGGTGGGGCGTGGCGAAATTTTCGCACTGCTGGGCTCAAATGGAGCGGGCAAGACGACGACGGTCAACATCCTCTCGACGCTGATGAAGTCCGATGGCGGCGAAGTAGGTATTTGCGGCTTTGACGTTCAGCATGAACCGGATCATGTTCGCCAGAGCATCAGCCTGACAGGGCAGTTTGCAGCTTTAGATGGCATGCTCACCGGGCGGGAAAACCTGCTGATGATCGCCAAGTTGCGGGGAGTTTCCAATCCCGCTCAAGTCGCCGACAATCTGCTTGCGAGATTCAGCCTGACCGATGCGGCCAACCGCCGGGCGGATAAATATTCGGGCGGGATGAAGCGCCGGCTTGACATCGCCATGAGCCTGATCGGGACGCCAGCAGTCATTTTTCTCGACGAACCGACGACAGGGCTTGACCCCGAAGCCCGGATTGAAGTCTGGGATACGGTCAAGGAGCTAGCTGGCGGCGGCACGACAATTCTGCTGACAACACAGTACCTGGAGGAAGCCGAACAACTGGCGGACCGTATCGCCATCCTGCATGGCGGAAAAATCATCTCGACCGGGACCCTTACTGAACTCAAGGAGATGTTCCCGCCAGCGAAAGTAGAGTACATCGAGAAGCAGCCGACATTGGAGGAAATTTTCCTCGCAATCATCGGCAAAAAGGAGGAAATGTAAATGAATAGCAAAACAGGGGTATTACTAGGGCGTTTAATGCGCAATATCATGCGCAGCCCGGATACGATTATCACGGTGGCGATTACGCCGATTATGATGATGTTGCTGTTTGTCTACGTATTTGGCGGCGCCATAGAGGCAGGCACCGACAACTACGTCAATTATTTATTGCCGGGAATCTTACTGATGGCTATCGCATCCGGCGTCGCTTACACTTCCGTGCGACTGTTTACGGATGTAAAGAGCGGGTTGATGGCGCGTTTCATTACCATGCCCATCAAGCGCTCGTCAGTATTGTGGGCTCACGTGTTGACCTCGCTAGTATCCAATTTGCTTACTGTCGTCGTGGTTATCCTCGTCGCACTCTTGATGGGCTTCCGTTCCAGCGCTGATATCCTGGATTGGCTAGCGGTAGTTGGGATAATCGTATTGTTTACGCTGGCTCTGACATGGCTGGCGGTCATTCCTGGATTGACAGCGGGCTCTTTGGAAGGGGCGACAGCCTACTCGTACCCGCTGATTTTCCTGCCGTTTATCAGTTCGGCCTTTGTCCCCACCGAGACCATGCCTAAAATTGTCCGTGCGTTCGCCGAGAACCAGCCAGTGACTTCAATCGTGAATGCGATTCGTGCCCTTTTGTATGAAGGGTCTGTTGGGAACGATATCTGGATTGCGCTTGCCTGGTGTGTCGGCATCATGGTCATCGCTTACTTCTTCGCCAGTAGAGTATTTAAACGCCAGTTTGGGTAAGTTCATCATTTATCGGATTGGTCATTTCATAGTCAGCGGATGCGATGAATGCATCACATGGAAGACTGCTTAAATGCCGGGGCAACCATCTATGAAATCATGGAAACCTTAAAATTGGTGTGATTGGTGGCGGCGACTTATCCCATCATGAGATTAGCCATACTAGCTTTATAGAGTTTACAGGAAAAGGGTAGTGGTCATTCGCAGAAGAGAATGAAAAGAATAAAGCCCATAGATGCAATTGACAGGAAAAGAGTAGTTTCAGAAACAAAAACAATTCCTTTCAGTATCATAAAATGAGTGGAGCTCACGAGTAAATCTGTGGAATTTACGAATGAAAGTGCGGAATTCACGAGTAATAGCGTTGCGAGTAAATCTGCAAAACTACGAATAAAAGCAAAATGATTGCTGAAAATAATCCTGAAATTAAAAAAGCGATGCCCCCGGAATTCTGGGGGCATCTTCATTATCATCGTTTCCTAGGGGAATAATCCAATTCCTTAAATAGTTCCGTTAATTCATCCTCGGTCAGGTCGCGCCATTGTCCGATCGCCAGTCCGTCCAGGTGGATGTTCATGATGCGGATTCGATGTAAATCACGGACTTCATAACCTAGTGCGGAGCACATACGGCGAATTTGTCTGTTCAGTCCTTGCATCAACGTGATGTTAAATGTGTATTTGGTCAACTGCTCAACTTTACAAGGAAGTGTTTTCGTATCCAAAATCTCTACTCCGGATGACATATCTTTGATGAAGGAAGCGGTAAGTGGCTTATCCACGGTTACGATATATTCCTTTTCATGTTTGTTTTCTGCACGAAGGATTTCATTAACGATATCTCCATCATTTGTAAGAAGGATCAGACCGCTTGAGTCTTTGTCCAGACGTCCGATATGAAAAATGCGAAGCGGGTGATTTACAAAATCAACGATGTTCCCTTTTATGTGTTTTTCGGTCGTACTTGTAATCCCTATCGGTTTATTCAGTGCAATATAGACATTTTGCTGTTCGACTTTTATCGGCTTGCCGTCCACCCGGACATCATCGCCGGGTTCAGCTTGACTGCCGAGCTCAGCTACAGTGCCATTAATCGTCACACGGCCCTCGGCTATCCACTTGTCTGCGCCTCGTCGCGAGGTAATTCCGGATTCACTGATAAATTTATTGATCCTCAACTAAAGCACACCTTTACATTCAGATTTTCTTCTTTAAAGGATAACGTAAATCAAGGTGCATAGACAAGGGGAAAAGAGAAGAAAGTGTTCGTTGATGTGTATCACTGAATGCCCTTTACATGTTCTTAGTGACAGCTGAAGGATCTGCTTTTTTCTTTTTGCTTGTCAGGTAGACGCCGAGGAAAACAAGGAGGCCACCGAGGGTTTGGATGGTCGTAATCGCATGACCCAAAATAAGGCTAAGAATGGCGGTAAATACTGCAA
This sequence comes from Bacillus sp. ISL-57, assembly GCF_018613135.1. Lineage (NCBI taxonomy): Bacteria > Bacillati > Bacillota > Bacilli > Caryophanales > Bacillaceae > Bacillus > Bacillus sp. ISL-57. The sequence goes on along the minus strand of NZ_JAGGQV010000019.1, from coordinate 273,814 downwards.
TCAGATTTAGATAAATCCCAGCCTGGCCGGCATTGATATGGCGAAGGGAAATATTCCAGAAAATAAATGAGCCGACAGAAGGGAAAATCCCGATATATAAGAGACCGGTGATGGCTTTACTGCTTAAATCAAGGTTCATTCCCGAGCCAATGGCATATGGAGCAATGAGAAACAAACCGAGAAGCACGGAAACGGCAGTGGCTGAGATGATCGGAATGTTTTTCAGTTTTTTACCGATTATAGAATAGAAGGTCCAAACGAGAATCGCCAGGATCATCAATAGGTCGCCTTTATTATAATTGAGCTGGAATATATCCAGAAGGTGTCCTTTTGTTAAGACCAATAAAACGCCGAATAAAGATATGATAAGTCCAAGTGCATGGATGGAGGAAATTTTCTCCTTTAACAGCAAAGCGGAAAAAAGAACAATTAATGCAGGGTTTATGGAATTGACAAGAGCTGCATTCATGGAAGTTGTATAGGTCAGAGCCCAATAAAGGAAAAAATTATAACTGATGATTCCGAGCACACCCATGATTAATAACAATTTCCAGGCTTTCCATACACTCTTCCAGTCTGGTTTTTCAATCCATTGCGCTAAAGGAAACAATAAGAAAACGGCGATTAGCCATCGCGCAAATGTTAGTTGGATCGGGGAAAGTTCGGTCACAACGTACTTTCCGAATATATAATTACCGGCCCAGAACAAATTTGCCAAGATAAGAAATAAAATAACAATAGATTTTTTCATTCATCAGACTGCCTCTCCCTGAATTTATGGAATATTCACTAAATATAGCAAAATAGGGGTACCTAAGCAAAATAGGGGGCCTATCAGTCAAATTTGGATGAACCACTGAACAGGATAAAAAGGCCGTTCAACTTTAGCTGAACAGCCTTTTCACACATCTATATTAAGCGAAAATGGCACTGATTTCGGCGATTTCATCCATGGTTAGTTCGACGTCCAATGCTTGTAGGTTGCGTGTGACCTGTTCTGGTTTTTTCGCTCCGGGAATCAGTACATCTATCGAGTGCCTCGTTAAATACCAAGCTAATACGACATCGGCGACATCGGTATGCTTCCTGGTGGCGATCGCCCGTACTTCTTCCACTTTTTGCAGGTTGCTTACAAAGGCTTGTCCTTGGAAAAGCGGACTTTTTGCCCGGCCGTCATCGAATGTTGATTCCTGATTATATTTGCCGCCGAGCAAACCGGAAGCAAGGGGGAAATAAGGAATGAAGGAAATATCATTTTCGGCTGTATATGGCAGCAGGTCTTGTTCTGCCTCCCGTTTGAATAGATTGTACTCGGATTGCAAGACATCGACATAGCCGTCTTTATTCGCTTCCTTCAATTGTTCGAACGAAAAGTTCGAGACGCCGATTGACTTGATTTTGCCTGCATCCTTCAATTCCTTTAAGGCACCTACTGCTTCATCTTTAGGGGTATCACCATCAGGGAAATGGATATAGAATAGGTCGATGTAGTCTGTTTGGAGCCTTTTTAGACTCGAATCCACGGCATCTTTCAGAAAAGCCGGAGAGTTATCGAAGACGATGCTGCCATCGACAAATTTATGTGCTCCTTTAGTGGCAAGGACTATGTCCTCGCGTTTGCGACTCTCTTTAAGGATTTCACCGATAAGTTCTTCTGAACGTTCAGGACCGTAAATGTAAGCTGTATCCCAAAAGTTGATTCCTTCTTCCAATGCCGTTCTCAAAACATCCCTTCCTGTATCCTCACTTAGATTAGGGAAAAGGTTATGTCCGCCAATTGCATTCGTGCCAAGGCCAATCGGATTTACATACAGATCTGTTTTACCGATACGGGTTTGTTTAGACATATTACTTATCATCTCCTTTGAACCCATCATAACAAAAAGTGGTTGCCGATTTCCAAAATAAAGCAGTGCATGCGTACACAAAATAAGCAGATGATCTGTAAAATCACCTGCTTATTTCATTATAATAGTGTTTCGATTTCCAACTCCTCAGCTGGAGCTGTTTGTCCGATTTGACTGAGCAGAACGCCAAGGGCCGTACCGACGAGAGCAGGGATGATCCACTCCATGCCGTAAGCGGAAAGGGGAAGGACATCAGTCAAGGTTTGCACGGGTCCTAATTGTAAGCCGAAAGCATTCAGCCCATCCAACAAGGCGAAAACTCCAGTGAAAATCATTGCACTGCGATAAACCTTCTTCGGGTTTTTGAAATGACGGCTGAAGAATGTCAGGACAATCAGGACGATCGTTAGCGGATAAGCCATCACAAGGAATGGTACCGATACTTTCAGAATTTGATTCAGACCCATATTTGAAAGGATGAAACCGACGATTGTTACAATCAGAATGACGGTTTTATATTTCAGCTTGGGGAAAAGTTTCGAGAAATACTGTCCGCAAGCAGTCGTCAACCCGACGACGGTGGTGAAGCATGCCAAAGTGAAAATGATGCCAAGAAGGACCTTCCCGCCAGTTCCTAGTAAAAGGGTGGAAGCGACAGTGAGGATATCCGTTCCGTTTTCGAATGACCCACCGGCCGCCATGCGTGCTCCCATTATACCTAAGGAGATATAAACTAAAGAAAGCAAAACACCAGCGATGAGACCCGCTTTGACTGTATATCTCGTCAATTGTTTTCGTTCGGAAATCCCCCTTTGCTGGATTGAAGTAAGGATGACGATCCCAAAGGCCAATGCAGCTAGAGCATCCATCGTGTTGTAGCCTTCGATGAACCCTTTTGAAAAGGCTCCAGCAGCATATGCTTCGGTTGGAGCTTGGAAAGGTGCATCAAGCTTTACGAACCCAACAACACAGAGAATGACCATGGACAAAAGTAGAACGGGCGTGATCCAGCGACCCATGAAGGTTTCCATTTTTTCCGGATTCAATGAAATGGCATAAACGATGATGAAAAATACGGTTGTGAACATGAATAGAAATAGTGGTTGATCCATTGAGTCGCCAAGATACGGCTTGAAGCCCATTTCATAGGCAACATTCGCATTCCGCGGAATGGCCAGAAACGGCCCGATGCTTAAATAGATTACGACCATGAACAACGTGCTGAATAGGGGATGTACTCGGGCACCGATGGTTTGTGCCCCGCCTTTAACAAGTGAGACTGCAAGAAGCACCAAAATTGGCAGGCCGACTCCGGTGGCGACAAAACCGGCGATGGCTGGCCAGAAAGAATTTCCAGAAGATGCTCCTAAAAATGGAGGGAATATGAGATTCCCGGCTCCGAAAAACATTGAGAAAAGCATAAGGCCGATAAATAATGTGTCTGTTTTTTTCATGGTGATTTCTCCTTTTTTTAAAATGATAACTCCCGCCGACTGGCCTGAAAAAGGCTAATTAAAGTGTTTCGTGCAAATAAAAAACTCGCCCCTGAAAAATCAGGGACGAGTTTGTGCTCGCGTTACCACCCATATTCCGCACTTCAAAGAAGCTGCGGCACTCAGTCAACGTACGAATTCATACGTGATCCATTGTAACGGCGGAAACCCGTCAAAGCCTACTGCATTTTCAGCTTTGCATCTCAGAGATGATTTTCGGATAGGCCTTGGACATCGACTTCCACCACATGTCGACTCTCTGTGGAACAGGGTTCTCATCTTACTCTTTCTCTTCATAGATTTTATAATATAAAGATAATTTAGCAAATTCTGATTACGAAGTCAACATAATTTATCATTAATCCTTTCATAGGAGCAGGAAATTAGTCCCCATTTGGCGAAACCAACTTTATCAAGAGTGTTTTTTGAAGAAGAATAGGATATTACTCCCTATTATCTTTCTAATCGCAACTATATTATAATAGAAGGCAGAACACTAAAGGAGACAACAACATGTCTGAAAATAAAAAATTAAGCCTGGCGGATGCAGTCAAACAAAAACTGGCTCAAAAGCAAGCAGGATCAAGTAAAGATAAACTGGAAACAGGCGTTGTGAAGAAAACGAAACAGCTTAAAAGCCAGTTGACCAAAAAGCCGAATAACCAACGTAAGCGTACAGGGGTATAATCCTAATTCGTCAAAGGACAAGTACTGTTCGGAGCTTATCATTGAGCAGTTACCTTTCATGAATGAGGGTACTGCTTTTTTATATGAATGCACAAATGGGGATTAAGTAATGGACGAGCCAGAGTGATTTTGTTTTTTACCGTTTATAGGTAAGTTGAAGGGCTGGGCTACTGGTCATTTAGCGGGATGGAGAATGGTTCGCTCACTTCTAGCTGATATGTGGTAAAACTAGAAAAACATATTTTCTCGAAAATGGAAATGACATCTCTGTATCGGTTTATTAAAAACATTACAGTTCCAGTTGTTTCTGTTTTAAAATTGTAAGAGTGGTGACATGTTGTTACCATATTGTTTTGCTAAAATAACATTTTAAGGTTTTGTAAATGATTTTTTAACTAAAGGAACCTATAAATTAATATTAGGTCTGCTATGAGTCTTATAGAATCAGTGATTATCCTTTAATTGAAAATATGAAATATATCGGGGGAATAAAGATGGACGAACGTCTGATCGGAAAAAAATATTATGAAACGATGCTAGAGGATACAAGGAAGCACCCCATTCAAGCTTTGGGTGAAATGTTCCTCGTGGAACAAAAAAAGGAAAGATCCGATTTAACCGCAATTAGATTTGCTCAAGGAGAGGTATATTTTCAGCACCATGACTATGAAGCAGCCATTTTTAAATGGGAAAACATAGAAGGGGAACTTGGTTCATGGGCGAAGAAAAACATCGCTGATGCGTATTTTGAATTGGAAATGTATTCAACCGCAGAGGATATCTATAAATCCGTCGATACGGATGAAGCTGTCTTGAAAACAGAAGTTCTTTTGCAGCTGTTTTCCCTGTACATAGTGGAATCGAGAAATGATTTGGCTTCCAAAGTCGTGAAAGAAGCAGTCGAGTTTCAACCAGACTACCCGAATGTCACTGAAATCGCACGCGCCTTTTTTGAAGAACAAAAGGATTGGAACAGTGCGGTGGTATTAGCGGCGAATGAAAGTATCCGTACAGAGTCAATGGGCTGGTTCGATGTGCTGAAAACGTATATCCAGCAGGGTGTTGCCCAATCGATGGAGCCGGATTATTTCTCAACTGTCCTTGGTTCGCTATACACACTCGACCAGGAACGTTTCGAGAAAATGACGGTTGCCCTTTGGAAAAATTATAAATATACGGATGCTTATTTCGAATGGTTAAGAGTGATTAATAATTTGATAGATACCATCGAATTGAACCATGCAGATGTATGGGATGAGCTTTCCGTCTATTACAGGGATGCATATGCAGGTTTGTTAGAAGGAAAGCATCTAATCAAAGAATTAAGTCCTGTCGTGCCAAGGTTGCTGGAAAACTGGCTCAAAATCGCAGACGGGGAGCTTTCGCTGTTTGCGGCGGCATCCACGTTGTCCTGGAATGAAATCTTCCCGGATACGATCAATGCGCTGGTCATTCAGGATGCAGAGAGCCTGCTTTCGAAATCGCCTAAATTGGGAGGAGGACTGGAAGCGGGAGAGAAACTGTTCAATTCCATTATCCAGTGGGCTGAAGATAATGATTTAAGGGTTGGAAATAAGCTTAAATGGATGGTGGAAGGGCTTAAAGATACCAGCAATTTCAATCTCCTTCTTGCAGGAAGTACAGGAAATGGCAAGACATCCTTTATTCAGTCAATCGTTGGAGAGAGCATTGCTGCTGAGGACCATTCTTCCTTAGTCAGTGTCAAAGACGGGGATGATTTGGAAATCCTTGAAATTACCGATACAGATAGCAAAGTTGTCGAGGAGCTAACTGATTTGGATGAAACACGCCGTCAGCGCGGGACTATAGTCGATGTGAAAATCATCAGTGACTACCTAAGAAATAATCATTTGCGATTATTGGATACACCGGGGTTCAATGGGGAACAAAGCGTGGAATCCGATTTCCAAGGCTATTTACATGGCAGTGATGGCCTGATGTTCGTTCTTGACGCCCGGGCTCCTTTCACCGGCAGCGAAAGGGATCTGTTATTGGAAATTCAAATGATGGCACCTAAACTGCCGATCCATTTCCTATTAAATAAAATGGATACGATATACAGTGATCAGGTCGCAGTCCGGATGGAAGATGAAACATGGGATAAAGTGAATGCATATTTCCCGAATGCGAAAGTGTTCGCTTTCTCCAAACATTATGACAGCAGGCAGCAATTGAAGGACCTTTCAGCCTTCCTTCAATCGAATTATCAAGATGATAATTGGAAGGAAAGAAGATCTGAAAAAATCCTGGCATTCATTCGTAAAACCTTATCTTATCTATTAGAAAAACGGGTTGCCAATGAGCGGAAATGCGAGCATTCCATCTCTTGGAATGAGCAGATGGAAGTCAAACTGAATGGAGCGGTCAATCAACTGGCTGATCTGGAAAAAGAAAAAAGTGAAAATATCATAAGGTCGTATCGTTCGCTTAAGGACGAAGTGAAAAGTCAGCTTTATTCAAAAATTCCTGAATTACTGAGGGATTGCTCTAAAACGTTAACGGAAAGCAGTGATTTCAGTCAGGTCCATGTACAGTTAAACCAGGAAATGAATGAGCGGATTCAAAACTTCATTTCTGACAAGATCATGCCTCAATATTACCGTTCTCTTCAAGATTGGATTGCCAGTTCCCAAATGGAGTTCTCACAAAGCCAGCAGTTCATGGATGAGATGAGTGCCGGATTCAATGAATTATACAAAGAAGAACGGATTACACTGGCAGGTGACTTCAGGGTATTGGATGACTGGCGTCGTGATGCCGACCGGATGACAAGCAGTATCCGCATCGAAAACGTTAATATCCTTTTGCGCAGGACTCCATCACAATTGCTGCTTAAAGGAGCAGGGAAACTATTTGGGGCGATACCGCAAAATAAGGCCAATATGTACAATCGTTACAAGAAATACCTGGAAAGTGAAGATTACCTGGATGTTGCCGAAATGATCACGGAACGTTTCCTCACCCAATTTGGATTGTTTGAAAAGTCATTGGATCGGGACATCTCACTTTTCTATCGCAGTTCATTTGCTTTACTTCAAAAAACGATAGAGCAGACGCAGACTGAAATAAAAGACTACCAGGCTGCATTGGAGCATATGAAAGAAAATCCGGAAGTTTACCGTGATCCGATCACGTTGTTCGAGGTGAAATTAAGGCAGTTGGAGAGGCTTGAAAAAATCGAGAAAAAGCGTCTAGCCCAGCTTCAAAGAAAATAAAAATAACAGGAAACATTTCAAATATTCAAAAATCTATTGACTTTACGACTATATCCCTATAAAGTGATAATTACGAAAACGTAACACAATATATCTCTTATCAAGAGTGGCGGAGGGACTGGCCCTAAGATGCCCAGCAACCGTTCCATTAGGAATTGGTGCTAAATCCTGCAAAACAGAAATGTTTTGACAGATAAGAGAGGGACAAGTCTGCAAAACAGCCGATTAAACCTCTCTATATTAGAGAGGTTTTTATTTTGGGATTTACACCGACTTAACTGATAAGACTAATCAGAAAACATGGAGGGAAACAAGATGAGAAGGTCTATTAAAGGGATATTCATTTCTGCCATCGCTTCGGCTTTGCTTTTAACGGGTTGCTCTGCAGGGCAGAGTTCCACAGAATCGAAGAAAGAAGAAAAAGTATCATTTGAAAATGTCCCGGAGAGATTTGCTGATGGCGATGGAGCCAAAATCAAAGTAATCCGTAAAATTGGCGGTGATGATCATACTGCCCAATACCTGGCGGGGGCGAAAGAAGAAGGAGAAGCACTGGGGTTTCAAGTCGATACGTACACAGCCAATGGTGATACGGCCAAATTCCATGATGCGATAGCACAGGCTTTGGAGGAAGATTACGACGGCTATATCATTTCACATGGTGATGATGCTGCAACTGTAAATGACGTTCAGAAGTTGGTTGATGCAGGTAAAAGCGTTGTCACATTCGATTCAATAAGCGACCTATCTAAAATAGAGGGCGTGACATTAACTTCACAAGATGATGAAGCGCTGGCAACACTGGCTTTCGATAAGCTGATAAAAGAACAGAAAGGTGAAGCGGCAATTGCCTATCTTTGGGTGGATGGTTTTCCTCCAATGGTAAGAAGAAATGCAGTCTATCAGGAAAAATTAAAAGAAAATCCTGGGATTAAAGAAGTCGAAAGGTTCGGAGTGGCATCCGCTGATACTTCGGTGCAGACACAAAATGCTGTAGCCGCAATGCTGAATAAATACCCTAAAGGTAAATTGGATGCCATTTTCGCAACATGGGATGCCTTTGCTATCGGTGCAGCCCGGGCGATTAAAGAAGCGGGCCGCGATGAAGTGAAGATATATGGAATTGATGTTTCGAATGCAGATCTTCAGGAGATCCAATCGGCTGATAGCTCATGGTCCTATACGGCAGCAGTCGATCCAAAGTTGATCGGTGCAGTGAATATGAGGATATTGGCTAAAAAATTAGCGGGTGAAGAAACGCCGCAAACATATGATTTGGAGGCATCACTTATTTCGCAAAAGCAAATCCAAGCTTCAAAAGAAGCTGTAAACATGGCAAACCTGTCAGATATTGTCGATGGATGGGGTGTATCGGCGGAATTTGAAGAAGATTGGATGAAGGTATTGAAAGATCATTATAAAAAGTAAAAAGAGACACTCTCTTCCCTGCGAAGGGAGTGTCTGTTCCATAAGGGGGAATGGACATGGGCAAGCAACTAGAAATGAAGATGATTTCGATTGAATTTCCGGGGGTGAAGGCGCTGAGTGATGTTGATTTTTCCGTACAATCAGGGACAGCCCACGCATTGGTCGGTGCAAACGGAGCAGGGAAATCGACGTTAATGAAAGTTTTATCGGGAGCCCATGTTCATTATTCAGGTGACATTTTTATTGATGGGATGAAGCGGGATATCCGCTCGCCAAAAGCTGCTCAGGAACAGGGCATTCAAATAGTTCATCAGGAAGTGGATACCGCCCTCATCCCTTATTTAACAGTTGGGGAAAATGTAATGTTGAATGATATGGTCCAAAACATGGGAAAAAAACAAAGGGTACATTGGAAAGAACTGCACAACAAAGCCACTTCTATTCTTGAAGATATGAAAATTCATGTCCCTTCGAAAAAGTTGGTTAGAGACCTGACCTTGGCTGAAAAACAGATGGTCCTGATAGCAAGAGCCGTTTCGACAGAATGCAAATTCCTGATTCTCGACGAGCCAACTGCTCCGTTAAGTCATACGGAGACGACGGAACTTTTTCGAATTGTAAATGAATTAAAGCAAAAAGGCGTGGCAATCATTTTCATTTCACATCGTCTGCCTGAGATTTTTGAAATCTGTGAGGAAATTACGATCATGAGGAATGGGGAGCGTGTCACTTGTCGAAAAATCGAGGACATAACCCGTGCCGAAGTGGTAGAGAACATGCTTGGGAAAACCATGGATGAACAGTTTCCTGAAGTGAATGCTTCGATTGGAGACGTAATTCTGGAAGTGAACGGATTGTCAGATGCCGAGAAGGTTAAGAATGTCAATCTGAATATTAAAGCAGGCGAGATAATCGGCTTGGCTGGGTTGGTCGGGGCTGGGAAAACGGAGCTGTGTAAAACCCTTTTCGGTCATACGTCCATCACAGCGGGTGAAGTCATCCTGAATGGTCGAAAGCTTTCTCTGAAATCACCGCATGAAGCAGTAAAAAGCGGGCTGGCACTTGTACCTGAGGAACGCAGGAAAGAAGGGGTCCTTGTACAGGAGTCAGTCTCGGCAAACTTGACTGCAGCCAGTCTCGGCAAATTCTGCAAAACATTCAGTTTCGTCGATCGTAAGGCGGAAAAGGAAAAGGCGAAGGAAATGATCGCAAGTATTGGCATTAAAACTCCTTCAGGGGAAGTAAAGGCCGAAAACCTATCCGGTGGTAACCAGCAAAAAGTTGCCATTGGAAAATGGCTTATGGCAGATGCGGATGTATACATATTCGATGAACCAACGAAAGGGGTCGATGTCGGATCCAAGAAGGATATATTCGAATTGATTGCAAAGCTTGCAAGGAATGGAAAAGCGATCATTTATGCATCCTCCGAGCTTTCCGAAATCATTGGCATTACCAACCGGACCTATGTGTTATATGACGGGAGCACTGTCATCGAATTAGAAACAAGCAAAACGAATGAAGAAGAACTACTATTCTACTCAACAGGAGGTAAATAGGATGAGCATACCCATTCCTGTTACACAGACAGCGAAAGCTAAGAAAAAGGTGGAGCTATTCGACTTTTTCTATAAATACGGCACAATATTGACGATTATCATTCTGATTGGAATTTTCGCCGTATCCAATCCATCTTTCATCCAAACGTCTAACCTGATAAACATCCTGCGTTCCATTTCAATCGTGACCATCATTGCGATCGGCATTACGATATCACTGACCGTGGATGGCTTCGACCTTTCCGTCGGCTCCGTCGCATCATTGGCCAATGCCATCGTCATCTCGATGTTTGTCTGGTTTTCTCAGGATACATTCATCGCCATATTAGCTGCGGTCGGTGCCTCACTTTTCGTAGGGGCTTTGAATTCATTCATGATCGTTAAATTGAGAATTCCCGACATGCTGATGACATTGGCTACCATGTTCATTATTCAGGGAATTGCCCTTACTTATACAAAAGGGGCCACGGTTTCGCAAAATATGGTCATGCCCGACGGGACATTCGCAACAGGACTGATCAGCCCGCTTTTCGCCAAAATTGGCCAAGTACCATGGATAATCCTGATCATGGCCGTCATTGTGATAGCGACCCATATCTTTTTGACTTATACGAAGCACGGTCGTTATATGTACATTATTGGGGGAAATAAGGAAGCGGCGAGACTTTCCGGGATATCGGTTAATAAATACAAAAGCCTTGCCTATCTGATATCAGCTTTATTTGCTGCAATCGGCGGAATTGTCCTTGCTTCAAGGGTCATGACATCGGAAATCAATTCAGGGTCCCCCTATTTAATGGATGCCGTTGCAGCAGCCTTCATTGGTTCCTCCGTTTTAGGAGCGGGAAAACCGAATGCCTTTGGAACCTTCATCGGTGCAGTCCTGATCGGAATCCTTCAAAATGGGCTGATCATGATGTCCGTTCCGTATTACGCGATGGATATCGTCAAAGGAACAGTGCTGGCCCTTGCGCTCGCGGTAACCTATTACAAGCAAAAACATTAAAAAGAATTCGTTACGTTACTCTACGGAAATCCAAAAATATGAAAAAATCCTGTTGTAATGCAACAGGATTTTTCCTTTTTAAAAAGGGATGGGTTAAGATCGTCATCATTTTAATTACGCAAAAAGGTTGGCAGGAGCACTTTTTGAACCCTCATTTTGGAGTATAAAGATTGACCGCAATGTAATTTTTATTGGAACCTTATTTACCTTTTAATAAGATTGATAATGATCTATTGTAAAGTATGAACATTCATATCATATACTTATCTAAAGGTGAGTGTAGACTTATGCGCGAAACCTGTGTTCCGGCAGGTGTGAAACCAAATGAAACTGGCTTTGGATATACGCTGTCCTTGATAGGCGGCAAATATAAAATGATCATAATGTATTGGCTGTCAGAAAATAAGGTCATGCGTCATAATCAGCTGAAGCGAAGTATCGGTACCATTTCCTTTAAAACGCTAAGCATCATGTTAAAAGAGTTGGAGGCAGACGGCCTTATCATACGCAAGGAATTTCCCCAAATACCTCCAAAAGTAGAATATTCATTATCTGAACGTGGTCTATCTCTCATCCCATTGTTAAATATGATGTGCGAGTGGGGAGAGAAAAACAGTTTGCCAGTTCAGGAGACTAAACAGCAGTAGGTGTAGCTATTTGGTTAAATCAAAAGAAGTATTTCCCTGACAAGGAAATACTTCTTTAATGAACTGCCTATTAAAGGTTATCGACAAAATTCAAATAATCTTGTGCGCTTTTTTTCAATTCGCTCAAGGATGGCTCATTTTCAGCACCATAAAACGCAAAGAATGAACGATAATCTGCATTGCAGTATAGGAAGGTAGTTTCAAAGGGAGATAATAAATGTTCAAGTGTATAGCGATATCTTCCTTCTTCACTATAATCCTCTTTGCTAATTCCGGCAGATACAGCTAAAGCAGCTTTGCGATTCTTTAATTTATCCCCTCCATTTGAACCATAAGCCCAACCATAAGTAAAAACATCGTCAAGCCATCTTTTTAGGAGAGGCGGACAATTAAACCAATAAAAAGGGAACTGTAAAACAAGATTACTATGCGATTCGATTAATTGCTGTTCTTCTTCCGCATTAATGTTTCCGTCAGGGTAAACCTTATACAATTCGTGTACTGTATACTTTTCCGGATATTTCCTTAGCGATTCAACCCATCGCTTATTTATGACGGATGTTTCTAGACTGGGGTGTGCTACGATAACAAGAGTTTTCAAAGATTTCTCCTCCTTAACCATTATTTATTTTAAGTATAAAGTGCACTCTGCAAGTACGTAAGTATGCACTTTTAGTATAGGTACTTACCTAAAGGAGAGTGTTAAATCAGGTATAACTAAAAAAAACGATCTGTAAATTCCAATATGAGGAAGATGTAAAATCTTACATCAGTGTGTGAAGAAGGCTTTAAACAAAAACGCCTGGAATGGGAATTTGTAAGAGGTGTGATTGATTCCTTTTTAGATTCGGGGAAATAAGGAAGCGGCTAGACTTTCGGGGATATCAGTTAATACGTATCTGCTACCAGCTCTATTTGCTACAATCGGGGGAATTGTCCTTGCATTAAGGGTCATGACATCGGAAATCAATTCGGGATCCGTCTATTGATGCCGTCGCGGCAGCCTTCATTGATTCCTCCGTTTTAGGAGCGGGAAAACCTAATGCCTTTAGAACCTTCAGCGGTGCAATCCTAGTTGGATTCCTTCAAAATGGGATGATCATGGATGTCCGTTCCGTATTATGCGATGGATTAGTCAAAGGAACAGTTCTTGCCCTTACGCCCGCGGTAACCTATTACAAGCTAAAACACTAAAATGAATCCATTACGTTAATATGACTAAGTGATACATCTGTATGTAGAGGATTTAAGAGGCTGGTAACCAGCGGTAAGTTTTACGAAAGATTAAGAAGAAAGAGGAAGAGGGTTCTTTTTAGCCCTCTTTCCAATATACTCACTATATTTTGTTTTTATAAATGACTTTGTTAACATCGTGTCTTACTGTTTTGTGACCTTCTTTCATTCCTTTCCCCATGGCAATAAGCATAACATCTAAATACCTATCGGAAATGTTTAAGGCGGACTTTAATTGTTCGGAATCATACCCGGACATTGTAATGGTTTCAAGACCCGCCTCGTTCGCCAATAAAACTAACGACATTGACGCCAGGCTTGCGTCTCTTATTAATTCAACCTTTAAATCTTCTTTTGATTTATTTAGATAATAATTGATTGCCGCGTTTGTTAGATAATCTCTTACTGATGCGTCAAAATAACCTTTTTGAAATTCATCCTCATGTATCATCATGATATTTTCTTTTTCAAATGCTTGATAGTCACCTAGTATAACAATCAGAACAGAGGCTTCAATTACCTGTTGTTGATTAAAAGCGATGGGCAGTAACAAATTCTTTAAATATGGTTCATCTATAACCAGGTATCGTGTTGCTTGAATATTGTTTCCGTTAGGGGATTTACTGGCTCCTTCAATAAGTGTCGCCAACGTTTCTGGACTAATTTTATACTGGGGATCATACTGCCTTACGGAACGTCTTTTTTCTAAAGTCTCTCTTACACTCATCGTGTTCACTCCCAATGTTATATTTGCTTTATAATCAGAGTATAATGGACCCATGATGTAGAAGAAAATAACGCACAATAAAGTGGCATAGCCACCTTTATGTGCCTATTCAGGAGGAATGGGGAATGAAGAGTTTAAATACGGGAATAAATATTTTCATGAATACTGTAGGAGGAAAGTGGAAATGCTTAATCCTCTTTTTTCTGAGTCAAAAACCTATGAGGACAAAAGAGTTTTATATTCTAATACCGGCCATTACCCAGAAAGTCTTAACCGACCAATTAAAGCAGCTGGAAAGAGATGGGCTTGTCCGAAGAGAAGTATATAAAGAAGTACCACCAAAAGTAGAATACAGTTTAACTGAGTTAGGTCAATCATTTGTACCTGTATTAAATACAATGTGTGAATGGGGCACTACATATGCATTCGAACAAAACCTAGAAAGACAAGATCAAATCTGTCGTCATCATAAATAAGTAAGATTTGCATCAACTAGGAGTATGGATTTTTTTTGACAAGTTCAGTAATTTAATACTTTATTAGAGGAAATGTCTTGAAGATGACTTTTGGCATTCTCTCTAAAGATTGTATTAAACTAACAGGTGCTATACTTTAAAGTTGCTTGCCCCGCCCCTCTCTTTTTTAAATGTAACGGTTAGTTGCATAAGATTTTTTTTGCTTTATAATTAGTACCAGGTGTTAATATCAAGTTATAAAATGATGCAATTCATACACACGAGGTGGCTATTCTATGTTCAAATCCAAAGCACGCATTACTGCGATAGGTTCGTATGTTCCTGAAAAAAGGTTAACAAATAAAGACTTAGAAAAAATGGTTGAAACCAATGATGAATGGATTGTTAAACGTACCGGTATTAAAGAACGAAGAATTGCACATGAAGAGGAGTTTACTAGTGATATAGGTTATAAAGCTGTAAAGGATTTAATGGAACGGTATGATAAATCTGTCGAAGATGTTGATATGATCATTGTCTGTACCTTTACTCCTGATTTCAACACTCCAAGTGTAGCATCTTTAATCCAAGCAAAGCTAGGTATTAAGAATACTGGGGCTATTGATTTAAACGCTGCCTGCGCAGGATTTACTTATGGGCTGCATGTAGCTAATGGATTAGTAACATCGGGTTTAAATAAGAAAATCCTAGTTATTGGAGCGGATACTTTATCAAAACTTATGGACTATGAAGATCGAGCCACTTGTATTTTATTTGGAGATGGCGGAGGAGCAGTCCTTGTAGAATATGATGAAAAACAGCCAAGTTTTCTTTCTTCACATTTATATTCGGAGGGTGAAGGCGGAAAACATTTATATAGTACAAACCTATCGACACGCATAAATGGTGAAGACTTAAATGATAGCGGCGACCTTGTACAAAATGGACGTGAGGTTTATAAATGGGCTGTCACGACCGTTCCAAAAGGAATGCAAACTGTGATGAAAAATGCTGAATATCAATTGAATGATGTTGATTGGTTCGTACCGCATAGTGCAAATTTAAGAATGATCGAGTCAATATGTGAAAGAAGCGGCTTTCCAATCGAACGAACTTTATATAGCTTAGTGGAGTATGGAAATACTTCTTCAGCAACAATTCCATTATCTTTGGAAATAGGGATAAAAGAAGGGAAGCTCCGTGGTGGTGAGAAGGTTTTATTATATGGTTTCGGCGGTGGATTAGCTCAAGCCGGATTGCTTATCGATTGGACCCTATAACACTACTTTCTAGTCAGGGTAATTCAACAAGACCTTTATTTGATTTTTAGACAACTAGAGGTATACAACAACATCCACTTAAACAGAACCTTTGAACTGAAGTGAACCTAAATAGTTAGGCTCTTTATTTAAACAGCCTTGAAGGCATGAACCCGGTAATCTACCGGGCTCATGCCTTTTTATCGTATATTTGGTCAAAAAAACTGCACCTCCAATTTGGGTGCAGTTCATTTTACGGTTCTCTATTATCTTACTTAACATTCTTCTCGGAAGCGTTTGTTTTCTCTAACGAACCAATCTTTTGTTTGTTTATTGCATTTTCAGCGGTATTCAACTTTTTTCTCATTGGGAAGTAATACAAAACAGCTGGGACAACTAACCCAATAATCCAAGCGATATCTGCTCCTTCAAAGGCCCTGGCTATCGGTCCTACATAGAATGATGTGTTTATAAAAGGGATTTCCGCCAAGATTGATACTAGAAATGCCATACAAGTAATCCAATTTATTTTGCCATATTGACCGTTCACATCAAAAATATCTTTTACATTGTACTGGCCATGTCGCAGCAAATAATAATCAACAAGGTTGATGGATGTCCAGGGAATTAAAAAATAACTAATGAAAAAGATGAAATTTAAGAAAAAGGATAGGAAATTACTCTGACCTAGTAAGCACAAAACGGTACCTGCTACTGTTACACAGAATATCATTCCTATTCGTACTTTCGGTGTGACCTTTAATTTAATAAACGGTTCAATTGTTGTTATGGTTGCCATGAATGCTCCATATAGGTTAAAGACATTTATTGCAAGCTGTCCAAAGATGATTATAAAGAACATGATTATAGCAAAATTTCCAAACAGGCTGGCCAAGTTGCCTCCAGAGTGATCAAGGAAGTTAGGAATCGCTATGGTTAAGGTTGCGCCTAATGTCATCATCCATATAGTCCCGATGACTGTGCCGGCGTAACTATACCAAAATGTATGGGCCGTGGGTGTGGTTATCGGTAGATACCGAGAATAGTCTGCAACGTAAGGGGCATATGCCAATTGCCATGTAGCAACCATACTCACCGCCAGCAAAAACACTGGTATATCCAAATTTTCAATGGCCCAACTGCCTGCCGGAACTTGCAATTGGAAGACTATATATGTAGCTACAATATAAATACAAAGAGACGCCCAGGATAATAATTTTTGCATTTTATGAATTAAGTTATAGCCATAAATGGTGGCCACGAAACAAAGTACATTTAAAAGTATTATGCTCCATGTTTGGTCGATCTTTGTTAAGCTGCTTAAGGTTTGTGCTGCAAGCAAACCGCTGCTGGCAAAGAAGCCTAAATAGACAAACATAACGAGAAACAAGGGGAAGATGGCTCCGATTACACCAAATTGAGCCCGGCTTTGGATCATTTGCGGAATTCCGAGTTGAGGTCCTTGAGCTGAATGGGAGGCCATGAAAATGGCACCTAATAAGGTACCGACAATTATTGCAGCCAGACTCCAAAATAAATTAAGACCTAATGTAATGGGCAATGCCCCTGTCACAAGGGTGGTAATATGCATATTTGCCCCAAACCAAATTGGAAATAAATCACGGGCCTTGCCATGGCGTTCGTCTGCCGGAATATATTCTATACTGCGAGTTTCAACTTTCATCAATTTACCCCCTATCAAATTCGGTATACTACCATGTACCATGCAAGCATATTTTATAGAATCACTATAATTGTAAGCGTATACAGATGTCAATATTTTCAGAAAAAATAATTTTCAAGGGAACTATCATAAAAGATTCGTTCATTCATCTAGTGAATTTCAATATATCAGATTGATTATTAGACTGAATGATTGAAAATATTAAACTTTAGTTTGAAAGTTGTGGAACAACATATCTCCGAATAAAAAGTAAAATTTTATATTTTTTGAATTGACAGTCTATTTTCCATGACCTATAATTGCACTTATCAAGAGCTTGCATGGTACATGGTACAAACTTTTAAAAAGGAGGGGCTTTTCATTACAGCTATCTTAACGTTGGGGATTACGGCTCAGGTTACGAACGCTATACGCGAATCCATAGTAACTGGAGATTATGAACCAGGACAAAAATTATCGGAAACTGTTTTATCAGAATATTACAAAGTTAGTAGAACCCCTATCAGGGAAGCATTTAAACAGCTAGAAAGAGAAGGGTTAGTCGAGATCATTCCAAGGGTTGGAACATGTGTGACCAAACCAACTGAAAAGGAATTGGATGAGTTATTTACTTTAAAGGAAGTAATGGAAGGACTTGCAGCGGGGTTGCTTGCAGAAAGCGGAAGTGCAGAAGACATAAACAACCTTAAGCAAGCGGTGTCTGACATGGAGGTTGCTATACAAACCTCGGATAAAAAGCTATATGTCGAGGCTAATGATGTCTTTCATTCAGTCATCCAAGAAGGCGCCAATAACTCTAAATTAAGTTACATGCTAAACTTGCTGCTCAATCAAATACCTTATAGACAGTATGTCTTTTTAACCATCGAAGATCCGAATCGCCGTGAGAGATCACTAAAGGAACATCAGGCTATCTTGATAGCTATAGAGAAAGGCAATCGGGAGGAAGCGGAGAAGGCCATGCGAGAGCATGTAAAAGCAAGTGGAATGCAACTTAAAATGGACATAGCAAAGAAACTTGGTCAAAAAAAGTGATATGAGGGGGAATGAGTACTATGAAATTTGGAATCTTTGCAAATCTTGCAGGACAGGGAAGACATGATGAGTATTATAAAGTGCTGGATGAAGCGCGTGAGCAAGCTATTTACTGTGATGAAAATGGTTATGATTCGATTTGGTATACTGAGCACCACTTTGGTCATGAAGGAAATGAATTGATTTCTAACCCGATCTTAATGGGGGCTGATATTGCTGCACGTACAAAGAACATTCGAATTGGACAAGCTGCGAATGTCGCCACTTTCTGGCATCCGCTGCGTTTGGCGGAAGACATAGCAATGCTTGATCAGTTAAGCAAAGGACGTGTGGAAGTTGGTCTGGCACGTGGATTATACGGACGGGAAGCGGCTAATTTAAACACTTTGGCGGATCCGGCAAATCAAGAACAAAACCGTGCACTGTTTGAGGAAACATTGGAAATTTTAAAAAAGGCTTGGTCAAACCGTTTCTTTTCACATCAAGGTGACATCTATCAATTTCCTCCTAAAGGTTTAAAGTGGAGTCACCCTATGAGCCCATCAACACCGGAATTTATGGATATGGAAAAAGGCGAAATTGATAAAATTTCCCTTATGCCTAGACCTTACCAGCGATCACTTCCGCTGTGGCAAGTAATTGATTCCCCGCGTTCTATTGAATTGGCCGCGGAGAACGATATACAAGGAATGTTTTGGATGCCGACCGTCAAAGAATTAAAAGGCCGTTTTGAACTGTATCGTGAAAGGGCTTCCAAATCCAAAGGCTATGAAGTGCCACTTGGTCAGGGTATAGCTTTAGTACGTGATGTATATGTAGCGGAAACGATGGAACAGGCTCGTCAAGATGCGGCAGAAGCAGTATTGAACAACTATCGCTGGATTTGTCACTGGAGGGGGCTTAGCAACCTTATGGATCCGGGTGAAACAGTAAAAGAAGGACAGGAATTGAACTATGAATTCTTACATCCAAGAAATTTATTGTTTGGTACACCTGACTATGTAACTGAGAAAATTCAAGAATTGAAGGAAGAACTGAATTTAGAAACTTTACTGCTTTGGGTGAACCATAATGGTTTGCCACATGAAAAAATGATGAAAAGTTTAAAATTGTTCACGGAAGAAGTAATGCCAAGATTCACAAAAACTAAATTGGGGGTAATGTAAATGTTAGATATTCGTAAAGTGTATACAGCTATTGAAGAAACACGTATTGAGGGCGGTAAAAAAGTAGAGAATCCCATCAAGATGATAACAACTATGGCGGTTATCAAAAATCCATGGGCTGGCAGAGGGTATGTTGAAAATTTAAAACCGGAAATTGATGAATTTGCACCGCAAATTGGCGAACTATTAGTTGCTGAACTATTTAAGCACATTAATTCCGCCGATGACGTCGAAGCATTCGGCAAGGCAGCTGTCGTAGGAGTTGATGGGGAGGTTGAGCATGCATCAGCTTTTATCCATACTTTGAAATTCGGTAACAAATTCAGGGACGCCGTGAAAGGAACGAGCATCTTAAGCTTTACAAATAAGCGTGGTGGCGCTGGATCTGCTGTGCTCATACCGATGGTACATAAGACAGATGAGTCTGAACGCTCTCATTTCATTACATTTGAAGCTTCTATACCTGATGCACCAAGGGCCGATGAGATCGTTGTTGCCATTGGGGCTTCTACAGGAGGACGTCCTCATCCGAGAACAGGAAACAGGCATCAAGATATGGTTGAAATGGGGCTGGTTTAATGCCAACTACATTGCATGGAAAAGATTCGCTTCATTATGAAGAGAAAGGGATTGGTCAATCGCTTATCTTTATTCATGGTGTTGGTCTTGATCTTACGATGTGGGAAAAACAAGTTGAAGAATTGTCGAAACATTTCCGTGTTATCACATATGACATGGTTGGGCACGGAGGATCCGAGCATCCTCCGGGTCCTTATTCCCTTTCACAGTTTGTTGAGCAGATAGAAGAACTAATGAATCACTTACGGATTAAAGGAAGCCATATTATTGGTTTCTCCATGGGTGGTATGGTCGCTCAGGCATTTGCATTAAAATATCCGGATAAAGTGAAAACGCTAACAATTATGAACGGAGTGGCCAATCGGACGAAGGAACAGAGGAAAGCCGTTTTAAAAAGAGTGGAAGAAGTGAAAATAACGGGCCCTTTGGCAACAATTGAACCGGCCATTAAACGCTGGTTTAATATTGAATTCTTGAATTCAAAGGAAGAAACCGTCAGTAAAATCCGAGAAAGACTTCAGACAAACGATGCTGCTTCATATTTAGCGGCCTATACACTTTTTGCAACTGCGGATGAAGAATTGTGGCCGCAAATCCACCAGATTAATATACCGACCCAAATTATAACAGGGGAGCATGATGTAGGTTCAAATCCCGAAATGGCAAGACAAATGCATGAAAAGATTGTGGATTCAGAATTAATGATAGTACCAAATATGAGGCATATGCTGCCGATAGAAGGATCTAAAATAGTGAACGAAGCTATTAGGTCGTTTATTGAAAGACAAAAGCAAAGGGGTGACTCGATGTGAAAGAGCTGAAGAAATATCAGATGTATATAAATGGGGAATGGGTAGAATCATCAAGTGGTGAATATTTCGATAGTTATAACCCTGCAACCGAAGAAGCTTGGTGTCAAGTCGCTAAAGGGAATGCTGAAGATGTAAATCGTGCCGTTCAATCTGCGCATAATGCATTCTTGCATTCAGGATGGACCAATATGACATTCACGGAGCGGGGGCGTCTGGTTAGAAAGCTTGGAGAGCTGATTGCTGATCACTCTGAAGAACTTGCGAAAGTCGAATCACTGGATAATGGGAAATTAATACGCGAAATGCGTGGTCAGGTAAAATATTTACCTGAATTTTTCTATTACTATGCAGGTCTAGCAGATAAAATCCATGGTCAAACCTTACCAATTGATAAAAAAGAAATGTTCGCTTTTACATCCAAAGAGCCCCTGGGGGTAGTAGCCGCCATTACTCCTTGGAATTCCCCTCTTTATTTAACAACCTTGAAGCTTGCACCTGCACTTATAGCAGGAAATACCATAGTCATTAAACCTTCGGAAATGACTTCGGCCTCTCTATTGGAACTGGTGAAACTGGTTGAAGAAGCTGGTTTTCCGCCTGGTGTAGTAAATGTAGTTACCGGCTTTGGAACTCCTGTAGGCGATACACTCACCTCCCATTCTCTTGTAAGGCGTGTGGCATTTACGGGAGGTTCAGAATCAGCACG
The DNA here is from genome assembly GCF_018613135.1 of Bacillus sp. ISL-57. Classification (NCBI taxonomy): domain Bacteria; kingdom Bacillati; phylum Bacillota; class Bacilli; order Caryophanales; family Bacillaceae; genus Bacillus; species Bacillus sp. ISL-57. The sequence goes on along the minus strand of NZ_JAGGQV010000019.1, from coordinate 252,255 downwards.
GCATATTGTTCGTAATTCTGCTCAAAATTTTGCACAGGTATCACTTGAACTTGGAGGGAAATCACCCAATATCGTGTTTGAGGATGCTAATCCGGATAATGCGGCGATGGGTATCATAGCTGGTATATTTGGTGCTTCAGGACAAAGTTGTGTGGCAGGTTCGCGTGCATTTTTACATGTCGATATTTACGATGAAGTGATGCAAAAACTTGTAGACCGAGTATCGAAAATCAAGATTGGTGATCCTTTTCAAGATGAAACAGAAATGGGACCGCTGGCTACGCAGGCCCAATTGGAGCGAGTCGAAAAATACGTGGCTATCGGGTTAGATGAAGGTGGAAAACTTGTTTGTGGAGGTAAAAAGCCTGAATATTTAGAGAAAGGTTGGTATTTTGAGCCCACGATCTTCGAGCATCACGATAATAATTCCCGTATTACAAAGGAAGAAATATTTGGCCCTGTGTTAAGTGTTATCCCTTTTAAAAATGAAGAAGAGGTTATTCAATTAGCAAACAGTACTGATTACGGATTGGCAGCAGGAATTTGGGTGAGTGATATTGCAAAAGCTCATCGAGTCGCGAAAGCTATACGTGCTGGAATCGTTTGGGTGAATACCTATCGAAGTATTTCACCAATTGCTGCAATCGGCGGATCTGGCCTAAGCGGTTATGGAAGAGAAGGCGGTTATGAAGCGATTCATGAATATTTGCAAGATAAAGTGGTTTGGATCAATACATCATCTGAGCCGATTCCTGACCCGTTCATAATGAGATAATAGAAATTTTTGGGTAGACGCTTTTATCGTAGGGTTTTAATAAGGAGGAAAAGTGAAATGAAATTACTGGGGATTTCAGGAACGATAATAGGAACTAAGACGAAAGTTGTTATTGAAAAGGTTTTAGAGGAAGTTAAGAATAACCATCCTGATATAGAAGTCGAATTGCTTGATTTGAAAAAGTATGATGTTCAATTTTGTGATGGCCGTAATCCGTCAACATACACTGGAGATACGAAAAAGGTAATTGATATCGTTACCTCAGCAGACTTTTACATTATAGGAACTCCAATATTCCAAGGGTCAATTACAGGAGCTCTTAAAAACTTATTTGATTTAATACCCCCGAAGGATTTCCGTAATAAAGTAATGGGGCTAGTCGCTACCGGTGGAACCTACCAGCATTATTTAGTCATTGAAAATCAGCTGAAACCTATAGCCAGCTATTTCCGTGCATTTGTTGCACCTGGCTCTGTTTATGCTCATAATGACCATTTCAATTCACAAAACGAACTGGTTGATGAGGAAGTTTTGGAACGTATTTCAATGCTGGGTGAAGAAATCATTTTTATGCAAAAGGCACTGAAAAGTACTAAACAAAAGCACCAATTAAGCTAAAAGATAGTAGATTTAGGAAATGAAAAAACTCCAATTGATAAATCGTTTTGGAATTGAGTACATTTCAATTAGCAGAGCTAAGTAGCAAGGAGGGGACAAATTGCTATTAGATGTAGAAGAGATAATAAACTTAACTGATTTATCCTTTATTAAAGTTTGTAATGAAAAGTATGGGATTAATAGAGGAGTTTATAATACCATCGATGCTTGGTTTTATAAGCAAGGAATTAGTAACATTCTAGAAAGGCGCAATAGTATATTGTATTTTCTTGAATTTATTAAGCGAAGTTCCGAGAGTGAAAATAATCACTGTAAATTTGGTCACGGTGGCTTAACGACAAAATTAGAAGAGTATTATTTTCCAAGAATGGAATCGGCTGTTTCAAAAATTGCCTCTAATCTTTAGATGAAGCACTTACAAAGAGTGAAGGGTGGCTGAAAACATGACAATCATAGATAAAGTAGAAAAAAAACATTTACTAATTAAAGGGGAATGGGTGGAGGGGAAGGAGTATAGTTCGCTTCGTTCTCCTTATTCAGGAGAAGTCATAGCTGAAATCCCCCTGGCCACAGACGAAGAAACCGACCAAGCTATTGAAGCGGCGCAAAAAGCAGCTAAGGTGATGGCAAAAATGCCAGCCCATCAACGTGCGAAAATCCTGGAAACATTGGCCCATCTTCTTGAGGAGCGCGCGGATGAAGCCGCCCAAATCATATCTATTGAATCAGCAAAGCCAGTTACAACCGCTAAGGGCGAGGTGGCGCGGACAATTGAAACCTACAAGTTTGCCGCTGAAGAAGCGAAACGAATTCATGGAGAAACGCTTTCGCTGGATGCCGCCCAAGGCGGCGAAAACCGACTCGGTTACACTGTACGTGAACCGATTGGAGTGATTGGAGCCATAACACCTTTCAATTTCCCCATGAATCTAGTCGCTCATAAAGTAGGTCCTGCTATCGCCGCAGGGAATACAATTGTATTAAAGCCAGCAAGCCAAACACCTCTATCCTCTCTGTTCCTCGGAGAATTATTACAGGAAGCCGGATTGCCTGCAGGAGCATTAAATGTGGTCACGGGTGGAGGAAGAGTGGTTGGAGACAAGTTGGTCACTGATTCTAGAGTAAGTATGATTACTTTTACCGGCAGCCCAGGAGTCGGGATTGGCATCCGCAACAAAGCCGGATTGAAACGAGTGACGCTGGAGCTGGGATCCAATGCAGCTGTCATCATTGACAGGGGTGTGGATATCGATAAGATCATTTCTCGTTGTGTGACGGGAGCATTTTCCAATCAGGGACAAGTATGTATTTCTTTGCAAAGGGTTTATGCTCATGAAGAAATCTACGATAGCTTTGTTGAAAAGTTTATAGAAGCAACCAAACTATTAAAATTAGGTGATCCGCTTGATCCAGAAACGGATATTTCCGCTTTGATCTCCCCAAATGATGTTGAAAGAAGCCTCAATTGGATTGATGAGGCGAAACAAGGTGGAGCCAAGATTGCAACAGGTGGAATAGCGGAAGGCAATATCCTTCATCCGACCGTCATCTTGGATGCAGATACTCACACAAAGGTATCTTGTCAAGAAGTATTCGCCCCAATCGTTTTGATTAACATGATTCAATCAGTAGAACAAGCTATTGATTTGGTGAATGATTCAATTTATGGCCTGCAGGCAGGGATTTATACGAACGATGTAGGTACAGCACTGGATGCAGCGGAAAATTTACAAGTTGGTGGAGTCATGATCAACGATATTCCGACATTCCGTGTGGATAATATGCCGTACGGTGGTGTGAAGGAAAGTGGAACTGGACGTGAAGGATTAAAATATGCAGTTGAAGAAATGACAGAAATGAAGCTGGTTGTATGGAACCGAAATTAGGGAGTGGAAGAGCATGGCTTATTATGCAGCAATTTTACATATGATTGATGCTGAAAAAAATATAGAAGTGCGTCCACATCATATCGAGTATTTAAACGAACTTGATCGTAGAGGGAAGGTTTTTGCAAGAGGCCCTTTTGCGGATGGCTCAGGCGGCTTGGTTGTCTATATTGCAGACACATTTGAAGAAGCACTCTCTTTAGCGGAAAATGATCCACACGTTGTACATAAAGTGCGGAGACTCGAATTAAAAGAGTGGAACATTTAATAATGAAACGTTATGATTGCGTGTCAATGCAATGAATATATACCGGGAGCTGGAGACAGTTCCTTCATTATAGGGAGGTTGCCGAGGCAACCCTTTTTTATGTGCAAAACAACTACATAACGAAAAGGTAAAGTTATATTAAAAGTGAGTAATGATATTAATCAGACCTTACTACCCTTTGATAACTTCCAGTTGTTATATTGTGAAAGTATTAGTGCAAAAAGGATCAAAGAGCGAAATAAAAAAATGCTTCGTGTGGTTAAACAGGCAGGAAAAAATAGGTTTAAAAGTCTTGTCTATACAAGGCTTTTTTTGAATTAAGGTCAATTATGTGATGGCAAGATGGCTTATTTAGTAGAAAGATTATAGAATTGAGTAGCTGCTTAACTGGCTAACTAAAACCCCGAAGACGCTTGGAAGACAATCGGCGGAAAGGGATCAGGTTTCTGAAGTTTATTTCCACTCCAGGTACTCGCTTTCCGTGGCGGTTCCCTCGGCGACATTTGCGCCTGCGGAGTCTTCCTTGGACACGCTTTTCCCGCAGGAGTCTCGAACACCTGTTCCAATTCAACTGGAATGTTTTTTTAAAAAAACTGTAAGCAACACAGGTGTCTAGAGTGGCTACATCCCGAACCATGATTTTAAAACTAAATGAGGTTATACTTGTTGATGTTTTATTGTTTTATGAAACCCTCATTAGATTGAAGAAACTTGCGACACTCCTGCCGAATAACTGGCTAGCCGAGACCCCGGAGGCGCTTGCGCCGAGGAGGCTTGGCAGACAGTCGGCGGAAAGGGAGCGAATTTCTGAAATCAACTGGCACTTTTTGTGGTTTTTCTTTCTACAGCAGTTCCGGAATATTAAACGGAAAACCTTGATATATCAAGGTTTTCTTCGGTGTCACTCATAGGTTGCATAGTAATGCGCTCATTACTATCTTTACTTTGCACGATTCATCTCAAAATACTAGGAGTAGGAAAGGCGATGAACTCATTATGATTTTTAGCGAACGATTAAAAAAAGAACGGGAAAAAAGAAATTGGTCACAAAATGATCTTGCAGAGAAGATTCATGTGAGTCGCCAATCTGTATCCAAATGGGAAACGGGAAAAAATTATCCAAGTATTGAGGTACTCATTAATCTGAGTGATTTATTTCAGATTACGGTAGATGAATTATTAAGGAGTGACGAGGAATTGAAAGAAAAAATAATACGGGAAAGTAAGCAGTTAGCATTTCCAAAAAGGAAAATGTTTTTTGATATCGTGTTAGTAATAGGAGCATTTTTATTAGTGTCTAAATTGATTATTTTTGGTCTTAACAAATTTGCTGGCACCGATATTACCATTTTAAAAAGCATGCCAGTTGTATCGAATTTTTTACCATTTGCTTTGATGGTTATTGGCGGCATCGGTTCGGATTATTTGAAGGATAAATATATAGATTAAAAATACTCTCTTCTAAAAATGCATAGTGATTCCCAAGGGAATGAAAACCTTTTGGTAAAATTGATCATAAAAGAAACAGAACCTTTGAATTTCAGGTTCTGATCCTTTTTATTATTTGAACTTTTGCACTTCTTCATTTCCTTCGAATTTGTTATCTTTCAATATGCCAATTTCTTCAATATGATTTCGTGCCGTTTCATCCCCTAATTTATAAATGAGGGCATAAAGCCTTTTCATGGCTGCATCGTATTTATCATTTGCCCGGTCATGATGATAGAGAAGGTAGGGCACATGTGATCGGGCATATGCCTCCAGGTCATCTTTTCGGTGTTCCTCCAAGCATTGTTTCAAATCTGCAAGTTCCTCATCAGTTGCGTGCACCGTGAAGCTCGGATTTTCTTCAAGTTTTTGTCCGAGTACGTCACCGCTGACCAAATCGACATGGTAGGTCTGTTTTTCCTGTATCATTCTGCTCATCACCCTTTCCGGCATTTATCTATTCTGTACCACTATTTGTAAAAAGTTAATCATGAAAGTAAACAATTCCTTAATGAAAAAGATAGGAAATAAAGGTATCGGACTCCTTATCAAATGGTTTAAGATGGATTTACAGAATAATATGGTAAATGGAGTGGTGATATTGAAGAGGTCAATCATGGTTGTTTTTTTTGTGTTGATTGCTTCAGGCTGCGTAACAAGGAATTATGATTCCAATATGGATTTAGGGAAAAGTCAGTTGAATGAGGAAAATTATTTAGAAGCCCACGAGGCATTTGAATTAGCTTATAAAGAAGCAAAAACACTTAAATCAAGGGAGTTAATGGATCTTTCAGGTTTGCTGGCGAGTGGAATGAAGAAATACGACGAACAGGATTTTGAATCGGCCAAAAAAGATTTTGAAGAAGCAACCGCATATAAAGCAAAATACCGGGAAGGTAAACAAATGGTTTCAAAGGCGGCGGAAATGCACCCGGTATCGGACTCCGCCACGATAGAAGCAGTAGTGGGAAATGATGATGTGAAATCCACGGAGGAAACAACCGAGGAAGGATCCAAAGCAGAAGATGAGGCGGCAACGGATACAAAAGGCAAAGAGGGAAGCAAGGATTCGGATCGTGCATTAAGTAAATCTCAGGCGGAGAAGCTTGTGAGGGATTACGTCGATATGAAAAACTTTTCGCAATTGCAAATCGAATATGATCATGATGCCGAAAAGGGAGATTATATTTTTCATGTTTTCGAGGTAGATGAACCTAGTCAGAAAAGCGGACACAAAACCACTTGGGGCTGGTATGGCGTGAATAAGGAGACCAAAGAAGTTTATGAAGTCATGTAAGGATAACTGAATGGTCGAATGGGAGGCCCCTGTGTGGCCTTTTTATTTTGTTGTGCGGCAACATACAGAATTCGATAAAATTTTATGATTTTTGGTATAGGATAGCCGAATTCTTTATTTTCTTAAGGATTTTTTAATAATTCCTGTTTATGATTGTGGCAAGTAAAGGACAATCATAGGAGGGATAAAGATGGAGAATTATAATGGTGAGGAGCAAGTCAGAATCAAGGCAGAGCGGAAAAAGGGTAAGTCTCTCTGGATAACTAGCCTTGTTTCCGGAACGGTTGCTTCTATGGTTACATCATCTGTATTTCTATTTGGCGGAGACTTTATAGATCAAGGGAAAAGTTCAGTGAATGAGTCAACCGAAACGGCAGGTGTACAGCAAACGGACAGTGTTGAAAAGGATAAAAATGTCACGGCGGAAAAGTTATCGACAAGTACGGATTCAAATGATAGGGCAGAGATGGTCGAATCAGCATCCAAATCGATTGTAGGGGTCGTGAATTTACAGGAGATGCAAAGCCAGAACCCGTACCAGCGGCAAAGCACGGAGAGCGAAACGGTTGAAAGCGGAACTGGCTCTGGGGTCATTTATAAAAAAGCTAATGGGAAAGCCTATATCATCACGAACAATCATGTTATTGAAGGAGCTAAGGAAGTCGAAATTTCATTGTATGACGGACAAAAGGCAACGGCAGCTGTTGTCGGGGCAGACGCTTTGACGGATTTAGCAGTTTTGACAATTGATGCCTCGAAAGCACCAGAGGGAATTAAATTCGGGAATTCTGATAGCATGCGTCCAGGTGAAGAAGTATTGGCAATTGGCAACCCACTTGGACTTGATTTTTCAAGATCGGTTACACAAGGAATCGTCAGTGCCAACGGACGCACCATTTCAGTCGATACCTCGGACGGGGAGTGGGCACTTGATGTCCTTCAAACCGATGCAGCGATCAACCCTGGCAATAGTGGCGGTGCATTGATCAACACCGCTGGGGAAGTGATCGGCATAAACAGTCTGAAGATTTCCGAAAACGGTGTGGAAGGCTTAGGGTTTGCCATACCAAGTAATGATGTGATTCCGATTGTTACGGAACTGATTGAAAATGGAAAAATCACACGTCCATATTTAGGAGTCAGCTTGGCCAGTATGGAAGAACTGCCGCAATATTACATTCAAAATGTTCCTGAAGCCGTAAAGTCCGGTGTAATGGTGACGAGTATTGAAGCGGGGTCGGCTGCGGTGAATGGAGGGCTTAAGCAACAGGATATCATTGTTGAGATTGATGGAACGAAAATAAGTACTTCCGCAGCATTAAGGAAATACTTATATACAGATAAGAAAATCGGCGATAAAGTAAAAATTAAAGTATACCGAGGCACTGAAGAGAAAACGGTAACGATAACCTTGCAAAAACCATAGAAAGAGGTAAGGCCCCTGATCATTCATCAGGGGCCTTTTATTTAGAAGTTTTTAATAGTATACAAAAGGTTAATATCGGAAAAATAGATAGTGTATTTGCACTGTTTTACAATTCTTTTATATAGTCTTGAATACCTAAAAGTGAATGGTAGTGGCTTCTATTTGTCAAAGTATTCATCGTTAATATGTTAAAAAATAGAAAAGATTTGACAAATTTGTGAAATGTCATAAAATAGAAAGAAAGGGGATGAAATTATGGAAGCTAATCAGAAGATGTTAGATGCAGTGAAATGGGTATCGGGCACAGGGTGTGTAATCGGATTTATTATTTTTGCTTTAAGCTTTTTTGTAAGCGATTACAATAAGGATTATATATTTACCGTTGTTGGAATCGCCATCACATTAAGCGCAGCTGCCATTTTTCTAGTTGGTATATTTTTTGTCCTGACAGAAGAAATGGTAATGAATACACATAAAGGTGAAAGAATTGAACCCGAAACGACTAAAATCATCAAAATGAAATCAAAGGCTAAAACTCATACAAAAAGAAGTACGGAATTCAGTAACTAAAACCAGGAATATAACGTAATGAACTGGCTATCATCAGATTCACTAACATGCTTGAACAAAACTAGCTGATTCATTTATCAGGGAGCCAATTTGACTTTAACTATCGAATGCGCTTTCATACCATTTGTAACGATTAAATTTTAATACAATACACGGCACTCGTTAAGTATCAAAAATAAAGAACCCTTTCATAAACGGAATACATACGATGTGCTTGGATATCCAAACTGAACTGCCCGAACGCAGGAAGTTCTAACATTACATTTTTAACTATATCCACGAGAAAAGGACATTTTTCCCAAAGTCCTTTTTTTGTGTTTTTTTTTTGTACTTTTACTTTAAGATGCAATACGGAAGTCGTGGGTTCTAAAGGCGGAGTTGAATGAACCACTAACTGTCCTCTTCCTGTAATGGTTAAGTCCTGTCCTGCTGAATGATAACATGACCCTGCAACAAGTGACCGACCCCTGAATTATTTCACCCATTGACTACTCTAAACGGCTGTTTAGGAATACTGACAAAGCAATAAGTATTGCGAGGGGAAAGAGCCCAATTACACACTCGTTGTTTCCTTATATATATATAATATTGACCAGTGTTGGATCCAAAGAGATTTGAGGCAAGGATTCAACATCGTATCCAATGCGGCTATCATTTACCAACTTCCATGGCCGGGTATAAAAAATCCGTTTTAAATCATGTTCTCCAACGATAAATACCTACTTGACAGGATAGGTAATTTCATTCATATTCTTGAGTGGGGTTAAGGCAATATACACGGAGAGTATAATGAGGAATTTTCATTTCATTATATTAGAGTAGTAATAAACGGATAGTTGATCAGTAATATATGAAATCCTGTACTGATAAGTGAATTTCCATAGGTATGTTGTTAAACAATTATTATATTTCATTTGCTGAAGTTTTTCGAACATTTCAGTTCATTTACCATCTTCTTACTGCTCTTTAATGAACTTTATGTGACAGATGTCACTTTGTATTGTCTTTTTTTAGACTTGGGATTAATATTGGTATGTCGGGGTTTGTGAACATGGTAACACTTTGTCCGAATAATTACCAATTGGAATTTTATTATGTAAGAAAGGGGTAGTACTATGAAAATAAAATGGGCTCTATTAACTATACTTTTTACTATTGCCACTGTGCTAACCGGTTGCGATAACCCATTAATGGTCTTGGACCCTAAAGGGCCAGTAGCTGCAACACAAGCAGATGTTATTATGATTTCGATATGGACAATGGCCTTTGTCGTCCTTGTCGTTATGGTACTGTATATCTTCATGATAATGAAATATCGTGCTTCCAAACAACGTGATGATTATGAACCGCCTCATATTGAAGGAAGTAAGGTTCTTGAAATAATTTGGGTTGCGATCCCAATTATAATCGTCGCTTTCCTATCCGTTGTTACTGTTAAAACAACAAATGAAGTTGAGGCAACACCTAAAGGATACGGAGATCAAGAACCTTTAGTTATTTACGCTTCATCTTCCAACTGGAAGTGGCATTTTAGTTATCCGGAAGAAGATATCGAAACGGTCAACTATCTGTTTATACCGACTAACCGACCAATCGAATTTAAACTTTACTCATTCGGTCCAATTTCAAGTTTCTGGATTCCGCAACTTGGAGGACAAAAATACGCGATGTCGGACATGGTTAATACGTTGCACTTAGCAGCTGATGTACCAGGTGAGTATATGGGTCGAAATTCAAACTTCAGTGGTTCAGGTTTTGCTCAGCAAACGTTTAACGTTAATGCAATGTCAGCAAAAGATTACGATAAGTGGGTAGATGAAATTAAAGCTACTGCTAAACCGATTACTGAGGAAAAATTCAATGAATTATTAAAACCTGGTCATGTGGGACAATCCACATACACTGGAACTCACTTAGAGTTTTCACCAGCTCCTGAAGGGGAAAATGCTGGTCATGACCACGGATCTTCTGATACTGAAGAACATGATTCCAAGGATTCACACGAGGATCATTCAGAACACAGCAACATGAATCACTAAGAATTAATTTCGTTCAATAAAACAACTAGGTTTACAAGATAAGAAAACAACTAGGTTTACAAGATAAGGAATATTTTCCTGAAAGGAGTCACAAAAGTATGGATTACTTTGATCGATTTGCCGTACCTCATCCAAGTCCTGCGATATATGCATCCATGGTTGCCATTGGTTTAACCATGATTGCGGTTGTTGTCGGAATTACCTATTTTAAAAAATGGGGTTACTTATGGCGTGAGTGGTTAACAACGGTTGACCATAAACGTATTGGTATCATGTACATCTTGGCAGCACTGCTTATGCTTTTCCGCGGTGGCGTCGATGCTCTTATGATGCGTGCTCAAACGGCTATTCCAGATAACGGTCTTTTGGATGGACAGCATTATAATGAGGTATTTACAACACACGGGGTCGTCATGATCCTCTTCATGGCTATGCCATTTATCATTGGGTTAATGAACATTGTTACACCATTACAAATTGGAGCGCGTGACGTAGCATTCCCACGCCTGAACGCAGTAAGCTTCTGGTTATTCTTCATGGGGGCAATGCTATTTAACATCTCTTTCGTAGTCGGTGGTTCTCCTGATGCAGGCTGGACATCTTACTTCCCGCTGGCAAGTAACGATTTCAGTGAATCAGTCGGTTCGAACTATTACGCGATTTCACTTCAAATCGCAGGTATTGGTACATTAATGACTGGTATCAACTTTATCGTAACCATCTTGAAAATGAGAGCACCTGGCCTGAACTTAATGAAAATGCCAATGTTCACATGGTCTATCTTGATTACAAACTTCATTATCGTTTTCGCGTTCCCTGTATTGACAGTGGCACTTGCGTTGATGACAATGGATCGTCTATTCGGAACTCAATTCTTTACGATGGCCAATGGCGGTAGCGATATGCTTTGGGCGAACTTGTTCTGGGTTTGGGGACATCCTGAAGTTTATATAGTAATTCTTCCAGCTTTCGGTATTTACAGTGAAATCATTTCGACATTTGCACGTCGTAACCTGTACGGGTATAATTCGATGGTTATCTCCATGGTAGCTATTTCTACTCTATCTTTCATTGTATGGGCTCACCATTTCTATACAATGGGTCACGGCGCAATGGTTAATGGTATCTTCTCGATTACCACGATGGCAATTGCCGTCCCGACTGGTGTTAAGATTTTCAACTGGTTGTTCACACTTTGGAAAGGTAAAATCGTATTTACCGTTCCAATGCTATACTCTTTAGCTTTCATTCCGATTTTCACGCTCGGTGGGGTAACAGGGGTAATGCTTGCCATGGCAAGTGCTGACTACCAATACCATAATACAATGTTCTTAGTAGCTCACTTCCACTACGTTTTAATCCCTGGTACTGTATTTGCCGTACTTGCCGGTTTCACGTACTGGTGGCCAAAAATGTTCGGTTTCATGTTGAGCGAAAAAATTGGGAAATGGTCGTTCTGGTTCATTATAGTCGGCTTTAATGTAACCTTCTTCCCGATGTTCATCACTGGTTTAGATGGGCAGGCACGTCGTATGTATACGTACTCTGAATCAACAGGATATGGTCCATTGAATATGCTCTCTTTCGTTGGAGCGATTGGTTTAGCAATAGGTTTTGCACTTATTGTGTACAATATCTATTGGAGTACTCGTTATGCATCAAGAAATATCTCAAACGATCCATGGGATGCACGTTCTCTAGAGTGGGCTACACATACACCAATCCCTGAATATAACTTTGCAGTTGTGCCAACAGTTGCTTCTACAGAAGCATTCTGGGATGCAAAGAAAAAAGGCTTTAAATTATTTGGCGGTAAAGTAGAAAAGATTCATATGCCAAATAACAGTGGCGTGCCGTTTATCATGAGCTGTATCTTCTTCGTTTGGGGCTTTGCATTGGTATTCAGCATGTGGATCATTGCGATCATTGCAACGATCGGTATCTTTGCTTGTATGATTCACCGTTCATTCGAAAAAGATCACGGACGTTATATCTCAGTTGAAGAGATCGAAGAAACTGAAAATAAATTGCGAGGTGCTAAGTAATGAAAATAGATAACTCGCTGCCACTTGAATATAGCACGGAAGAAAATCGCTTAAAGATTTTTGGGTTCTGGATTTTCCTAGGAGCAGAAATAGCTCTTTTCGCTACACTGTTCGCCACTTATTTTGTATTGGTTGGTGGTACTGGAAATGGTCCAACAGGGGAACATCTTTTTAAAGTCCCAACCCTGATGTTTCAAACAATCTTTCTTTTAACCAGTAGTTTTACCATAGGTCTTGGAATCAATGCGATGAGACTTGGCAGGCAGAAAGCGACGATTGGTTTCTTCATTATCACCCTTATTCTTGGTTTAGGCTTTTTAGGAGTCGAAATTTATGAATTCGTGGAGTATGTACATGAAGGAGCAACGATTCAAACAAGTGCTTTCTTATCTAGTTTGTTCACACTACTAGGTACGCATGGAGCTCACGTTACACTTGGTTTATTCTGGGGAACCTTCATCATCATGCAGATTAAAAAACGCGGTATGACTCCACAGACAACAAACAAGGCTTTCATCTTTTCACTTTACTGGCATTTCTTGGACGTTGTCTGGATTTTCATCTTCAGTTTCGTCTACCTGAAAGGAATGATGTAATATGAAAGAATTATTCCCACGGGGCCAAGTTATGGGATTTGCTTTTTCGCTAGTCCTGACTTTGGTCGCACTATCAGTTATTATGTTTGATCTCTCACTGAAAATGGGTGTGATCATCTTACTTGTTACAGCTTTCATGCAAGCAGCACTTCAATTTGTTATGTTCATGCATGCAGGAGAGTCTGAAGATAAAGCATCGATTTATACAAACGTTTATTACGGATTGTTCGTTGCATTGGTTACAATTTTCGGTACAATGCTAACAATGATTTGGGGATATCAATAATCGATTCCGGAAAAACTGGGTGTCTTGATGACGCCCAGTTTTTTTGATTTTTAAACCGGTCTATCCATTTCATTCATGGAAGTTTGTTAACAAGGATGTGGCCGAAACCATATTGTTTAGTATAACCATTTCGCAACATTATATTTACTCTTTTTTGAAGCGCGCCCGTGCGTTTAAGTGCAATGTTTACTAAAGTGAAACGTTAATAGAACGGACACATCTACTAAGAAAAACGGTCAGCCCCTTTTGGTATAATAAGTTATGTAAGAATTAATTTATAAATGTAGCGGAGATGATGAATTGACTTTGCCGGTTTTGATTTTGACAATTATCTTAAGTTTGTTAAAAATATTGGTTTCCTGTCTTCCAACCGATGCAGTTAATTGGATTATCAGCAAATTTAAAATACACGCAGAAATTAGTGGCGGGAATGCGATCGTAACCTTTGACGGAAAACGTTTGGAAGGTGAAGAAAAAATTCAAGTTATTAATTATTTTAATAACGCTAGGTTTTTGAAGAAAAATCATATATTCCCAGGAAACGAGCATTTGTTTTTACATCCAGAGAACAGCTGTACTCCATTGGTCATTGATACTAAAAGAGGCAAAAAGGATGTTAGGTTATTTGTATATATTTACAGCGACCGCGTGGATGTAGTTAAACAGTACAAGAAGAAGCTCATTTCTTATAGTCTGTTTTCCGATAGCCTCCAAGAACGTTCCATGCCATTAATAAGAAGTTTAGTTTAATAGAAAAAGACGGTCTCTTAAGGGACCGTCTAAGACTTTTGACAACCGTTAATTTTCACTCCAGGCACTCGCTTTTCCCGCAGGGTTCTCGTACCCTCCGTTCCAATTAACTTTATTATAGAACCTTTTGTCTACAAACTGAGACAGGTTTTTAATGTACTTTTATATTTAAAAAAATTCTAGTACACAAATTGACATCTTGATTGTAGTGTCTTTTGAAAAAACAATTAAAAAGTGTTTTAAAGTAGGAGGGAATTGCTGCAAGAGGGTCGTTAATCGTGCATATGGAAAGTATTTTGGATAGTATTTATGGTAATAAAAAAGCAGGTATCTATTGCGATGCCTGCTTTTTTATGCTTTCCATTGTTTTTCAACTTGATGAAGGGCTTGTTGTAAAATTACTTCATGATCAGTACCCGGTTTAGTAAGGACATTAGTTTGATAAGATTTTCCTTGGAAATCAACTGTTACTGTAACTTTTACCATTATGCATCTTTCCTTTCCTGATTCAGAATTAAATGAGGTGGTTGTACCTATTTCTTTTATACCCGTGGCAGAAGGATAATCAAACATTTCAAAAGCAGTAAAATTGAGAAAGTTAATATTCAAAATTATCTGATATTTTTAAGGAGGTGTCAACACTTTTTTTTGACCTACTCCATTTTCCGGTTTAATAAAAAACGACCTGGCTAGCATACATGACAGCCAGGTTATTTTTATTAAACGAACTATATTCATATTTTAGTTAAAATAATACCGATTAATGCTGCAAGAACACCGGCAATTTGATAGGTTTTTAGTTTTTCCTTGAATATATAACATCCAGCGAATACGACAACCAAACAGTTCAGGCTGACGACAGGGAAAATGATGCTTGCGATGCCGGTGTTCAAGGCAAAGAAATAACATCCATAGCCTATCATGCTTAAAAAGCCTACTAAGGAACCGATTTTGACTTCCTTTAGCTTGATTTTTTCTTTTTTAAAGGCTAGAGCCGAAAGAAGATAAAGCATTCCGCCTCCATACATTGATACAAGGATATCAAGGGAGTTTAAATGAAGACGTGTTGATGTCGTCATAAGAATGCCGAGCACACCAAAAGATAAGATGGAGAGTAATGTGTGCATCATCCATGGGAAATATTGATGATTACCTTTTGCATTAGGGGTATATTGGATGACTAATGTAGCGATAAACATGCAGGCGATTCCACTCCACTGCAAGGAAGAAATATGTTCGTGAAAAATTAAAGCTGCACAGAGAATGGGGAATATGGCATTCGCTGCGATTAATGGAGATGTCAAGCTTGCCGGACCTTTTTCAAAGGCGCTTGCCATCTGGATGTTACCATTGGCGTTCAGTACACCAATTGCTGCACCAAGCATGATGGACAGCCAGTTCAGCTGCAAACCATCCATAAATACACCATAAACGATGGACAAAATAAAAGCTGAAAAATAAAAGAAAAATTGGATATGTATCTTGGAATACCCTTTTCCGCTGCTCCATTTAAAAATGCTGTTATTGATTCCGAAACATAAACTCGTGATGAGGGCTGCAAAAATCCACATTGACTTAATCTCTTCCTTCATGTAGGATAAACTTCTTCTACATTTTAAGCTGAATGCCCTTAAGAATCAAACCAAATTTAAAATGTATGATTGACAGATTAGATATTTTTTACTATATTTACTATGACAATTTTAAAATATTTTCCGATAAACGGGAGAGGTTCATAGCATCACCCTCTTAAAAAAACTATGGCTTTGATATTTTTCGCGAATCAACCATATCTTTGAGGAGATATGGTTTTTGTTATATAGAGGCCCATTTTATGAATCTCCCTGATATGTGGGATTAGGAGGACTTTTCATGTCTGGAAGAAAAGAAGAAGAATTAAAAAAAGATATCACACTGCTTGGAAATCAAGGAACAAAATATACATTCGACTATGCTCCTGAAATCCTTGAGTCATTCGATAACAAGCATCCGAACCGGGATTATTTCGTCAAATTCAATTGCCCGGAATTCACTAGTCTATGTCCGATCACGGGCCAGCCGGATTTTGCTACCATTTATATCAGCTATATTCCCAGTGTGAAAATGGTGGAAAGCAAGTCTTTGAAACTTTATTTATTCAGCTTCCGCAATCATGGTGATTTCCATGAAGACTGCATGAACATCATCATGAATGATTTAATCGAATTGATGGACCCTAAATATATTGAAGTCTGGGGCAAGTTTACACCTAGGGGCGGAATTTCCATCGACCCTTACACGAATTATGGGAAACCAGGTACGAAGTATGAGGAAATGGCGAATTACCGCTTGATGAACCATGACTTATACCCAGAAACCGTGGATAATCGCTAAAAACTAAAAAAAAGACAATGGGCATATGCCCGTTGTCTTTTTTTTAGTTTTTAGCTAATTTCGATCGATGGTTCTGTCGTTCTGTCCTTTTTAAAAGTACAAATGTCCTCCTATAATGGAATTCCCACTTGATTGTTTCGAGAAAAAGCGTAATAATAGGGAGAGTTAATTTTGACAGAATATTTACGAAAATAGGGGATGTCGAGATGAAAGTTGCAAAGTTTGGTGGAAGTTCACTTGCGTCAGGTGAACAGTTGAGGAAGGTATTCGAAATTGTTGTTTCTGATCCAGAGAGGAAGATTGTGGTCGTTTCCGCTCCGGGAAAACGCAATTCCGATGATATAAAGGTGACGGATTTATTGATTGAAGCCGCGGAACAGCAGTTGCGCGGGGATAACGGAGAGCATTTGATAGAAGATGTTGTATCCCGCTATGCGAGCATTGCTGAAGAGTTGGATATATCCGGGAGTGTCATCACAGGGATTCATGAAAATTTAATGGCACTGCTGCATGCAGACCAAACTGACCCGAAGCGCTATCTGGATGCCTTGAAGGCCGGTGGCGAGGATAATAATGCGAAGTTGGTCGCAGGTTATTTCCAAAGCCTTGGAGTGGAGGCACAGTATATCAATCCGAAGAAGGCAGGCTTGATCGTAACGGATGAAGGCGGATTTACCAGGGTGCTGCCAGAGTCTTATGATCGGTTATATGCTCTGCGTGATGAGCCAGGAATCGTTGTATTCCCAGGATTCTTCGGATATACATTAGATGGTGACGTGTTAACCTTCTCAAGAAGCGGTTCCGATATTACAGGTTCGATTCTTGCGAATGGGGTCAAAGCTGATTTATATGAGAACTTTACGGACGTGGATGCCGTTTATGCGGTGAATCCAAATGTGGTTTCCAACCCGAAGGGAATCCGGGAACTAACCTATCGTGAGATGCGTGAGCTTTCTTATGCAGGATTCTCGGTATTTCATGATGAGGCGCTGATTCCTGCATTCCGCGCGGGAATACCTGTCCATATCCAGAATACGAACAATCCGGCGGCACAAGGGACCCGCATTGTGAATACACGGGATAATACGAACGGGCCGGTTATTGGGATTGCAAGTGATAAAGGATTTTGCAGTATTTACATTAGCAAATATTTGATGAACCGGGAAGTTGGTTTTGGCCGGAAACTGCTGCACATCCTCGAGGATTATGGAGTTTCATATGAGCATATTCCATCAGGCATCGATGATGTGACGCTTATTCTAAGGCAGGACCAGATGAAAGGGGATGCCGAGAAGAAAATCATTTCCCGAATCAAGAAAGAGCTTCATGCCGATGAAGTGAATGTGGAGCATGATCTTGCCTTGATCATGGTTGTAGGGGAAGGAATGCGCCATAATGTCGGTACAACGGCAAGAGCGTCAAAAGCCTTGGCCGAAGCAAAGGTGAATATTGAGATGATCAACCAGGGCTCTTCGGAGGTAAGCATGATGTTCGGTGTGAAAGGGCACAACGAAGAGACGGCAATTCAGGCATTATATCACGAGTTCTTTTGAGTATGAGCGTTTAGGGCCCTCCTTATAGAAGGGGGGGTTTTTGTGATTAAT
Organism: Bacillus sp. ISL-57; assembly: GCF_018613135.1. Lineage (NCBI taxonomy): Bacteria > Bacillati > Bacillota > Bacilli > Caryophanales > Bacillaceae > Bacillus > Bacillus sp. ISL-57. The sequence continues at coordinate 234,234 of NZ_JAGGQV010000019.1, read as the reverse complement.
CTTTTAATCACTATACATACGCTGGTTTTTTTCATCTGGTTCTTTAAGGTAGTGGCAATGACCGTGGGGATAATCATTCCAAGCTAAGCAGACGCGCTGTGGGGTTCAGAGCGTCTGTTTTAATTTAATAACCAATATGTCAAGTGGCTAAAGCAGAGACGGAGTTGACGCTCTTGAAACGGATAAAAAGGGCGCCCAACCTTATACATAACTCTCGCCAAATTATAAATGAAAGAGATGTCAATGGCACATCAAGTTTACGAGCCAAATGATTCACTGGCACCAATTGATTTAAGTAATTACTTCGAGTTGGTCTTGCTGAATAGAATCATGTTTAGAAAGCACCCTAATCACTTCAAGTTAAATACTTCTATATAATACAAAAAAAGAATGTAGGAATAAGTTGGGAATAAGTTCTATCTATATGTTAAAACAAAGTTGAGTGGAGTGTGAGGCAGGAGACTCCTGGGGGAAAAGCTCGTCTAGGGAGGCACCGCAGGCGTAAGCCGAGGGCGGACCGCCCGCGAAAAGCGAGTGCCTGGAGCTGAAATCAACGTTGAAATAAAAAGCAATAAAAAAACTGTAGAAAACCCGGTTTCATCGAGTTTGTCTACAGTCTGCCTCCAAATGGAAGATTTGAGGCTTTCCTTTTATGTTAGTCCATAATGGTCAGGAGTCGATCGATCGCGGTCCTTGGACGCGGGGCAGGAATCATATCGGGATAGCCAACGTGAAGGCTGCCGACGATCTTCTCGCCTGGTTTCACGCCCAAAGCTTCACGAAACTCCGTGCTGTGTATCATGCCGTATGTTTCCCATATCATCCCGATTCCTTGTTCCCAGGCAAGCAGGCTGAAATTCTGGATCAAGGCACTTGTAGCCGCATAATCTTCTTCGCGTGTCATGGGATTCGGATTCTCTTCCATGATCACTGCGACAAACATCGGTACACCTATGAGTTTATTATATCCTCGCTGTCCGGCTGCTTTTTTCTTTTCAGGGTCCTTCTCTTTGCCTTCCATGAATGCACGTGTTGCTTCTGCGAGTTTTAAACGGCTATCACCATGCACCACGACAAAGCGCCATGGCTGGGTCATTTTATGGTTCGGTGCCCATGTCGAAGTTTCCAATAATGATTGGATGGTATCAATAGGAACAGGAATGTCCTTAAATCGTTTGATGCTGCGCCGTTCTTTAATGATATTTTCTAGTTTCATGATCATCCTGCTCCTTTAATCATATATGTAAGTTTAATAGTTGAAAAAAAATAATCCCCGGCTGCCTAATATGCTTCCAACGTGAATAAATTACTTGAATAAAGAGGGGGCAATATTCTAGTGACTTGCATTCGCTAATGAGCATATAATTTTACTAGGCACAGAGAAGCCGGGGCGACATTGTATCTATGTACAATATCAAAAGGGTACGATAAGAGAATATCGTATTTGCTTATCAAATTTCAGAGATCGATAATGAAATTGAAAATCATTATCAATTAGAATTTTCGCTTATTTCCTGTTATTTGTCAAGGATATTTATAAAAAAAATTCAAGATATTTACCAATGCTTTAAAACAGTTAAAACCTTTTAAAAAATCTGTATAAAAATGTATAATGAGAGGATGAGAAGATGCTATTTACATACGGAGAATCGAAGGTGTCATAGATGAAAAAATTGTCCTCATTTCTTAAGCCATACTGGCTTTTGATCATTCTTGCTTTATCCTTAATGATTGTGGAACTCGGGGTAGAGCTGTTACAACCTCTATTTATAGCAAAAATCATTGATGATGGCATTTTGCAGAAAGATATATCGGTGGTGATTAAATGGGGAAGTGTCATGGTTGGACTTTCCGTTTTTTCATTTCTTGGCGGGATCGTTAATTCATTTACGGCATCACATGTAAGTCAAAGCTTTGGACATGATGTCAGGACAAGCCTTTTTGGTAAAATACAGGCGTTTTCTTTTGCGAACTTGAATAATATCCCGACTTCCTCGTTGATTACAAGGATGACGAATGATGTGACCCAACTTCAAAATACGGTTTTTATGGGCTTGCGTATCATGGCAAGGGCGCCGTTGATCGTAATCGGCGGAGCGATAATGGCTATTTCGGTCGATTTGAAATTATCCCTTGTATTGGTCATTTCAATTCCGGTTCTTGTTTTCTTCTTGGGGTGGGTTATGAAACGGGCGGCTAAGCTGTTTAAGCTCGTCCAGAAAAAACTCGATAATGTCAATGGTGTCATGAGGGAAAACCTGATAGGCATGCGCTTGATCAAAGCTTTTCTTCGTAAGGAGCATGAAATCGGCCGATTTGACGATGCGAATGAAGAGTTGAAAAGAAAGACTGTGTCTTCCCTTCGTTTAATTGAAACGACGATGCCTGTGCTGATGCTTGTCATGAATGTGGCGATTCTGATCATTCTCTGGCTTGGAAGTGAATTTATAACGACGGGAGATATACAGGTAGGGGAAGTTGTGGCGATTGTCAACTATGCCACGAGGATTGCGGCATCCCTTTCCGTTTTTTCATGGCTGATCATGGTCATTTCCCGTGCAAAGGCATCAGCGGAACGTGTGACGGAAATATTTGAAACCCCGATAGATATTGATGAAGGTAAGGCGGAAAGCAAGAGTGGGGCCGTCAATGGGGGAGGCATTAAGTTTCTGGATGTATCTTTCCGCTATCCTGGAACCGAAACCCCGATATTGAAAAACCTGACCTTCTCCATCGATCCGGGAGAATCGCTTGCCATCATAGGAGCGACAGGATCAGGGAAGACATCTCCGAGATTATATGAAGTTGAAAGCGGCTCCATTCAAATTGATGGCCAAGACCTGAAAGATATTCCCTTGAATTCGCTACGGAACAGGATCGGCTATGTACCGCAAGAGGCCCTGCTTTTTTCGGGGACCATAAAAAATAATGTCGCTTGGGGAAAAGAGGGTGCCTCGATGGAGGAAATCATGGCTGCGGCCATGCATGCCCAGGTCCATGAGACCGTAATGAAACTTCCGAAGCAATATGAAACCCAGTTAGGGCAAAAAGGAGTGAATCTGTCTGGAGGGCAAAAACAGCGCTTATCGATTGCAAGAGCATTGGTGCGCAAACCGAAGATTCTCCTTCTGGATGATAGTACAAGTGCGCTGGATTTGAAGACGGAAAGTAAATTGCTTGCCGCTTTAAAGGACTATACATGCACAACGCTCATCATTACACAAAAAATCAGTACAGCCATGGAGGCAGACAAAATCTTGTTGCTTGAAAGCGGTCAAGTCCTTGCGCTGGGGAAACATCAGGATTTGATGCAAACAAGCGATCTTTATCGAAAAATCGTTCGCTCACAGTTTGGGGAGGAGGGGATTTCGCTTGAGTCGAAGAATATCTCCCGATAAGGCAAAGTCTAAACCGGTCAACTCCTGGAATACGGTAAAAAGGATCATTCCCTACTTGGCAACGAATAAAAGCCTGCTATTATGTGTCCTTTTCATGGTACTGATAAGCTCGGTTTTGGGATTGCTTGGCCCCTTTCTTGTTGGGATGGCCATTGATGATTATATTGTCACAAGAGATAGTGGGGGGCTGATCAGCCTTCTTTTAGGGCTTCTCGGAGTCTACATATTTTATTCCCTATCCATGTGGCTTCAGAATTATTGGATGATCGGAATTGCACAGGATACGGTTTATGCGATGCGTAATCAACTATTCAAAAAGCTTCACCAGTTGTCCATTCCCTTTTTTGATCGGCGTCAGCACGGGGAGTTGATGAGTAGGGTCACGAATGATATTGAAAATGTCAGTTCCACTTTGAATAGCTCCGTCATCCAGATCTTTTCAAGTGTGCTGACACTTATCGGGACGGTCGGAGTCATGCTGTATTTGAGCCCTTTATTAACTGTTTTAACCTTATTCATCGTTCCTCTCATGTTCTTCGGTCTTAGGTGGATAACGAACAGGACGGGAAAGCTGTTTAAAGCACAGCAGAAGAACCTTGGAGAACTGAATGGGTTTATAGAAGAAACGATTTCCGGACAACGGATCGTAAAGGCTTTTTCACAGGAAGATAAAGTGATCCGTGATTTTATCATCCGGAGTGAAAATTTAAAGAAAGCCGGATTCCTATCACAATCATACTCAGGGCTGATTCCAAAACTGATGAATTTACTGAACAACTTAAGTTTCACGGTAATAGCCGCTGTCGGCGGGTTTTTGGCGCTGAGTGGCATAGGTACTGTTTCCATCGGGGTCATTGTCATCTTCACCGAGTACTCAAGGCAATTCACCCGTCCGCTCAATGACCTGGCTAACCAATTCAATACACTCCTCTCAGCTGTTGCCGGTGCTGAACGGGTTTTCGCCATACTTGATGAAAAAGAAGAAGAAGTGGATGAGAAACAGGCTTCTGAACTTCGTGAAGTCCGCGGTGAGGTGGACTTTGAGGGTGTTTCCTTTTCGTATAATGATGAGGGGCAAACGATATATGATGTTAGTTTCCAAGCAAAGAAGGGGGAGACCGTCGCGCTTGTAGGTCCCACGGGGGCAGGTAAGACCACGATCATTAATCTTCTTGCCCGTTTTTACGAGCCGAACAGCGGCCGGATATTGATTGACGGCCAGGATATCCAACAGGTGACGAGGTCCAGTCTCCGTAAGCATATGGGCTTCGTTTTACAGGATTCCTTCTTGTTTCAAGGTACGATTCGTGAAAATATCCGCTACGGCCGGCTGGAGGCAGAAGATGAAGAAGTGGTGAATGCAGCCAAGCTTGCCAATGCCCATTCCTTTATCATGAAACTGCCAGATCGATACGATACCATCTTGAATCAAGATGGCAGTGGAATAAGTCAGGGGCAGCGCCAGCTATTATCGATTGCCAGGGCTATTTTAGCGGATCCCGTATTATTGATTTTGGATGAAGCGACAAGTAGCATAGATACGATAACCGAGCTTAAAATCCAGGAAGCATTACACCGCTTGATGGAGGGAAGGACAAGTTTTGTCATTGCCCACAGATTGAATACAATTCAGCAAAGTGATCAAATCCTCGTACTTGATGAAGGAAGGATCATTGAAAAAGGATCCCATGATGAATTGTTGCGGCAGAGGGGTTTTTATTACGATCTAAATCGCAGCTCATTAAGGGGAAATCAGATAGGATAAAGAAAGAATGTGTGCCATCCGGCGCGCATTTTTTTGTGTTGGTCCCATAATGAGCATCATAAACTTGGGGATTGCATCCCGTTCATTTAATGATGAACCTTCTAAAAACGCGTTCACACAATACGATTTTTATAAAGCATGGAAATCATTGATTCCACCAAAATGGGAAAGGAGGGAATTATCGACAAAATAATGGAAAATACTTTACAGATTGACTAAATTGCTATTGCTAAAAAACCTTATGGTAACATATAATTCAGAATATATATAAAATTCTTTAAATTTAATGGGCACGGAGAGAAATACAGCCCTGGCCCCTTATGAATGAAGGTTTTTTATAGTTATACACTAGATCGATAGAGAGGAGATGGAAAAATTGAAAGCGCTTAAGTCTGTTATTCTTTGGGGGATCATATCTGCATTGGGTGCGGTGAGTTTTGGTTTCGTCGCGCTAAACCGGGGGGAAAGCATCAATGCCATGTGGATTGTTACTGCGGCACTCTGTGTTTATTCAATTGCATACCGCTTTTATAGTAAATTCATTGCACGGAAAGTGTTTGAGCTAGATGACAATCGCCAGACTCCATCGGAAGCGAATAATGATGGGAAAGATTATGTACCTACAAACAAATGGGTTTTGTTTGGTCACCACTTTGCAGCAATTGCCGGAGCTGGACCTCTCGTAGGCCCCATCCTTGCAGCGCAGATGGGATATTTGCCAGGGACGCTATGGCTTGTAGTCGGAGTTGTTTTGGCTGGTGCCGTACAGGATTTCATCATTCTTTTCGGTTCGATGCGCCGTAACGGCAAATCTTTGGGAGAGATGATCAAAGAGGAGATTGGACCGATTACAGGCTTGATAGCGATGATCGGTATCCTCGGTATCATGATCATTTTATTGGCGGTACTTGCCCTGGTTGTCGTAAAAGCGCTGGTGGGCAGTCCGTGGGGAATGTTCACGATTGCCTCGACCATACCGATTGCAGTCCTGATGGGCATTTACATGCGTTATATAAGGCCGGGACGGGTTGGTGAAGGGTCGATTATCGGAATCATACTTTTGATGCTCGCGTTATATTTCGGCCGCTTTGTAGCCGAGAGCGCAACATTGGCGCCAATGTTCACTTTCACCGGGGAAACGATTGCCATCATGTTGATTGTCTATGGTTTCGTTGCCTCCGTTTTGCCTGTATGGATGTTATTGGCACCGCGTGATTATTTAAGTACATTCTTGAAAATCGGTACGATCATCGGACTTGCACTTGGTATCTTTATTGTCATGCCGAGCCTTGAAATGCCAGCTGTCACTCAATTCATCGATGGAACAGGACCTGTATTTTCCGGAAATTTATTCCCGTTCCTATTCATTACGATCGCTTGTGGAGCGGTATCGGGATTCCATGCACTCGTTTCCTCAGGTACAACTCCTAAAATGATTGAACGCGAATCGCATGCACGTCCAATCGGATACGGGGCGATGTTGACTGAATCCTTCGTAGCCATCATGGCGATGATTGCCGCCTGTGTATTGACGCCAGGTATCTATTTTGCCATTAACAGTCCGGGGGCCGTTGTGGGAACGGAACCAGCGCAAGTGGCTGCTACGATATCCGATTGGGGTTTCCTTGTGACACCTGAGATGATTACCGGCCTTGCAGACGATGTTGGGGAAGAGACCATTATATCCCGTACCGGAGGAGCTCCAACCTTTGCAATCGGCATGGCCCATATCTTCTCGCAAGTGATTGGAGGGGCGTCCCTGATGGCATTCTGGTATCATTTCGCGATCCTGTTCGAGGCATTGTTCATATTGACCACCATTGATGCAGGAACCAGGGTGGGTCGTTTTATGATACAGGATGTCATCGGCACCTTTTACAAACCATTTGCCGAAACGAATAAATGGCTGCCCAATATAATTGCGACTGCCATTTGTGTAATCGGTTGGGGGTACTTCCTTTATCAAGGGGTCATTGATCCTCTTGGCGGAATCAATACCCTTTGGCCATTATTTGGAATCGCGAATCAGATGCTTTCCGCCATTGCATTGCTGCTTGGAACGACGGTTCTTTTCAAAATGGGCAAAAAAGCGTACACATGGGTCACTCTTGTGCCCACTACATTCTTGTTGATAGTGACCATGACGGCAGGGTGGCAAAAGCTGTTCCACGAAAACCCGGCAATTGGCTTTTTAGCACATAAGGATAAATTTAAAGCGGCTTATGATAATGGGGAAGTCCTTGCTCCGGCAGCCAACCTAGCCGAGATGAAGCGGGTTATCGTCAATGATTATGTGGATGCCGCCCTATGTGCCATCTTCATGATCGTGGTGATCACGGTCTTGATTTCTGCCATTAGGCTATGGATAAAAGTCTTGAAGAACCAGAAAATAGATTTACATGAAACGCCTTATGTATCAAGGTCGTCATAAGGGAGGGAAAGCAATGTTAAAAAGAATAATTACAATTCTAAGCTACAGAAAGCAATTCGTCAGTTTGCTCGTCGGCGTGCCAAGTTATGATACGTATGTGGCACATATGAGAATGCATCATCCTGAAGATCCTGTGAAAACCAGGAAAGAATTTTTCTGCGAAGCCCAGGATGAACGGTATAACGCAAAGGGTGGCAAAGTGTCCCGTTGCTGTTAATGAATATTTATTGAAGGGTCCTCAATAGGAGGGCCCTTTTTTTATTGTTTTTTCCGAAGTGGGACCTAAGCGGAGGGTTAAATGTAATAGACATGGAGTCGTGAAAATGTAGAAAAGCAATTTCAAAACCAAAAACATCACATTTTCCGGTCCTTTATTCTTATTGATGTTATATTACCTAACAATTTTATGAAAAAACACAAAAAAATAAGTTGAATAATTAGAAAATTGAGTATATGATAAAAAATATAACATAATATTGTTAATAAACATAACATATACAAAAACAAGGGGGAAAAAACAGTATGCAAATGGCAGATTCGGTATTCATGTTTTTGGCGACGATGATGGTTTGGCTAATGACTCCAGGGATTGCCCTATTTTATGGAGGGATGGTAAAAAGTAAAAATGTCCTGAATACGGCAATGCATAGTTATATGCCTCTGGCTGTCATTTCCATTCTTTGGGTGCTCATTGGGTATTCATTATCATTTTCACCTGGTAATTCACTTCTGGGGGGGCTGGACTGGGTTGGTTTAAAGGATGTGGGCTTTGCACCTGGGCCTTACAGCGAAACGATTCCCCATAGTTTGTTCATGTTATTCCAAATGACTTTTGCCGTTTTAACAGTTTCGATCATTGCTGGTGGCATTGCCGAGCGGATGAGGTTTTCAGCATTCCTGATTTTTACGATCCTATGGTCTTTATTCGTATATGCTCCCGTTGCACACTGGGTATGGGGTGGAGGCTGGTTAGCGGAACTGGGTACACTTGACTTTGCTGGTGGCAACGTTGTTCATATATCTTCAGGGGTTGCAGGTTTGGTATTAGCAATCATGTTAGGTAAAAGGAAAGAGTCGGGGGACAGTGCACCGCATAATCTTCCTTTAACATTTCTTGGAGGATCATTAATTTGGTTCGGTTGGTACGGCTTCAACGTCGGAAGCGCACTGACAATCAATGAGGTGGCGATGAATGTATTCGTTAATACAGCTGTTGCAGCAGCTGCTGGCATCATTGGATGGTTGATCGTCGAGTATATGGCTAATAAAAAGGCAACATTGCTGGGTGCAGTATCCGGTGCCATTTCTGGCTTGGTGGCCATTACACCCGCTTGCGGATTCGTAACGCCCGCATCATCAATCATCATCGGTGTCATCGGCGGTGCCGTTTGTTTTTGGGGTGTATTCTTCCTGAAGAATAAACTGGGTTACGACGATGCGCTTGATGCTTTCGGATTACATGGTATCGGCGGGACATGGGGTGGCATCGCTACAGGCTTGTTCGCGACAACTTCCGTAAACGAAAGCGGGGCAAATGGTTTATTCTATGGAGATTTCAACTTGTTGTGGAAGCAGCTTGTAGCGATCATTGCGACCTATATCTTCGTTGCCGTGGTCACTTATATCGTTGCTAAAGCCATTAACCTTTTCGTACCGTTGCGTGTCAGTGAAGAGGATGAGTCAATGGGGCTTGATCTTACACTTCATGGAGAAAAAGCTTATCACGAATCAATCTAAAAGGGGGGGCGCATATGTCCGAGATTTTAACGAAAATAGAAATCATTACCCGTCCTATCCAATTTGAACAATTCAAAGCGGAACTTGCGAAAATAGGGGTAAGCGGAATGACAGTATCGGAAGTAAAAGGAACGGGTCTTCAGAAAAGTTATGTGGAAACATATAGAGGGAGAAATCGTGAAATTTCATTGCATGATCGAATGAAAATCGAAATCGTCGTGTGTGAAGTGCCAGTTCAGGATGTTGTGGATGTAGCAAGGAAATTCTTGAGTACCGGTAAACCTGGTGACGGTAAAATCTTCATATATCAATTGGCGAATGTTGTGAATATCCGTACCGGTAAAGAAGGTCATGATGCGTTAAAGAATGACATCTGATGCAATGATCGATTCAGTTGGGTACAGAAGATGAAAGAAAGGGAGCTGAAAATGGGGAGACTGGTCCGAATTGTTAATGCAAAAAAACAGAAGATCGTTAATACGCTCATTTCAGAGGATATATATCAACCTGATGACCGACCCTTTTTATTGGAATTGCCACTGAAAAATTTAGAAGAGATTTTATCACTCCGATTAAAATCCCCGTTTCAAAATTCCCGTTCAAAAAAATAACCTTTCAGCCGTTATCCTAGGGGAGAGCGGCTTTTTTTGTTTGTTGTCCAGCTGGATCGTGACATTTAAATGTTTGTATATTAAGGAAATTTTTTTCTTGAATCCCCCATGGAAATCGGGGAGCATTCCAACTATAATGAATAAGGATATAAATTTAAATACGATTTTTTTGCTTTTTTCGCCGCTTTTCGCTTAGTTACTTCAATTTTTCTTTAATTTTCTGAAAAGCAAATTCAAAAAAATGTAAGTTTATCAAAAAACTATGAATTACTTCATGAATGCCCTGCTTAATAATAGGGGAATTATTAATATGTTCTTTTAAGAGGTGAAAGGAAATGGATCAATTTACGGTCGAATCCGTTTTAAATATCATCAGGGAGTTTGTACCGAAGGATGCTTCAATTTCTGTGGCTGATTCTGAAAAATACATTTATTATCAACCGAGCAAACAAGTGGACTTAAGAATAAAACCAGGTGATTTAATCAGTGAAAATACGGCGACATATAAAGCGCTGAGCGTCCGTAAAAAAATAGGGGTGCAAGTTGAAAGTAATGTATTTGGCGTACCTTACTATGGGCTGAGTGTTCCTATCATGGACGAGGGCAACCCTTTAGGGGCGGTAACGGCCATCTTGCCGTCAAAGCCCTTGATTTTACCGACATCATTCCTGACCATTAAAACGGATGATCGCTGGATACCGCTTCCATATGATGAAATTATGTATTTGGAAGCTCAAAATAGGAAAACTAAAATTCAGTCCGAACGTGTGAGTGGATTTCATAAAATGAATTTAAGTGAATTGGAATTCATTTTACCTGGTGATTTATTCATTCGTGTGCACCGTTCGTACATCGTCAATATCAACTATATACAAGAAATCCTTCCTGATTTCCATTCTACATTTTTATTGATAATGAAAGACAACTCCAAAATCCAGGTCAGTCAAACATATGCAAGTCAATTCAGGCGGGCTTTGGGGTTTTAGTGATTCTCCTTTGTGTGAAAGAAATGCTGGTTTATGCCCAATTTAAGGCTTTTCATTCGAAAATGAATGTGACGATTACACAGGATTGGTAAAATTAAGTGTAAGAAAAGCGAAAAATGGGGGTCTTTTGTATGAACGAAAGCGTTTTCAAAAAAATTCGCAATGAACAATTTAAGGGGAAAGTAGTTACAGCGGAAGAAGCAGCTTCATGGATTAAAAATGGGATGAAACTCGGTATGAGTGGATTTACCCGTGCTGGTGATGCTAAAGTTATTCCGATGGCTCTAGTTGAAAGAGCTAAAACTGAAAAATTCAAAGTTGACGTTTATACTGGTGCCTCATTAGGACCGGAAGTCGACCAACATATGGCGGAAGCAGGTATCATAAATAAACGTTTGCCGTTCCAAGCGGATAAAGGCATTCGCAATAAAATAAATGCTGATGAAGTAACTTATGTAGATCAGCATTTGTCTCATACAGCTGAACAAGTTCGTCAAGGCATTGTCGGACCAATCGATTTTGCAATCATCGAAGCATTGGCGATTACAGAAGATGGATTGATCATCCCGACAACTTCTGTAGGCAACTCAGCCATATTCGTTCAAGAAGCTAAACATGTGATCATTGAATTGAACGTATCCCATCCAGAAGGACTGGAAGGGATGCATGATATATATACTCCGGCTAAACAAGGCGAACGTGAACCGATTCCTATGACTAAAGCAAGTGATCGCCTTGGATCGATCGGCATTGCGGTTGATCCTGAAAAAGTAATGGGAATCGTCGTTTCTACAGATCTTGATGCACCTTCCACAATCGTGCCGCCGGATGAAGAAACTGCAACAATCGCCAACCATCTCATTAACTTCCTTCGTGGAGAAATCAAGGCTGGCCGTTTAACTGAAAGCCTTGCTCCGCTTCAGTCGGGTGTAGGTTCAGTCGCAAATGCAGTATTCGCCGGCTTCCTTGATTCTGAATTCAAAGATTTGGAAGTTTATTCAGAAGTGCTGCAAGATGCGGTATTTGATCTGATCGATGCTGGAAAGGTTAAATTCGCTTCAGGGTGTTCGATTACATTAGCTGAAGAAAAAGGGAAACAAGTTTACGGTGAGCTTGAAAAATACCGTGATAAACTAGTTCTTCGTCCACAAGAAATATCTAATCATCCTGAAATCATCCGTCGTTTGGGCTTGATTTCAATCAATACAGCGTTAGAATGTGATATCTATGGTAACGTAAACTCGACACATGTTTCGGGGACAAGAATGATGAATGGAATTGGCGGATCAGGAGATTTTGCCCGTAATTCACGTCTAGGCATTTTCGTAACGAAATCATATGCAAAAGGCGGCAAAATTTCCAGTATCGTTCCTTTCGTTTCTCATGTGGATCATACTGAACATGATGTGGATGTATTAGTGACAGAGCAAGGGATCGCTGATTTACGTGGCTTGGCACCAAAAGAGCGCGTAGAGTTAATCATAGAAAACTGTGCTCATCCTGACTACCGTCCACAGCTACGTGCATACTTCACTGAAGCTGTTGCGCAAACGGGCGGGCATCAAACTCCGCACATACTTGAAAAAGCATTTTCATGGCATACGAACCTAGCTAAAAACGGTACGATGCTTGAAGCGGTTCTTCAAGATCAAAAATAAGAATCAAAACCCCGCCAATACAGCGGGGTTTTTTATTTGGTCCGTGTCCGGTATAGGTGAAAACCAATGAATCTTTCGTCACATCAATGAAATATTGAAAGGTAAATAGTTATTTCTCCTAAGTAATTTGTATGGTGTTTCCTATTGGTTCTTTTTCCTGCGACAAATAAAAGATTTAAAGTGTAAAAAGATGCTTAACCATCAAAAAGATGGGGAACTGTATCTTTAGGATTTTTTCTTTTATTTTTGTATATAATTATTCATCCAAGTTATAGAAATATGGTAAACTGCTAACAATGAAAGATTATCATACATAGAATTTTTAGATTCCTTAGAAATAGGGAGTTATATAGAATTGCTTATAGTGGAGGAGATAATTTGTTCAAGACAAAATTACATTTTTGGACGTTAGAGTTATTACTATTGTCTTTACTTTTTTATGTTGGTACAAAGATTTCATTTCTTTTTGAACCAATAGTCATTTTTACAACTACATTGTTCTTTCCAATCTTGATTGCGGGTTTTCTCTACTTTTTGTTCAATCCCACTGTTGATTTCCTGGTTAAAAGAAGAGTGCCTAGGGGATTGTCGATATTATTGCTATATGTATTTTTCCTGGGATTGATTAGTTTGCTTGTCGGTCTCGTTGGCCCGTCACTGTCCAAACAGGTTACGGATTTAATCAATAACCTTCCGGACTATTTCAATCAAACAAGGAAGTTCATTGAAGATTCAGCGGAGTCAAAATGGTTTTTGTGGACGATGGAACAAGACTATGTTCCCCTGAAAGAAGTAGGCGACTCGCTTCAGAAATATTTGACTAATTTACCTAGTAATATAACGAACAGTTTAACTTCCGTTTTCAGCGTAGTGACGAATATCACTTTAGTGGTCGTAACGGTTCCTTTCATCCTGTTTTATATGTTGAAGGATGGAGATAAGCTACCAGCCGCCATTATGAAATTCGTACCGGTTCGCTATAGAAAACCAGCTTTAACAGTACTTCAGGAAACTGGCGGGACGCTTACTACATACATACAAGGGCAAATGCTTGTTTGCATGTTTGTCGGGATCGGAACGTTCATCGGGTATTTGATCATTGGTTTGCCTTATGCGTTCTTATTCGCGCTGATCGGTGCTGTGACCAATATCATTCCATATGTAGGCCCGTTTATAGGAGCGGCTCCTGCGGTCATTGTGGCATTGATTCATTCACCGACCGAAGCGCTATTGGTCATTCTGGTGGTAACGGTCATCCAGCAACTTGATGGTAATTTCATTTCACCGTTAGTCATCGGGAAAAAATTGAACACACATCCGCTTACCATCATCATCCTATTGCTCGTCGCCGGAAACATTGCCGGTATCATCGGCATGATTTTGGCGGTTCCGACATACTCTGTTGTTAAAACGATTGTATTGAATATCGTAAAATTCATCAGGATCCGAAAAGAGGAAAAGCTTGAAGAGGATATATTGGAATGAAAAAACGTGCCCGACTCTATTGAGTCGGGCACGTTTTCTTAGTGTGGTGAATAGGTCACAAACCTAAGGAAATATATTTCACTTCCAGGAATTCTTCGATGCCTTGGTGTCCGCCTTCACGTCCGAGCCCGCTTTGCTTGAATCCGCCGAATGGAGCTTGCGGAACGGAAGGAAGTCCGTCGTTCAAGCCTACAATACCGAATTCAAGTGCCTCGGTGAATTTGATGCCTTTGGTGATATTTTCAGTGAAGACGTAAGCTGCCAAACCAAAGATGGAGTCATTTGCCCTTTTGATTGCCTCTTCATCAGTCTTAAAGGAGGCAATTGGAGCTAGTGGACCAAATGTTTCTTCCTTCATGCAGAGCATGCTGTCATCAATGTTGGACAATACGGTCGGTTCAAGAAAAAGGCCGCTTATTGATTTACCGCCAGCTTCGAGCTTAGCGCCGCTGCTGATTGCTTCATCAATTTGTTTTTGAACCTTATCCACTGCATTTTGATCGATTAGCGGACCGATATCGACGCCATCTTCCAGTCCATTTCCAACCTTTAGTTCCTTGACCTTGGCAACGAGCTTTTCGATGAAGGCCTCTTGAATGGCTTCGTGAACATAAATGCGATTTGAACAGACGCATGTTTGTCCTGCGTTACGGAATTTTGAACTGATGATGCCGTCAACCGCTTTATTAAGGTCGGCATCCTCAAGAACGATTGCAGGTGCGTGACCTCCGAGTTCAAGCGAGATTTTTTTTACCGTGTCCGCTGAGCCCCTCATCAGGGTTTTGCCGACTTCTGTAGAACCGGTAAACGTCAATTTACGAACCCGCGTATCTTGAAGCCAAGTTTCGCCGATTTCTGAGGATTTTCCTGTCACCACGTTGATGACTCCTTTTGGAATGCCAGCCTTTTCAGCTAATTCAGCCATTTTTAAAGCTGTTATGGGAGTCAGGTTTGCCGGTTTAATGACGACTGTGCAGCCGACGGCAAGCGCTGGTGCCACTTTTCTTGTAATCATGGCTGCAGGAAAGTTCCAAGGCGTAATGACAGCTACAACTCCGACAGGCTGTTTAGTCACGAAAAGCCGTTTATTGGACACGGAAGCAGGAATCGTTTCGCCGTACACCCTTTTACCTTCTTCAGCAAACCAAGATAAAAAGCCATTGGCATATGTCATTTCACCAAGAGCTTCTTTAAGGGGCTTTCCTTGCTCTTCAGTCATGATTTTTGCCAGTTCTTCTTTATGATCATCAATCAATCGATGCCATTTCCAAATTAGTTCAGCGCGTTCGTAGACTGAGAGTGCAGCCCAGCCCGTAAAGGCTTCATATGCGGCATCTGCAGCCTTCGCCGCTTCAGTTGCACCGCCTTTAGGAACGGTGGCAACTACTTCATCCGTTGCCGGGTTTCTCACTTCAATTTTATCCAATCCAAAATCCGACCACTCACCGTTAATAAATAATCCGTAATCCTTCATGATAAAACCTCCTAATTTGGTTAAATCCATCAAACTACTAAACTTCTAACTTTATACTTTTACCTGTTACATAAAAGTATAAACACTTTTATGTGATTCTGAAATTTATTTGATTGGCTAATTATAGAAAAATGGCTTTCGAAGGGAGGAATACACAAAAAAGAGGTGCAAGTTGCACACCTCTTCATTCAAGGTTCAATTATTTTTCCGATGAAACAGCCACTTCACTCATATCACCTGAGATGGCTTGGTTAGGATTGAATTCACCTTCTGATTTAGAAATGACCACTGTAGCGACACTGTTACCGATTAGATTGGTGATGGCACGTGCTTCTGACATGAAGCGGTCGACACCAAGCAGTAATGCCATTCCCTCAACTGGGATCATTGGGAAGGCAGCTAATGTTGCAGCAAGTGTGATGAAACCGGATCCCGTTACACCGGCAGCACCTTTGGATGTTAACATCAAGATTCCTAGAAGGGTCAACTCCTGCCAGATGCTTAAATCGACACCGTAGGCTTGGGCGATGAAAATCGCTGCCATGGATAAGTAGATGGATGTGCCATCAAGGTTGAAAGAATAACCGGTTGGGACAACCAAACCGACTACCGATTTTGAGCAACCGTATTTTTCGAGCTTTTTCATCACGCTTGGCAGGGCGGATTCCGATGAAGAAGTTCCTAAAACTAAGAGGATCTCTTCTTTTATATAGGCAATGAACTTGAAAATATTAAAGCCATACATTTTTGCAATCGAGCCAAGGATAAGAACGATGAAAAGTGCCATTGTGATATAAACACTGCCCATTAATTGTCCTAACGAGGTTAAAGAACCAAGGCCAAACTTACCGATTGTATAGGCCATTGCTCCAAATGCGGCCAATGGAGAAACTTTCATGATCATACCGACGATGCCGAAGAAAATGTCGGCAATATGCTGAAAGAAAGAAACGACTGGCTGCACTCTCGGTCCCATTGCCGCCATTGATAATCCGAATAATACGGCAAAGAATAGAATAGGGAGTAAGTCTCCGCCAGCCAGTGCGGCAACGGCATTATCAGGAATGATATTAGAAATGAAAGCAACGGCGCCATGTTCCGTTTCGGAAGCGGCTGTCGTATATTGTGATACATCTCCACCCTCGACTGAATCGATGTTAAAGCCTTTACCGGGTCCCAGCAGATTGACCACGATGATTCCGATGGCAAGTGCGAAAGTGGTAACGATTTCAAAATAAAGCAGGGCCTTTCCGCCGATGCGGCCAACCTTTTTCATATCACCCATACCGCCAATTCCGATCACGACGGTTAAGAAGATGATTGGTGCGATGACCATTTTAATCATTTTAATAAATAAATCAGCTAATATCTTCAGTTGTTCACCGAAAGCAGGGAAGAAGAAACCGACTGTTATACCTAGAATGATACCGATGATGACCTGAACTGTTAAATTTTTTAATATTTTCAAGGGGCATTCTCCTTTGTTATATGATAGCGCTTTCTTAACTTGATAATAGTGTAACAGAAGAAAGAATCAGAATATTCTTTTGGTGATATTGTTTTCTTTTTGTTCTTTTTGGTCTTGGGGATTTTGAATAACTGAAGGAAGAAGAGGATATAGATAGATTACTAAGCTGCAAAAAAAATACCGGTGGAGCACCGGTATTGGCGAAAATTAATTTTCAAATGGTTTTATGAGTGCATATAGAGTCCCGATCACAGGAAGTTTTAAACCGGCCTTGTCGGCAAGGCGCAGTGCACCGCCCTGTAAGTGTTCCACTTCGAGGGTTAGGCCTTTCCGGCGGTCCTGGTGCATGGAAGAGGTGGATTCGTCAGGTAAGCCTGCCATGTTTTCCAACGCTTGAGCAATATTCTCCACAGTGATCCCGACGTCATAAGCATTTGCAAGCTCCTTCATTTCAACAAGGACCTTTTCTAGCAATCCATTGGTTTCCGGGTATCTCCGTATCGTGCCGATAGGGAGGTTGGATGCCGTTGTCACACCGGAAAAAGCGGTGATGAACATATATTTGATCCACATCCTGATCAATATGTTTTCCGTTCTGCCTGCCTTCATGATAGCTGATCCGGCTGCCTGTTCGAATTCATCACAAATCTTTTTTTGTGACGGATGAAGCGGGCCATAGATTAAATCGTGATTTTCATTGGAATGAATGACATGCCCTTTTTCATCAAGGGTGGCGATGATGAAGGCGCTTCCTCCTAAGACAGCTTCTTCGCCCAGCGCCTCCTGTAAAATGGATATATGCTCCAATCCATTCAAAAGCGGGAGGACCTTCGCACCCTTTTCAACAAGGATCTTTAAATCTGTAAGGGTGCCCTGCAGATGCTGGCCTTTTACGGCGAGAATCACGAGGTCGACCTTTTCGATGCCACTTACATTCTCTGTGATACGGAGGTCGGTGAATTGGTAGTTTCCATGTGGGCTAGTTATGCTGATCCCGTTTTCCTTCAATTGTTTGGCGCGGTTTTTTCGGACAAGGTATTGAACATCCTGTCCGGCCTGCTGCAACCTGCCCCCAAAGTAGGAGCCCAGTGCCCCGGCCCCTATAATGACAATATTCAAAGCGCACACCTCTCTTTTGATTAAGATGTACTAATCATAACATTGACTGAAATTTCAGTAAATATTTCCGTTTTAAGGACAACTGGTTGTTTAGATGTTTATAAGAATGGGAAAAACAAAAGACCAGCCTGAAAGGTTTCAGGCTGGTGCTTATCATTATTTATAGATTTTTACTTTAACGGTTTTTCTGCCCCAATTGATAGCTTTTGAGTGAGAAGAGTAGAAGACGTCAATTTTATTCCCTTTGATTGCGCCGCCTTTATCTGCCGCAATGGCATCCCCGTATCCTTCTACATGAACTTTTGTTCCTAGTGGAATGACCTTAGGGTCGACCGAGATGGCTTTTGCGTTAGGGTTTTTCTTTAAGTTAAGACCAGATGCTGTAATACCGCTGCAGCCTTTGCAGTTCGCAGTGTAAGCTGTTGCCTTCACCGTGATCGTTTTATATTTCTTGGATGATGATGATGTTTTTGCTTTAGCTTTAGGTTTAGCAGAGGTTGAAGTTTTCTTTACCTTTAAAACTTGTTTTGGATGGATGTTATCTTTTTTCAGGTTGTTCCAACTTTTGAGTTGATTGACTGTTATATTATGTTTATTGGCGATACCCCATAGTGTGTCGCCGCTTTTAACTTTGTATGTAGTAGTAGCAGCCGATGAAACTCCGGAAAAACTAAATACCAAAAAGAAAGCAGTGAATAGTGGAAGTAGTATTTTTTTCAAAATGAATAGTCTCCTTTGTTTTAAATCGTAGACTTAGAATAACAGGTCTTTATGACAATAATGTTTCGGTGGAATAGTAATTGTGTTACAAAAAGGTTTCCCTTGATAAATAAATGTAATATAAACTAGGTCAAAAGTACTCATCGGTTAAATGTAAATATATTATTTATTATGTCAGTATAAGCGTACTTTTGTTAAATGGTGCTGATATTATGGCGTATCCTGTTTAATGAGGTAAAATATGGAGTTCTAATCGCTAGTTTTAAAGTCCTGTATATTTTGTAAAAAAACAACGTAATAATAGAGGGATTGAATGCTGTTTATTTTAGTGGGAGAAGATATTCGGAACATGGAAAAAGCCGACATCTATGTGATGCCGGCTTTTTTCATGTTTTGGATTAATGTAAAACAAATTCAGAAGCGAAATCGACCAGCATTTTTTGGTAGACTGCTACCGATTCAAGATTGACGCATTCCCTATCTCCATGCCAGTTCTCGCCTTTTGGTCCGAATTCAATCGCTGGGATATCATATGCCGCAAAAAAGACGGTATCTGCGGAGCCATGTTGTCCGAAAATGACAGCATCTTGCTTGGTGTTTCTTTCGATAATCGGTCGGAGCAAGGTGATGAATGGGTCTGATTCTTCGGTTTTTACAGGTTTACTGTACATATTAAGGTGAACATTATTTCCTGTCACACTTTCGATCTGAGCAATGATATCTTCCATTGTTTGCGTAGGAAGATAGCGAATATCAAGACTTAGCAAACAGGCATCCGGTACCTTATTATAGACCTCGCCGCCTTTTATTTTTGCTAGGTTAAGTGAAGGGGAGGAGTAAAGGGGAGTATGATCCCGGGTGAAAGGAAGTTCCTTTATTTTTTGATAAAGATCATAGGCCTTTTCAATTGCATTCACGCCTTCCCATGGACGGCTTCCGTGTGCGGATTTACCGGATACTTCAATATCGAGACGAAGGGCGCCCTTTGCCTGGAGCCCGATTCCCAATTGCGTCGGTTCAGCACAAATCACAAAGTCCCCTCTATAACCATGTTTCGCTAAATATCCGGAACAGTTCAACCCGCCTATCTCTTCATCCGATACGATCTGAAGCTGGATTTTCAAACCTAGGTCCTTATCTTTCAGTTCGGTAAATGCACACATCATCCCTGCAACTCCAGCTTTCATATCGGCTGTCCCGCGTCCATATAAGTTTCCTTCATGAACCTCAGGGAAAAATTGATCCGGCGTTCCGCTGACAACATCGACATGTCCATTCCAAATTAGGGTTTTATCGCCGCTGCCAATCTCGCTTACAAGCATCTTATAACCGTTATTTACGATCACATTCACGGTAAGTCCTTGATCTTTAAGCCAGTCCGCACAGTAATCAACCGCTTGGTTAGCTCCTTCTTTCGATGAACTGTCGATAGATACTAAATCTTTAAGTAACTCGATGAGCAAATATAAAACCTCCTAAAAATATGCATACTATGATTATATATACCCTTTCTGAGTAAGGGTTAACTCGAAAATATTTTCCTGTTAAATAACGTTTAGCATTTTCATCCTCTGGGGTATGTAAAGAGGGAGCGACAATTTACATTCTTTAAGGAGGATGATAGATATGGATAAACGTATAATTGGTGTATATGAAACTGGAGAAGAAGCCATAAAGGCTGTTGAGTCATTACAGGCCCAAGGATATGATCGTGAAGAAATTTCAGTGGTAGCTAAAGATAAAGAAGAATTAAATGCAGTGAATGAAGAAACGGGTACAAAAGTTGAAGAGGGGCTCGCAGCTGGTGCCGCGACTGGAGGCATTTTGGGCGGTGCTGCCGGATTATTGGCAGGTGTGGGTGCGTTGGCGATTCCGGGAATCGGGCCGGTACTGGCTGCTGGACCGCTTGCTGCAACATTAGCCGGAGCGGCTGTAGGCGCTGGTACAGGAGGGTTGGCCGGTACATTAATCGGAATGGGCATACCTGAAGACGAAGCGAATCGTTATGAAGCGGATGTAAAGAGCGGCAAATTGCTTGTGTTAGTCGATTCGGATGCGAGAAAATCCAGTTCTTCTTACTCGGGAATAACTGAAACCGATGCAACGCTGACGAATGGCAGAAGAACTCTATAAGACTAATTTTAAAAAGGACGGGTCCCTTTAGGGGCCGTCCTTTTTTTTGATTAGTAAGTGAATTTCTTTATTTCTTTGTGCATTTCCTGGGAGAGGGTATCCAATTCACTAGCCAGGGCATTTAATTGTTCCATGGAAGCATTCGTTTGTTCTACGGAAGCTGATACTTCTTCAGTTCCTGCCGCAGTTTCCTGACTGATTGAATTTAATTTTTCTGCATTGCCCGCCATCCGTGTGACTTCGTTTACCATATCGTTCATCATCTTTTTTATTTCGTCAAAATTGCTGAATGTGTTCGCGATGATGGATGCAATGTGACTGAAAGCATTTTCCGTATCCGTTACAGAAGTATCCTGAAGATGGATTTTTTGATTGACTTGATCAATCAAATGAACGGTATTGGTAGTATCGTTTTGCATGGCTTGAATGATTTCAGAGATTTCTTTCAGTGATTTTTCCGTTTGTTCGGCCAATTTCTTCACTTCATCGGCAACAACTGCAAACCCTTTTCCGTGTTCACCAGCCCTCGCTGCTTCGATGGCAGCATTCAGGGCGAGTAAATTCGTTTGTCCGGCAATCCCGCTTATGGTCTTTACGATTGCACTAATATCATTGGACCGAGCATCCAATGATTTGACTGCCGTACTCATCTTATTGGATATTTGGGACGTTTCATTGAATTGTTGTTTCAGGCTTTGCACTTGGGTGATTCCGTTTTCGGAAGCCTTGAACATATTTTCGGATTCCGTGGCCATTTTTCCCGTTTGCGCCTCCAGATCATTGATTTTGTCAGCCAATAACTTTACGGCCATTTCGTTATTCTGCCCGACTTCGATTTGGTCTATGGCACCGGCTGCTATTTGTTCCATCGTCATGGCCACTTCGTTAGCTGCCGCTGAATTTTCATCGGCACTGGCCACTAGCGTCATGGAGGAATCCGATACTTTATCGGAAAGGTTGTTGACAACCCCTAACATATGACTCATATTCCTGGTCATTAAGCTGGTGTCTTCTGCAAGTTGGCCTATCTCATCTTTTCTGGAAATGGGTTTCCAGGAGGTGAAATCGCCGTCAGCCATTTTCCGTATGGATTCCTGCAGCTTTTTAATGGGGTTCGTTAAAGAACGGGTGATGAAGATGGCAGATAGTGCAGTGATGGTAAAGACAATCAACAGTGTAATGACATTATCGATTATCATCGGGCTTGCCCGGACTTTCACTTCATTTTCCTCCATTACCCCTGCTATTCTCCATCCGGTGGTAGGATTTGTGGCGTATCCGACGATCCGGCTTTGCCCTTCAAATTCCTCGATCATTGATCCGGATTCACCTTTCATTTTTTTGAATATATTTTCCTTTGATATATCCTGTTGAACTTTTTCCTTGTCTGGATGTGTAACGAATGACCCTTTCTGATCCAACAATACCGTATAGCCCGTTTCGCCGAATTTCGTTTGATTGACCATCGTGATCAATGTATCGATCGAGATGTCGACACCTAGCACGCCTATTAATTCATCTCGACCATCATATATGGCTTTTGCTGCCGTAATAACAAGTTCATTCGTAGCCTGATCGGTATAAGGTTCCGTCCAAATGGTCTTGTTTTTTTGTTTCAATGCGGATTGATACCAATCCCTTTGTCTAGGATCGAAGTCAGCCGGCAAATCCGCTTTAGGGAATATTAATGTTTTTCCATCTTTCTCGGTGCCAAGGTATAAACCATTTATTTCAGAACTGCTTGACTGTGTATGGGAAAACTCATCCATTATGGATTCGGGGTTCTTATCATAAGTACTCATGATAGGATACTTACTGATCCTATCCAATTGATTTTCCGTTTTATGAAAGAAGATTTCGAAGGAATCGTTCATTGACTTGGTTTGCTCTTCCGTGGTTCCGGTAAGTTCCTTGGTCGTCAACTCGATACTATTTTTATAGCTCATGTAAGAGATGGCCATCCCGCTTATCATGATCAAAGCCAAAAAAGGAATCAATATTTGTTTTTTTAGCGAATTAAAATACCAGTCTGTCAGTCTTTTCATCTGTAAAATTCTCCTTATATACTTCTAGTTAATTTTGACTTCTATTTGATATTTCGGTCTGCTTTCGCTTTTTTGAAGTGACAAGTTAGAAAATTCCAATATTAATTTTGTCGTGAAGTGCAAAGGTGGGAAGGGAGTGGAATATAGTGGATAAAAAAAGAGCTGACTGCCATGGTCAACTCTTTCATTCATTGATTACTATTCGAATTGGATATTTTTTGTCCTGTCCATATACCATGTGTAAAACTCGTCTGCATATTCAACGGATACATCTTGGAGCTTTGTATGGTGTACAGGCTTGGAGCGGTTGATCGTTTCAATTGTGGCAAGTCCGAAAAGCTTTTGCAGCTTCGAACGTTCCACCTCAATTTGAATGACCTTGCTTCTTTTGGTAATGAATAGTGATGTTTCCAAACTTCCGGATTTGAACTGAATGAACTCATCATTTAACAAGTAACGGCTATTTTTGTAATCCATTATTCTCAATGTATAAATGAGGACGAGTAAAATCAGCGAGATATACCATAGGGAGGGTTTGAAATAATAAATCGCCAATGTTGTGAGAATCCAGAAAAGGCTAGGCCGCATCATTCGGATTTTGAAGGCCTGTTTCGATAGTGACCTCATTGATCGTTCCACTTTGTAAGCGGGTAAAATCTCTTCTACCATCCCATATGCCCGTTCAATTGATAAAAAAGGATAGAGGGTGTTCGTTTCCAGCTCTTCATCACCGGTGCTTCCTGCACTGATCAGTTTCACTTCTGCCAACCCCAGCACTCTTTTAATGATTGATTGGGTGATTTCGACTGCTTGTACTTTTTCTTTCCGAATGGAAAAAGCGGATTCGTCCAGTACACCTTTCTTGATATATATATGCTCGTGATCGGATGAAATTTCATATTTTCCATATTTAACGAATGTGGAAACGATTCCGAAGGCAACGGCAACACATATGAGGCCTGCAATAATGATGGTAATGAGCCACCATGTATCCAATAACTTGGCAAGAAACCCTTCGGCGTTCTCCAAATCGATAAAATCATCGAGTGTATTATATAACGTAGCCAGTATCGGGATAAGGACCAGGAAACTGAGTGATGTAAAGGAAGCTTTCAGCACATCATGTTTGCTTGGAGTGAAATGGATCGTTTTTTCAATGGCTGGTTCCATATCCTCAGCAATTCGTTCTTCGAGAATATCAATTACCGGCAATTCCTGTTTTGAAGCATATTCCCCCTCAAGCCGTTCAGCCTCTTTTCGGGAAATCATCTCGAAAGGTACGCTACCCTGATCACCAGTCATCCCCGTTTCGAATGTTAAAGAGGTCAATCTGAAAATCTTATGAAATAACGTCGTGCGTTGCTGGACATTCTGAACCTTATGAAGTGGGACGGTTCGATACGATTTCGAGACAAGCCCTGAAGTGATGTATATGGTACCTTCTTTGATTTGGTATTTGTATGTATACCATTTAAGGATGACAGAAATGACTTTCCAAACCAAATAAACTAGAAAGCCAATTTGAAGTACTTTCATATACATCTTTTCAGAACCGAAATTCAGGACATAAAGCATGATTATGAAAAATACATTTCCTTTCAGCAATTTCCAAAATTCGAAAGGGATCTTGATAGGGTGTAATCGTTTTGCGTGTTCTTCCATCATTAATCCACTTCCTTAATTTTTGCGAAATGGGCAATTTTATCTCGTAATTCATACGCCTCTTTCTCAGGGATCGCCGGTATCTCATGAGAGTCGCCCATTGTTCCGATGCTTAGGGAATAAAGGTTGTATTTTCGCAAAAACGGTCCTTGGTTCAATTTGACGGATTGAACCTTCGTCATCGGTATTAGTTCATGCGTTTCACTCCAGGCTCCACGTTTTGTTTGAATGAATTCTTCGTTCACGTCGTAACGCCAATACTTTTGCAAAAGTATCGGTTCAATGAAGATGGACCAGATAGCATGGAAAAAAGATAATGCGATAAGTCCGTTTAAAATCCATCCAATCCATTCTTTCCAAGTGAAATAATCATCAACAAATAATAGGATGCCAAGGACGGCGAGGATAATGAGGTTGGTAATGGCTTCAGTCATCCGCCACACCTTCACTGATTCTTTGGATATTTTCTTCGTTGGTGGCTGTATCTTGGAATACATATATTCACTCCTTACTATGTCTTTATACTTATACGGATTATCTTGCAAAAAAGTTCCCTATGATAGGTATATGTATAGAAATCATGTAGCCCATGCCATGGAGTGGCAGGCGAATAATCCTGCAGTTTCTCGAGTATGTATAAATAAGGAGTTTTCCAGTGGATCTTTTCTTTTTATATGACCGAAAAATGGACAAGATAGAAGTGGTGAGTTTCTAGAGTGGGAGTGATAGGTTTGACGTATAAAAGGAAGTTGAGTTTTATATTCTTCCTGTTTTTGATTTGTTTTTTTAATGGAGAGTCGATGCAGGCTGCGAATGATGATGGAAACCTAGGGCAGGAAATTCAACGATTATTGGAGCAATCGCCAGGATTGGCTGGGGCGTTGACGGGAATTTCCATCCGTTCAGCTGAAACGGGGGAAATGATTTATGAACGGGGATCGCAAACAAGATTGCGGCCTGCTTCGAATCTTAAGCTTTTGACAGCAGCAGCTGCGTTGGAAACTTTAGGGGAAGATCATGCTTTTCAAACGGAACTATACATAAAAGGAGTGCAGGTTGGCCAGGTTCTGCAGGGCAATGTATACCTGAAGGGAAAAGGAGATCCCACATTATTGGAGAAGGATTTTGATGAGCTGGCAGCTTCACTGAAGCAAAGGCACGTTAAGTTCGTTCACGGGGATCTTATAGGGGACGATTCTTGGTATGATGATGTTCGTTATTCCCAAGACTTAGTTTGGGGCGATGAACAGGAATATTACGGTGCAGCCGTTTCGGCTTTAACAGCTTCCCCGAATGAAGATTACGATACCGGTACCATCATCGTGGAGTTAGCTCCTGGGGAAAAGGCTGGAAAGAGGGCAACGGTAAAGCTGGAGCCTGAAACCGATCACGTGAAGGTCATCAACAAAACGAAAACTGTATCGGCAGATGCTAATAATAAAATTGAAATCGAACGGTCACATGGCACACAAGTCATTACGGTGACCGGGACCATTCCGGAAGATGCCGGGGTGACCAAAGAGTGGATCTCGGTGGTAGATCCCACAGAATATGCCTTGAGCCTATTTGAAAAATCAATGAAGAAACATGGAATTAAAGTGTTGGGAAAAAGGAAAAAAGGGAAAACGCCAGTAGGAGCGGACATGATTGCCACTCATCAGTCCATGCCGCTTTCACAACTGCTTATTCCTTTCATGAAATTGAGCAATAACAGCCATGCCGAGGTTTTGGTGAAGGAAATGGGCAAAGAGGCAGATGGGGAGGGCAGCTGGAAGGATGGTTTGAAGGTTGCTCGAAATCAGCTGAAGAGTATGGGTCTCGATATGCAAACGATCATGATGCGTGATGGGTCTGGAATTTCCCAAGTCAATATGATTCCAGCGAATGAAATAACGAAGCTGTTGTATGCCATTCAGGAAAAAACGTGGTTTCCTGCTTACTTGAATGCTTTACCGATTGCAGGCAACGAAAATCGGATGGTGGGCGGTACGCTTAGAAAGAGGATGAAAGGGACACTTGCAGCCGGGAATGTCCGCGCGAAAACAGGGACAATTTCAGGTACGAGCTCCTTATCAGGTTATGTGACGACCAAAAGAGGGGAAAAGATCATATTTTCAATTATCTTGAATAATTTTGTGGAAGAAAAAGGAATTACGGCAATCCAGGATAAGATAGCCGTAATGCTCGCAGAACAGGAAAACCTTTTGGGAAGCGGCCATTAATATCCATGGAAAGCTAAGTTGAAGTTCAGGAACTGCGAGAAAGAGGTCGGTATCAGCCAAATCATTTTATTCAGCAAGTCCGAATTGGCAGCATAATGCCGCTAAGCCATTTTATTTGCTGACTCGATAAAGTTCCAACGCAGATCCGAATGGCTTATTCAAATCGATGGTCATTATTAACATTGCATCAAGTCGGCATTCAAACCTTCGAAGGCCTTTCTCCGATATATATGTCTATAACAAGAAGTTTTCAAGTCCATTACATGGAAAGTCCTAGCCGCTTGATCGTAGACAATTTCTCCATGAAGTAGAGGGAAAGGGGCCTTTTTCCTTCTCTGTGTCTTTGATCAGACATGAAGCTGGGGGCAAATTGGATTTTATTCAATGCGAGCACCTTCTTCTTATTTTTTAAAATTATCCCCTGAAGGAAGGAGTTTAAGGGAGGATTAATAGAAATAAGTAGTATAGGGGGAATGCTTATGAACTTTCCAACACTTAATGGACAGTATACGATCAGCAGTCTTATAGCTGAAATTCACGAAATTTCCAAAAAACGCTCACTCTATATATTGGCCATAGATGGGCGGGGCGGATCTGGAAAAAGTACACTCGCTGCCCGTATCCAAGCAGAATGTCCAGGTAGCGTAGCCGTTCATATGGATGATTTTTATTTGCCTTCATCGGATAGGGTTCAACTGCCTCCATCCCAAAAGCCTATCGGGGCGGATTATGATTGGGAACGGGTTTGTAACCAAATCCTAAAACCGCTTACAAAGGGGAAAGAATCAAGATATCAAAGGTATGATTGGGAAACGGACACTATGGCTGAATGGCATGAAGTTCCTGCTGAGGGCCTTGTCATTATAGAAGGAACGTATTCTATCCGTAAAGAATTGGCAGGGTATCATGATTTCACGATTTGGGTGGAATGTCCCCGTGATCAGCGTTTGAAACGCGGCCTTGAGCGGGATGGTGGAGATGCGCGTCAATTGTGGGAGGATAATTGGATGGTTCATGAAGATCTCTATGTGGGTATGCAAAGGCCTCAAGAAAGAGCGAATCTTGTTGTGGACGGAACGAGCTGAGTCAAAGGATATTTGTAAGGGTTTACTTATAAAATATATTGTATGTTTAGATGAATTTCTGGGGAGCCGGAAACAGGGGGGAAACTATGTTTACTAATGAAGAACAAGCTGCCGTATATAAAGCCATTTATAACCGTAGGGATATCAGGAGTTTTTTGCCAAAGCCCATTTCAAAGGATATACTCCGCAGAATTTTGGATGCTGCACATCATGCGCCGTCTGTAGGATTCATGCAACCTTGGAGTTTCATCGTGATTTCGTCTCAGGAAACCAAAGACAGTTTGGCATGGGCAGCGGATAAAGAAAGAAGGGCCCTCGCTATTCATTATGAAGGAGGTAAAGAAAATAAGTTTCTTAGTTTGAAAGTGGAGGGGTTAAAAGAAGCGCCATATACCATTTGTGTTACTTGTGACCCGACACGGGGAGGCTCCCATGTTTTAGGGAGGAACTCCATTCCGGAAACTGATATCCTATCCACTGCCTGCGCCATTCAAAATATGTGGCTGGCTGCCTATGCGGAAGGATTGGCAATGGGATGGGTAAGCTTTTATAAGAAAAATGATATTCGTGATATTTTGGAGATTCCGCCGCATATAGAACCAGTTGCACTCCTGTCGATTGGCTATACGGATCAATATCCGGATAAACCCATTCTTGAACTTGCTAATTGGGAAAAAAGAAGGCTGATGGATGAACTTATTTTCGAGGATAAATGGGGGAATAAATAAATCGATATATTATGATTCCAAAACTGTTTATTAAGCCCCTGTTTCAGGGGTGGAAAATATAGAAGACTCTTATAATAGATACTCCTTTGTAAGAGTCTTTTTAAAAATTCGGTTTGATTTTAAAATCTGCGCCGTTTGGAAGATCCCGGTATACCGAGGTCTTCACGGTATTTTGCAATAGTGCGGCGAGAGATCTTCGTCCCTTCATTTTCGAATATTTGACAAAGTTTCTGATCTGAAAAAGGCTTTATTTTATCTTCCTCGGCAATCAGGACCTTTATTTTTTCTTTGATGGTGGTCGTTGATTCGGTTGCTGGGCTGTTCACGCGGTGTAACCCTCTAGTAAAGAAGTTCCTTAGTTTAAAGAGGCCATGCGGCGTCTGGATATATTTATTGCTCGTCGCCCGGCTGATCGTTGATTCATGAAGTTGAAGTTTTTCCGAAATGTCCTTCAGTGTCATCGGTTTTAATCCCGTAATTCCCTTCATGAAAAACTCATGCTGCTCCTCCACGATTGAAGCAGTCACTTTGTAAAGCGTCATTTGCCTTTGTTCGAGCCCTTTTAACAGTAATTGGGCATCATTTATATGCCCTTTTATATAATCTTTAGCTGGATTAACAGAATTGATGGCGACATGGTTCTTGTAGTAAGGATTGATGGAAAGGTTAGGTGTGCAGCTATCGTTGACCGTTATCAGAAAACCTTCTTTATCTTTTTCCACGTAAACGTCCGGAACGATGTAATGAGTCATATCATCGGAAAAGTGACTGACAGGACGCGGGTTTAACGTACGGATGAAATCCGATGCCTCTTGTACTTCCTGAACGGTCACTTGGTGAAGGGCGGCAATTTTCCTGTAGCGTTTTTCTGCTAAATCCGCTAAGTGATTTTTAACGATCTTATACGCCAATTCATTATGATTCTCATGCTCACGCAGCTGAATGAGTAAACATTCGGTCAGATCTTTAGCCCCGACTCCAATTGGGTCAAGGGATTGCAATACTTGAATCATATTTTCGATTTCTTCCACGGGTATGGAAAAATGCGAAGCAGTCCAATGGACATCCAATTCCAGAAACCCATATTCATTTAAGTTTCCAATCAAAAATTGGAGAATCTTCTTTTCAAATGCATTCAATGAACTTAGTAAACTCATTTGTTCCAGTAAATGGCTTTCCAGAGTTGCTGTATTGACTGAATAATTGTTGATAGGGTTGTAATCATTGTCTCCGTTGAAACTTTTACTTTTAGAGGAAGAACCACGTAACTGAGAATTTATTGTATTTGTACGAATACCAAGTGATGTGAGGGGTTCTTTAAAGCTAATTTCGAGAACGGGATTTTCGTAAGCCTGTCGGTCCAGGAAATCTATCAGTTCATGGGTGGAATATTGAAGGATATTGATCGATTGCTGTAATTCAGGGGTCATTGACAACTTCAAGGATTGTTTTTGGTACAGTTCAAATCCTACCTGCATATATATCAACTTCTTTCGTTTAGATTAACATAGCGGCTCAAAAGGAATGAAAAAATATTAACATGATAATATTACAAATCTTCCGAAAATTCAACATTGTGTGTCAGGTTTTGTAACATCAATTAGAAATAAAGAGCGGATTCGAAAAAATGCTTGTCATTCAGTAGTTAATCTAATGAATGGGAGTTTATCGATTCGCATGTGAATCAAATGATTTATATGTGAATCAGCATGTGCTCCTATTGATTTATATATGAATCATTTTAACTTGAATACCTTTAATTTAAGCCTCATATAATTTGGCATGAATCTTGCTACATCTATAAATATAAAAATAAACTAGCTTGAAAAAATCCATTACATGAGAAGGGTGTTTTTTACATGATTAAAGAGACTACGAGTATTCAGGAATTAATCGATTTGGATAAAAAGCATTTTATTCATCCGACCACGGCAATCGAACAGCAGCAGGCAGATGGTCCAAGTTTCATCTTTAAGGAAGGGAAGGGAATATATCTTACGGATGTCACGGGCAGGACTGTCATTGATGGCATGGCTTCACTTTGGAATGTGAATATTGGACATGGACAAGAAGAGATGGCTGAAGTCGCGAAGGAACAAATGGCCAAATTAGCTTTCACCTCAAGTTTCGCCACTTTCAGCAATGAGCCGGCAATTCGTTTGGCTGCCAAAATCGCATCCATCGCGCCTGGGGATTTGAATGCAGTTTTCTTCACTTCAGGTGGATCGGAGTCGAATGATACGGCAATCAAACTTGCTCGTCATTACTGGCTTTTGAAAGGGCAGCCTAATCGTCAAAAAATCATTTCCCGCTCGAAATCCTATCATGGAGTGGCAATGGGAGCTACAAGTGCGACTGGCCTGAAGCCGTTCCGGGATTTCACGAATTCAATCGCACCTGATTTTTACCATGTGGACGGTTCCTCCATTGAGGAGTTGCGTAAGGTCATAGAACAGGAAGGACCGGAAACGGTTGCGGCATTTATCGCTGAACCGATTCAAGGGGCCGGTGGCGTGAACCTTCCTCCTGAAGGCTATTTTAAGGAAGTAAGGGAAATTTGTGATGAATACGGTATTTTAATGGTGACGGATGAAGTCATTACAGGTTTCGGAAGAACAGGGACTTATTTTGGGATTGAACACTTTGGTGTTGTGCCTGATATGATGTGCTTTGCAAAAGGTGTAACGAGCGGATATGCACAGTTAGGCGGGGTCGTCCTGAATGATAAGATGCATCAGGACTTCATTGCTCTTTCAAAAGGCACGCTTTTACACGGCTACACATACAGTGGCCATCCGATGGCATGTGCGGTTGCTTTGAAAAATATTGAAATAATTGAACGTGAAAACCTTATAGAAAACTCGAAACAGCGTGGTGAAGAGTTGCTTGCCGGCTTTAAGAAGCTTCAAAGCAAACATCCGATTGTTGGTGATGTGAGGGCACTTGGACTAATTGGAGGCATCTCCATCGTAAAGGACAAACAAACAGGTAAAGGCTTTGAGACACAGCTTGCTCCAAGACTTGTTGCTGAAGCTGCGAAGAATGGTTTGATTTGCCGTTCAGTTACGTTTGATCAAGATACACTCGTATTCGCACCGCCTTTAATCATTACTAAAGCAGAAGTTGAAAGAATGATTGAAATCCTTGATGAGACATTTACTGCAGTCGAAAAAGAAATTTTATAAGAGGTGAAAGTGATGGTCATGACGGAAACGCTGAAAAAGAAATTATACATTAATGGTAAATGGCAAGAAGCTGAGAAGTTCACGACACTAAAGTCCCCTTATAGCGGGGAAGTTCTAGCGGAGATTCCCTCGGCAAGCCTTGAAGATGTCGAGTTGGCCATAGAATCAGCCTATCAAGCTAGAAAAACGATGGCAGCTTTACCTAGTCATAAACGCGCTGCCATACTTGAAAAGCTTGCGGGCCTTTTGGAAAGCCGCAAAGATGAGGCAGCTGAAATTATTGCAAAAGAGGCAGCGAAACCTATTAAAACGGCAATGGTTGAAGTATCCCGGACGATTGCCACATATAAATTTGCAGCAGAGGAAGCAAAAAGGATTCATGGAGAAACATTGACGATGGATGCCACAGCTGACGGAGAAGGAAGGATAGGATATACGGTCCGTGAACCTCTAGGCGTTGTGGGTGCGATTACGCCATTTAATTTTCCGATGAACCTGGTTGCCCATAAAGTGGGCCCGGCCATTGCTGCCGGAAATACACTCGTCTTGAAACCTGCGAGCCAGACACCGCTATCTTCACTATTTCTTGCTGAATTATTGGCCGAAACGGATTTGCCGGCAGGTGCTTTTAATTTAGTTACCGGAAGCGGTTCGGTAATCGGTGATAAATTAGTCACCGATTCACGGGTGAAGAGCATCTCATTCACTGGAAGTCCGGCTGTAGGAATCGGGATCCGTAATAAGGCAGGGTTAAAGAAAGTGAGTCTTGAACTAGGTTCGAATGCGGCTGTCATCGTGGATAAAGGGATCGATATCGATAAAATCATCCAACGCTGTGTATCGGCAGCATTCGCTTTTCAAGGGCAGGTCTGCATTTCCTTACAGCGAGCTTATGTTCATGAAGAGGTGTATGATGAGTTCGTCAAAAAATTCACGGAAGCAACGAATGGCTTGAAACTGGGAGATTCTTTGGACCCATCTGTTGATATATCAGCATTGATCAGCGCCGGGGATGTACAGCGAAGCCTGGATTGGATCGGTGAAGCTAAACAACACGGTGCGATAGTTGCAGCAGGAGGTAAATCTGAAGGAAATATCCTGCATCCCACTGTGTTGCTGGAAGTGGATGCAATGCTTAAGGTATCTTGCCAGGAGGTCTTCGCTCCAATTGTTTTGATCAATAAAGTTTCTTCCGTTGAGGAAGCAATTGACTTTGTCAATGATTCCGAATTCGGATTGCAGGCCGGGATTTACACAGAAAATATCAATCTAGCTCTTTCTGCCGCAGAAAAATTGGAAGTCGGCGGTGTTATCATTAATGATATCCCAACTTACCGTGTTGACAACATGCCATATGGCGGAGTCAAAAAAAGCGGGACTGGGCGCGAAGGGTTGAAATATGCCATTGAAGAGATGACGGAAATGAAATTGGTCATCATTAATCGGAATTGATCAGAAAAGAGGTGAGCAGCAGCTCATCTCTTTTTTCTATGAAACTTGGAAGAGTTTTGCCTATGAGTTATGCAAAAATGAATAGGTAATTCACGACTGAATTTAAATAAGGCAGGAAAGGGCAAAAAAACGTGAGTTACCTAAAATTTCAAACTGGCATGAATCTTGCTCATATTTATATATAGGTAGATAACTTAAAAAAGAGGAGGAAATTACATGCAGGAAACTTTGCAAAATAATACGAAAAAAGAAGGAACGGGAGCATTGGACTTAAAGATGTTCATCAATGGGGAATGGGTGAATTCGACTTCGGGTGAGAAGAGGGATGTATTGAATCCGGCCACGGGGGAAGTTATTGCCAAAGCAGCGGAAGGAACACAGGAAGATGTGGATGCAGCGGTCGAGGCAGCAAAATTTGCTTTCTATGAAGGTGGTTGGTGGG
The DNA here is from genome assembly GCF_018613135.1 of Bacillus sp. ISL-57. Classification (NCBI taxonomy): domain Bacteria; kingdom Bacillati; phylum Bacillota; class Bacilli; order Caryophanales; family Bacillaceae; genus Bacillus; species Bacillus sp. ISL-57. The sequence continues at coordinate 200,428 of NZ_JAGGQV010000019.1, read as the reverse complement.
GAACTCCTGCCGTCGAAAGAGCTCGCATTTTATTCAAAATAGCCGACAAAATAGAAGAAAAAGCTGAAGAACTAGCTGCGTTGGAAACATTGGATAATGGAAAACCATTGCGTGAGGCTCGTTTTGATATAGCTGATTCGGCAGCATGTTTTAGATATTATGCAGGATTGGCCACAAAACCGACAGGTCAGACTTTTGAAGTTCCTGACGGCCAGCAAGCGATGGTCGTAAGGGAACCGATCGGTGTATGCGGGCAGATCGTTCCTTGGAATTTCCCGCTAATGATGTCAGCCTGGAAACTTGCTCCGGCGCTTGCAGCAGGAAACTCCGTTGTGTTCAAACCATCTGAGATCACTCCGGTGACGGCGGTCAAACTATTTGAAATCATGGATGAGGTAGGATTGCCAAAAGGTGTCGCGAATCTGGTGTTAGGAGCTGGGCCAGTTGTAGGGCAAGCCATTGCAGAGCATGAGGAAATCGATAAAGTAGCCTTTACAGGAGGCACGGCAACAGGACGTAAGATCATGGAGGCTTCGCTGGGTAACCTAAAGAAAGTCACATTGGAGCTCGGCGGCAAATCGCCTAATATCGTATTTGCGGATTCTGACTTTGAGACTGCAGTTGATTATGCTCTATACGGGATTTTTTGTAATCAAGGACAAGTGTGCTCAGCAGGCTCCCGTTTACTATTGGAAGAGTCCATTTACGATCAGTTCATTGCAAGTCTTACTGCGAAGGCGAAAAAAATCAAAGTAGGTTCAGGTTCAGATGAAAATAGCCAGATGGGACCTATCGTTTCAGAAGCCCATATGAACAAAATATTATCGTATATCCAAATCGGAAAAGAAGAAGGTGCCAAATTAATCGTCGGTGGAAATCGAATTAAAGAAGAAGGCATGGATAAAGGTTACTTTGTCGAACCTACTATTTTTGTTGATACGACACCGGATATGCGGATTGTGCAGGAAGAAATTTTTGGACCGGTGCTTGTCGTTCAAAAGTTCAAGGATGAAGCGGAAGCTCTTCGACTTGCCAATGATACGAAATATGGTTTAGCGGGAGCGGTGTTCACGAATGATATCTCAAAAGCGTACCGTGTCATTAAAAAAGTGCGTGCCGGCATCACATGGATAAACTCATATCATCCGACTTATAACGAAGCTCCTTGGGGAGGGTTCAAACAAAGTGGAAATGGACGCGAACTGGGAACTTTCGGTTACGAAGCTTACACCGAAGTGAAGCAAATCAATAACAACTTGGATATCCAGCCAACAGGCTGGTTTGATGAAGAGTAATTAGCTTGACGAAAAAAGGCTGTTCCTTGGGAACAGCCTTTTTATATGGAATCGCAGATAAAATTCGAGAATCGCAGATATATAATCCGGCAACGGAGATAAAAAGCCGAAAGCCGCAGATATATTCAAAGATTGCTAAACATTTCTTTACTATTGTTGGACTTTTTCCAGATCAACCCGTCCTGAAAAGAAAACGGCGCCATTACCCATATCCGAGAGGCGATCTGGGGTAAGGGAATTGATGTGTTGCTTTGTTTCGGGCGTATTCTGCCACAAGCCTTGGCTGACAAGAACGCCTTGTAACACATTTTCACCGGGAGCAGCGGTAAGCAAGCATTCACCGCGACCGTTCCAGATTCTAACCATATCTCCGGCGGCGATCCCCATTGTTTTGGCATCAGCGGCATTCATGTGCAGTTTCGGTTCCTTTTCCATGGAGATATGTTTGGCATTATTTGAAAAGGTTGAATTCAAGAAATTGTGATTAGGTGCCGGAATGAATAAAAATGGCAGATCGCTGTCTTTTATGATTGGCGTATATGTGGGCAATGGCTCGTATCCATCCCGCTTCATCCGTTCGGAATAAAGTTCGATTTTACCGCTTGGTGTCGGGAGTTTGCCTGGGAACATCGGCTGCATTTTGGCTTTGACAAATTGATTCCTTGAAAGGGAGTCATAGGTGATGCCTTCCAAATGCGGGTTGTCGGGAAAATCCAGAGCCTGCCGTATCATATCTTCCTCTGAATCTCTAAATGCTTGTTCCCCAAATCCCATCCCAGCAGCCAACAGTTTGAACAATTCAACATTCGATTTCGATTCGCCATATTTTTCGACTACTGGTTTTTGTATTTGGACGTAATTATGCCAATATGAATTATAAAAATCCTCCGTTTCATAAGATGACGTGGCAGGAAGGACGAGGTCGGCAAATATGGCCGTTTCGGTTAAGAATAGATCATGGACCACTGTGAATAGATCTTCCCGCATTAGACCTTCCTGCACCTTATTTGCATTTGGAGCGACAAGTGCTGGGTTGGAGCCGTATACAAACATGGAGCGAATCGGGTTTTCTTTTTCCATAAGAGCTTGGCCGATTTGGTTCATATTAATGGTCCGGGTAGCTTTATTATGCAATAAATCAGGACGTCTTAAGGCATTTATATTAAAGGCCAGATATCCTGAATTACCTTTGATGGCTCCGCCGCCTTCTTCCATCCATTGGCCGGTTAGGGCAGGCAGGCAGGCAATGGTACGTACCGCCATGCCTCCATTGTCATGGTGCTGCAGGCCATTGCCTATCCGAACGAATGATGGGCTTGTGGTGCCATACATCCTGGCAAGTTCATATAAGTCATCAATGGGAACGCCAGTTATCGCGGAGACGGTCGCAGGGTCATATTGGCGGACATGTTCGCGCAATTCAGCAGCACCCACTGTGTATTCATCGAGAAAGGGCTGGTCGACTAGATTCTCGGCATAAAGAATATGCATTAATCCCAGGGCAAGTGCACTATCGGTGCCAGGCAGAATCGGAATGAACCAATCTGCCCACTTGCCGGTTTGGTTTTTATGAACGTCAATGACAACTACTTTGGCCCCGTTTTTTCGGGCTTGCTGGGCAAGCGTCACTTGGTGCATATTTGTGCTCACAGCGTTAATGCCCCACATGATGAATAGCTTCGTATGAATCGTTTCTTCTGGATCGATGCCGAAAGAACCACCCATTGTATAGCTGTATCCGACTGAGCCTGCCGCATTACAGATGGAACGCTCGAGCATGCTTGCGCCGAGTTTGTGGAAAAAGCGGCGATCCATCCCCTCGGCGCTGAGGTTGCCCATGTTTCCGTAAAAGCTGTAAGGAAGTATACTTTCCGGTCCATGCGTTTCGATCAAGTCTTTCCATTTGGAAGTGATTGTGTCGATGGCCTCTTCCCAGCTGATTGGAACGAAATTCCCTTTTCCTTTCGGACCGATGCGCTTTAATGGCTGTTTTAAGCGATTGGGATCATATAGGCGGGCAGTCATGTTGCGGACTTTGTTGCAAATATTCCCTTTTGTGACTGGATGATCGGGGTCTCCTTGAACTTTAATGATTTTCCCATCTTTTTTGTGCAGCAGTAAACCGCATTGATCTGGGCAGTCAAGAGAACAAACTGAGGGAAAGACCCCATCCGGCTGATTGATATAGGATTGCATGGCGTATTCCTCCTAAATGATTTATTCTAATAAAATGAATTTTCTTACTTATATTGAAAGTGAAATCGTTGAAAGGTGCAAGAACTTCTTAACATATGTTTTTTTTTCTGATAAGCTTACAAGATGAAAATTAACCTATAAATAGGAGGACTCATTTTTGGAATATGGAATTATAATATCAATTGCAATATACATGGCAGGTATGCTTTTAATTGGTTATTTGGCCTATCGGAAAACGGCTAACTTAACCGATTACATGCTTGGCGGACGGAATTTGGGCCCGGCTGTAACGGCATTGAGTGCAGGGGCTTCCGATATGAGTGGCTGGCTGTTGATGGGGCTTCCTGGTGCGATGTACATAAGCGGGTTGAGTGCTGGCTGGATTGTCATCGGCCTGTGTGCAGGCTCTTATTTAAACTGGTTATTCGTGGCACCAAGACTTCGGACATATACGGAAATTGCCGGCAATTCGATAACGATTCCCGACTTTTTGGGAAATCGATTTAAAGATGGCTCCCGGGTCTTAAAAGTGGTATCAGCATCGGTCATTTTAATTTTCTTCACCTTTTATACCTCTTCAGGCATGGTGGCAGGCGGTGAGCTTTTCCGTACGGCTTTCAATTTAGATTACCGGTGGGGTATCTGGCTGACGGCAAGCGTTGTTATCCTTTATACTTTATTTGGCGGATTCCTGGCTGTCAGCTGGACGGACTTCGTACAAGGTACAATCATGTTCATTGCCTTGATTTTAGTACCATTTGTCACGATTGTAAATATTGGGGGATGGGATCCTACCTTCAATGAAATAAAATCGATTAACCCGAAATTATTGCATGTTTTTGATGGAACATCAACCATTGGCATCATATCTCTTCTGGCATGGGGGCTTGGTTATTTTGGGCAGCCTCATATAATCGTTCGATTCATGGCGGTTTCATCTGTTAAAGAATTGAAAAGTGCACGGCGAATCGGTATGGGATGGATGATTTTTGCTATCGTCGGAGCGATGTTCACCGGTTTGGTGGGGATAGCATACTTTAACCTGACAAATAGTCCATTAGGGGATAGGAATGCTGAGTCCGTCTTCATCATATTAGCTAAAGAACTGTTTCCATCTTTAATTACAGGCTTCTTGTTGGCTGCGATTTTAGCAGCGGTCATGAGTACGATTGCATCACAGCTGTTAGTATCGGCAAGTGCTCTGACAGATGATTTCTATAAGCAGTTCATCCGGCCGAACGCATCTGATAAGGAATTAGTGCTGGTAGGTCGGTTTGGTGTGTTGGCGATATCTGCCATTGCCCTATTATTGGCTTTTAATCCAAGCGGTACGATTCTTAAATTGGTTGGTTATGCATGGGCTGGTTTTGGAGCGGCATTCGGTCCTGTCATTTTGTTAAGCCTGTACTGGAAACGGATGACGAAATGGGGAGCCTTGGCGGGGATGATTGTCGGTACGGCAACCGTGATCGTCTGGGATATGATCGATAAGTTTGCTGAAATATACGAAATCATTCCTGGTTTCATCGCTGGTTCAATAGCGGTTGTCGTTTTCAGTTTATTAACGGCCAAGCCTACAAAAGATATCGAAGAAGAATTCAATCAAGCCATTAAAGACCTCTCTTGATTTATTGAAAATCCAGTAGTAATGCTGCTGGATTTTTTTACGATATAAAACAATGATTACTATATATATGTTACAATATCGATAGAGTCCTTATGTTGAAAACATGAGGGCTTTTTTTGAGTGATTTGGGAATAATAAACCAAAAAACAATACAAAGGAAAAAATATGAACCAATCTCATAAAATTGCATGTAAAGTGGCTTTTATATATATATTCATTGGGGTCTTATGGATTATCATTACGGATTACATCTCTATGACGCAGGCAAGGTCAGATGTTCAGATATATGCAATGTTTCAACATTCCAAAGGGTGGATGTTCATATTCATAACCGGACTTTTCCTGTACTTCATAATCAGGTATTGGACGGGGAAGATGCTGAGGTCCCAACAGGAATTCATTCTGAAGGATGAACAGTATCGGTCGCTGTTCAAGCATAACCCGGATTGTGTCCTTGAGCTGAATCTCGAAGGAAATGTCGTTTCGATAAACCCGGAAGCGGAAAAACTGTTAGGTCATCATAGTGACAATTTAAAAGGCAAGAATGCGAATCATCTTATCAACTGGAATGAAAGTGATAAAGTAGCTGAATTCTTTCTACAGTCCCTTCAAGGGGAAGCTGTGAAATTCGAAACGACCATTCAGAATAGCAGTGATGAACAACGGATAATCCGTGTAACTTTTTTGCCGATCATCGTCCACTCGGAAATGCTTGGAGTATATGCAATCGTTAGGGATATTACCGAATTGCGGCGCGAAGAGGAATTGATGATCATGTCTGAAAAGCTATCTGTTATCGGACATCTGGCTGCGGCCGTCGCACATGAGATAAGGAATCCGCTGACATCTTTAAAAGGATTCGTACAGTTAATGGATATGACCCAGGAAGTGAATCCGCTGCATTCTGATATCATGTTGAAGGAAATTGACCGAATCAATATTATCTCAAGTGAACTTTTGGTTCTCGGGAAGAAACAGGATGTCGCATTCTGCAGGATCGATCTTGCCGACAGTTTACAACAGGTATTCACGTTGATGAAAGCAGAAACGAATTTGAATAATATCGAAATGGGGCTAAGGATTAAAACCGCCGAACCGATTTATATCATGGCTGATTCAATTGAACTTAAACAGTTGGTAATCAATATCGTCAAGAATAGCATTGAGGCGATTGAAGATAATGGGGAAATTGATATATCGCTGCAAATCATCGATGGACATGCTGTAGTCAGCTTGAGTGATAATGGCATGGGAATGGGGCCCGAGCGCCTTGAACGTATTGGTGAGCCTTTTTACTCGACGAAGGAAAAAGGGTCAGGGATCGGGCTTGCAATTTGCCGGAAAATCGTTCATCGCCTTCAGGGGGAAATGGACTTTGAAAGTGAGATAAACAAAGGGACGACGGTTACAATTCGTATTCCGTTAGCTACTGGACAAGAATAAATGGTACTATGAAGGATAGGAAAAGTTTTATATTAAAGGAGAACGATATGAGCGAATTACCTGCATTAATAAACGATAGAAAACCATATATACAAGAAGCCTGGAAAAAGTCCGGATTCGGACAACTTACCCCGATACAAACGAAAGCGATCCCCGTGATTGTCGAGGGAAAGGATATCATGGCCGAATCACCGACAGGTACAGGAAAAACATTGGCATATTTACTGCCATTGCTGGAAAAGGTTGATCCTGAAAAAAAATCGCCCCAGGCTTTGATTCTGGCATCATCACGGGAACTGGTCATGCAGATCAATGAAGAAATTCGCATTTGGTCAGAGGGAAGCGGCATTACGGGTGCAGCATTCATCGGCGGTGCTAATGTGAAAAGGCAGTTGGACAAACTGAAGAAGCGTCCACAAGTGATTGCTGGAACACCGGGGCGGATTTACGAATTGATTGCCCAAAAGAAACTGAAGATGCATGAAGTTAAGACGATAGTACTTGATGAAGGTGACCAATTGATCATTCCAGAGCATATGGGAACGATCAATAATATTATCAAAACAACATTAAAAGATCGGCAAATCATGGTGTTTTCAGCAACCCTGCCAGAGGAAACGGAAAAAGTGGCCAGGGGATTCATGAATGAACCCGAAATGATTAAGGTCGATAAAAATGAAAAAATGGAATCCAAGGTGGACCATCTTTACTTTGTTGTTGAGAGACGGGAAAAGTCCAAGATTCTCGAGAAAATCACAAGACTTAAAAATGTGAAGGCACTTGCCTTCCTGAATGATATTGCGGAGCTTAGCGTCTTACATGAAAAGCTGAGTTATAAAGGGATTGAAATGGGCGTGCTTCACGGTGAATCCAATAAAGTCGACAGGGAGAAAGCACTGCGCAAGCTTCGTTCCGGAAAATCCCCGATGCTGATAGCAACGGATGTAGCGGCAAGGGGGCTTGATATTAAAGGTCTTACTGCAGTAGTCCATATTGATATGGCTGACAACATCGAACAATATATCCATAGATCTGGTAGAACTGGGCGTGCAGGTGCAGATGGCACGGTCATTTCAATCGTAACGGAAAGAGAAGAGCGAGAGTTGAAAAAAATGGCTCGTGAACTGGAGATTCCACTAACGAAAGTAACCTTCTATGGTGGAAACATCGTAGTCGAAGAATGATTCGCAAAAAGGGACGGCCATGGCGGCTGTCCCTTTTTTTAAAAGAGTTTCTCAATTTGCAGATTCCTGCTGAACAGAAACCATATTATTTTTACTAAATTCAGTGTTCATTTATGGGTAATGGTCATGAATGAAAACGCTTCCTTTATACGGGTTTTTGTCATATGATAGCAATAGATATAGGTTAGGAGGAGACGGTATGACAAGAAAGTATAAAGAATTTGAAACGGCGGTCATCCATGAAGGATATGACTCGAAGAAGCATTTGGGAAGCTTGGCAACACCTTTATTCCAGACGTCAACATTCACTTTCGAAAATGCCGAGCAAGGGGAGAGGCGTTTTGCCGGTATGGAAGAAGGATATATTTATTCTCGCCTTGGAAATCCAACGGTACAAGTGCTTGAAGAAAAGATTGCCGCTCTGGAAGGCGGGGAAGCTGGCCTTGCTTTCGGTTCAGGCATGGCTGCCGTTTCAGCAGTCCTTTTTGCTTTAACTAAAACAGGTGATCACATCCTCTGCTCACAGGGGTTATATGGTTGTACATTTGGCCTTCTGCAGCTAATGAAAAATAAATACCGGATCACTCATGATTTTTGTGAAATGGATACAGAAGAACAGGTTAGGAAAATGATCCGTCCGGAAACGACCTGCATCTATGTAGAAACCCCGATCAATCCGACTATGAAAATGATTGACTTACGGATGGTGGTAAGGGTTGCGAAGGAATATAATGTGACGGTCGTAGTCGATAATACGTTTTCGACGCCCTACCTGCAGAGACCGCTTGAATATGGCTGTGATATCGTCCTTCATAGCGCAACGAAATATCTTTGCGGGCATGGGGATGTCGTTGCGGGACTTGTCGTCGGTAAAAAGGAATTCATGAATCATGTAGCCGGGACTACACAGAAAGATATCGGTGGAATCATTTCACCATTCGACGCCTGGCTACTATTGCGGGGGTTAAAGACGTTGCCCGTCAGGATGGACCGTCATTCGGCCAATGCAATGGCAATCTTTCATGAACTTAAGAAACATCCAAAGGTGAAAAAGGTATATTATCCAGGTGATGCTGCTTCACCGGATCATTATATCATGCAAGAACAGATGAAACATGGTGGCGGCCTTATCTCTTTCGAATTATATGGCACAAAACAGGATGCACAGGTATTCCTCAATAAATTGAAACTTATCAAAATTGCTGTAAGTCTAGGGGATACCGAAACATTGATCCAGCATCCCGCTACCATGACGCACTCTGCCGTTCCTGAAGATTCACGGGAACAAATGGGCATCAGTAACCAACTGGTCCGTCTCTCAGTTGGCCTTGAAGCTTGGCAGGATGTATGGCAAGATCTTCAGCAAGCATTATAGGGTACCATATCCTTATTTAATTCTTTCTATTTTTAATGAAGATGGTGATGGATACGATAAAAGTGATGGCAGCCAGGATATAAGAAATGTCTGTGATTACCGGATAGGCGTCGCTATTTCGTATCCCGATGCCTATGAACGCCCAAACGAATACGAGAGGATAGAACCAATCCCGGTTTTTACCTGCAAAGACAAAAGCCAGGATTGTTGCTGCAATCAGCAGGACAATCGTCCAGGTAAATCCGGAAACCCCAAAACCGTCCCATTTGATATAGGTGAGGTAATAAGAAATGTCAGCGATCGTTGCAACACTTACCCAGCCTGTATAAACGGAGAATGGAAATAGGTCGAAAGTAGTGTGTTCCACTTTTTTTATGCTTGTATAAATGACCATTAAAGTAGCAAAAAGAGCAATGATGATGAATACGGATAACAAAAAGTGTTCATAGTGCCAAGCTAAAAGCCAAGCTCCATTCAGGATACAGCTTAAAGCGAACCAAGGGAAGGATGCCTTATAAGCAGGGCTGTTTTGATATTTACTTAAAAACTGCCTGAAGACCCAGATGGCAAGCAGGAAATAGATCAAGCCCCATATGGAAAATACATAACCTGCAGGAGTGAAAAGGACATCCAGTTTATCGGAACTCTCTCCTGATGTTTGGTCGTTCAATGGCAGGAAATTGGCTAGAAAATTCATCGTGACGACGAACAGGTAGAATATCAAGTTAATGATGGAAATAAGCATGATCTTCCTCCTTATTTGTATTGTGAACCTCTAACCCTATTCCACATATTTAGCCTGGTTAACCTATTTGAAGCACATTGGGGTTAATGGGGACCATTTTTACATAAAGATAGGAAGTTCCTGTAACAATTGAACCATTTAAGGTTAGAAATTTTACATCTTCACTTTATGGTGATAAAATATTCAAAGATTCATATTAATTTAGTCCTTCGGGGTCGGGTGAAAATCCCAACCGGCGGTGATGAAGAAATTCTAAGCCCGCGAGCCTGATAAAGGCAGGATTTGGTGAGATTCCAAAGCCGACAGTACAGTCTGGATGGGAGAAGGACGTGTGGAACCCAAGTGTATACGTACGCCTAATTTTTCAAAAATGAAAAAATTGGGCTTGTTAAGTATACAATTTTTTTCACTCATTTCTCCTGCTAACTCCTTAGGTCATCCTAAGGGGTTTTTTATATTTTATAAAAGGGGGAAAAACATGTTTACGGGAATCATTGAGGATATCGGTACCGTACATTCCTTGAAAAAAGGAAAAAGCAGTATGGAGTTATCGATTCGTTCTGAAAAGATCCTTGAAGATGTGCATCTGGGGGATAGTATTTCAGTCAACGGAGTCTGCTTAACGGTAACGTCCTTCACGAAAAGTTTATTTACGGTCGACGTGATGCCGGAAACGGTCAAAGCTTCCTCGATCCGGACGTTAAAATTGGGATCACCTGTGAATCTCGAACGAGCCATGAGTGCACAGGGAAGGTTTGGCGGCCATTTTGTTTCAGGTCATATCGATGGAACCGGAACGATCATAAAAAAAGAACGGAAAGAAAATGCCGTATATTATGTAATCCAATTGGAAGAGGGGCTTAGTGCCTTTTGCATTCCAAAAGGTTCCGTGGCCATTGATGGGACGAGCTTGACGATATTCGGGATTGAAAGGAACCTTTTGACGGTATCATTGATTCCATTGACTCATCAGGACACCATATTGGGACAAAAAGCGGCTGGCGATATCGTTAACATCGAAAACGACATGATAGGGAAATATATAATACATCAAATGAAAAATGGCAATCCAAAACCAGGACTGAATTTAGAGTTTTTGGCAGAGCATGGATTCTAATAAAAGGGCGGTGTAATGATGTTCCATACAATAGAAGAAGCAATAGAAGATTTGAAGGCTGGCAAGGTAGTAATCGTATCCGATGATGAAGACCGTGAAAATGAAGGGGATTTTGTAGTGTTGGCCGAAAAGGCGACACCGGAAGCGATTAATTTCATGGCGACTCATGGACGTGGTTTGATTTGTACGACCATCACTGAACAACTGGCAGCAAAATTGAAACTGCATCCTATGGTAGGAGAAAATACCGATCATCATGGCACTGCTTTTACGGTAAGTGTCGATCATAAAAGCACTTCTACAGGAATCAGTGCTTTCGAAAGGTCCTTGACCATCCTTGAGCTTCTTAATGAAGATTCGGTCGCTGAAGATTTTCAAAGGCCTGGTCACACTTTTCCGATAGTCGCAAAAGAAGGCGGCGTATTAAGGAGGGCAGGACATACAGAGGCATCGGTGGACTTGGCGAAGTTATGCGGTGCCGCTCCAGCTGGTGTCATTTGTGAAATCATGAATGAAGATGGATCGATGGCCCGCGTATCCGATTTAGAAGTCATCGCTGATAAATTCAATCTGAAGTTCATTACGATAGCCGATTTGATTCGGTATCTTCAACATAATGATCCAATCGGGAAACAGGAACTTGAACTGAACATCCCGAAAGCTTAAAGGATTTATAAGGAATGAAATCTTAACATGAAAAAAAATTATTGTTTTTAAAAATTAGGAGGAATTGGACATGGGGAAAACTATTGAAGCACAATTAATCGGATCAGGATTAAAGGTAGGAATCGTGGTAGGAAGATTTAATGAGTTTATCACAAGCAAGCTTTTAGGAGGGGCATTGGATGGTCTTAAGCGTCATGGAGTTGATGAGAATGATGTTGACATCGCGTGGGTCCCGGGTGCTTTTGAACTTCCGTTAATTGCTAAGAAACTTGTGAATACAGGTAAATATGATGCGGTAATCGGTCTTGGAACGGTAATCAGGGGCGCTACTTCACATTATGATTATGTCTGCAATGAAGCAGCTAAAGGCATGGCTTCCGTTTCTTTGGAAACAGGTGTACCGGTTATCTTTGGTTTGCTGACGACTGAGAATATTGAACAAGCCATTGAGCGTGCTGGAACAAAATCAGGTAACAAAGGCTATGAAGCTGCGGTTAGTGCCATTGAGATGGCCAACCTTGGAAAATTAATAGAACAGTGATTTCAGATAAGGAAGCCGCAGGGATTAACATTCCTGCGGCTTTTTTGATGTCCGGATCTTGGGACTGATTGAGTCAAATTTCTTCAACCATCTGGCGATTCTTTAAAGTTCGTAAAGTTCATAGCCATTGATCGATTGGCTAATGCCGCTCTTCGACATTCACCGATACTCTTTCAATGGAAATACCCGATTTCAAAGTAATGTGTTTTTTCATTATTTATTGTTATAAATTATGGGTAATGAGGAATCATTAGGAAATCCCTCGAAAAAAAAAACGAACAAAAGCGTCACGTAATGGAAGCATGATAAAATATGCAGATATGATTATGCTACAATTGTAAAGATTGCAATTGAAATTCATGTCTTTAGGGAAAAGTAAACTTATTAGTTATTAGGAGGGGTTTGTGTGTACCATCTCTTTACACATAATGATTTAGATGGAGTCGGGTGCGGCATTGTAGCTAAGCTGGCATTCGGTGATGAAGTAGTGGTTAGTTATAATTCAATTGGTCGCCTTAATCAGAATGTAGGCGCATTTCTTGAGCAGGCCAAGATTGAAGATACATTGATCGTTACTGATCTATCGGTTGATGAAGATAATGAAAAAATGATTACTCAGTTTGTGGAGGATGGAGGCAAGGCGCTGCTGATCGACCATCATAAGTCAGCGTTGCATTTGAACGAACATGATTGGGCATCTGTAACGGTCGAACAGGAAGATGGTAAACAGACGGCAGCCACATCATTATTCTATCAGTATGCAGTTGAAAATAATTTGCTGGAACCTTCTAGCATTGTCGCTGAATTCGTTGAATTGGTCCGTCAATATGATACTTGGGAATGGGAAGTCAATAAAAATACAACGGCAAAGCGATTGAATGACCTGTTTTTCATGATTCCGATAGAGGAATTCGAAATGAAAATCGCAAATAAGCTTTCCACGGCTGAAAGTTTCACTTTTGACGAAGTGGAGCAAACGCTTTTGAATGTTGAAGAGAGTCGAGTGGATCGGTACATAAACAGGAAAAAAAGAGAAGTTTATCAAGCTACGGTCGGTCCCCATACAGCTGGTGTGGTCCATGCAGAGTCATACCACTCGGAATTGGGAAATGAACTGTCGAAAGAGTTCTCACATCTGGATTATATAGCCATCCTGATGGTAGGAAGCAAAAGGATCAGCTTCCGGACAATCCACGATGATATAGATGTTTCTGAGGTTGCTGGCAAGTACGATGGTGGCGGCCACCAAAAAGCCGCCGGTTGTACGATGTCCGAAAAGGCATATAGCCAATATGTCGAAAAGACCTTCAATGCCGAGCCCCTTAAACGAGACGCACATAAGAATCAATTGAATGTAAAAGGATCCCCGGAGGGTTGCCTATATTCAACAAGAGACAAACAGGACATATTCATCTATGAAGATGAAGAAGAGGAATGGATTGTTGAAATCAACGGAAAACAACAGAAAAAGACATTCGATACATTTGCTGAAGCGGAAAAATACATGAAGCGGAAATACGCTGCATGGCTGGCCCATGATGAAAGATATGAAGAGTTTGTCAATAAGGGTTAAATAGGAAAGCGGCTGCCCGAATGGGACAGCCGCTTTTTATTCTTGATTTTATCTTTTAAGCGGGACAGGATGAACGATCGTGCGTGACTGTTTTTTTGGAATCGAATTTTGGCGATGAAGAATTGCATTGATTTCTCCGCCAATCACAAAAATCAGACCACTCAAATACAGCCATAGCATCAAGATGATGACTCCCCCTAAACTGCCGTAAGTGGAAGAGTAGTTGGCAAAGTTACTGACATAGAATGAAAATCCTAGTGATATTCCCAGCCAAAGTACAGTTGCTGTCACTGCGCCAGGGATGACATGTTTAATGGGAAAACTTTTATTTGGTGCAAAGCGATATAAAAAGGCCAGGACCAGTGAGATGACCACAACCGCGATGACCCACCGTAATAAGCTGAATAAGATTTGCGTTTCTTCAGGGATTGGAATGACCTGCTGTAATAATTCGATGATGACTTTTCCGAAGACGGGGAGACCTAGCATGACGATGAATGCTACAACCAGGCCTAATGTCAATATAATGGAAATGAAGCGGGCTTTAATGAAATTCCTTGTTTCTTCCACATCATAGGCGATATTCATGGAATGGATGAACGCATTCATTCCGTTTGATGCGGACCATATCGTTCCAAGGAAACCAAAGGTCAGTAAGCTGCCGTTCCGTTCAGATAATATGTTGATGATATTTTTCTCGATGACTTCCATCGTTTCCGCAGGCATGAAGGTTTTTATCGTGTCGAGGGCTGTCTGAATATCGATGTTCAGATAAGGTAATATGGAAAGCAGTAAAATGAGCAAAGGGAATAGTGCCAGTAAATAGTAATAAGCTTGTTCTGCTGCCAGCCCGGTCACACGATCTTCCTTTATTTCTTTAATAAGTTTCTTTGAAAATTGGATCGACTTATTCATCTGGGCATCACTCCTGAATAGTTACTTAGGTTATCTGCTTCTATTCCCTCTGTACATGTAAGTTAATCCTCAAAAGAAAAGAAATTGAAACCTCTAATGCGGCACTTGTAGAAGCTTGTGACAATGCCATAACCCGCAAAGAAATTGGAGTGAGGCAAGCTCAGAATAGAAATATCCCTCATCTCGCAAGTTTCTAAAATAACTGAGAATAGGTGCTGTTGTACTTCAAGGGCGGCACCAATACTATTACTAGGTATGATTTTATGCCCGCTTTATAACAAGTATTATCATGTAAGCGTGTTATAAAAGGTAAACAGAAAAAAGGCCAGACAGCAAATTCTGGCCTTTTTCCTCTATTGGACTTCTTTTTCCTGATTCTTTTGAACCTTCGGAGGGGTCCATTTGAATATTTTATTTAGGATATTATAGATGTGTTTGGATTCTTTTGTAAGGATCGGCCCAAGAATCGCTAAGGTTAAAACATAAAGTGCTGCAAACGGGGTTAGTATAGGCATTAAACCACCTGCAATGCCTAAGTTGGCTAAAATGATGGAGAATTCGCCGCGTGAAACGATCGTTAAACCGATATTTGCGGAAGCTCTGTGAGATAAACCGGATTTGCGTCCTGCAATCATACCAGCTGCAAAGTTACCGATTATGGTGATGATGACGGCACCAAGAACCATCCAGACAGCTCCGCCAAGGGTCGTCGGATCGATACTCAAGCCAAAGCTGAAGAAAAATATGGCCCCGAAGAAGTCTCTGAAGGGGATGACAAGTTTCTCAATCCTGTCGCTATGCTCCGTTTCAGAAAAGACTAGGCCGAGCAGTAATGCACCAATGGCTTCCGCAACATGAATCGTTTCCGAGAAACCGGCGATGAAGAATAGTAATGCGAACACGACGATGATAAAAATCTCATCGGAGGTTATGTTGAATAATTTGTTAAGGACCCCAGATGCTTTCCGGGCGATAACGAAAAATATCAGCATATACCCAATCGCGATAAATGTAGAAAGTAATGTTCCCCAAACGGAACCAGAAGAGCTTAATACCAATCCGGAAACGACTGATAAATAAACAGCGAGGAAGATATCTTCAAACATGATGATGCCAAGGATTAGCTCCGTTTCATTGTTACCGGTCCTTTTAAGGTCCACAAGTACCTTTGCCACGATGGCACTTGAAGAAAAACTGATGATCCCGGTTAATATCAGGACCTCTTTTAATGGAAGACCGAGCAGGAAACCATAAAGCAAGGCCATTCCCACGTTGATTAAAATGTAATAGGTTCCGCCTGTCACGATATTTTTCCCTGATTTCATAAGCTTTTTGACGGAGAATTCAAGCCCAAGGTAAAACAGAAGGAATACAATACCGACACGACCGAGGAATGCTATGATTTCATCACTTTCAATGAAACGAAGGTCAATTAATCCGAAGTGCGGGGCATGCGGGCCAACGAGCATCCCGATGATAATTAATAGCGGAACATTTGATATTTTGAATTTACCTGCAACGAGAGCGGCTAATGCCACTAGAAGTAGGGCAGTACCCACTTCAAAGACTAAATGGTCCATATGAGCTTAGTCACTCCTTTCGTCGGTCAATAATTCTCTTATCAGGTTACGAATATCTTTTCTTTCACCGGATATCACAAGGGTGTCGCCTGTTTCGATGATGGAGTCAGGACCAGGATTATTCAGTTGTTTTTTGCCTTTT
This sequence comes from Bacillus sp. ISL-57, assembly GCF_018613135.1. Lineage (NCBI taxonomy): Bacteria > Bacillati > Bacillota > Bacilli > Caryophanales > Bacillaceae > Bacillus > Bacillus sp. ISL-57. Next base: position 184,029 of record NZ_JAGGQV010000019.1, on the reverse strand, counting down.
TTAGAATGGGCGATGACGGTGACGTTATAATTGCTCCTGATATCAATCGAACCGATCGTTTGATTGATGGCCTTTGAACCGGGTTCGACTTTGAACCATTCGATCACCAAGTCACCCAATGACATTTCAATTGTTTCAAGTGCTTGTGGTTTATAGACCATGCCCCCTATGATGGAAGCCATTTGCCGGGATTCCTGATCATTAAGGGTGATGCTCGATATGACGTCCTCATGTTCATTATCAAAATGGTATAATTCCCGACGGCCATCATCGTGAATGACGATTACTAACTTTTCATCATTTCTCGTTATGATTTCAAATTTTTGGCCAATACCAGGAAGTTCACTTTCTCTAATTTTCACTGGAATTCCTCCTTAAAATGTTGGTTAGAGTTAATAGAAGATAGCAGAATGTTTATAAGTTAACGTCAATATTCGTCTTGAATTTCTTCTCCTTGGATATACCGATATATTTTAATGTCTCCGATGGACTGGAATGATGGTAATGCTTCTGAATCAAAGCCAGTGACACTCCTTGTTTATAGGCATGGTATCCAAAAGTTTTACGCATCGAACTTGCTCCGAATTTGCCTGTTAGCCCTGCACCTTCGACAGCATCATGGATGATTCGGTGCGCCTGTTGACGTGTAATCGGCTTTTTTGTCTTAGGGGAAAGAAATAAAAACTGACCTTCGATAACCTTTGAGCCTTTAAGGTATTCTTGTAAGGCTGTACGGACTTTCAGGTTCAAATAAATTTGGTTTACTTCGTCACTTTCCGTCCGTTGCTCATAGAACTCCTTGATTTTGCCCGTTTCATCCAGAACGCTGGCGATGGTGATTTCGAGCATTTCATTTATCTTCATACCTGTATTGATGCCGAGTACAAACAATAAATAATCTCGACTGGAGTGAGCGCGTAGGTATGTTTTTATTTTGCTGATTTGATTGATATCCTTAAAGGCTTCTACATATTCCATAGATCTTCTCCTCTTACCAATGTAACATAATTACATTATAACACAAGTTATGTAACATTGCATGCAATTAGTTCTGCACATGATGCCTTTCCAATCAGTAATGCTTGCTTTCGAACGAAAAAACCTTTTCCTTATTCTCTTCTCAAACGAGGTAAAATATTTCAGGGAAGTTATTTAATGTGGAGGTTGCTGTTTGCATCATGGTGGAAATCAGTCGGGAAGGATAAAAAAAAGAAACCCCAAGTTGGGGTTTCATAATCTTTTTAGTACACGGCTTTTTGTAATTTGTGAATGACCTCAAGTGAAAGCCCGGTTCCGATGGCAACTGATTCAAGCGGGTTATCTGCAAGTTGGACAGGGACGACGATTTCATTCGTCAGCCATTCCTGTACCCCGTTGAGAAGTGCACCCCCGCCGGATAAGATGACTCCTTGATCGACGATATCCCCGCTCAATTCAGGAGGACAGTCTTCCAAAGTGGCCCTTATTGCTTCCAGTATATGAAGAAGCGATTCCTGGATGGCTTCCTGGACGTCAGTGGATGATATTGTAATCGGTTTTGGTAGCCCGGTTACAAGATCGCGGCCCCTGACTTCCATGGTTATCACAGAATGTTCAACGAGTGCGTAGCCGATTTCTTTTTTTATTTCCTCAGCTGTTCTTTCCCCAATCAGCACATTATGTTTTTTCCTGACATATTGGCTGATATCTTCATCCAATTGATCTCCGCCAATTCTGATTGAATTGCAGGAAACGACGCCGCCATATGAAATGATTGCGACTTCAGTCGTTCCGCCGCCGATATCAACGATGACATTGGCAACGGGCTCTTCGACAGGCAGGCCCGCACCTATTGCTGCCGCTACCGGTTCCTCGATAAGGTGGACCTGTTTCGCTCCGCAGCTTTTGACTGCATCCTGAATGGCCCTTCTCTCAACTGAAGTGGAACCTGATGGTGTACAGACCACTACACTAGGTTTGCGAATCGATAAACCTAGGGCCTTGCTTGCTTTTTTCATGATTTCCTTAAGCATTTGCGCGGTCACATCAAAATCCGCAATGACGCCATCCTTAAGCGGACGGATTGCCACGATATTTCCAGGTGTTTTCCCGATCATGTTTTTTGCATCAACACCGACTGCCAATACTTTATTAGTCTCTATATCAATGGCCACCACAGATGGCTCATTAAATACGATACCTTTATTTTTACTGTAAACTAGCGTATTTGCAGTTCCTAAGTCAATGCCTATTTCTGTATTTGATAACATCTAGTCACCCCTCCATAAGAGTTTGACCCCCTATATATATTATTCTACCTTTTATTGCGAGTTTGTGGGGGTGGGAAATCTAGTAAATGGTGGAAGTGCCATGCTGTTTCTTTTCATGGAGCGAAAACATGATTAAATATAAAAAAGTGCACTGAAGAAGGTATCACTGCTGCGCTCCTCGCTTCAGTCGAAAACAAGCGTGGATACAGCTTTGAACCAACTTATTTTATGTTAAGATATAGATGAAAAACCGCTTAGATAAAGAAGGTAATTTTGTGAGTGCAGATTTAATCGAGAGTAAGAGTTTTAGAATCATTTTTACAGCTTTTCTAGCATTCCTGGGTGGTTATGCGTTTGATAGCCTTGGCATATACCTGCCATGGATGCTAGGACCATTATTCGTCGTGATGATTGCGAAAGTGAAGTTAAGGAAGTACTTATATTGGTCTAAAACCTTTAGAAGTACTGGATTAATCATTCTAGGTTTACAATTGGGCAGTTCATTCACGAAACAATCGTTAAATGAGATGATTGAATATCTGCCTGTCATGCTTTTTACGACAATCGCAATCATTTCATTTACAGTGTTGACTGGCTGGTTTATCGGAAAACGAATGAACTTATCCTTGGGCACATCCATGCTCGGCAGTTTCCCGGGAGGTCTTTCCCAGATGGTGGTCCTAAGTGAGGAAATGAAGGATAGTGATGAAACGGTTGTAGGTTTCATGCAAACACTGCGGGTCATCCTGGTGATTTCCATTGTCCCTTGGATTGTGACTCATGTAATGTCAGTTGAAGCAGGTGCGGTAATGGCCGTAACGGAGCGGCCGTTTTTCTTATTTGAATATGATGGGAAATTAGCCATCATGATGTTGTTAACCTTGCTAGTGTTCATTTTCATTACAAAGAAAGCCAATTTTCCGCTGCCTTTTTTGTTAGGACCTCTCATGGCCGCAGCACTATTCAATTTAGCAGGCCCAGGTGCCCCGCAGATTCCTGACTTTTGGTTGAACCTGTCGCAATTATTGATCGGCGCACATTTAGGCTACACACTGAAGATAGATAATCCCCGACTTTTCAGAAAGATGTTCGGAGCCGTATTCGTCAGTAATGTCCTATTGATTGGATTTTGCTATTATCTTTCCATTCAGTTTGCCCCGGCCCTATCTTTACAGGCGAATGAACTTTTTTTGAGCATGGCGCCAGGCGGGGTCGCCGAAATGGCAGTCACAGCCATGTCTGTGCATGTGGATTTATCCGTTGTCACAAGCTTTCATTTATTCAGGATCTTATTCATTTTATTTTTTCTGTCCCCCATCATAAAATGGCTGGCTGGAAGAAACCACGGGAAACAAGAGCAGGGACAAAGCTGACAGGCTTTGTCCTTTTCTTTCGGAAAAACTGAAGAGTGAGAAAAAAATGTCAGGCGATATGCGGAATTTACGAGTAAAGCGTGAAACTCACGAATAAACGCGCATATTCCAGATGTTATGAGAAGATCATGTACGGAACATGCTTGAGGTTCCATTCTTGAAAGAATATTTGTGCTGATAAGCTCATGCAGGCAATAAGGTTGGTAGATTTTGTGATGATTTAATGAAAATTGAAATTGAATAGTAAAATAATCCTCACTTTTTTTGAACTTCATCCGATATAACGAGGAGACGAGACTTTAAATGAATGGGTGAGTATTATGGATATAACATCAGTTTTGGGCGTAGTTCTTGGTATTGTGGCCATCTTAGTCGGAATGGTGTTGAAAGGTGTTAGTGTAACGGCGCTGATTAATCCGGCGGCTATTTTGATCATCATTGTAGGGACGATAGCTGCTGTCGTAACGGCTTTCCCTTTGTCGGAATTAAAAAGACTACCAAAAATATTCAAGATTTTATTCTTTGAACAAAAATTGACAAAGCCGGAAGATTTAATAAAAACCTTTTCGGAATGGGCGGTCATTGCCAGGAAGGAAGGCTTATTGGCCTTAGAAAGCATTTCGGATCAGGTGGATAATGCCTTTTTGAAAAATGGCTTGAACCTTGCAGTCGAAGGTCAGAGTGCCGACTATATTCGTGATATTTTAGCAGAGGAAATAGACGCGATGGAAGAACGTCATTTAAGTGCGGCGGCGATTTTCAGTCAAGCCGGTACATACGCACCGACGCTTGGCGTATTGGGTGCCGTAATCGGGCTGATTGCTGCATTGGGTAATATGGCTGACACGGAGGCATTGGGACATGCCATATCTGCAGCGTTCGTCGCGACCTTGATGGGGATTTACACGGGGTATGTGTTATGGCATCCATTTGCCAATAAGCTCAAACGGAAATCTCAGCAGGAAGTCAGAATCAAAGAAATGATGATTGAAGGGATTTTATCGATCATCGAAGGGGAGGCGCCGAGAACGATCGAACAGAAATTAACCTCATATTTGCCAGCTGGAGATCGTAAAAAGTGGTTGGAAGGCGATGTGAGAGATGATGGCTAGGCGCAAAAAGAAACAAAGGCATGAAGAGCATATCGATGAATCATGGCTGGTTCCCTATGCCGATATCTTAACATTGCTTCTTGCGCTTTTTATCGTCTTGTTCGCTTCAAGTTCGGTTGATGCAGTAAGGTTCCAGCAGTTGTCCAATGTATTTAACCAGGTTTTTACAAGCGGAACGGGTTTTATGGATTTTCCAAGTGATTCCCCAAGCAATGAGCCGACGTCACCAGAACAAAGAACAGGTGCAGAAGATCTTGAGAAGCTAGGGAAAAACGAGCAGGAAGAACTTACTGAAGTTCAGGAGCGCGTAAATGCCTATATCGAAAAAAATGATTTAACGGATAAATTGGGAACGAACCTTACGGATGAAGGCATGGTGATTTCAATTAGGGAAAACGTGCTGTTCGAATCGGGTGTGGCCGAGGTGAGAAGTGAAAACCGTAAAATCGCTAAAGAAATCTCGGAGTTACTGGTCATGGACTTACCCAGAAACATCATCGTAAGCGGACATACCGATAATATTCCTATTAAAAATTCCACGTATGAATCCAACTGGGACCTGAGTGTGATGCGATCCGTGAATTTTATGAAACTTCTCCTCGAAAATAAGGATTTGGATCCCGAAATGTTCAGTGCTAAAGGACATGGGGAATTCAAGCCGGTTGCTTCCAATGAAACGAAAAAAGGAAGGGCGAAAAACCGGAGAGTTGAAATCCTAATTGTTCCACGGACAGCGATAAATAAGTGAAAACCTGTCAGGAATGGACGGGTTTTTCTTTTTGAAGGAGAATATATGGAAAGAGAATATACAAATGTGATGGAAGAAATCGTTGTGACATGGGTGCAGGTTTTAATGTCAGGTATAGAATACCAAACATTTTGTTCGTGCAGGAAATGTAAAAATGACATCATCACATTATCATTGAATAACCTGCCTAATTACTATGTAACCACGGAAGTAGGGCGGAATAGGATATTTGGAAATTTGAATACAGAAGAAAACAGGAAATGGATCAATAAAAGAATCATCAATGCGATACACGTTGTTGGCGAATATCCTAAACATTGATTCGCGGTATTTTACTCATAAACAAAGGGACAACTACTAATTATGTGTTTTATTTATAGTGCCAGAGGGAACATAAATAAAGTGCAAAGTAGGTTCATTCAATCAAAAATTGAGGAGATGAATGATTATGGGTAAAAAAATCGCATGTGTAGTAACGAATATGTTTGAGGACTCGGAGTATAGTGAACCGGCAAAAGCATTTGAAGAAGCCGGCCATAAGGTAACGACAATTGAAATGATAAAAGGGAAAACGGTTAAAGGGAAACAAGGGGAGGTGGAAGTCGAGATTGATGAAAGCATCGACTCGGTGAAACCTGAAAGTTTCGATGCGTTATTCATCCCCGGTGGGTTCTCGCCTGATCAATTGCGTGCTGACGAACGCTTCGTATCTTTCGCAAAATCGTTCATGGATGATAAAAAACCTGTATTTGCGATCTGTCATGGACCGCAGTTGCTGATTACGGCCAAAACACTTGAAGGACGCCACGCAACAGGGTATACATCCATTAAAGTCGATATGGAGTATGCAGGTGCCACATATTTGGACAAAGAGGTTGTGGTATGCGGCAACCAGCTTGTAACCAGCAGGACTCCTGAAGATCTACCGGCATTTAACCGGGAATCGCTCAATCTATTGAAATAAAGAAAAATCCCGGCGGCTGCCGGGATTTTTCATATTAAAGGATTCATATACTTCAATCTTTGCAGTAAAATAAAAGGAGAGACGAATAAAAAAGGAAGTGTCACGATTGATCGTATTAAAATCTGCACGTGAAATTCAAGCGATGCATGAGTCGGGTAAAATTTTGGCAGCTTGTCATAGGGAGATTGCAAAGTTGATTGTTCCTGGTGTGACAACATGGGAAATAGAAGAATTTGTTGAAGGATTCTTAAAAAAACATGGTGCGAAGCCGGAACAAAAGGGTTACAAAGGGTATGAGTATGCGACATGTGCCAGCATAAATGAAGAAATCTGTCATGGTTTCCCTCGTAAGACCCCTTTGAAAAACGGAGATATCGTAACGATTGATATGGTCGTCAATTATAATGGGGCCCTTGCTGACTCTGCTTGGACATATACGGTCGGTAAGGTTTCAAAGGAAACCGAACATTTAGTGAATGTGACGAAGGAATCTTTATATAAGGCGATTGAAGTATGTGTGGAAGGCAATCGGATTGGAGATATAGGTCATGCCATACAAACATATGTCGAAGCGGAAGGCTTCTCTGTCGTTCGTGATTTCATCGGACACGGGATAGGGAATGTCATTCATGAAGAGCCTCAGGTTCCGCATTATGGACTGCCGAATAAAGGTCCGCGCCTTAAGGAAGGCATGGTATTCACCATCGAGCCAATGGTAAACGTAGGTACATATAAAGCAAGCCGGAATCCGAATGGATGGACGGCATCCACTGCAGATGGGAAATACTCGGCTCAATATGAGCATACGATTGCCATAACGAAAAACGGTCCGCTCATTCTAACTGAACAATGAACATTAAAAAACAGCATCGATTATGATGCTGTTTTTCATTTTAATCAATGGGGCGTTCCAATGAATACAAATCTTCTTCGATATTTCCTAACCTGTCCTCCATGACTTTTTTAGCATCTTTGATCCCTTCATTGTAAATAAAGGGAGCGATATTTTCGAAAATGAACTGCAAGTGATTTTCAGCAGCAATTTCACCGATTTCCTTCCCGTGTTCCTGATAAACATATTCTTGGATGCTTTCGATCATTTTACGGCGCTTTTCTATCGGGAATTGAATGAACATTGTCCCACTCCTTCATATTTGTTCTAAAAACCAAGTAATGAATTGATCCGAATCCAAAGGGAAGACAGGTACTGAAGCATGATTCCTGGCTCGTTCAAGACATTCGGGCCAAGCCACCGCTGCCTTGACATTGGTAAGCCGTTCCAATAACAGGAGGTCACATTCTTCCTTGATTAAAATGACCTTGGGAAAATCCTCTTGCTTATACCCTTCAATTAAAATCACATCAGGGAGAAATAGACACAGTAATTGAATCAGCTCCGTGATAGGGGCGCTCCCCCTGAAATTGCCGAGCAGCTCGATTGTTCCATCGCCTTCAACAAGTGAAGCGGCCGCCCCGGCAAGAAAGTGTTTATTGGAATCCTTCGTGCCTGTAACATCTGGTTTTCCGCCATGTCCATGATGTTTTAAAACGGCTGTCTCTAATTTTGCTTCGCGAAGCTTTTTGATTAAATTCGTTATGAAGGTCGTTTTTCCTCTATTTTGGTAGCCAACCACCTGAAAAATAAAGGGCTTCACCAAGGCCATTTGGAACCTTCCTGGTCATCGAGGAGCAGGATGTCCACGAAGTCTCCCGTTTGGAAACCACGTGTCCCCCCAGGTAAGACGGTCAGTGAATTGGCACCTGCCAAGCTTGTTGTAATATTGGATTTATCCACACCGCTTGGAATTACCTTCAACTGGCCGGATTCGTAAAATAATCGGGTGCGAAGCAGACGTGAGAATGGATTGGGTTTTAAGAAGTCCTCTGCCAATCGGGCCGTCTCTTTTCTTAAATGAGGATATCCCGAGAACAGCATGGTTCGGATGATCGGTCTTGCAAATAGTTCAAAGCCGACATAACTGGCGGATGGATTTCCGGATAAACCGAATAAAAACTTGTCATTATATACCGCTACGGTCGTCACGCTGCCGGGGCGCATGGCCACTTTGTTGAATAAGACATCGGCGCCAAGCTTTTGATAAATATCCGGGAGAAGGTCAAAATCACCGACAGAAACTCCTCCTGTTGTAATGAGCAGATCCACTTCCTCCAATGCAGTTGAAATGGCCTCGTAGCTTAATTCGAATTCGTCCTTGAGCTTTCCATAAAAACGGACTTCCCCCCCGGCCCTCCGAATTTGGGCGGAGATGGCATGTGAGTTGCTGTTGCGGATTTTCCCAGGCTGCAACGGTTCATGAACATCAAGCAGTTCCGATCCCGTAGCGAATAATCCGACGACAGGCTTCTTGGCAACTGGCACTTCGGCATAGCCGAATGTTGCCAGCAAGCCGATGATCCCTGGATTGATCGCTGTTCCTTTTTTTACAAGAACATCGCCTTTCTTTGCATCCTCGCCTTGAAAAGAAACGTTTTCGCCTTCCTTAAGTGAGCGTTTAAATGATATGTACTCCTTTCCGTCCTTTTCAAATTCCTTAGTAAGTTCAAGCATGATTACGGCATCACACTCAGCTGGCATCTGGGCTCCAGTCATGATTCTTGCCACTTGATTTTTTTGAACGGGGATAGTCGATACCATACCCGCAGCCAACTCTTCCACCACTTCGAACTCGAGTGGGTTATTTATGGAACCTTCAGAAGTATCCTTGGACCTGAGGGCGAATCCATCATATGGGGAACGGTTAAAATGCGGAACATCATTTGTAGCTACAATATCCTGAGCCAAAAAACGGTCTTGGCTGTCCTCGAGGGGAATCAGTTCCACATGTCCTGTTAATTTATGCTTCATCACTTTTTCCACTGCTTCTGCGATGCTGATGGGCGTTCTTCTTTCTACCATGCTTACAACTCCTGTCCGTTTTCAATTTCTATATCAAATGTAGCAGAATTTTTTTGAAAATGAAAAAAATCCTCACCGGTATGGGAGGATTTGAATGTTACTTATTACGAAGTCTTCCAAGTTCTTCAGCGATCGCTTCCATTTCACGGACACTGAAATTCGTTTTTTTCATCACCATTGTATAAATATCGTGCAGTTCTTCGTACATTTCGATATCAAAATGAGTTGATTTGATTGCACCGAAGTTCATCACTTTTAATTTATCCTTGATTGCCTCAATCATAAACTCGACACTTTCGGCTGTGTTTTGCGTTAAATCCATTTCCTTCATCCTTTCATACGTTCCTAAATTATTTTCATCTTGGCATGATTACCGCTGGAAGTCAATGAATATTCGGGTGGTATATGAAGCTTAACCCCGATAATCTTGGTGATCTTCACGTTTTAAAGTGAGAGAGTTTGGGAAAAGATAGGAAAAAACTTTTTTAAACATTGTATAATGGAGAGAGCTACCATTATCCATCAACTAATATATGACGAGGAGGAGAATATATGAGCAACATTCGAGAAGAATATAATTGTGCCAAGAAAAGTAAGTTTATGCAAGCTGTTTTTATTGGGGCGTTAGCTGGGGCGGCAATAAGCCTTTTTGACAAGCAAACGCGTTATTCTGTATTGGAAAACAGCAAAAGCTGCATGAGTAATATGAAGGAATTCGTGAAGAATCCCAATGGGGTGCTTACACAAGTACGTGAAACATCATCCAAGGTCCGTTCCACTGTTGAAAAAATTTCCGAAGATGTATCCTTCATTTCCCAAAAGGTTGAGGAAATGAAAGATATTCCATCACAAGTTGCCCAAGTGGTGATGGAGACGAAGGAAGTTTTTACTGCAGAGGAAGAAGAGCCGTCTTCAAGAGACAACGAACGAATTTCCTTAAATTAAAAAATGGGGTGGAGGTATGGCCAATAAAAAAGAATGGCTGAAAGGCTCATTCTTCAAGACTTTGGTAAAACGGTTACAGGTCGATGATGTGTCGGGGCTTGCTGCACAGCTGTCTTATTTCTTCCTACTATCCCTGTTTCCGTTACTTATTTTTTTATTCACTTTATTGGCCTATCTGCCATTTTCACAAGAAGATATATTAAATACCGTCCGTACATATGCACCGGACGATTCGATGAAAATCATTGAAGCTAATCTATCGGAAGTGATGGAAGCGAATGGGACTTTATTATCGTTTGGTGTCATCGGAACGATATGGTCGGCATCGAATGGGATGAATGCAATCATTAAAGCATTTAACCATGCATATGGTGTAAAAGAAAGTCGAACTTTCTTTATTTCCCGGGGAATGTCGATTCTTCTCACTTTAGCGATGATTTTTGTTTTTATTGTCGTTTTATTGCTGCCGGTATTCGGAAAACAGATCGGATTGTTCCTATTTGCCGAAATTGGACAATCCGATGAGTTTCTTACGATTTGGAACCAACTTCGCTGGGTGGTCAGTACGCTTGTGTTTTTAATTGTGTTCACCATCCTTTATTGGATTGCGCCCAACATTAAGCTGAAGTGCATAACCGTACTGCCTGGTGCAATCTTTGCAACGGCAGGATGGAGCCTCGCTTCTTTTTTGTTTTCATTTTATGTGGAGAAATTCGCTAATTATTCCGCAACATATGGAAGTCTTGGAGGGATAATCGTATTAATGGTCTGGTTTTATTTATCGGGGCTCATCATCATACTGGGCGGGGAAATAAATGCGCTCATTAGTGAAAGGAAAAAGCCAGAATGTGCATGAGATTCCTGGAGTTTCCGTAATAGCGGACTATCATGCTGCGGATACTATTCGAGAAATGACAACTTTTAAAGAGGAGGAGTTCTTTCATGAGTAAAAAGGATGGCGGCACAAAACAAAAAGGAAAAAATAAAGGTTCGAACCATAAAACATCAGGTTCTGCAAACGGTAAGAACGGATATCACTAAATCAACATAAAAAAGGGAGCCTTGGATGGCTCCCTTTTTCATGGTTTAGTTTCTCAAAAGTCTTAAGCTGTTCAATATAACGAGGATTGTGCTTCCTTCATGGCCAATGACGCCATATGGGAGGTCCAGGAATTGAAGGAAATTGGATGCTATCAGGATCATGATGACCGAAATGGAAAAGATGACGTTTTGTTTGATGATCCGATTCATCTTCTTGGATAATTTGACTGCTTCCGCGATGCGCGGCAGGTCATTCTTCATCAGAACGACATCCGCTGTTTCCAAGGCAACATCCGTTCCTTCACCCATTGCAATTCCGACAGACGCTGTTGCCAGAGCAGGTGCATCATTGATGCCATCCCCAACCATCGCTACAGTGCCAAAATGTTCTTTTAGCTTTTTCACTTCAGTCACTTTCGTTTCTGGCAGGCATTCGGCAATATATGCATCAATATGGCTCTCCGAGGCAATCGCTTTAGCCGTTTTTTCACCATCGCCTGTCAGCATGACGGTATGGATGCCCTCATTCCTCAAAGCTTCGATGGCTGTAACGGTTTCATCACGCAGGACATCTTTCAAAGTGAGTATACCGGCAATTCCGTGATCATCTTTAGCATACACGATTGTCTTACCTTGTTCAGCCAATGTCAGCGCAATGCCATTTTGGAATCGTTCTGCTTCACTGCGACCGACGAAATCAGCTTTTCCGACTTGCCAAAGCACGCCATTGATGTATGCTTGAACCCCATTACCTGAGATATCTTCCATGTTATCAGGTTTAATGATATCTTTTTGCAATTTCGTTTTGGCATAACGAACGATGGATGTTGCCAAAGGGTGGTTCGAATAATTTTCAACAGATGCAATGTGAAATAAGAAATCTACTTCGTTTAAATCTTCGCGGATAATGACATCCGTTACCTCTGGTTTTCCTTTTGTCAATGTACCGGTCTTATCTAAAGCAATTGCCTGAAGGTTACCTAGATTCTCAAGATGGATGCCGCCTTTAAACAAAATGCCATGACGAGCACCATTTGAAATGGCTGAAAGTGTAGCTGGCATGATAGAGGCCACAAGGGCGCAAGGAGAAGCGACAACGAGCAGGATCATCGCTCTGTAGAATGTTTCGGTCCAGCTCCACTCCAATAGGAAATGGGGTACGAACATCATCAAACCGACAACCGTCAATACCACTTTTACATAAGTCCCTTCAAACCGTTCAATGAACAGCTGGGAAGGGGACTTTTCACTTTGGGCGGATTGAACGAGAGTGATTATTTTTTGAAATAATGTTTCACTTGCCGGTTTGGTGATTTCCACGGTAATTGTACCACGGAGATTAACCGTTCCAGCGAAAACTTCATCATCCAATGATTTACTGACTGGTATGGATTCGCCAGTAATGGCGGCTTCATCGATATTGGTACGTCCGTCCGTGATTTTTCCATCTGAAGGAACTCTCTCTCCTGGTTTCACTAAAATCAGATCCCCGACATGCAACTGGGAAACGGACACGGTTTCTTCATATCCGTTAGTGATGCGCAGTGCTTCTTCAGGCTGCAAGTCCATAAGTGCCGAAATTTCTTTATGGCTCTTATTCATCGTGTATGTCTCAAGGGCGCCGCTTAAAGCGAAGATGAAAATCAATATGGCACCTTCCGTCCAGTATCCGATGACAGCAGAACCGATGGCCGCAAAAATCATCAGCATCTCAACATTCAACTCCCGGTCGGCAATCGTATCTTCTATGCCTTCTTTTGCCTTGGCATATCCGCCAATCAGGAAAGAGGCTAAGTATATGACGATGGAAGCGGACTCCATTCCGTTCTTAGAAAGGGCCCAGCCCAAAACTATTAATAAACCGCTGAATAATGCGGCAATAAGTTCTAAATGAGGTTTTGCTTTTTCCAACCAAGTGTTTTTGCATGTAGCCGGTTGGGTTAAATGTTTAGTATCTGTAGTCATAAGATTCCCTCCCACATTCTTCTCTATTTTGTGTAAATGATATAGATTATCATTTGATTCGTATCTAATTGAGAAAGATAATCAACGTCATTTCTCTGGATAAAATATGAAAGCTGCCACCGTGATTGCGATGACAGCAATGTTTTTAAAGGTTTATAAAGGTGATGTCCCTTTTGTTAATATTATATTACCACATATCCTATTCAAAAATAAAGAAGAATGATTCTAATCTAGTAAAAAATATAAAGTATCGAATCACTAATATACAGGCACTCTTGATAAATAACGTTCAAATTGAATAATAAAAGAAGTAGTCAAGATAATAAACTATATTACATAACTGAAGCAGGCATTTTCTCCTTAAACAAGGCCAATGAAATGAAGACAAGGAAAAGCATGATGCTGATCATGTAGAAAAAATTCCCGCCTTGGATATGTTCAATGACCAGGCCGCCAAAAAATGGACCGCCGATGCTGCCGAGACTAAAGAAAATACTGCATAGTAAATTTCCTGCAGGTAATAGGTTTCTAGGCAAAAGATCTGCCATATAACTGATTCCCAGCGAGAAAGTCGAACCAACCATCATTCCGCCAAACATAAAGCAGATGAATAGACCAAGCACTGAATAGGAATATATCCCTGCTAGCGTGAATATGGCAAACCCTGAAACAAGAATCGTCAGCAAGGTCTTTCGCCGTCCAAAACGGTCACTTATCATCCCCAAGGGAATCTGGGTAAGCAGTGTCCCCGCGGAAAATGCCGGAATGATGATGGAAACTGCCGTTATATCGATTCCGGAGCGCAGGGCGAATACAGGAAAATTGCTATTCAATGATGACTCAAGCACGCCAAATGTGAACGGAAGCAAAAATGCGACCCAAGCTATGCGGCTCACTTTCGTAAACCTTTGGAGCGTGCCCAGGAATGAGGTGCTCTCGGAATCATCCTGTTCAGGAAGTTCATTTCTAATAAGGAAAACAGCAGACCAAGCGAGAAGGCTAAGTATGGATGTGATGATGAAAGGCAAAGACTGATTAATCTCGAGAAACTTTGTCATCAGCGGGCCTACCATGAAGCCGAGACTGAAGAAAAGTCCATAAATGGCAAGATTCCTTCCGCGCTTCGTTTTAGGTGAAATGGCAGTGATCCAGGTCTGGGTAGCAAAGTGAAGTGTATGATCGCCGATTCCAATGAAGAAACGAAGGACAAACCAAAACCAGAATGATTTCCAAACAGGAAATAAGGCAAGCGATAGAATGACCGTTATCCCGCCAAATACTATCAATGGCTTATAGCCGTATTTACGGAGGGGTGCTTCCATAAAAGGAGAAATCAACAGAATTCCAATATAAAGCGAGGCTGCATGAAACCCGTTCAGTGATGAGCTAATTCCGTCATTTTCAAAAATGATGGCAATGATCGGCAGAAGCATCCCTTGAGAAAACCCCGATATGCCGACAATTAAGATTAAAACGCTAAAAAGCAATTTGTTATTCATAAAATCATGTCTCCTAAGAAATGTATACCTTCTTGATGTTACATCTTAGGAAGAGGATTAAGCAATAGAAATTTGGGTAAATATTGACAAGAAGAGAGAAGATGATAAATTTTCCTTTGTCATCGCCCGAAGATTTTGTATGATAGTTTTTGTTACATAAAAAGAACTATAGATTGTGAGGAGAAGTATCGTGAATAAAATATTTTTGGGACTTGTCCTGCTGGGCGTCCCTATATCAGTCATCGGGTCATTATTGCATTGGCCGAGTGTGATCATGTTCATCGTATATTGCTTAACAATCGTCGCGCTTGCAGGCTTCATGGGCCGGGCGACTGAAAGCTTAGCGATCGTCATGGGACCAAGGATTGGCGGTCTTTTGAATGCAACCTTTGGGAATGCGGTGGAATTGATCATATCCATCTTTTCATTAAAGGCGGGGCTTGTGGGGGTCGTGTTGGCTTCTTTGACTGGTTCCGTATTAGGGAACTTATTGTTGGTGGCAGGCCTTTCATTCTTTGTCGGAGGGACTAAATACAAACGGCAGAAGTTTAATGTATTCGATGCGAGACATAATGCCGGTCTATTGATTTTTGCGGTTATTGTAGCCTTCGTCATACCGGAAATATTCACACAAAACATGGGTGAATCAAGCACGATGTCGTTAAGTGTAGGAATTTCCATTATATTGATCTTATTATATCTTGCTGCATTATTCTTTAAATTGGTTACTCACCGCGGGGTATATCAGCATACGGAGAAACACGAGGAACATGAAGAGGAAGTACCGGAGTGGAGCAGGAAAAAGGCAATTATAATACTTGCTGCCGCTACATTGGCCGTTGCGTACGTATCGGAAAAGCTTGTCCATACGTTTAGCGAGGTGGGGGAAGCCTTCGGATGGTCGGAGTTATTTATCGGTGTCATTATCGTTGCGATCGTCGGTAACGCGGCAGAGCATGCTTCCGCCGTCATAATGGCCTATAAAAACAAAATGGATGTCGCAGTGGAGATAGCCGTCGGTTCCACGCTACAAGTAGCGATGTTCGTCGCTCCTGTACTCGTATTGATTTCGTTAATGTATCCAACCCGTATGCCGCTTGTTTTCACAATGCCAGAACTGATATCAATGGTTTCAGCAGTCTTTCTGGTGATCATGATTTCCAATGACGGGGAAACGAACTGGTTTGAAGGACTTACCTTATTGGCCGCTTACTTCATTATGGGAATTGGATTTTATTTATTATAAGAATGCAGGCCTTCCGATGTGGGAGGTCTTTCTTTTAATAAAATAGAAATGACTCTGCTCAGGTTAGATTTAGCAGAGTCATTTCTATATTAGTAAATTACCATTCATAAGTTATTCCAAAATTTTTCATCATGCTTTTGTAAAAGTTGAGAAAATATTCTAGAGTGTCACACCATCCTTTTACATCAGATTTAAGTATTGGCGAATTCGTTTTCTGTCATCCTTTAAAAGGGTGTCATGGATTGTTCGATAAGCATACCTCCTGAAGGTTTAATAGGTATGAACGATTTCGCCTCCTTTTTGTAATGTAAATTAAGTATAACCGATTTAAAAAGAAAAGTAAATATTCTGAACTTTACAAATTCATTACAAAGTTGAAATCTTAATGAAATGTATAGAATGTGGGCTAAAAACAAAATCTATAAACAAATGATTGAACCCCTCAAAAGGAGTGCGACAGCATGAGAAGAACTATTCTTATTACGATGATTGCCCTAATTGCCTTCATACAGGCGAATGTAAGTTTTGCAGCAGATATACCAGAAGTCAAAGCAAATCCGAATAAGGTGAATATCCCTCCTTCCGTATTGAATATTGCAAAGGAGAATACGTATCCGAACCCGACCCAGGATCTTCCGATGCTGCAGCCAAGTAATCTTGCCGAACAATTGATCGAATCGTCGGATATCAAGATTGAAAATCCAGAACTCATCCAAATGTTGAATGAATCCGCAATTGCAAAGGCCCCGCTTGCTTTTGGATACAGGGCGACCATTTACCTTGGTCATTGGGCCTTGAATTATGAGTCTTCGGAAACAGCACCAAACTGGGAATACCAAAAAATCAATACGAATTATTATGATAATCGCGGCGGTGAAGTTCCATATAAGATCCGTTATGTCCAGGAAAGTCAGAAGGCAGTGAGTGGCGGTCTGACGGCGAAAATTCCAAAGGCTGAGGATGTTCAAAAGATGATGCTGTTAAAGGCCACCGAGAAAACGAATTTGCCTTTGGCTTTTGAAACGATCATTGGAGCTGGTACGAAAAAAGATCAAGTATACAATGTTGCGTCAAATAGGATTGGTTACTTATCCAGTTTTGCTTCCGCCGTAAATGAAAAAGGCAAGGTCACATATGGCGAAGTGTATTTGAACCTAAAAGGAAATAAAAGAACCATTACGATAAAGAACATCACTTCGCAAGGCATCGGTGCATGGATACCGGTTCAGGACCATGTTTCCTTCAGTTTTACAGTCTCACAGCAACCCAGGTAAATTGAAAAACTCGCCGGATTGGCGAGTTTTTCTTCATATTGTTGACTTCCTGATCCTGAAGTCCTCTTTCGGGTAGTATGCATTTTTGACGAGTACATTCGGGCCTAGACATTTGACTGCCGGGCAGTGGCAATTCAATTCATTGGCCAGTTTCGAATTCATCCAGGTTTCATAGGATTCGGTCAAAGGCTGATCTTTGATATTCCCTAATGCAGGCGCGTCCCCGAAATCGGTCACGATCACTTCCCCGGTAAAAATATTGATGTTCAACCGTGATCGTCCATCAGGATCATTTCGCACAGTCACTTTATGCGAACCATAAAGGCGTTGAAGCAGCTTAATATCCTCTAAACTGTTATTGCAAGGATAAAATGGCAGGGTACCGAAAAGCATCCAAACATTTTCATCTCGGATATCAAGCAAATGATGAATCGCTTCACGCATTTTGTCCAGTGATAAAGTTTCAAGTGCCGAAGCGAAATCGCTTGGATACATCGGATGAATTTCATGTCTTTGACATCCCATTTCATCGACAATCTGCCTGTGAATATGCTCAAGATGAGGCAATGTCCGTTTATTAAGCATCGTTTCCGCAGATACCAGTACACCAGCCTTTGTCAGGGCACGGGAATTTTCGATCATTTTATCAAATAATTTCTTTCGCTGTTCCCGGGATGGTTTTCGATCCATCATGGCAAAGCCGATATCAATGAATTCATCGATCGTTCCCCAATTATGGGAAATGTGGAGAACATCCAAATAAGGAATGATTTCCTCATACCGTTCCAAGTCAAGGGTCAAATTGGAATTGATTTGTGTCCGGACCCCGCGACTACGGGCATATTTCAATAGAGGCAAAACATAATTCTTCACTTGTTTTCTTGAAAGCATCGGTTCCCCGCCAGTAATGCTGAGCGAGCGAAGCAAAGGGATCTCATCAAGGCGCTGGTTCAGTAATTCCAGAGGCAGTGCATCCGGGTCCTTGGGCTGGAGTGTGTAACCGACGGCACAATGCTCACATCTCATATTGCAAAGGGTGGTGGTGGTGAATTCCACATTGGTAAGGCTGAGTTTTCCATATTGTTCAACGTCCATATATGCTTCCCAAGGATCATACTTGGGTGTAATTGGTGTTAAAAGATCTTGCTTGATTATTGACATATTTAAAACTCCTTACGTAATAATGCACTAACCCATTATGAACAATGGGGACAAAAATTGTCAAATGGCGGAGAGCTGCATTTATAGCTTGCCATTGCACTTTCAAGCAGATTTCGTTACGATGAAAGAAGAACGGAAGGAGAGTGCCTCATGGGAAAATCCATTACAGGTAAAAACGAACAATTAACATACTTAAAGGAACGCCTCACGATGTTCATGGAGGTTCTTGATCATATCGAACCGGAAAATACGGAGTTGGAAGATATAGACCGTTTAATCGGCATGATAGATGATTTGGAAGGCAAAGTGGAACAATTCAAAACCCGCGAAGACTAATATCTGTTTCGATAGTATGATTTTTTAAATGTTAATATTCAGGAAGGGATGACGAGAAACTTCGTCATCCCTTTTTTGATGGAAATGTTTGGTGATGAAATTTAACATATGGGCTATTTCTGGCGCTTTACTCATTTCTCTCTAAATTGCTGTTCATTAAGAAAAATAATTACTTGTTTTCGAAAGATTATGTTAGATGTATAATAAAACGGGTGTGAATCATTCACTATTTATAGAGAAGCAGGGAAATGATTAAATCTAATCTAGGGGAAATAAGAGGGGGAAGAGAAATTTGGATATTCAAAAATTCCAAGAAAGTATGTACAGTCTTATCGTTGAAACTTCAACGAATCTTCCAAAGGATGTTCGTCGTGCGGTCAAAAGTGCAAAACAACGTGAAAATGCAGGTACTCGTTCTGCATTGAGCCTGACCACCATCACGAATAATATTACAATGGCTGACGACAATGTATCACCGATTTGCCAGGATACTGGTCTGCCGACTTTCAAAATAAAAACTCCAGTTGGCGTGAACCAACTTGAAATAAAAAAAGCAATTCGAAATGCCATCATTTTAGCGACAAAAGGCGGAAAACTTCGTCCAAACGCAGTTGATTCTTTATCGGGAGAAAATAGCGGGGATAACCTTGGGGAAGGTCTTCCTGTCATTAAATTCGATCAATGGGAAAAAGACTATATTGATGTTCGTCTCATCTTAAAAGGCGGCGGCTGTGAAAATAAAAACATCCAATACAGTCTGCCAATGGAACTTGAAGGATTGGGAAAAGCGGGCCGTGATTTGGACGGAATCCGTAAATGTATCCTTCACTCTGTCTACCAAGCACAAGGACAAGGCTGCAGTGCAGGCTTCATCGGCGTGGGTATCGGAGGGGACCGTTCATCCGGATATGATCTGGCTAAGGCTCAACTTTTCCGCAGTAATGAAGATGTGAATCCGAATGAAGATCTTCGTCAACTTGAAGATTACATCATGAAGACTGCTAATGAATTGGGCATCGGCACAATGGGCTTTGGCGGCGAAACTACACTGCTTGGATGTAAAATCGGTGTCATGCACCGTATTCCGGCAAGCTTTTTCGTATCCGTTGCTTACAACTGCTGGGCGTTCCGCCGTTTAGGAGTGAAAGTCAATCCTGAAACAGGCGAAATCAATGAGTGGTTGTATCAAGAAGGCGAGAAAATCGACTTTGCTCTGGAAGCAGAAAAAGCAGCGAAGGATGAAGTGGCAGCCGCTGCAGAATCGGACGTTGAAGCTTCTCGTGAAATCACCCTGCAAGCACCAATCACGGAAGAACAAATCCGTGAATTAAAAGTGGGTGACGTAGTTCATATTAACGGCAGAATGTATACAGGCCGTGACGCCATCCACAAGCACTTATCTGAAAATCCTGCACCAATCGACCTGGATGGACAAATCATCTATCACTGTGGACCGGTTATGCTGAAGGATGAAGAGGGCAAATGGCATGTGAAGGCCGCCGGACCAACAACAAGTATTCGTGAAGAACCATACCAAGGCGATATCATGAAGCGATTCGGCATCCGTGCAGTTATCGGTAAAGGCGGAATGGGACCAAAAACACTAGAAGCATTAAGTGAACACGGCGGCGTTTATCTAAATGCAATCGGCGGGGCTGCTCAATATTATGCAGACTGCATCAAATCCGTCGAAGGTGTGAACTTCACTGAATTTGGTATTCCAGAAGCAATGTGGCATCTGAATGTTGAAGGATTCACTGCAGTAGTTACCATGGATTCACATGGTAACAGCCTGCATAAAGACGTCCAGCAATCTTCATTGGAAAAATTGGCACAATTCAAAGAACCGGTATTTAAATAAATGTTTGGCGCAAAAGACGCTCACCAAAAGGTTGAGCGTCTTTTGCATATCTTACTCTTTGATTTCCGGCAGTGGATCGATCCTTGATGAATCCTCTAAATTCAATCCGCTTTTCACAAAATGAACAAACACTCCACCACTTAAACCAAGACAACCAACAAAGCCAAGAGTGATAACCCATTCCAGCATTACATTCCCCCCTTGGTACATGTATATGAAAAAAAAGGCGAAAATTACCTCAAAAAAGTACAATCTTTTGGAATGGTCGCACATACATTAGAAGAGAAAGGAGGGATTTTCATGCAGAATAACTACATCTTATTCTTTTTCGCCATGATAACCGGTTTTGCTTTCATCCAACTTCCTGTGGCAAACACGATTTTCTCCGGTCTTGAAACATTCCTTGACGTAGTCGGAATTTTAATCGTTCTCATTTTCGCTATCGCCATTATTTGGAAGGCGGCACAAGCGTTATTTAAAGGATAAACAGAACATGGAGGCCTAGCCTTTTCGGAGGAAGGGCCTTTTTTTTGTTTTGCGGAAGGAATTCGACCTTCACAATATCATGCATATAAATCTCCATGTTCCAAACAATAAGAAAAAAGACATGGGGGATGTTTCAATGAAAAAAATGATGATCTTATCCGCTTTTATATGCTTGATATGCTCTTTGGCCAGTCCAGCTTTTGCAGAATCCTATAATTGGGGATTCAATAAAGGTAAAAATGGTACACCTGCCGATGCCGGAAAAAAATTCAATGATATGCTGCCTGAATATGAAGCGATTTATAAGGGGGATACAAAGAAAAAAGTCGTTTATTTAACCTTTGATAACGGTTATGAAAATGGCTATACGGCCCAGATTTTAGATGTTCTGAAGAAACATGGTGCTCCTGGAGCTTTTTTTGTCACGGGTCATTACTTAAAAACAGCACCTGAGCTTGTTGTCCGTATGGCCAATGAGGGGCATATCGTAGGAAACCATTCATGGAACCATCCGGATATGACCAGCGTGACGGACGATGTGATCCGCACCGAGCTTGAGCGGGTAAAAGAAGCAACGGAAAAATTAACAGGGCAAAAGGGAATGAACTATTTAAGGCCGCCTCGTGGCGTATTTAATGAGAGAACAATGAGGGTCGCAAAAAAGGAAGGGTATTACCACATCTTCTGGTCACTGGCATATAGGGACTGGATTGTAGATCAACAAAAGGGTGCCGCTTTTGCACATGATGAAGTGCTTAAGCAGATTCATCCCGGCGCGATTTTATTATTGCATACCGTATCGAAGGATAATGCGGAAGCATTGGACTCGATTCTGACGGATCTTGAAAAACAGGGGTACACTTTTGGTAGCCTTGATGAATTAATGATTGAGAAACAGTTGCCGAACCGAATGCTTTATTAAAATGAGAAGCGGGTCCTGTCGTGATATTTCAGGTCCCGCTTTTATCCATTCTTCTCGATTTCAAGTAATATTTCAGGAAACATGCTATAATACGTGGAAAACTGCTAAAGGATGGATCGCTTGTGTGGACAGAAAAGTTACAGGTTCAAGGACCCTATAATTTCGATCTTGTTCTCGAACGATTATCGTTAGACCCACTTCAGGTAGTTGATTTTACTAACAGGACGGTAAAAGTTCCGCTATATATAGAAAAAGAACCAATCGTTTTGCAGGTTCAGGCAATAGGAAATATCGATGAACCATCTTTTATCATCAAAGGTCAATCAGAGGTGTACAAGTCAAAAGCAATCGAACGGTTAAAAAAGGTTTTTCATTGGCATCAGCCATTGGAAGGCGTTTCCCGGCACTTCCGGGAATCCGATTTGCGGGAAATCTTCGAAGAGCACCGCGGTACTGCCATCGTCTTGGACTTCGATTACTACAGTTGCCTCGTGAAATGCATCATACATCAGCAATTGAACTTATCTTTTGCCCATACGCTCACGGAACGATTCGTCAAAACCTTCGGCTTCCAGATGGAAGGCGCCTGGTTTTATCCGACACCGGAAACAATAGCCCAACTACAAATCGAGCAATTAAGAGCCATTCAATTCAGTGGCCGGAAAGCGGAATACGTCATCGGACTTTCCGAGCAAATCATTCAGGGCCATCTCAACCTTGATATAATGGAAAAGCTATCCGATCAAGAGGTTATGGATACACTAATAAAAATACGCGGTATCGGTAGATGGACGGCTGAAAACTTCCTGCTTTTTGGACTTGGCCGGCCGAACCTATTTCCTAAAGCCGACATTGGCATTCAAAATGCCTTGAAAATATTATATGGCTTACCGCAAAAGCCAACCCAAGAAGAAATGGAGTCCTATAGTGTGAAATGGGCTCCATATCTAAGCTACGCTTCCCTCTATTTGTGGAGAAGCATTGAAAAACGGAGTGAAAAGAAATGACAAACATTCAAGATACAAAACTAGAAGTGAATCAAACCCTTCCCCTTACGATTAAACGGCTGGGAATTAACGGAGAGGGAGTCGGTTATTTCAAAAAGAAAGTCGTCTTCGTCCCTGGAGCATTACCTGGTGAGGAAATTGTAGCTTTGGTTACAAAGGTTCAGCCAAACTTCACCGAGGCGAAAATAAAAACCATCCGTAAAGAATCACCGCATCGCATTGCAGCGCCATGTCCGGTTTACGCTGAATGCGGCGGTTGTCAGTTGCAGCATTTGAGCTATGACCAGCAGCTTATTGAAAAACGAGATATCGTCATTCAAGCGATGGAACGTCATTCGGGGTTCCCAGTTTCTTCATTAAATGTAAAAGAAACGATCGGCATGGAAGATCCTTGGAATTATCGCAATAAAAGTCAGTACCAAGTCGGCCAAAAAGATGGCAAGTTGATTGCTGGCCTTTACGGCATGAACTCCCATACACTGATCGATATCCCGAATTGCCTTGTACAGCATAAGGCAACGAATAAGGTGACACGTACAGTGAAAAAGATACTGAAGAACCTGAACATCTCGATTTATAATGAAAGAAAAAGAAAAGGTGTCATCCGTACTGTCATTACACGGGTAGGATTTGAAACAGGTGAAGTGCAGGTTGTCCTTGTTACGGGAGCGGAGGAAATTCCACAAAAAGATCAGTTGCTAAAACAAATTCGTGACCAATTGCCAGAAGTGAAATCGGTCGTACAAAACATCAACAACCGGGATACATCATTGATTTTTGGCGAAAAAACGATTCACCTGGCAGGCGAAAAAGTCATCAACGAAACATTGGGTGACCTATCATACGAACTATCGGCCCGTACATTCTTCCAGCTTAACCCGGTTCAAACTGTCCGCTTATATGATGAAGTGAAAAAAGCGGCAGCCTTAACCGGCACGGAAAAAGTGGTTGACGCTTATTGCGGTGTTGGAACCATTGGGCTATGGCTATCTGAAAACGCCAAGGAAGTCAGAGGAATGGACGTCATCAAAGAATCCATTGAGGACGCCAAGAAAAATGCCAAAAAACATAAACGCAACAATGTATACTATGAAACAGGCAAAGCCGAGAATATCCTTCCACGCTGGACCAAAGAAGGCTGGAAACCGGACGTACTGGTCGTCGACCCGCCAAGATCCGGCTGTGACCAATCCTTACTGCAGACAATCTTGAAAGTTAAACCGGAAACCATAGTGTACGTATCATGCAACCCGTCCACATTGGCGAAGGACTTACAAGAACTGGGCTCTTCATATCGCGTGGAGGCCATGCAGCCCGTGGACATGTTCCCGCAAACAAGCCATGTGGAAGTAGTAACCTCATTGAAGCTGATTAAAGAATAAGCAGAGTGATCCGGGAATCTGTAAAAGGTTCTCGGATTTTAATCTGCGTTTATTTCCAACCATTTGTGAAATAATGAAAGTACTGTGAAAATCGAGAAATACATAGGAGGGTTTTGGATGCATAATCATGATATATTAATTCGATTAAGATATGCGCTGGATATTAAAAATAAAGATATGGTTGAGATATTTAAACTTGGGGAGATCGAAGTGACAATGGAAGAAGTCATGCAGATGCTCACAAAACCAAAAGATGATTATTATGAAGAATATGAAGAATATGATATGGATGAAGCTGATGATGGGGTAAACTGCAATAACTTGATGCTAGAGTCCTTTTTAAATGGTTTGATCATTTTTAAAAGAGGGAGACAAGAGCCAAAACCTGGTCAGCCTCAAAGTCAGGCACCGGCTGTAAAGCATAAGGAAAGTGTGAATAATATCCTTCTGAAGAAATTAAAAATAGCACTATCATTAACCAGTGAGGATATGATTGATATTTTGGAAGAAGCAGGAGTCATGATAACCAAAGGTGAATTAAGCGCTATATTAAGAAAAGTGGGTCATAGGAATTATAAAGAGTGCGGAGATCGATACGCCAGGAATTTCTTAAAAGGATTAACTTTGAGATATAGAGGATAACACTGTAACATGTCCATTATGAATCAGACCATGAAATCGTGAAAAATACTTTTTACGATTTCATGGTCTTTTTTTATGATGTTATTGAAGGGATAGAAAGTGCGAAATAGTAAAAAAACACAAGGGACCCTCAAGGCACCTTCTCAAACATTAGCCTCTTAAAAAGTCTGGTTTTGCGAAATTGGGGTTGGGATATTTATAGAAGCCTTCTCCCGCCTCTCTTCCGATTTTCCCTTTACGATATACTCTGTTTTCAATAAGTTAGCCAGCTTTTCAACTTCTGGATCACCTGTCGCTTTCGCTTTTGCAAGTGAAATATTATAAGCGGTATTGATTCCCACCACATCTAAAATGGCGAAGGTCCAAGAGGTGCTCCTGTTCTTAAGTTCAATGGCTGGGATCATAACGACACCATACGGCGGTCCGTATGCAGCAACCAAACATGCCATCGAGGGAATGGCATTAACCTTAAAGGCTGATCTGGAGGAGTTTGGGGGCAGGTTGCGACCATCAATCCGGGTGCCTACAATACCGGTTTTAACGACAGGGCAGCTGAGGAAAAATGGAAATGGTACGTGGAGAAAAGAATTTTACAAGAGCAGAGGCTATGAAAAAGCAAGAAAAGGGATTAAAAAACCAATTCGATCCGAAAAGTATGATAGAAAAGATGATCGAAATCATCCGGTTGACCACTATGAATTCCGTACTATCCATCCCGAGAAAATGGAAAGATGAAGGAGACCGAAAAGGACCGGTGGGACATCGAAGTCTGATTTATGGAGCATTATTGTCATAGGATTAGTGAAGTAGAGGAGTAATTTTGTTAGTTGTGCATGGATTGTGGACAAGGAAGAGAAATAGGGAAAATCCTTATTCTTAGCCCCTTTATCCCTTTTATTTGCATGACTTTTTTGTTTTTTGTACATGAGATTCAATTCAATATCCGAGCTGATCAGCAGCTCATTTTTTATTGTTGTAATGGACTTAAGCGTACATAAGTACAATGTAAAACAGACAAAAAAGAGGATAATTAATCCCCTTGCTGACTATGACAAATTGGAAGAACTCGGGTTTGCCTGCAGTTTTTATCTTTTAAAAAACAATCCAATTGATTGGAGCGGGTGTTCGGGACTCCTGCTTAAAAAAGCATGTCCAAGGGAGACCCCTCAGGCGCAAAGACCGTCCGAGGAAAGCGATTGCCTGGGAGGTAATAAGCCCCAAAAACAATTCATGATTAGAAATGAACCATTCTGAACTTCCTTTTGTCAACAAACTGAAAGAGGATATTCCCCTTGGTTTACTTGTCTTCATTTGATTGTTCATCAGGTTTTTGGACGATTTCTTTTAATTCCCCAATGTCACCTTTTGCATTGATAATTTCAAAAATCTCATTTAGGCCTTCTGAAGTTTTTTCATCTTCCGTTTTCACTATACCCCTCCTTAATTAGGTTAATGGTTAAGGTCTCCAAAAAACCAGTAGATATAACATCGGTTGCCTTGGAAAATTGATGAAATTCTCTTCGTATTTTCATTGATTTAAACGCATTTTAGGCGGATGTTGATTGTAAGAACTGCAAAAATTCAAATTTTTTTGTCCACACAATATGGACAACATTAAAATTATCCATTATTATGATTGTTATAACACTTAGTATAAAGGGATTTACACTAATTCTCTGTGTGTTTCTGGGGAAGACACGTGTATTTTTGGAAAAAAGGGAAAAAATACAATATTTTTAAAATAGGTGTAAAACATATAAAAATCCTGCATGTATTCCAACCATCAATGAGGGGGTATATTAGATGTCAAGTGAAATATTAAATGAATTTTTGAAAGAAAATTTGGAAGATTTAAAAGAAAAGGGACTTTACAACGTTATTGATCCAGTGGAAGGTGCTAATGGTCCGGTTATCACGATTGCGGGCAGGGAGCTAATTAATTTATCATCCAATAATTATTTAGGTTTAGCAACAGATAGGCGATTAATAGAGGCTTGCATCGAAGCGACGAAAACATATGGTGTCGGTGCAGGTGCCGTTCGTACGATCAACGGAACGTTAGATATTCATGTCAAA
Organism: Bacillus sp. ISL-57; assembly: GCF_018613135.1. NCBI lineage: Bacteria > Bacillati > Bacillota > Bacilli > Caryophanales > Bacillaceae > Bacillus > Bacillus sp. ISL-57. The sequence goes on along the minus strand of NZ_JAGGQV010000019.1, from coordinate 156,823 downwards.
TTGGAAGAAAAGCTCGCCGAGTTTAAACATACAGAAGCAGCCATTGCTTATCAATCTGGATTTAACTGTAATATGGCAGCGATTTCAGGAGTGATGGATAAAAATGATGCCATTCTTTCAGATGAACTGAATCACGCTTCAATCATTGATGGATGCCGACTATCCAAGGCGAAAATCATTCCCTTTATCCATTCCGACATGGACGATTTACGGACAAAAGCACGTCAAGCAAAGGAGTCCGGATTGTATAACAAGATCATGCTCATTACCGACGGAGTGTTCTCGATGGATGGGGATATAGCCAAACTTCCTGAAATTGTGAAGATTGCCGAAGAGTTCGACTTAATTACGTATGTTGATGATGCACATGGTTCGGGTGTATTAGGTAATGGTGCAGGAACGGTTAAGCATTTTGGGTTATCGGATAAAGTGGATTTCCAAATTGGAACATTATCCAAAGCCATTGGTGTTGTTGGGGGCTATGTAGCAGGAAAGAAAGATTTGATTGATTGGTTAAAGGTGAGAAGCCGTCCATTTTTATTTTCAACGGCTGCCACACCGGGAGCAGTTGCAGCTAGCATAGAAGCCATAAATATTTTGATGAATAGCTCAGAACTTCAAAATAAGCTTTGGGAAAATAGCGATTACTTGAAAAAAGGCCTAAAAGAATTAGGGTTTGAAATCGGGGAGAGCGAAACACCGATTACGCCTTGCATTATAGGTGATGAAGCAAAAACGCAGCAATTCAGCAAGAGGCTGAATGAAGAAGGTGTGTATGCTAAATCCATCGTGTTCCCTACCGTTCCAAAAGGTACAGGAAGAGTGAGGAATATGCCTACTGCGGCTCATACAAAAGAGATGTTGGATAGCGCATTGGCCATTTATGAAAAAGTAGGAAAAGAGATGTCGATCATATAAGTAGATTGCTTGTTTCAGAGTTTAAAACATGGGGAGGGATTTTTGATGAAAAAGGTCTTGGTAACGGGAGCTTTAGGTCAAATTGGTTCAGAACTGACGCTAAAAATGAGAGAGGTTTATGGAGCTGATAATATCATTGCGACAGATATCCGAAAAACGGACAGCGATGTTGCTCAATCAGGTCCATTTGAAGTTTTGGATGTTACGGATGAAAAAGCGATGTTTAACATGGCAAAAAAACATGAAGTGGATACGATTATACATTTGGCCGCTTTACTGTCGGCAACAGCTGAAAAGAAGCCGCTGTTAGCTTGGCATTTAAACATGGGCGGGTTGGTCAATGCTTTGGAAACGGCACGGGAACTAGATTGCCAATTATTTACACCTAGTTCCATTGGTGCGTTTGGTCCAACCACTCCTAAAGATTGGACACCGCAAGACATCATTCAACGGCCGAATACGATGTACGGCGTGAATAAAGTATCCGGAGAGTTATTATGTGATTATTATCATCATAAATTTGGGGTTGATACGAGGGGGCTTCGATTCCCGGGACTGATTTCGTATGTCACGCCTCCTGGTGGCGGAACTACCGACTATGCAGTTGAAATTTACTATGAAGCGATTAAAAACAAGCGTTATACTTCTTACATTGATAAGGGAACGTATATGGACATGATGTATATGCCGGACGCTTTAGCTGCCATCATTGCTTTAATGGAGGCAGATGCTTCAAAATTGAAACATCGGAATTCTTTCAATGTTTCTGCCATGAGCTTTGATCCGGAGCAAATTGCAGCCGAAATTAAAAAGCATATACCGGAATTTGTCATGAATTATGAAGTCGATCCTGTAAGACAATCCATTGCAGACAGTTGGCCAAATACAATTGATTCAACATGTGCAAAGGAAGAGTGGGGATTCAAGGCGGAATATGATTTGGAGAAAATGACCAATGATATGTTGTTAAAGTTGAGATTAAAGTCCCTTTTGGTAACAGCGTAATAAAACCTGCCAGCCGAATAAAAGAGTTGCAAAACTCTTTTATTCGAGTTATTTTATACAGGGGAATTTTTACGTTTAAGGGGTGAACTTGTTATAACCGGTAAAAAGTAAGCGCTTTCTATGGCACCTCGGACAGAATAAAGAATTAACATGAAAATGGATAGTAATCTTTCTAACTGTCAGGAATGCTTAAAAGTGAAGAGTGATTTTATGAGGCGGCTTTAAGAAGGATTAAATAAAGTGGTGCCTGCTATATCATTTCTATACTAAATAGGGAGTGTAAAAAGCATCTTGCATAAAATTTCGACTATTAGTAGTGTAGGGGGAAATGGAATGGCAAACAAAGATTTGAATAGGGACTTGAAAGGCCGTCATATTCAGATGATCGCTTTGGGCGGAACGATTGGTGTCGGTTTATTTATGGGTTCAGCCAGCACGATTCAATGGACAGGTCCGTCTGTAATGTTAGCTTATGCGATCTCTGGTTTATTTATATTCTTGATCATGCGCGCAATGGGGGAAATGCTGTACTTAGAGCCAAGTACAGGTTCATTTGCAACATTTGGTTATAAGTACATTCATCCATTGGCAGGGTATTTGACAGCTTGGAGTAACTGGTTCCAGTGGGTTATCGTCGGGATGGCAGAAATTATTGCAGTGGGGACGTACATGCAGTATTGGTACCCTGATCTCCCTGCTTGGATTCCAGGTTTAATTGCAATGGTGATTCTTGGAGCAGCGAACTTAATTTCCGTTAAGTCCTTTGGGGAAATTGAATTTTGGTTTGCACTGATTAAAATCGTAACGATTATTTTAATGATCGTTGCAGGTTTAGGACTGATTTTCTTTGGGATCGGTAACGGTGGGGAAGCCTTAGGGTTATCGAATCTTTGGGAACATGGCGGTTTATTTACAGGCGGCTGGAAGGGCTTCTTCTTTGCTCTCTCACTGGTGGTTGCCGCTTATCAAGGTGTAGAATTAATCGGGATTACGGCTGGTGAAGCAAAAGATCCGCAAAAAACGATAACCAAAGCGATTCAAAGTACCATTTGGCGTATTTTAATCTTCTATATCGGTGCGATCTTCATTATTGTAACCGTTTACCCTTGGGATCAATTAAGTTCGATTGGCAGTCCATTTGTTGCGACCTTTGCGAAGGTTGGTATCACTGCAGCAGCTGGAATCATTAATTTTGTCGTAATCACGGCTGCAATGTCTGGCTGCAATAGTGGTATTTACAGTGCAGGACGCATGCTTTACACATTAGGGATGAATGGACAAGCGCCAAAGTTCTTTGCAAAAGTATCTAATAGCGGTGTCCCTTTATTCGGTACGTTCGGAGTGATCGTCGGTTTGGCGATTGGAGTTGTTTTAAGTTATATTGCACCAGAAAATTTATTTGTGCATGTATACAGTGCGAGTGTACTTCCTGGGATGATTCCATGGTTTGTCATTCTGATCAGTCAAATTAAATTCAGGAAGGTCAAAAAAGCTGAAATGCACAATCATCCATTCAAGATGCCGTTTGCACCTGTTACAAACTACCTGACCATCGCTTTCTTGATCATGGTATTGGTCGGTATGTGGTTTAATGATGACACACGTATATCTCTTATGGTTGGAATAGGTTTTCTGGCTATCGTAGCAATCAGTTATTTCGCTTTTGGAATAGACAAGCGTGTACAAGCAAATGCTCAAATAGAGGCTAAGAAGGAGGACAAAGTGGGTTAATCCATCATTCACTTTGCGTTTTGCAAAGGGTTGCTGCGGCAGCCCTTTTCCAATGAAATTAATGATAAAATGGATTAAAATGATTGCTTCATTGTGAAGGGTGAACTTTTTATGTTTGGACTTAAAAGCCAGAAGAAAAGGAGAAATTGACAATGACCACTTCAAAGCAGAATTTGAGGACTTGCGAAAAGGGACACAAATACCATAAATCCAGCGACTGTCCGACCTGCCCTGTATGTGAGCAGGAACGAAAACCTGATACAGGATTCCTTTCAGTGCTCTCGGCACCTGCCAGACGTGCATTGGAAAGCAATGGGGTAACCTCTTTACAACAGCTATCAGCATATAGTGAAAAAGAGATTTTGAAATTCCACGGTATGGGACCAGCTTCTTTACCGAAACTTAGGGAAGCTTTGGAGACAGGTGGGTTATCATTCAAAGCTTAATCAATTTAGTGAATTAGGGATCAGGAACATCTTTTTTATGGACATCATCCTTGTTAAACTGATAGTAACTCTAAAAAGTGAGGTAACGAAAAATCATGAGTTCCTATACTCCCTATTTTGAATTCAATCGAAAAAAGTGGGCATCTTTGCGAAACCATACCCCTCTTCCTTTAACTGAAAAAGAATTGGATAACTTAAAAGGAATAAATGAAGAAATATCCATTCAGGAAGTGGAAGAGGTTTATTTGCCCTTGACTCGTTTGATCAATTTACATGTTGAGGCATCTCAGCAGCTTAACACAGCCACTTCTTCATTTCTAAAAACTGATGCTAAAAAAGTACCTTATATCATTGGGATTGCAGGGAGTGTTGCTGTAGGAAAGAGTACGACTGCAAGGTTGCTTCAGACTTTATTATCCAGATGGGATAATCACAGAAACGTAGGTCTTGTCACTACCGACGGTTTTTTGTACCCAAATGATCTATTAGAAGATAAAGGATTGATGAAAAGAAAAGGGTTTCCTGAAAGTTATGATACCCAAAAGTTAATCAATCTTATCGGAGATGTAAAAGCGGGAAAAAATAAAGTGGAAGTTCCAATCTACTCACATTTGAAGTATGACATTTTGCCAAATGAAGTGCAGACGATCTGTAATCCGGATATTTTAATAGTGGAAGGTGTTAATGTTCTTCAAGTTGACAAGGAAAATCAAGTATTCGTCAGTGACTTTTTTGATTTCTCACTCTATGTAGATGCAGATGTTAACGACATAGAGCGATGGTATGTCGAAAGGTTCCTTTTACTTCAAAAGACTGCATTTCAAAGTCCCGAATCCTATTTCCATCGTTATATTGACTTTTCTAAAGAACAGGCCATAAAAAAAGCGACTCAAATTTGGGAAGAAATTAATTTGAAAAATCTACATGAAAATATAATGCCGACAAAAGGACGGGCAAAACTCATCTTGAAAAAAGGGCCGGAACATAAAGTTGAAAATATCTTTTTGCGAAAATAAGAGAAATAATGTTTTTTTGTAATAGCAATAAGTTGAGAAATTATAATAATGAGGGACTATGAGATAAGTCTTAAAATTAAGAATATTATCGGTGACATTACCTTATATTGGTTTAGTTTTCAGTAATTATTGGTATTGTTATAATATCTAATAATTGGGTGGAATTTATGATACTAGTTAAAAAGTTAAGAGTTTAGCAATTTCAGGAAGGCCTTTGTTTTTTAGGGAAATGGTTACAGAAAGTTCTAATTTTCCTTCTGTTTTTGTCAATAAATGTGTATTTTCCTGGTTTTTTCGAATCTGTCAATATTATTTCACTAACAGTTTCTTCCTTCAATGTTGGGAAGTTGCTGAGGAAATCTTTGAATGTGACTATCGGGGCGGATAAGTTTAAGCTAATTTCTTTTCAAAATCAACATTTTAACAAAAAAAGTAATAGTAGAATATTTTAATCTATGAAATAATAATAATAGATTATGATATAGTTATAAGGAGACAGAAAAGGTGTGTTCCTAGTTCGTGCCGGGCTTTTTTTGACACCTAAGCAGGAGCGCCTACATCTTTTTTGCAAATATAGGGGATAAGGAAGGTTATAATGAGCAACATACAGAAACAAACAGACGTTATCTTAATTGGCGGCGGAGTCATGAGCGCGACTTTGGGATCATTACTGAAAGAGTTAGCACCGGAATGGGAAATCAAAGTATTTGAGAAGCTTGCAAACGCAGGAGAAGAAAGCTCTAACGAATGGAATAATGCGGGTACGGGACATTCTGCGCTGTGCGAGCTTAACTATACATCCGAAAAAGCTGACGGATCTATAGATATTAGCAAAGCAATTAAAATAAATGAACAGTTCCAAGTTTCATTGCAGTTTTGGTCGTATCTTGTAAACTGTAAGCTGATTGATAATCCGCAAGACTTTATCATGCCATTGCCTCATATGAGTATGGTGCAAGGGGATAACAATGTAGCGTTCTTAAAGAAACGTTTTGAAGCGCTGTCCAAAAATCCTCTGTTCCAAGGTATGGAGTATTCCGATGACCCAGCAAAACTGATGGAATGGATTCCACTTATTATGCAAGACCGTCCATCGAATGAATCTATAGCGGCAACAAAAATTGATTACGGTACAGACGTTAACTTCGGTGCTCTGACACGCATGTTGTTTGACCACTTAAAGGCTCAAAACGTCGATATCAAATATAAACATAGTGTTGATAATGTTAAACGTGCCAGTGATGGCTCATGGGAATTAAAAGTGCGTAATGTCGATACCGGTAGCGTAGAACGTCATAATGCTAAATTCGTCTTTATCGGAGGCGGGGGCGGAAGCTTGCATTTACTGCAAAAATCCGGCATTCCTGAAGGGAAACATATCGGAGGATTCCCGGTAAGTGGATACTTCATGGTATGTAATAATCCGGAAGTTGTTGCACAGCATCATGGGAAAGTATACGGAAAAGCTAAAGTTGGTGCACCACCAATGTCTGTTCCGCATCTTGATACACGTTTTATCGACAATAAAAAATCGTTGCTATTTGGACCATTTGCGGGCTTCTCACCGAAGTTCTTAAAAACAGGTTCAATGTTCGATTTAATAACTTCCGTAAAACCGAATAATGTCTTAACTATGTTGGCGGCAGGTGCAAAAGAGATGCCATTGACAAAATACTTGATCCAGCAAGTTATGTTATCGAAAGAACAGCGCATGGAAGAGCTACGGGAGTTCATCCCGAACGCTAAGAGCGAGGATTGGGATTTAGTAGTAGCAGGCCAACGTGTTCAAGTTATCAAAGATACTGTTGAAGGCGGCAAAGGTACACTTCAATTTGGTACGGAAGTTGTAAGTGCATCCGATGGCTCTATTGCAGCATTGCTAGGTGCTTCACCAGGGGCTTCTACTGCTGTTCACGTTATGCTTGAGGTAATTAATAAATGCTTCCCGCAACGCATGAAAGAGTGGGAACCGAAAATTAAAGAAATGATTCCTTCTTATGGGGAGTCACTAATGGAAAATACAGAGCTTTTGCACGAAATTCAAACTTCAACATCAGAGACGCTTGGTCTGAGCAAAAAAAAAGAGCTAGTTTATAGTTAATTTTTGGATATCGAAGCATCATTGAAATTAAAAACAACAGAACCTTTAATCGATCTTTGATTGAAGGTTCTTTTTTTGTTTTAAAGCTTATTCAATTAAGGATGCATATTTGCAGGCAAACTTGTCGACCAGTAATAATTACTGGTTGGCCTTTTTTTTGATAGAAGCAGACATGGTAGGACTCACAGTTGCGCGGGACATTTGAAGCAGGGAGAGTGGAGGCGGAAAAACATTTCCTATATTCTAGTTTAAAAGCATCCAAAAAGTTAATTGATTTAGTTTTTTCCCTATCCAACTAATGGGGTATCTCCTATTAGGGATGACTAAAGGACCCTGGTGAATACCACCCTCCAAGGGTATTGTTCTAGAGGTATTGATGACATGAACGGCTACTTTTATCGAGAAGGATCCCATAGCCTTTTTGTGTTTTCCATCACATGAACAATATTAGGAAAAACATCCATAAAAATTATTTAAAGAAAATATTATTTATTCTAAAAATTCATATTATAATACTTTATACTTATGCTATATTATAGGGAGAATTATTTATTATCACGTATAATTTAAGAATTGGAGTGATTTGAATGAAGAAACTTGGTTTATTGAGTATGTTTTTGATTTTAACTATCTTTATCTCGGCTTGTGGAACCAATGAAGGGAAAAATGCAGGTGAGGAAAAGAAACCTGAAAAGGTATATAAAGTTGGTGTGGATACGACTTATCCTCCTTTTGAATTTAAAGAGGGGAACGACTATAAAGGTATAGATATCGAATTGATCAATGCAATCGCGAAAGACCAGGATTTCAAAATCAAATTGTCTCCAATGGATTTCGGTGGAATCATTCCGGCTATGCAAGCCAATCAGCTTGATGTGGCCATTGCGGGAATGAGCATTACAGAGGAAAGAAAAAAGGTAGTGGATTTCTCAACACCGTATTTTGATGCAGGGTTAACAATAGTTGTTAAGAAAGATAATACAAGCACTAAAACCGTTAAGGACCTTAAAGGAAAAACCATAGCAGTGAAAAAAGGAACGACAGGTGCTAAATATGCACAGGATAATGCTACGAAACTAGGAATCAAAGTTGTTCAATTCAATGATAGTCCGGCAATGTTCCAGGAAGTGGCCAACGGTAATGCGGATGCACTTATAGAAGATTATCCTGTCATCTCATATGCAATCGCCCAAAAAGACCTTGGATTGAAAATCGTAGGTGAACGTTTGAATGGTGACCAATATGGAATTGCTGTATTGAAAGGGCAAAACGAGGATTTATTGAAAAAAATAAATGATGGTCTTGCCAATCTTAAAAAAGACGGCAAGTACGATGAAATTATAAAAACGTATCTTGGTGAATAAGGTTAATAAACAATGGATTAAAGCTCATTAGGCGCGCTTATGGCGCGCTTTCTTTTTCAAAGGGGTGAAAGAAATGGATATAATTGTTGCGGCGTTGCCACTTTTATTAAAAGGACTTCAGGTCACACTTTATATCTTTGTGATTGCCATTATCCTAGGTTTTTTGATAGGTTTACTTGTCGCATTGCTGCGACTTGCCCCCATCAAAATCTTGAATTGGATTGCAAAGGTTTATGTGGATGCGATACGAGGGACACCTTTCATCGTTCAGTTATTTTTTATCTATTTTGGTGTGAATTCACTGAATTTGGTTTCTTTGGACAGTACAACAGCTGGAATAATTACCGTTGCAATCAATGCAGGGGCATATTTTGCTGAAATAATAAGGGCAGGGATACAATCCATCGAAAAAGGGCAAACGGAGGCGGCAAGATCCATCGGGTTCACTGGAGCTCAAACAATGAGATATGTCGTGCTTCCGCAAGCCTTTAGAAGGATGCTCCCGACCATTACGAATCAATCGATCATCAGCTTGAAGGACACTTCTCTATTATCCGTCATTGGTATAGCCGATTTAACCCAGCAAGGTCAGATTCAAGCTTCGGCAACCTTTGAAGCATTCAAAGTTTGGTTGGCCGTGGGTGTAATTTACTTTATCATCATCTATTTGTTAACCCTAATTGCTAATTTCATAGAAAGGAGGGTACAAGTTCGATGAGCATCATTACAGTAAAAAACCTGAGAAAATCATTTGGAACTATCGAGGTTTTAAAAGATATAAATGCAGAAGTGCAGGAAAAGGAAGTAATTTGCGTAATAGGCCCTTCTGGATCTGGAAAGAGTACATTCCTGCGTTGCCTGAACCTCCTTGAGGAAGTTACGGGCGGCGAGGTGGTCATTAACGGACACGATATTACCGATCCTAAAAGGAAAATCAATATAAACAAAGTCCGGCAAGAAGTTGGAATGGTTTTTCAACATTTCAATCTATTTCCTCATAAGACCGTTTTGGAGAACATAACCTTGGGCCCCATTAAAATTCGTGCCACCGATAAAGCGGAAGCAGGAAGATTAGCGCTTGAGTTATTGGATAAGGTTGGTTTAAAGGAAAAAGCAAATAGCTATCCAGGGGAACTTTCCGGCGGACAAAAACAGCGGGTCGCCATCGCAAGGGCATTGGCGATGAATCCGAAGATCATGCTATTTGATGAACCTACTTCTGCCCTTGACCCTGAAATGGTCGGCGATGTTTTGGAGGTAATGAAACAACTGGCTAAAGAAGGCATGACAATGGTCGTTGTTACGCATGAAATGGGCTTTGCCCGGGAAGTCGGGGACCGGGTGATATTCATGGATGGAGGATATATCGTGGAAGAAAATGAGCCGAATGAATTATTCGGTAACCCTCAGCACGAAAGAACCAAAGCATTCTTGAGCAAAGTGCTTTAACGGGATGTTTTTAAGATCGTAAATCATGAATGAAGGTTGTGCATGAAGTGTGGACAAAGGAATGCGGGGAACCCAAACGCATGAGCCTTTCCCTCATCTTTGTGCATAACTTTTTTTGTTTTTAGAGCAGGAATCGGTCAGGCGATGGCTTCAATTGGCAATCGTCAAAAAAAGAAAAACCTATGCATTCAACACATGCATAGGTTTCTTCTTTATTTACTTGGCACCGTAACTAATCAAGTTCGTCATGATTCGATATCCGCCTGGAACCTGGCCTTGAATTTGCCTGTATAGCACAAGGTTGGTGTAGAGGTAGGTACCATTACCGTATTTAGCCATAAGGATACCGCCATCAAATGGTTCTTCATTAGGATCAGCCATGGAAATGAATGTTTCAAACCGTTCATCCCATTTCATTGGGAAATACAATCCTCTTTCTTGGACCCAATTGCTCCAGTCATCATTTGTTATTTTATTTGGATAGTTAAAAAGCGCCGATTCTGGTTTCGACACGTTTACTGTGGCTTTTTCATCGGTTACCCGCCAGCGAATCGAAGGATTCCCAAGGGTAAGAGGATAGGGAGCCGTCTTCAGGGCATCCCATCCATCACCCGGTTTATGGTATTGAACGACGAGATGGCCGCCGTTTTCCACATATTCAAGTAAGCGCGCGTTATTTGCCTTTAAATCTTCCCTCGATAGATAGGCACGGATGCCTGTAACGATCGTGTCATATTGACTTAAATCACCTTCTGCTAAATCAGCTGCAGTTAACTTCGTAATGTTCAGCCCTGCATTGCTTAAGTAATCTGCCACTTTATCGAATCCGCTTTCAATGTACCCCACTTTTAATGAAGCTGGCTTCAATAGCTCAAACGCAACGGTATTGATAGCTGCTGGGTATTGGTAATAGAATGTTCCGATATGGTCATAGGAAATTTCCTGAATGGTCGAATCAAAGGTTTTCCCATTGACAGTAGCAGCTGCCTTCACCTGATATTCCCCATTTTGTACTGCCTTCGGTGGTCTGAGGGTGAACTTCACTTGTTTTTCTTCTGATTTTTCTTTAAATGATACATTGGCATTTTTCGGATGAACTCCCCAATTTTCAGGGACTTTTAAAGCGACCTTTGCCGATGCTTTTCCTTCTGTATAGTTTTTCAGGGTCACCGTCACTGGGACTTCCTCTTTTACATCTGCCGTATTTACGACGATATCTTCAGGAGATAGGGTAAGGCCAATGTCGGGAAGGACAGCGATCGTTCCATCCACTTCCTCCAGGATGGAAGTTTTTGTGCTGCCGGATTTATAAGAAATGCTGGTCGTAATGGTTGATTCATCATAGGCGTGGAAGTAGGATGCATCTTCAGGGACTTCAACCAGATAGGTCATTGTCGCTGATTTATTTGGAGCCAGATTGACATCTTTAGATTTTGTTTTTGTCTTCCATCCTTTAGGCACGTTCAATGCAGCAGCGACTTTTTTCAATGTTTGTTTTCCGTTATTCTTCATGGTTACGGTTACGTACGTATTTTGACCTTTCGTAAGAATCTTTGAAGCTGCCTTAGCTTGAACTTCGAGTCCTGAGGAGACATAACTGACGTTTTGTAATTGCTCTTCTTTTAATGAGAGCTTATGAAGCAAGTCATTTTTGATGGCAGGGCTTAGCTTTGCCTTTTTGACTTGCGCAGTAATTGACCGAACATTGGAGAGAGCATTTTGGGATATTGAAAAAACACGTTTTTCATTTGGATAAGCCGCAATAACAGCGTCCAAATTCCGTTGCAAGTATTTAAATTCACCTATTAATTTTGAAGCTGAGCGGGGGAGTTTTTCAGCCCATTCAGTAAAATTGTAAGGTATACCTGCAAAAAGGTCCGAATCGCTTTTTGTATCAACCGCGCTTTGCTTCAAATCCAGATGGATCTGGCGAGGTGCTGCCGGGATATCAGAACCCATGCCTTGGCTTTTATGCAGATAGCGGGATTGTTCTCCAAGCTGTGGGTAAGTCATATTGTATATTGGGTCATATTTACCGATTTCAATCGAAGTGGTTGCTTGATCTGCCGAGGAAACGGGCAAATATAACTTTTTCACTTGCCATACCGATAGACCTTGTTTCAATTGTTGTGGAAAAACAGTCGGGTCGGCGGCATCCTTAAAGGCACGTTCACTTAAGATTGTCATTGTTCGATGATGTCCATGCTGGGTATCATCATTTTGAAAGGATGGCATCAATATATCTGGCTGATACTTCCGAATAAAGCGGATAAGCCGTTCATATGTGAGTTCCTCTCCCCATTTTTGTAATGTTTCCTCGGGTGTTTTAGAGAAACCGAAATCATAAATGGGATCAGAGGTAGTTTCACTTAGGTGATAGGCTTTAACCTCGGTGATTTTTGCAGCTTCTATCATTTCCCTCGAACGGATGATTCCAAGAGCGTTGTCCAGTTCATCCCCAATTTCATTTTGTCCTCCCTCACCACGGTTTGCAATCAGGCTGGATGTTTTCACCCCTAACCCTCTCGATAGATAAGCGAGAAAGTCACTGCGTTCATCATCGGGATGGGCACCGCTGTTCAAGAATGTCACAGTCGTTTCGAGCGGCTTGACCGCATTCCATAATTCGACGTTGGTTTCATCAGGATTTGCAGCGCTGACTCCAAGCGGCAATGATGCAAGAACCAACAAAAGGGAAAGCAACGATAACAAAGCTTTTTTCATTCTTCTTTAAACCCCCTTCAACTTTTATAAAAAAAAGTAGGTTAGTAATGTTTTCTAACTAACCAGACAAAAAAACCTATCTAATAAATAGCACTAATGGTTATAAATGTAAATAATTCGAAGTAACTATTAAAAATTGTACATTTGAAATGTTCAGAAAAACATCTTGTGCACTGAAATTATTTAAGTTATATTTTTACTTAATTAGGAAGATTTACTAACTAAATGATGTAAGGCCGTGATGTGATGAGTTTTAAAAGAACACCCAGTCATCAAAAATATGTAAATAAAAAAAGAATCATTCAATGCATCCAAGAATGTTCACCCATTTCAAGAGCTGAAATCGCCGTTAAGCTTCAGCTAAGCAAACCAACTGTTTCTCAGGCTGTGGATGAACTTATACAGGAGAAATGGGTATTCGAAAAAGGAATAGGAGTATCCTCAGCTCAAGGCGGGAGGAGGCCCATCCAGCTCTTTTTTAATGAAAAGGCTGCCTATATCATCGGTGTCGATATAGGTGGGACGAAAGTGAAAATCGTTTTAAGTGATTTAAGCGGCAACATCCTTGCTGACACTAGTTTTTCAACAAACACTTATTTACATTCAGGGCTTCTTAAACAAATGGCGATTGAAACGGAGCGGTTAATTGCAAAGAATCAGATTGCGAAGGAAAGGATATTGGGGATGGGAGTCGGGATCCCTGGCATTACGCAAACGGCAAGCGGATTAGTAATAGAGGCACCGAGTTTAGGCTGGGTACAATATCCATTTATAGCAGAAGCGAAGCGTTATTTTGATTTCCCCATCTTTCTGGACAATGATGTAAATGCGGCTGCACTAGGTGAACAGTGGCTGGGTAATGCACAAAATAAGCGGAATTTACTGTTCATTGCGGTTGGCACGGGAATCGGAAGCGGCATCATCTTGAATAACCAGTTATACAGAGGAGCTTCCAGTGCCGCTGGGGAAATGGGATATATGGTGACGGACAAAGAGGATATAAAACGTGAATTCAAGCCGATTTTCCATAGATACGGCTATTTGGAAAGTGTCGCAGGAGGCAAGTCGATTGGCGGTCATTTCACCAGGGAGGTCCTCAAGGATCCTCACCATTTTTTATTCGAACGGGCCAAATCTTCCGAACTATCGGGGGAAGATGCTTTTTTGGCAGCAAAAAAAGGAGACACTGCAGCTATGGCCATCATAAATGAAGCCATCGAACATTTAGCCTGCGGAATTGTCAATGCGGCTAGTTTGCTAAATCCGGAAGTGATCATTTTAGGAGGTGGTGTATTAAATTCTGCTGAATACATTTTACCTAGAATTCGGGAGGTCGTTGATCGATATCTTCCAAGTTTAGTAGAAATGAAAACTTCACAACTTGGAGAAAACGCAGGGGTGCTTGGAGCGGTTTCCCTATTTTTAAGGGAACATGATGGGATTTTGAATTTTCGTGATGAGGGGGAATATTAATGAAAAATAGGAAAAAGTCGCTTGTTTCCGTACTGACCTTATCGGCAGCACTATTAATTTCGGGATGTAACGGTACAGATACGAAAACGAATTCGGCTGCTGGCGAAAAGGGTGAGCTGGAAGATAAAATCGTTGTTTATTCACCGCATGGCAAAGATATTTTATCAAAATTCGAAAAGCAGTTCGAAGATAAGTATGGGATTGATGTTGAGTGGCTTGATATGGGGTCTCAGGAAATCCTTGACCGTGTCCGTTCAGAGAAAAGTAATCCGCAGGCAGACGTTTGGTGGGGTGCACCTTCCACGAACTTCAATCAAGCAAAGGATGATGAGCTGCTGGCCGCTTATAAGCCTAGCTATTCCGATAATCTCGATGAAGGATTCCGCGATCCGGATTGGTATTGGACAGGAACGAGCCAGACACCGGAAGTCATCATGTATAACAGCAAAGAATTATCAAAAGACGAGGTACCGAAAGATTGGGATGAGCTGCTTGATCCGAAATGGAAAGACGAAATCATCATCCGCTATCCGTTAGCCTCAGGAACGATGAGGACAATTTTTTCTGCGATGATCTATCGTACGTATAAGGATACAAATGATCCAAAAGAAGGGTATGACTGGTTAAAGAAGCTCGATCAAAACACGAAGGAATATTCAGCGAATCCTGAAATGATGTATAACAAGGTAGCCAAAGGAGAGGGCTCACTTTCCGTTTGGGCAATGCCGGATGTCGTCATGCTGAAAGAAAATAAAAATTATCCATTTGAGTTCGTTATTCCGAAGAGCGGAACGCCAGTATTGACAGAAGGTATCGCCATCGTTGAAGGCGCCAAACATCCAAAAGCGGCTGAAGCCTTTTATGAGTTCGTGAATACACCAGAAGCCGCAAAAACTTTGGCAGAAGAATTTTACAGGATTCCGACCAGAAGTGATGTGAAGGGTTTACCTGAATGGATCACGGAAACGGAAATTAAAGCGATGGATATTGATTGGAATGCATTCCAGGAAAAAGGTGACGAGTGGATGAAATACTGGGACGAAAATATTAAAAGTGGAGATAAAGAAATTAAAGAATAAGGAAGTGTCTTTGGGATGGCGTCCATAAAAATAGAGAATGTCCAAAAAGCCTTCGGGAAAACGAAAGCTGTTGACCAGTTAAATCTGGACATCAAAGAAGGTGAGTTTTTTACCTTTCTTGGTCCAAGCGGCTGCGGTAAAACGACAACACTTCGGATGATTGCCGGTTTTTATTATCCAACTAAAGGTGTCGTCCGATTTGGCGACAAAGATATGACGCGTGTACCTCCGGAGAAAAGAAATACAGGCATGGTTTTTCAAAACTATGCCCTCTTTCCCCATATGACTGTTTTTGAAAATGTAGCGTTTGGTTTGCGTGTGAGAAAGGTTTCTTCTGCTGACTTAAAGAAGAGAGTGCTGGATGCCCTCCAAAAGGTCAGGCTGGAGAGCTACTCGGATCGTCAAGTGAGCCAGTTAAGCGGAGGACAGCAGCAGCGGGTGGCCCTTGCGAGAGCACTGGTCATTGAACCGGAAATATTACTGCTGGATGAACCATTAAGTAATCTGGATGCCAAGCTTCGTGATGAAATGAGAGTGGAAATCTTAAGGCTGCAGCGTGATTATAAGATTACCACCATTTATGTTACACATGATCAGGCTGAGGCTTTATCCATGAGTGATCGAATCGCCGTGTTCAATCATGGTGTATGTCACCAGGTCGGGACGCCAACAGAAATTTATAATCGGCCGGCCAATGATTTTGTGGCGAGTTTTATAGGTGAGATTAATCTTTTACCCGTTCAAGTTGAAAAAGTTCAACAAGATAATATAGAGGTTGCCCTTAAGAATAATGAAAAACCGATTAAATTAAAGGTGGAAAATCAAGCTAGGGACGGAATTTCAATCATACAGAGTGGTGCTGACCTTGCTGTTTCGATTCGTCCTGAAGCAATCAGGATTCTGGATGTGATCGAAGAAGGCATGAATATCTTTAAAGGTAAAATAAATTCCGTCCAATTCCTTGGATCTGTTGTGAATGTCATGGTGGATGTTCAAGACGTGTCACTAAGGGTCGACGTATTTAACACCCATGATTTCGGATACTTTTATCAAGGAAAGGAAGTGAATGTCCAGCTTCCCGAGAAACAGCTGCGTCTTATCCCTGTCATAAGCGGTGATGCGCCATGATTAAAAATCGTGATACGAGATTGACGGTTTGGCTCCTTATACCAGTTGTATTGGTGCTCATAGCATATGTACTCTACCCGTCATTGAGGACCTTTATTGAAAGTCTGCAAAAAGAAGGAACGATATCCCTTGGAAATTATCAGGACTTCTTCGTACAGGAATCGAAAACGAACTTAGAGGCTCTTTGGAATTCTGTATATATATCCTTATTGAGTGTATTGGTCAGTGCCTTGATTGGCATTCCGCTCGCATTCATTTTTAACCGTTACGATTTTCCTGGCAGAAGCTTCTTTTCATCAGCAGCGATTTTGCCGATTGTCCTTCCATCATTGGTAGGGGTCATGGCCTTTATGTTTTTATATGGAGAATCGGGATTGATTCCAAATGCCATCAAGGACCTGTTTGGTCTCGATAAGGTTCCATTCAAGATTGGCGGGGTATCGGGAATTCTTATCGTGCATGCCTATACGATGTATGTTTATTTTTATATGACCGTATCCGCAGCAATCAATAAAATAGATCCATCACTTGAAGAAGCCGCTTATAACTTAGGCGCAAATAAATTAAAGGTTTTTTGGAGGGTGACATTTCCATTATTGACACCTGCCATCGTTGCCGCCTCTTTACTTGTTTTCATGATATCGATGGCTTCTTTCAGTGCCCCGTTTTTATTAGCTGGCGGATACAGGGTGTTGAGCCTGCAAATTTATTTTTCGAAAATCAATGGTGATATGGAAATTGCCGCGACTCAATCGGTCATTCTATCCATCGTTTCAATTTCATTTCTATTATTCATGCGTTGGTATCAGAATAGGAAAGATTATCGAATGGTCTCGAAAGGGATTGGGGCACACAGGAGTGAAGTGAAGAACCCAGTTATGAAATGGGTGATGGTTGTAACGGGGGTCATCGGCGTAATGATTCTGCTTTTACCGCATTTTACGATTCTTTTGCTTTCACTTGTGCCGGATGGAACCTGGACATTTCAAACGTATCCCACAGTATTTAATGTGGAAAATTACAGGCTTTTGTTTGAAGACCCTAATATCTTCAAACCGTTACGAAATAGTTTACTGATGGCGGTTATTGCAACGTTGGCAAATCTGGTGTTTGGCGTCATAGCGTCCTACGTGCTTGTCAAACGGAAATTCGTCGGGAAAAGCTTTGTCGATATTCTAGTCATGATTCCTTGGGCGTTGCCTGCAACGGTCATAGGGATGAACTTGATATTTGCATTCAATGAACCTAGCGTTTTTTCTTTCGGTCAAATTTTGGTAGGAACATTTTGGATTTTGCCGCTAGCCTATTTCATCAGGCATATTCCACTCGTTGTCCGGTCGACTAATGCCGTTCTGGAGCAGCTGGATGATTCAATTGAGGAAGCAGCCAGAAACTTGGGGGCTAAGTGGTTTTATACCTTCAGAAGGGTCATATTTCCGATTATTATGCCTGGTGTTTTATCAGGGACATTATTGGCATTTATCGAATCTGTGGGGGAATTCCCGACCTCGGTCCTGTTGTACACGATTTCAAACAGGCCCATATCCATTGAAATCATGAATCAGCTTAGGATGTTCAATATGGGGCAGGCAGCCGCATATGGGATGATTCAAATCACGCTGATTGTAATCGTTCTCTTTATTTCGAACAAGTTTTTTGGAATCAAAGCGGAAAAAGCTTTATAAATCGGAGGTTCAAAGATGAGCAGGCTTGAAGAATTTATAAAAAATGAAGGTAGTGTCTTTCCAGGAAAAACCTATGCTAGAGAGCTTTTGATGCCTGTTTTTAATGATCAAAGAGATTACTTATTTGATGCAATGTTCGATATTCATCGGGCACATGTCATCATGCTTTCGGAACAAAAGATCATTAAAGATGAAGAGGCGAAAACCATGCTTGATGGGATTCGGAAAGTGGCCCAAACAGATCTCGTGCAGTTGACCTATCAGTCCCAATTCGAGGACTTATTCTTCATGATGGAGGCTAAGATCGGTGAGGAAATCGGCCATGAACTTGCAGGGAAGATTCATATCGGCCGCAGTCGTAATGATATGGGAGTTGCGATGTACCGGCTTGTTTTGAGAGGTCATCTGCTCCAATTGATTGGCTATGCTAACCAATTGAGTGAAGCATTCTTGGTGCAGGCTGAAAAACATAAAGAAACCTATATTACAGGTTATACGCATACCCAACCGGCTCAGCCGACTACAATAGGACATTACTTTTTAGCCATTTATGATGTGCTTCAAAGGGATATTGGCCGGTTATGGGCAGCCTATGAAACGGTTAACCAATCCCCTTTGGGTGCAGCCGCGTTAACGACCACCGGTTTTCCAATCAGTCGGAACCGAACGGCTGAACTGCTTGGGTTTGATTCGGTGATTGAAAATTCCTATGACTCGATAGGCGGGGCAGATTATTTATTGGAAACCGCAACTGCCATCATGACGTGTATGGTCAATACTGGAAGGTGGATTCAAGATTTCCTGCAGCATGTGACAAGAGAGTTTGGTACATTTCACGTGGCGGACCCTTATGTTCAAGTGAGCAGTATCATGCCGCAAAAAAGGAATCCGGTCTCCATCGAACATTCCCGTTCGATTGCAAGCAGTGCGTTTGGTGATGCACTTGCTGCAATGAATATGATTCACAATACACCATTTGGTGATATCGTCGATACCGAAGATGATTTACAGCCGCATTTATATCGGGCTTTTTCGAATGCAGGCCGTGTCATGAAACTAATGTATGCCGTCATATCGACTTTGAAAGTAAATGAAGAACATACAAAGAAAATGGCCGCAAAATCCAGTATAACGATTACTGAATTAGCAGATACCCTATCAAGAGATTACGACATATCCTTTAGAAAAGCCCATTCCATAGCCAGTCATATTGCTAAAAAGTCGATTAGTGAAGGGAAAGAGCTATATGATTGGGACACACAAGAAATCAACAAGATCATCAATGAATTCGTTTCAGTGAACATAGCAGAAGATGAATGGAAAAAAATAATCTCTCCCGAATATTTTGTGGAAATCAGAACCATTCAAGGCGGACCATCCCCGAAAGAGGTTACGAGAATGATTGTAAATAGAAAACAAAAACTGGAACAAGATTTGCAGGAATATAAGGAAGTGGTCAAAGAATTGAATGATGGCAGGAAGGCTTTAGTGGATTACTGAAGGTACGAGGTAAATGAGTTTTAACGTGCATGAAATTCACGAGTATTTGCTCCAAAGTCACGAGTAAAAGCCGGACATTCTGAAGAGAGTATTTTTTGTTGGCTCGGAGGCAATACGATGCATTTTATCCGTTAATTCATGATATATAGTCATTCTTTATTAGGGTGGCTATTTATTTTGGATGCTTATCAATGACAATGAATGTAGATTATTTCCAAAAACGATGCTGTTATTTGTAAAATATACAATATGAGGCGGAATGTCAATGTCAAATAGATCTCAGTTCGGTGTTATCCTGATCTTAATAGCTTTCATAATATCGATTGCTTTTAGTTTGAATCCGGAAGCCTTATTAAGAGGAGGATATGATTTAGCTATTGATGGTCTTGTAGTATCCAGGACCTTGATGATTATTTTTTCGTTGTATTTATTAGTTAAAATAGGGGATTTGTTTATAAACAGAAAAGATGTCTAAAATGAGGTTCCTATAAACAATATTGAAAAAAAACACTAAAATTGGATGCCGATAATAAGGAAGGCTCAGTCTTTTGACTGAGCCTCCAATGTTTATTGATCCATAACCAGTTTCAAATTGCTTCATATATCGTTAACGGATTTAGGTTCCAACTGAACCGCGTGCTTTCTGAAAGCAAGACTTACAGTGATCATCACAATGAAATTGACTGCCAATGCGATGATTCCCACATTCAAATCTTTCGCTGCTTGCGGCAAGGATGGAAACAGGGTCCCTATTGTCGATTGACTGAGTGTAATGCAGATTACGATGGCCAATCCTGTTATGATGCCGGCGATAGCGCCAAATTTATTGATCGGATTATTCCCTTTCAGACTAAAGAGAAGGGACGGGAAGAGCTGTGTGATGAGACTGTATCCCATAAGAATTAATGCCGACATCGTTTCGCCGCCGTTTAAGGTGAAGTAGACGGCTATAAGGGCAATGACTGGAACAAGGAACTTTGCCAATCGTACAATGTGGCGATCGGATACGGCAGGTGCAAATTCCTTATAAACGTTTTTCGCGAGCAGTGTAGCGACGCTCATCAAAAGCATGGATCCCGGCACCAATGCGGTCAACAATCCAGCGCCGCCGATTATGCCTATAAACCATGGATCAAAGGTCTCGATCGAAAGGCGCAGCAATGAGAGGTCTGCATCTGCCCCAACGAGTCCGGGGACTTTCAATATAGCTGTAAACCCAACGAAAAAGACGAATAACAGCATGAGTGTATATAAAGGGCTGATGATGGCGTTTTTTCGAAATACCTTGCCGTTGCGTGCCGAATAAACAGCGCTGAAAACTTGTGGCCACATATAGAAACCGAATACGAGCAATATTACTGTGGAGATGAACCATGATACGCTAAGTCCCTGATCAGGGAACTTTAGAAAACCAGGCTTGGCCGCATCAACCGCTTCAAACATCGGCTGAAATCCGCCAAAGTAATGGATTGGCAGATAAATCCCCAAAAATCCTATTATGGCGACCATCATGATATCTTTAATGACCGCGGTCCAAACTGAACCGTGGATACCGGAGATCATCACATAAATGGTAAGGCTGATCGCCCCCATCCAAACTGCCTCAGACATTGAGATGGCACCATAAGATGCTTCTGAGACAATGATTCCCAATCCTTTCAGCTGCACGACGATCACTGGAATCATCGACACCACACCGACAAGCGCAGCCAAAATTCCTAAACTGGGACTCTTATACTTGCTTACAAAGAAATCGGATTGAGACATCAGTTTATTTTCTTTGGCATATCTCCATATTTCCGGCAGGAGCCAATAGGATAATACGTAAGACAAAGTAATGTAAATTAGAACATATAGAGCGGGGGCGCCCTTGCCATAAGCCCAGCCGCTGCCGCCAAGGAAGGAGAAGGTCGTATAGATTTCCCCAGCCATCAGCAGAAAGACGAATATCGCACCAAAACCGCGTCCGCCCACCGTCCATTGTTCCAAGTCCATATCTTTTCCTTTTGAAGAGCGTATTCCTAAAAATATCGATAGAAGTAAAAATGCTAAAATGATTAAGATAGCGATATTCATTCCTGATCACCTTCCCGATTCCTGGGATCCAGCTTATACATGATGCCGAGTATGGCAGAGGTAAGGACCACCCACATAGCCATCCAGAACATATTGAAAGGCATCCCTAATACATATGGTTCTATTTTATTAACAAAAGGTAGAAATCCCAGTATGCCTATAAAAGGAACTAGTGTAAGAATATATATAATCTTCATTAAACAACCCCCTCCGTTTTAAATAAAGTGAAACGCCCACCAATGGGGGTTTATTCAATGCCACTGATGGATGTGTGAACCGAACCGGATGGAAAATTCATACCTGACCGAAAAGGTCCGATAATATATATTAGCTTACACTATTTTGATATAAAATTTAATGCAGTTGCCTGATATATTTTAGCAACAGTGCGCAACAAGCCGAAGGCCTAATATGTTCATAAGCAGATAAAGCCTTGAATTCATATTGAGTTCGAGGCTTTAATTCCTTTAGCTATCTTTTTTTCCGATAGTTATATAGTATCACCAAGAGGATGAACCAGATTGGGGTCAAGAGCAGTGATAGCCGTGTAGCTTCAGCGAATAGCATAACAATAAGGATGAACAGGAATAAGCCTAAAATGGCGTAATTGACAAAAGGTGTAAAAGGAGCCTTGAAAGCCGATTCGGCTCTTAGGTCAGGCCTTGTTTTCGAATATTTGATATGGGAGATCAAGATAATGCTCCATACCCATATGAAACAGATGGCACTGATGGTAGTCACGACAGTAAATGCCTGTTCCGGTATCAGCTTGCTTAATAATGCCCCTATTGATACAACGATTGTGGAAGTGAATAAGGCATTGCTCGGAACAGCCTGTTTATTTAATTTTTCCAGTTTAGCAGGGGCTTCGCCATTCCTGCTTAACGTATAGAGTATTCGGCTTGTTGAAAATAAGCCGCTGTTGCATGCAGAAGCGGCGGATGTCAAAACGACGAAGTTGATGATCCCTGCAGCGACTGGAATGCCAATTAACGCAAAGACCTCTACAAATGGACTGCTCGTGGCATCCAATTGTGTCCATGGGTTGACGCAGAGAATGACGAATATGGCACCAACATAGAAAAGCAAAATCCGGACAGGGATTTTATTGATGGCAGATGGAATGTTCTTTCGTGGGTTCGCCGTTTCTGCTGCGGAAACCCCGACCAATTCGACCCCGACAAATGAGAAGACGACCAACTGTAAAGATAGCAGGAATCCGGAAATGCCATTCGGAAACATGCCGCCATGATTCCAAAGGTTCGTTAGGGAAACCGTTCCGGTATTGGTATTGAAGCCGATGATCAGAAGGAAGATCCCTACGATGATCAAGGCGATGATCGTGATTACTTTAATGATGGCAAACCAGAATTCCAATTCGCCAAATATCTTAACGGTCAATAGGTTCAATCCTAAGAGAATGACCAGGCATATTAGAGCCGGAATCCATTGAGGGACATCAAACCAATATTGTATATAAACACCGACAGCTATGATATCGGCCATTGCGGTCATGATCCAACAAAACCAATATGTCCAACCTGTCACGAAGCCGGCCCATGGACCGACATATTCAGTTGCGAATTCAGTGAATGATACATACCCTGCATTGGATAAGAGCAATTCCCCCAGGGCCCTCATCACAAAAAACAAGGCAATCCCTATTATCAGATAAGAGAATAATATGGAAGGCCCTGCCAATTGTATAGCTTTTCCGGAACCTAAAAATAAACCGGTGCCAATGGTTCCTCCTATTGCAATCAGTTGTACATGCCTATTTTTTAAATCTCTTTTTAATTCTTGTTTAGCCAATTCATACGCCCCCGTTTTTATAGTCTTGGTAGTGAATGAGTTTACCTGCATGGTCTTGGAGAGAGGGACGTGATTGTCGTCCTGCTTGCCTTTCCCATTTGTTGTCTTTAGTCCAATCACAAAATGGACAATAAAAAAAGAGATTGGGTAAAATACCAATCTCTTAAAGGGTTCAGAATAACAATATATCATTCGTTACTCTTCTGTCCTTTTGCCTGAGATTGTGAATCCTTCGGCGCTGCATCTTGTACAGTCTCTCCAGAAGCTGCTCCTGCTATAGTGTCATCCATAGCATTCATCGCTTGCTTTTATGCGGTTGTGAAGAATGTCAGTCAGTGATATTTTCCAATGCTTGATCATTCATTATGCTCATAAAATAATATTGGAATTCTATCATCTATTTTTCGGTAGGTCAATAAATTTTTTGAAATGAAACAGGCATTATCTGTAGTTTAATAGTGGTCTGTATTTAACCTAAGGTTTAAGCAGAAGTGATTTATTTCTACTCTTTATGAACGATCACTATAATAAAATACTGAACATCATTTTTTTAAAATGATATTTTCAGATTAGAAAATTCAACAAGATATTATTGGCAACTGTTTATTTCAAAAATACAATTGTATTTTTACAGAATATTTACTATTATAAGATAAGAAAACGTAATTGAAGTGTTATGTAATATTGATCACGATAAATCATTTCTACCTGCAATAATTAATAGAGAGTCGTTCTTGGTAAGGATAGAAAAGCATTACCGATATTGCATCTGGAGGAGTTAATCATGTCGAACAAGGAATTAAAGAGAGGGCTGGAATCACGACATATTCAAATGATAGCTTTGGGCGGAACCATCGGGGTCGGGTTATTCATGGGATCTGCGAGCACGATCAAATGGACCGGGCCCTCTGTAATGCTTGCTTATGCCATCGCAGGTATTTTTATATTTTTCATCATGCGTTCCATGGGTGAGATGTTATATTTAGAACCGACTACAGGTTCTTTTGCAACCTTTGCGAGCAGCTATATACATCCTTTGGCAGGTTATATGACTGCTTGGAGCAATTGGTTTCAATGGGTGATCGTCGGAATGTCCGAAATCATCGCGGTTGGGTTGTATATGCAATATTGGTTCCCGGAGCTACCGGCATGGATACCAGGTGTGGTGGCCATGATCATCTTGGGGGCGGCCAACCTCATTTCCGTTAAATCATTCGGGGAATTTGAATTCTGGTTTGCACTTATAAAAATCATAACGATTATATTGATGATCGTTGCCGGCCTGGGCCTTATCTTCTTTGGAATAGGCAATGGCGGGGATGCGCTTGGATTATCGAACCTATGGGCAAATGGCGGCTTCTTTACGGGAGGCTGGACAGGATTCTTCTTTGCGCTTTCACTTGTCGTGGCTTCCTATCAAGGTGTTGAGCTTATCGGCATCACAGCCGGAGAAGCGAAAAACCCAACGAAGACCGTAACAAAAGCGATCCAATCAATCATATGGCGCATTTTAATTTTCTACATTGGTGCCATTTTCGTCATCGTGACAGTATTCCCTTGGGATCAACTTGATGACTTAGGCAGTCCGTTTGTTTCGACCTTTGCCAAAATAGGTATCACTGCAGCGGCAGGCATCATTAATTTTGTCGTAATTACTGCGGCAATGTCTGGATGCAACAGTGGGATTTTCAGTGCAGGTCGTATGCTGTACACATTGGCATTGAATGGCCAAGCTCCGAAAGTCTTTGCTAAAGTATCTAAAAATGGAGTTCCGGCATATTGCACGATCGCTGTACTATTAGGATTGGGCATCGGGGTTATCCTGAATTACCTTGCACCGCCGCAAGTATTCCTTTATGTGTACAGTGCGAGTGTTTTGCCAGGAATGATTCCATGGTTTGTCTTACTTATCAGTGAGCTTAAATTTAGAAAGGTAAATGCCGCTGAAATGGAGAAACATCCGTTCAAAATGCCGTTGGCCCCTTACAGTAACTATGCGACAATAGCCTTTTTACTGATGGTGCTGGTAGGTATGTGGATCAATCCTAGTACAAGGATTTCCTTGGTTGTCGGGATCGTTTTCCTAGCCTTGGTAATAGCAAGTTATTTCATGCTGAAAATGGATAAACGAACACCATTGGACGTTGAATCCGATGATGAGATTTCAGGATAAGAAATATTAGAAAGCCCTTCTCTAATTCGAGAAGGGCCTTTTTTTGTCCTTGCAGACCAATGGTGGAATTCACGAGTAAAACAGCGAAACTCACGAGTAAAGTCGTCGAATTCACGAGTAAAACAGCGGAATTCGCGAGTAAAGTTGTTGAATTCACGAGTAAAACAGCAAAACTCACGAGTGTAGCTAATTTGACCCCGTAACAAGGGGGAGAAGCAGGGGGAATGTATCTTCATGCCAGTTTTTTTCATAGGATGTTACATATTTACCCGAGAAAGGGGTTATCTTTTGGAAAGAACAAAGCTTACCGGGCGTATCGTTACACCTAATGATGCTGAGTATGAGCGCGCCAGGATAAATAATAACTTAAGTTTTTCTAAATTCCCAAAGGTCATTGTGTTTTGTCAAAATTCCGATGATGTGTTGAATTCATTGAAGTGGGCCCGGGAAAATCATGCACCTTTCCGGGTTAGGAGCGGCAGGCATAGTTATGAAAATTTTTCATTAGTGAATGGCGGTCTAGTCATTGATATTAGTGAAATGTACAAT
Organism: Bacillus sp. ISL-57; assembly: GCF_018613135.1. Lineage (NCBI taxonomy): Bacteria > Bacillati > Bacillota > Bacilli > Caryophanales > Bacillaceae > Bacillus > Bacillus sp. ISL-57. The sequence continues at coordinate 130,594 of NZ_JAGGQV010000019.1, read as the reverse complement.
ATCAAGGTCAATCGTGAAAAAATGATCGCCAAAATTGAAGCCGGAGCTGATTTAGGGCGAGTATATAATACGTTATGGAATTATGGCACGACGATTCCGGCAGGGACCGAAAGCAGTGTTGGTGTTGTAGGTCTTACGCTCGGCGGTGGAATAGGTATGTTAACGAGGCGCTTTGGACTTACTTGTGACAATCTACTTGAAATAGAAATGGTAAGGGCTTGTGGAAAGAGGGGAGCCAAACTCATTAAAGCGAATAGGAAAATCAATAGTGATTTATTTTGGGCATGCTGCGGGGGAGGAGGGGGAAACTTTGGCATAGTCACTTCTCTTACTTTCAGGGTAACCCCCGTATCAAGGGTTTCCGTTTTCTCCGTCACATGGGGGTGGGAAGATTTCGAAGCGGTGTTTGAAGCCTGGCAGGATTGGGCCACTAAAGCTGATGAAGGCTTAACTTCAGAAATAGAATTCAAGGCAAAGGAAGCAAACGAAATTTTTGCTAAAGGTGAATTTGTTGGAACGTCACATAGATTGAAGCATCTATTAAAGCCTTTGACAAAAATCGGTTCACCAATAAATGTCATGATAAAGGAAGTCCCATATATTGAAGCCGTAAGATTCTTTGATTATCCAGCTGGAAATCAACCGGCGCATCGAAAGAGGTCAGGATCTTTCATTGAAAAAGCTCTTCCACAGCAAGCAATCGCAACTATGAAACATTTTTTAGGAAATGCCCCAAATGAAAATGCAGCCATTTGGCACCAATCCCTAGGAGGAGTGGCGGGCCTTAAAGATCCAAAGGAGACAGCTTTTTATTATCGAGATGCCATCATCGCCCAGGAGTATCAGGCTACATGGACCAATCCAGAAGAAGAGCGGCTAAACATTCGTTGGATCAAGGAGCTGAAGCATGCCTTGTCACCTTTTACTACCGGTGACTATGTGAATTGGCCGGATACTCTAATCAAAGATTGGCCAACTGCGTATTATGGAGAAAACTTCAAACGGCTTAGGGAAGTGAAAACGAGGTATGATCCATACTATGCGTTTAAGTTCCCACAAAGCATACCGCCATTAAATAAGTGGGTGTGAAAAAGCTTGGATTCACCCAATACATTCGTTATATAAAGGCCTATTCCTGAATTTGGATATAGGCCTCTTTATTCTTGTTTTGAATCAATTAATCGATAATCCCCAGGATCATTCCGCTTGCTGAGCTTGTACTGTACTATAAACCTGATTTACGGAAGATTGGGCTTGGGCAATTTCTTGAGCCGCTTGTTTAATGGCTTCTTGTGCCAAAATTGGATCCGAGGAAGATTTTTCAATTGCTTGTGAAAGTAAGGTTTGCGTAAGGGTAACGTTAGCTTTTGCTTGATTTAATTGATTGATATCAATTTGTTGTTGAGGCATGTAGTTTCTCTCCTTATGTCATTATTGAAATTACTCCATTAGGATGACCGTTCTTTTCTATTTTATAAGGAGTAAAATTCATTCTACGGGTTTATTTGTATATAGTGAATCACGGATGACCCTTTTTTTGCTTTCACTTGTATGAAAATAAGGATCCACAAGGTCACTTCCTTCTCTTGAACGAATATAAACAGCATCTATTCCAGATGATCTTTCCTTGCCATTCACTGACATCATTATAACTTAGGATTTGTTGGTTCCAATGCAGAAATCGATCCGAAAGGGACAACCAATCCGAGAAAAAGACCGCAAGCTTCTAGCTTGTGCAGCATCCTTGTCCAGGGTCATGAAAAGAACCACCCCAAGTTTGTGATGGGAGTGGTTCTTTTCATTAGTTCAGTTCAGCCTTTTCCTGCTTGGAAACCTGGATATTTGGTCATCCCGCCATCAGCATATAAGGTCATTCCCGTTACATAGCTCGATTCGGCGGAAGCGAGCCAAGCGGCACAAGCGGCAATTTGTTCCGGTTTTCCGATGTATCCCATCGGTATCAGGTTTATTACTTCCTGTTTAGCTTTCGGGTCATTGAATTTTTCGGCATTGATGGGTGTGTCGATTGCACCAGGTGAAATATTATTAATGCGAATCCCTTTAGGAGCATATTCAAGTGCAAGGGTTTCTGTCATCATCTTGACTCCGCCCTTACTTGCTGCATAGTGGACAAAATGAGGCCAAGGTATCCTGTCATGAACGGAAGACATGTTAATGATATTGCCCTTAATGCCATGATCGAGCATATAACTGATTGCTTCCCTGCTTGCCAGGAACATCCCCGTTAGATTTACATCGATGACTTTTTGCCATTCTTCAAGAGTCAATTTTTCGCTGGGCACTTCATTTTCAATACCAGCATTATTGATCATGATGTCGATTGTACCAAAGGTGTCCACAGCGAAAGAAAGCAATTTCTTCACATCCGCTTCCTTTGAAACGTCACCTTGAATGGCTGCGGCTTTCCCGCCTGCAGCTTCAATCGTTTTGATGATTTCCTTATGGTCGCCATTTTCAGTGTGATAATTTAATACGACATATGCTTTTTCTTTACCGAACCTTTCGGCCATGGCTTTTCCTAATCCTTTTGCCGCGCCCGTGATCACGACCACTTTTTTCTCTAAATCTTCATACATCATTCAGCTCTCCTTTGATTATTCTTTTGTAAAGCCAATCATGATTCCGCCAGCAATTACGAGTACACACCCGATGATGACGAAGGCCATTTGCTTTTTGGATTTTTTCTCACCTAAAAGAAAGATGCCGCCTAAAGTGGAAATGACGATTCCCAATTGGGAAAATGAGAATGCGATGGCAACGCCCACTTTTGGATTGGCGAGCAGGAGACCGATATTACCGACAGCCCACATCATTCCGGTAAGGATATTCCGTCCGGCATACTTATTAAACGGTTTATGTTTGATGGAAAGGAGCAGGGCAGCCAGGAACATGCCAATTGCTTGCGGCAGGATCGCCGACCATCCGTCCACCTCATTCCATCTGACGACGATGACATATGTAACATAACCCACCGTAGAAATGGCAAGGTAAAAAACCCCTTTTTTCATGCTTCCTTCTTTTTTGTTATCAGCATCGCCATAGCTTGTCAGCAAGACACCTGTAATCAAACAGATGATCGCAACAATGCCGATGATGATTGTCATCTTGTCATTCCATTCCCTGAAAATGATGACCGCAAAAAATGTATTTCCTAGAATTTGCAGTCCTGTTGAGATTGGAACGGTTTTCGATACCCCGATTTCCTTGACGCTATTGAATTGAAATAACTGCCCGAATGCCCAGCCTATCCCGGAAATGATGCCCACAATCCACACTAGACTGCTCCATTCCGGCGGATTGATGAAAGACATCATGATGGCGAACAGTAATGAACCGATTGTAATGCCTAGTGTTTGATTATAAGAGTTGCCTCCGAGTTTTTCGGAAACAAGCACTAAGCTGCCCCATGTCAATGCAGGGAGTAGCGCAAAGAGAAAGCCTTCCACAAAATTTCATCTCCTAAACTAGAAAACAATGTTTTTATCAATATAAAATAGTTAGCAAGCTATTGAATGTATGTATAGTTTTCCCTTTACACGGGAAAGAAAACATGGATTTAATTTACCAATTTGTCATTTTATTTTTCGGGGTGGAAACAATGAAATAATAAGTGGTTTATGGTACTTTTAATTTAAAAAATAGTTAGGAGAAATACGATGACGACACTGAATGAATGGTTTGAAAAGGGGATTCCTGCTCAAGAATTTGTATCTTCGATGAAAGTTCATAAAGAAAACTTACAATCGATCCAGCAAGGTTTTTCCACTTCTGCAGAGGACCAAGATTTTTTTGATGCATTAAAGAAGAAAGAACTTCGAGTTATTGTCATTACTGAAGACTGGTGCGGAGACGCGATGATGAATATTCCTATACTCCTGAATATATCTGAAGCGGCAAATATCGAAACTCGCATGATTTTACGAGATCAAAATCTTGAACTGATGGATCAATATTTAACGAATGGAACAGCGCGTTCGATTCCCATTTTTATATTCATTGATAAGGATGGTGAAGAAAAAGCCGTTTGGGGACCTCGTGCACCAAAGGTACAAGATTTCGTAATGGAGTTAAGGTCTGACCTGCCTGCCAAGGATGATGAACGTTTCGAGGCAGAGCATAAAGCAGTTATTAAAAAGATAACTGCGGCTTTTGCTGAAGAAAAACACCTGTGGGACGAAGTATACAGCAGTATCAAGGAAACATTGGGGAGTTGCTGATTGCGGGTGCATCACTTTTAGTCATGTCCCATAACGGGTGGTAAGCCCATTATGGAATTTATTGGGCTGTTTCAAAACATGGACTGCAACCTGATTGGTTGGTGAATATTTAGATATGTTTCCTATCGGTTTTTTCTATAATATTCGTTTTTGAGTCCAAGGATTTGGAACAGCCTTTTCATTTTTTTATGATTCTGGAATAATTGTAACGCCGATTGTTCGAATAGGAGAGTCTTGTTTGGCACTTTGATTCGTTGCTTTGTAGTATTTTAACATTAAATCGTTCAATTCATTTTGGAAGTTAAGGAAGCTTTCATCATCAAGCTTTAGTTCTAAAAGGGAAAAGGTTGAACCATCTTCTGCGCAGTCTCTTTCTTCCAATTTAGTAAGATAGTTTTGATATTGGGTCATAAGGGATAATTGATAATATGAAAAATAGTTCACCTTTTTTTCATTAGAGGATTTTTTCCATTCTTCCCCGCTAAGTCGTGCTTCTTCTTCATTTAAAACGTAGTATTTTTCGGAAACGGATCTCACTTTCTTCTCTTTTACTATGCGAATGACCCCTGAATCCAAAAGAACCTGTATATGTCTATATAATGTTGCTTGGGGTACATCTTTAATGATTTTTAACATTTCTAATGGTGTTAAACCATTTTCCCTATTTCTCATTAAAGCTTGGGTAATCTTTATTCTTACTGGGTGCATTAAAATTTCAGCTTTATTAATCATCTTATTCTCCTCACATTGGAAATTATAACTGGATAATTTTTAGTGAACTTTCCTGTTGGTCATGAATAATAAGTTTAATCCTTCATATATTGTAATGTTTGAATCATTGTCATTTACATAAAAATGACACGGTTCGAAAAATAATAGTACCGAAATATTTTTTCTAAGTAAATAATAATTATTTTTTAATTATTTTAATTTTTAAAAAAATGTCTACATTTAATTAAAAATTAATAAATATCGCTATATTTTTATTATTATTCATTATGATAATATTATCATTATAAATAACAATAAAAACTAAAACAATATTTTATTAAGAAAAAAATAGGTGCAAAATTCCAAATTAGATGTTATCATTATCGATAATGATAATAATATTTCGTTTACTAAAGGAGTGGTATATATGGAATTGCATTATGGATGGAACGAATTGAAAGATATTGATTTCATGTCTATTCTGCCGATCATTTTACCGGTAATTGCAATTGGAATGATTTTAGTGCTTATAGCATTAATTGATTTATACAGAAATCGAAAGACGAGGAAAAATGTTTTATTGTGGACACTCATCATTATTTTTGCAAATACTATCGGTCCAATTCTGTACTTCGTTATCGGTAGAAAGGACAGTGAAAGAATATGAAATTAGAAATTAAAAATGTTACAAAAAAATTCAAAGAAAAAACAGCGGTCAATAATTTTTCAATGGAATTGCAATCAGGTGAATGTGTTGGATTGATTGGGCCAAATGGGGCTGGTAAATCGACACTGATAAAAGTGATTGCAGATATTATAGATCCAAGTATGGGAGAAGTATTGCTTGATGGTAAGAAAATTTCAAAAATGAAAAAGGAAATAGGCTACTTACCACAATACCCTAACTTCTTTCAATGGATGACCGCCAAAGAAACCCTTACTTTCATGGGGCAGCTTTCGGGTATCAAGAAAGAAGAATTATTAAACGGAATCCCAGAGATATTGTCGAAAGTGGGGTTGAGCGGGGAAGAGAATTCAAAGGTGCGGACTTTTTCGGGCGGAATGAAACAAAGGCTTGGTATTGCACAGGCGCTGTTACATAAACCTGCATTGATTGTCATGGATGAACCGGTTTCGGCATTAGATCCCATCGGCCGGAGAGAAGTGTTGAATATCATCAAAGAGATAAAGAAAGATACGACAATTTTATTATCGACGCATATATTAAGCGATGCAGAAGAAATATGTGAGAGGTTTGTCATTATAAAAAGCGGTAAAAAAATTGAGGACACAACGATGTCAGAATTATTGAACAGGAATAGCGGAAATAAAATCAATGTCGACATAACCTCTAAAAGTCAAAAATGGATTGAAAACGTTAAAAGCTTGAACTTCGTCAAAGGTGTAGAGGTAATGGGGAACAAATTGAAGATAGAAGTGGAAGATATTGAATCAAACAAGAATATGTTACTGGCGAATGCTTTGGAGCATAATGTTGATCTTGTCAGGTTCGAAATAGATAACGATACATTGGAAGAGATATTCTTAAAATTGGTGGTGGAAAAATGAATAACTTTGCCGTTTTAGCTAAAAAGGAATTTGTTCAGATGGTACGTGAATTTAAAGTGATTTGGCTGCCGCTTGTATTTATATTTTTAGGAATAACTCAACCAGTTGTAAGCTATTATTTACCTTCAATATTAGAGGCACTGGGCGGGGGCCAAGGGATCACCATTGATCCAAGCATGGCTGCCCAAAAAGGCGGCGAAGTTCTTGCAAGTACTTTAGGGTCTCAATTTGATCAGTTAGGGGTCATGATCATCATCGTTTCCATGATGGGAGTCGTTCAATCCGATAAAGCAAATGGGATGCTTGCTTTCATACTTACAAGGCCTGTGACGGTTGGATCTTATATAAGCGGGAAAATCATTTCCAATTACCTGTTTGTTGCCTGCAGTGTGGTATTGGGATATTTGGTTTCATATCTGTATGTAGTTTTTTTGTTTACGAGTGTTGATTTTGGGGATTTAATAGTGGCTTTACTGTTCTATCTGCTGTGGATCCTAGTTATCGTTTCATTCACGACGATGATCAGTACCATTTTTAATAGCCAGGGTATCATTGCATTAATTTCGATAGTATTTCTCCTCGGCTGCAGAATCATAGTTGGATTAAGTCCGGTAATAGACAATGTGAATCCGGCAAGCATGAGTAAGCATGCCATGGAAGTACTGATTTTAGGCACAGTCAATTCACAGGCGGTTTGGGGTGCATTAGCTGCACTTGCATGGACGGCAGTAACGATATTGATAACGAACATATGGATTTCTAAAAAGAAATTCAATAATGAATAAGTTGAGGATGGAAATGTGTTAATCATGAAGTGATGGGAGGATGATAACTTTGTTAAGCATCACAGATTTGGAGAAAAGCTACTCGGCCAAGAAGATTTTGAATGGTGTAAATCTAGAAATCAAAAAAGGGGAAACCTTAGGTTTTATAGGAGCGAATGGTGCAGGGAAAACCACGACGCTGAACATCATTACAGGCATTTTAGATTCAGAAAATGGAAAGGTTGAAATAAATGGCCTGACCAAAGAAGACGGCATAGAATATAAAAAACAATTTTTCTTCATTCCTGATACTATCAATGTGTTTAACAATGTTTCGGGATTTGATTGGATTCGTTTCTTGATGAACCTATATGGAAATGATGACAAAGAACGGTTGGGGAAATATATCAATCGGTTTGGGATGCAGGAGTCCATTAAAAAGCCAATGGGAAGTTATTCTTATGGAATGATGCATAAGGTATCCCTGATAGCGGCTTTTACCATTAATCCCCCGATCATCATTATGGATGAACCATTGAACGGATTAGATCCAAACGCCGTTTTAGTTTTTAAGGGGTCAATCAAACAATATGTTGAAATGGGCGGTACAGTGTTTTTCTCGACGCATCTGCTCGATGTGGCAGAGAAAATTTGTAATACAGTGGCTATTTTAAAAGAGGGAAAAATCATCCTGCATGATGAGATAAAAAATATAATAGGTGAAAGTTCATTAGAATCTACCTTTATGGAGGCTCAGGTATATGAAGGAAAAACTTCAGTTAACTAGATTTTTCGTTTCTTCCTTCTATAAAATGCCCAAGCAGACAATGTTGCAGGCTGTCCTGATAATAGCCGTTTTTTATATGTTTTTGCAGCTGACTGTCGTTAACGCCTTTGTTTATTTTCTTGGAGATACCCAGGTCTTCCTGTTTTATAATTTAACGATTTCCAGCATTCTCGTCTTTGCATTGGTTTGCTATTTGTCCACATCACAAATATTTTCTTATGATGAATTTAAAGTATTGGCACCTCTGCCACTCACCTATAAGGAAATATCAAGGGCCAAAGTGTTAAGTAGCTTATGGGTCCCGATCATCTTATCAATGATGATCCAAGTGCCAACATTAGGCTTCTTGATAGTCGATCTAAAGTTTATCGAAGCAATTAAGTTAATCACATTTTTACCAATTGTCAATGGTTTAACGGCTTTGTTCCTGCTTTTTATCCTATCGTGCATGAATAGGCATTATTATAGATTCAAAAGTAAAGTAGCATACTTAATGGTTAACATGGCTATCATTCTAACGCTTATGATTATTTCCATTGTATATTTTGCAGGAAAATCATCAGTTGCCATTTCAAAGGTCATCTCGGAAATAGATTTGAATTCTTTTGAAGGGCTCAAAAACTCGTTGGAATTGTTGATGAGACATATATTTGAAACCGCAAATATGATTCCAGTGATCAAATGGATAGTGGGTGCTTTTGTATCAAATGAAATAACCGTTCAATTTTTCATTATTTATATTTCGATAATGGTAATAGGTTTCCTTTTGTATTCAATGATTATAGAGAACATTTCTGTTCATTACTTTAAAAACGGGATATTGGGAAACAACAAAGCGAATATGAAAAACTCAAAGGTAAATATATCAAAAAATCAATGCAGTAATTATTTACAAAGAGAGATATGGATCATTAAGTCTGAAGCATATTTTAAGATGCAAATCGCTTTAGGTCTTCTTTTGCCTCCGACCTTTTCACTTGTCATGTTATTGCTGATTCAGAATGAAGTGTTCCCGAATTATTTGAATATAACGAAAGAGGGAGTTTTTGATAAATACTTTTCCTATTCGGTCCTATTCCTGTGTTGTATAAATAATATAAGCGGAACCCCATATTCAAGAGAAGGTAAATACCATTATTTACTGAAAAGCGTCCCGTTTGATGAAAAATATGTTTATTTTTCTAAGGTGATACTTTCATCAATAATCAGTATTATAGCCGTGGTGATCAGCTTTTTGATATTTGCCCTATTTGGGTATTGGGAAATGGAAAATGCAGTCATGTTATTAATCACTTCTTGTTTAGTGGTTTGCTATAATCTTCTAACACCATTATATGATATGAAAAATCCTAGTATAGAATGGGAGAACCCATCTGCTGCAATTAAATCCAACCCCAATGTATTAATAAGCCTGCTTTATGGATTGCCATTATTGATCTTGGTAACAGCGATTCATTTTGGCTTGGTTTGGTTCAGTGTCCAACCCCTGATTGGAGCGCTAATGATTTTAGTGATCTCAATAGCGATCAATTCCATTTTGATTAATAGATTGAAATTAAACTTATGAAAGTCTTTATATTAGAAAAACATTTTCGTTTGATAAAGGAAGTATAGAAAATCGGCACTAAATAAATTTAAAAAAGGAGTGTCTTATTATGGGGAAGCACCATGATAAAGATTTTAAAATTTATGCTGCTCGATTAGTATTGGAAGAAGGCAGAAAACCTAGGGAATTGGCCGAAGAACTTAATATATCCATACCTACATTAAGAAATTGGATCAATATCTATAAAGAAACAAATGAAGTTGGCTCGGCGGACTCCAGTAATGGTTTTTCAGGACTCAGTCTGAAAGAGGAAAAGGATAAAATAATCAAAGATCTACAGGAAGAGAACGAGATATTAAAAAAGGCCATGCACATTTTTATTAAACAACCAAAATGATTGAACAGTATTAAAGCCATATTTTATTTTTCACAAAGTTTAGTGGAAAATAAAATATGGCTTTTTTAATTAGAAAATTTCAAGTTGATTTTTTCATTCAAATTCCCACGATAAGTCCTATGAAAATATTACTAAAGAAGAAAAATAATAAAAATTGGTAAAGTTATTATGTAATGTAGATAATTTACAAATTTTTAATGGACTCGGCAAAATTGTTGTGATAAAGTGTTATCGATAATGATAATAGGTAATATTTAACCTAGAAAATGAAATAATTGTCTAAAAAAAGAAATTTAATAGGGAAAAAATGGAGAATAAATGCGAGGTTTCTAGAAAAAAGAGGGGAGGAAAATTATAATTGATTGAATATTTTATGAATAAGAAAAAAATTTATAAATCTTATATCAAGTTTTATGAAGCGGATTCAGTCAATTTGGACTATATTGATGATATTTTCAACGAAAAAGAATGGAATTATCTAAATTTGCAAAATGGTCCCAAAAGATTCATCGAAGCAAAGAAAAGTTTGTACTGTGGAAAAAAAGCAATTATGGAGTTTTTAGGTATAGGCATGGATGAAATAAAGAATGTATCACTGTTGAAAGGAGTCTTTGGACAGCCGGTCATTGTTGCAAATTTGTTCTTATTAATGAACGTGGGTATATCCATCACACATACGGATAAAACATTCGGAATATTGCTTTTTGATCAATTGCATCCAATGGGAATCGATATTGAGACTAAAACGAAAGCCGATTCTGAATTTTTAGAAACCTATTTAACGGAATCCGAGAAAAAAATGATTAAGGAAAGCGATGGTGTTTTAAGTAAAGAAGTCTTCTTTAGTGCAAAAGAAAGTCTATCAAAGATATTAAAAACAGGAATGACCTCTCCACTTGAAATCTATGAAATTTCCAAGGTTGATATGGATCAAGATAACATCTCACTTTTCTATAAAAATTTTACCCAATATAAATCAACGGTTGAACTTGTGAATGATGAAATAAGAAGTGTTACCTTTCCGATAAATTCTACGAAAATAATTGAGGGGGAATACCAATGGAATTGAAAATGGAAGCGAATGCTGAATTAAAAAACAAAAACAAATTAGTACAATATCTTTTTAAAAAAGAGGATAGAGTTCACAAGTTAATCATTTCGTTATTGATACTCAGTTTAATAGCAGGTGTCGAAACGACGCTTTTGTTATATTCTGCAGATCAAAAAGGGATGAACGTATTAAATGGCATGTCCATTTCAGAGATCGGAGCCACGAGTTTTGCCATTAACACGATTGTAATGGGGGCTCTTGGATTATTGGTTACATTCATCATTCAAATATTAATTGTGTGCCTATTATTTTTAGTTTTAAAAGAAAGACCGGTAAATATAAAAGGGATTTGCCAAGCTGTCATAAATGCAGGGGTATGCATCGTGATTGGATCTGGTGTTAATGCAATCATCGCATTATTGGTTAAGAGCAAGGAAACGACATTCACTAGTTTATCCTTATTGGTGCATGATAAAAACTCCATCCTTCACACATTCATGGCTGAGTTTGAGTTGTTTTACATTGTCAGTTTAATTCTATTCAGCTATAGTCTGGAAAAATTGGCGCTCATTAAGAGAAGAAATGCATGGATCATAACGATTGTAATCGCTTTGATTTCTTTGGTTTTTCATATGTTGACAGTTGCATCAGGCACATATTTAAAATAATGGGGGAAAATGATGAATATGAATTCTTTAGCGAATTTATTTGAAGAAAGTGTTAGGCAATATGGAGACAATGTAGCAGTAAGAAATAAGGATATGCAATTTACATATAAAGAAACGAATATCTTGGCAAATAAAATGGCAATGTACATAAAGGACAAAGGGATAAATAAAGGAGACAATGTCGGAATCTATATTGAAAAATCCGAGCATGTTTTATTTTTGATCATAGCCTTACTTAAATTGGGTGTTACTTATGTACCTATCGATCCCAAAAGTCCTGGTGAAAGAGTAAAGCATATAATAAAGAATTCAGAATTGAAGTTATTAATTGGGGATAAAAGCCGGAATGGCGACATGGATTGTAATTATGTATCCATTGATGAAGTGATTGAGAATTCAAAAGAAATGACAGGTGAGAATCTACATACACTAATTGACCCGGAGGATCCAGCCTATATCATTTTCACATCGGGCTCTACAGGAAAACCTAAAGGAGTTTGCGTTTCACATGGAAATGTCATGAACTTATTTTATGGCTGCGACGATTTGTTCGAGTTTACTAATAAAGATAAATGGACATTTTTCCATTCCTACGCATTTGATTTCTCCGTCTGGGAGATGTGGGGGGCTTGGATATATGGCGGAGAAGTTGTAGTGGTTTCATTTGAAGAAAGCAGAAATCCAATATCCTTTGTTGAATTATTGATAAATACACAAGCAACCGTTTTTAATTGTACGCCAAGCGCTTTCTTCGAAGTGAGTGGTGAGCTCCTGAATCGTCAAAATGAATTAAGTTTAAAATACATTATTTTTGGAGGGGAAGCATTAAACTTCAAGAAATTGACGCAGTGGTTTTCTCCCGAAAATGGCAGGCTGCCAAAGCTGATAAATATGTATGGAATAACTGAAACGACCGTTCATGTAACATATAAAGAAATCACCAATAGTGATGTTGAAAAAGGAATGACCAATATCGGAAAAGTCTTGCCTCATCTTGGATTCAAAGTGATGAATCAAAATGGAGAAGAAGTAGCTGGAGAGGAAGAGGGCGAGTTATACGTTTCGGGAAAAGGTGTATCGCTTGGCTACTATAAAAATCCGATGATGAATGAGATGAAATTTAAGGATATTGATAATGTCCGCTACTATAAGTCAGGGGATGTAGTGAAACTGTTGGATGATGGTGATCTGCAATATATCTCCAGGAATGATGAGCAAGTGCAGCTAAGAGGTTTCAGGATTGAATTAGGGGAAATAGAGAGCGCGTATAATGGTTTGCAAAATATCAAGAATGCAGTTGTTACGATGGAGAAAGCGTTCAATGATGATATGCATTTATTTTTATATTATGTTGCTGATGAAGAATTAGCTGCTGATTATTTGAGGGAAAGTGTAAAAAGCTCATTGCCAGCGTATATGATACCAAGCTTTTTTATCAAGGTGGACAACATCCCCCTAACTGTAAATGGAAAACTGGATAAATCATTATTACCAAAATTCTTAATAAAAGACTTTGAATCTCCACCAAATATCAAGAATCCTGTAGATGAAACAATAAGTGAAAAAGTAAGGGAATTAGTGGTTGGCATCATAGGCAATGGGGTTATAAAAAATAATCAGTCGCTACTTGAAAGCGGAATGAACTCATTATCGATAATGAGATTGATTGTCAATATTAAAAATCAATTTCATATTGAAATTGCTCCTTCCGTTTTATTGGAAAACGATACGATTATGAAATTATCCGAAGTCATAGAAGCTCGTCAAAAAGAAGAGGTAAAGCAAGATTATACACCTATCCATATCAATGCCAGAAATACATACCCCTTAACATATGAGCAAGAAAATTTGTGGTTCATTCATCAAACCAATGTAGACAAATCATTATATAACATCGTTTTTTCGTATGAAATAGCAGGTGAAGTTAATGAGGTAAACCTGGAATTATCGTTAGATAAGCTAAGCAATAAACATCAAATTTTAAAAAGTGTCATTAGGGAAGAAGCCGGAGTGGGCATCTTGGTTTTCGATGATTCGATTCATCATGATATTAATTATATCGATGTTTCGGATCTTCCTTTAGACATGCAGGAAGAAAAAATGAATCACTTTGTGAAGGAAGAAACGGAACGGCAATTTGATTTAGGAAATGGTCCCCTCCTATCCATTACGTTAGTGAAGACGAATGAAAGTGAATATGAATTATTATGTAACATCCACCATATTATTTTTGATGGTTGGTCGATTCCATTAATGATCAATGATTGGTTTGCCATTTATGAGGAAATCGAGAATGGCGACCGAAATGATACAGATAACCAATCACTCCAATATGGAGATTATGCTTTATGGCAAAAAAACTCACCAAATTATGTAACAGGTAAGGATAATGAGTTCTGGTGTAATGAAATAACGGCATTACGGCAAAAGTCCTTTTTACAATATGATCATCAAAAAAACGGAGAGGGTAAAAGCGCGTCCGATATTATCAGCTTTTTGTTACCTAAAGAAATTCAAGACAACCTGAAAAGTCTTCATAAAGAAACGAAATCGACTTTGTTCATGAGTTTACTTACCGCCTATCAAACCTTTTTATCGGTTTATTTTGATGAAGAGCAAGTTGTCGTCGGCAGCCCTTTGGCGAAGAGAAACCATGTGGATACTGAACAATTGATAGGATATTTCGTCAACACCTTGCCTTTTAAATTACATGTATCCCAGGAAGATTCATTTGAAGGGATTTTGCGAAAAAACATAAAAAATATTGCAGGTGTTTTTGACCATCAAAATTTACCTACTAAGGAGATTTTGAAATATTTATCGGTAGAAAGAACCATGGGAAATACGCCGTTGTTCGATACAGTATTCGTCCTGCAAAATAACCAAAAAGAAAAGCTGGCATATAGGAATTTCAAGTTGAAACCGAAAAAAATCAATACCTTTAAAGCTAAATTTGATTTGGTTGTTCAGGCAGAAGAAATGGATAAGGATGAATTAGTCATTTCGTTTGAATTCAACAGATCATTATTCAATAAAACGACGATTCAAAGAATGGCTAGTAATTTTAAACATTGGCTGCAAGAGATTACAACCAAGGAAAACAAGCGGATAAAGGACATTACCTACTTAGAGCCTGCACAGTTGCGATCATTAATCGAAATGGGGACAGGCAATGTAACTCAAAAAGTGGAAGATCATCGTTTTGAAGATGTAATAACCAGGTTTGAGAATAAAGTGAGTACAAATTTCAATGATGTTGCCATTGTTCATGGTGATGATCAGGTGAAGTATGGCGAGTTAAATGCCCGGGCAAATCAGGTGGCACAACGCTTATTCCTAAATCATGTAGGTGCAGAGGATAGAATCGGGATTTTTATGGATCGATCGATCAATATGGTTACGGCCATTTTAGCCATTATGAAAGTTGGGGCGGCATACGTGCCTTTGGACCCTTCACAGCCAGTGTCACGGCTGAAACATATGATTGAGGATTCTCAAATCACATATTGTTTAAGTAATGAAGAAGGACTTCCAAAGTATCCCGGTGATGAAGGAAAACTTTTATGTATCGAAGACATACTAAAAGAACGGGAAATGGAGTGTTCAGAATTCAAATCAAGAAAGATATCGGAAAGTGATCTGGCCTATATCATCTACACTTCAGGAACAACGGGAAAACCTAAAGGGGTCATGATTGAACATGGAGGGTTGGCCAACCTCTGTAATTGGCATATCAATTATTATTCAGTAGATGGAAAGGATGCAGCAGTACTAGTTTCTAATACATCTTTTGACGCATCCGTTTGGGAGATATTCCCTTATCTGACGAATGGGAATAAACTCCTGATATTGGATTACTATGATTTATTGGATGTAGAGATCCTATCGGAGAAGATGGAAAAGGAGAAGGTAACACTCGCGTTTTTTTCAACGGGACTGCTCGAGCAATTATTTATTAACGATATGAAATTTCCAGAATCAATCAGAGCTATTTTGACAGGGGGAGATCGTTTAAAAACGATACCCGATCGTTTGAGTTTTGATTTATATAATAATTACGGTCCAACGGAGGGAACGGTCGTTGCGACAGCATATAAGGTACTTCCTAGCGATGATACAGTTATTCCGATCGGAAAGCCAATCTTGAATGCAGAAGCATACGTGTTCAATTCCAGGATGAAGCCTGTTCCTAAAGGTCAAATAGGCGAGCTGTATATCGGCGGGAAAGGCATTGCAAGGGGATATATAAATAATCCGGGGAAAAACGATGAAAGCTTCATTAAAAACCCGTTCAATCCCTCAGGGAAACTATATAAAACTGGAGATTTGGTTAAGTATGCCGAGGATGGAAATCTACTCTTTGCAGGCAGGGCTGATGACCAAGTGAAAATACGCGGATATCGCATCGAACTTGGGGAGGTCAGTGCAGTTCTAAATAAATGCCCTGGTATAAAGGATTGCTTTATAGCGATAAAAGATGAATCTAAATCGAAGAAATTCATCATGGCCTATTATATCTCCGAAAATGACCTTGAGGAAAATTATATCCGGGATTATATGAAGAATCATCTTCCCCATTATATGATTCCTTCTTATTTCATTAAAATGGAGTTCTTTCCGCTAACAGTTAACGGCAAAGTGGATGCGAAGAGGTTGCCGGATACAAAAACGAACCCGGAAGGAAATAACAGTGAAAGTGTCATGAATGGAACGGAACAAAAATTGTTAAAGATATGGAAAGAGGTGCTGAATAATCAGGAAATAACCATCTTTGATAACTTTTTCGAATGTGGCGGAGACTCCATCCTCAGCATTCAAATTTGTTCACTTGCCAAGAAAGAAAATCTTCTCATCACTTCAAAAAACATCTTTGAAAAACAAAGTATTGAAGAGTTGGCAAAGGTTGTTAAATTGACGGGAGATTTAACGATAAATCAGTCTGATGTTTTTGGAAAGGCACCATTTACACCTATTCAAAGTTGGTTTTTCACTCAACAAATAAATAATTATAATCATTGGAATCAATCTGTAACGTTAAAGGGCTACCCGCAATTGAATGAAAAACGGCTGCAAAGAATCATGGCCCATATCGTCAGACATCATGATGGGCTCAGATCAAGGTTCAATAGAGAAGAATCATTTTCGCAAGTGGATAAGCATATCGACACTTCTGAATATTGGACTTTGAATTACGTAAATCTATCAGACATGAATAAGGACAAACAGGAACGGGAAATTGCCAGACTCGGAATCGGTGCACAACAGGGCATCAACATCACAAACGGACCACTAATGAAAATGGTATGCATCAATACTGGGCAAAACGAGCATGTAACCATTTGGATCATTCATCATTTACTTGTTGATGGGGTTTCCTGGAGAATCTTGATCGAAGATTTTGATCGGCTATATATTCAAGATATAAACAATCAGGAATTAAAACTGGATAATAAAACGACATCATATAAGGAATGGGCGAATAACCTCAATGAATATAAAAATAGCATTCCTTTAGGCATTAAAGAGTACTGGCTGAATGAACATGAAACGGTATATGAAAACGCCCTGGTCAAAACAGGAAATGTTTACGATGGAAAATCATTTGAAATGAAACTGAATAAAGAGATTACAAACAAAATCTATAATGATATGACAAAAGCGTATAAAGCATCTATCGATGAAATATACTTATCCATTTTCGCAGCGCTGATCGGGAAATATTTTAATAAAAAAGATATTCATTTTACTTTAGAGGGACATGGTCGCGAAGAGTTATTTCCAGGTATCGATCTGTCCAGGACAGTAGGCTGGTTTACGACCATGTGCCCGGTTTATATAGAAAATAAAGAATCCATTTCGAACACGATTCAAGGTACAAAGAAAAAGTTGAGGACCCTGCCCAATAAAGGGATTGAGTATGGGATCATAACCGAATTATGCGGCGAGACACATATGAAACAAAATAGGCCGATCATCAGTTTCAATAATCTAGGTAGATTTCACCAAAACAATGAATGGGCTGCAAAAGAGGTCACCTTTTTTAGTGAACAAGATATTCAACATAATTCCTATACCGAACATGAAGTCGATATCGAATTGCTTGTAGTGAATGAGGAGCAAACTATAAAAATAAACTATAACAGACATTTCGTAAGAGAAGATTTTGAGCAATATATGCAACACAATTTGCTGGAATCGTTACGGACATTGGAAGAAGAAACATCGGGAAAACAGATGTACCGCCCGGAAGACTTTCCATTGGTGGATATGCCTGAAGAGGAACTTAACCAACTATTGCACAAAGAAACAGGAATTGTTGATATTTATGAATTGACGGCTTTGCAAAAAGGGATGTTGTACCATAGCTTGTTTGATAGTGAAAGCAGCCAGTATAAAGTGCAGCTCATTTTTGATATTAAAGGTTATCTGGACGTCGAAAAATTAATCAATGCCATTGTGACAACTACAGGGAAACATGACATTTTAAAAACCAAATTATATTCAAGCAGAAAAGGGGTATTCTACCAACTCTTAATGAGTTCCATGGATACCGAGATTGACTATGAAGAAATAATCGATCATCAAGAGAAGTTGGAAGAGTTGTTAGCAAATCAATATAAGATCATAGATATCGAGAATAATAAGTTGAATCGCTTCATGATCGTTAAGCTTGCGGAAAATCAATACCAATTAATATGGACATTCCATCATATTATTATGGATGGTTGGAGTTACTCGATGGTGATTAATGACATTTTTGCTGCTTATCATTCAATAACACCATCATCATCCGTGAGTCCTTCATTTAAAAAGTATGTTGAATATATGAAAGATTATACAAGTAATAAGGAGCTGCGGGACTATTGGGCAGGGAAATTGGAAGGTGCTCGAAATTCCGGATCTCGTTTAATGGGAGTGTTGGAAGGCGAGGGGTACATTGAGAACAGCTACTTGAAAGTATTGGATGAGGAATTAAGTGATTCCATTCAACGATTCTGTCAGGAATACAAGATTACCATGAATACTTTCTTTCTAACCGTTTGGCTAACCACTTTGAAAGAAATAAAAGGTACGGAAAATGTATGCTGCGGCGTAGTGACATCCGGAAGGAATATTCCTATCCAAAATATTGAGGCAATGGTTGGTCCATTTATCAATACTGTGCCGTTCATCAAGCATATCAGCCACGAAAAGAACTACATGGAAATACTGGATGAAGTTCAAAATGAATTTTTGGAATTAAGTGCCTATGAGAATACACCTTTATCAGAGATTTATGAGTGGGCTAATTTGGAAAGCCAATTATTTGAATCATTGTATGCTTTTGAAAACTATCCGATGAAACTAGCTAATAATGATGAAATCCATGTGAGTTTGAAAGAAGGACGGGAAACGACCCATTATCCAATCGTCATCATCATCACCCCTGGTTCAAGTGTTCAAATTAAATTTAATGAGGCAGCGGTCAATCCACAGTTAAGGTCATCCGTACTTTCTATATTTAATCAAATCTTAAGTGACATGCTGGAAAAATCGAAAGTGAAATGAGGGGAAATATATGGAGACAACTATTGCGGTGAAGGAAAGATTAATTGAGGAAAAGCTTATTGGATTTTGGAACGAAATTTTAGAACAAGAGACAATAGATACAGATTCCAACTTCTTTGACTTAGGTGGGAATTCCCTTTTAGCCATGCAATTTATTCAAATGGTGAAGAATAACCTGGGAGTGAGATTACCAATCAAAGTGATGTTCGAACAATCCACCATCAAGGAACTATCTGTACTCATCAAACAATTGGACGATATGCAAAAGTTAAGTTGAATGGAAAAGAATTGAGGTGTTTTTCTATGAACAGGATGATCAGTGAAACGGAAGAAAGGCTATTACACTTGATTTCAATTGTTATTGAACCTTTTAAACTATCACTAGTAGAGGACATGAATGAATCACTAAGCACAAATGAAAAAAAAGATGAGTTTTTGTCTTCGATAAAACAGGAGTTTGGTATTCAATTAACACCGGAAATCATTTCAAGTCAATGGAATATAGAAAAACTGGCAAGTTTTCTGGACATGCTCCTCGACATGAGGGAAGACGAAGTAAATAAGCCTTATAAACGTGGGAAAAGTGAAGGAATGCTTTCTCATAATCAAGATAGAATGTATCTGTTCGACAGTCTGGATGAAAGGAAAATGCTCTATAATATGCCATTTAAATTCATTTTAAATGGCGTTGTGGACATTGATGACCTGCAGCAGGCATTAGATTTCATGATTGAACGCCATGAAACTTTGCGAACTAATTTCAGAGGTGAAAAACATCAAATCCTTCAATTCATATCAAAAAAAAGCCGAAACATGATTGCTTATGAAGACTGCCGGGGATTAAATCCCGAAGTCAGCGATTTAATGGTCACTTCCCATCTTACTGAAGAAATGGAAAGATGCTTCGACCTGGAAAATGATCATTTATTTAATATGAAACTATTTCGAGTTGATGAAGAAAAACATTATTTGGTATGCAATTTTCACCATATCATTTTTGATGGGGTATCGTTTGACACCTTTTTCGAAGAATTATTGGAGATTTATGAAAGAATTCAAACAGGCAGGGGTGGGGATATTCCCCCTCTGGACATGCAATATTTGGATTATGCTGTCTGGCATAAGGAGTGGGTCAAGGAAAGTACACCAAGCCAAAGGAGGTTTTGGGAAAGTTATTTAGATCAAGAGGAAGAAGCATTAGACCTTCCATTTGACTTTCAACGTCCAAAATCACCTTCTTACTCAGGAGAAAGACTGGAAATGGTCATAACGAATGAACTTCGTGCATGTATTGACAGGGTTTTAAAGGAGAATGGTACGACTTTATATGCTTTTATGATGACCGCATATCAAGTGTTTTTAAGTCGGTATACCGGGAAGAATACAATCATTGTCGGGAGTACCGTGGCAAACCGTGGCCAAGAAGAATTTGCCCGGATAATTGGATGCTTTGTCAATACGCTGCCATTGAAGCTGACCGTTGATCCATCAGAATCATTTCAGGAAATATTGAACCGGAATCGTAAAGTGATACTGGATGTATTGGAACATCAGGCTTTTCCATTTGAAAAAATCGTTGAAATCATTAATCCAGACAGGGATCTCAGTCATTCCCCATTGTTCCAAACAGCTTTGGCAATGGAAGAAAGCTTTGATGGGAACTTTAGCAATGCATTCTTCACTCTTGAACAAGACAAATTCGATATTCCTTATTCAAATTATGACCTGACTATAAAGGTGAAGGGTTCTCATGAGTTAATCCTGGAATTCGAGTATTCCGACGAACTTTTCAGACGGGAAACAATTGAAAGACTCATGCTGAGTTTCGAAAAATGGTTATTCCAAATTTGCAGAAATGCGGATATGCCTATCTGTCATTTGGAGTATTTAGATGACAAACAAATGAATCAATTGTTATTTGAGTGGCAAGGTGAGGTTTCGGATGCACATCAAAATGAGACGATCACCTCCATATTCAAAAGAATCGTCAAGAAGCATTCAAACAAATTAGCCGTTGCTGATAATGGTCAGGCCATTACTTATGCGGAATTGGATCAAAGGTCGAATGTGATTGCGAAACTGGTCAGAAATCATACCGAAAACGGTTCTAATAAGGTAGGCCTGCATGTAAACAGATCGATTGATATGGTAATCGGCATGCTGGGAATCATTAAAGCCGGGTGTGCATACGTTCCGCTTGACCCCATGCTGCCAGCTGAAAGATTGGAATATATCGTCAATGATTCGAAAATGGATATATGCATTACGAATCAAGTTGTGGCTCCTGCCATTAAAAAAATAGCTAAGGTGATTGATCTTGAATCCGTACATTACGTGGCTACCAAGTGCTGTAACGAATCTATTGCACCTTCCGATCTGGCTTACATAATCTATACTTCTGGAACGACAGGAAAACCAAAAGGTGTCATGTTATCCCATAGAGGCGTAGTGAATTTAATAATAAGTCAAAACAAGTACTTACAACTTGATGAGACCTCAAAGGTATTACAATTTGCCACTTTTAATTTTGACGCTTCTATATATGAGATTTTTGGAAGCTTATTAAATGGTGCAGAGCTGCATATCGGGAATAATAAGGAGAAAATGTTTGATTTATTCGCATTGGAAAATCAAATCAAAAGCGAAAAGTTAACGCATCTAGTATTGCCGCCTGCAGTATTACAAGAGCTCAATATAGAGGGCTCCCATGTGAAATTCGTCGGTTCAGCCGGGTCTGAATGTCCATTAACCTTGCTGGATCTCTATCAAAATATAAATTTTTATAATGCCTACGGTCCAACGGAATATTCAGTATGGACCACGATCGAGATGTTTAAAGCGTATGAAAACAATGGGACTACCAATAATAAAGTCCCGATAGGCAAACCCATCCTGAATACTGACGTCTATTTATTAAGTCCTGAGCAAAGACTCGTACCAATCGGTGCTGCAGGGGAAATATATATTGGTGGTGAAGGGTTAGCTGTTGGATATGTGAATAATGATGATTTAACAAAAGAAAAGTTCATTGAACATCCTTTTAAAGCTGGAAAGCGTTTGTATCGCAGCGGTGACCTTGCAAAATTCACGAGCGATGGTGAGTTGATTTTTCTGGGGCGTAAAGATAATCAAGTGAAAATCAGAGGTTTCCGTGTGGAAGTGGATGAGATATCGGTCAACCTCAATGCGTATCCGCAAGTATGTGACTCATTCATTAAGGTTCAGGATCAGCCAAACCTAAATAAACAAATAATCGCTTATTTCACATCCAGCCAACAAGTTGATTACGATCACTTAAAAGCATTTTTAAAAGAGAGATTACCAAGTTACATGATTCCTTCATTCTTTATGCAAGTAGATAAATTCCCATTAAATGCAAATGGGAAAATTGATTCAGCACTTCTTCCGATACCAGTAACCAGAAGCAATACATTGGAAAAACCTGAAACGTTCAATGAGAAAGTGCTTCTTCGAATTTTTAAAAGTGTCTTAGGGTTGGATGATATCAGTATCCGGGATAACTTTTTTGAACTTGGCGGCGATTCCATTCAGAGCATTCAAATATGTTCACTAGCAAGGCAGGAAAGTATAATCATCAGTCCTAAATCAATTTTTGAAAATCAAACGGTAGCAGAGCTGGCAGCGATCGCGAAAACCGAAAATAAGGTCATGATTCAACCTATAGCCACTAGAGGGAATGTGGAACTGACCCCCATCCAAGAGTGGTTCTTTGCGGAGCACACTGCTTCCATCAATCATTGGAACCAGTCCATTGTTTTTAGTAAAGATTCCTGTGCTCAAATGGAGGACATTGAAAAAATTCTATCACAACTCGTGGAACATCATGATGGATTGTTAACCCTATTTGAAAAACGTGACAATAAATATATCGGGAATATAGACTCCGAACACAAAACGTGGGAGTTAGTCTATAAGGATATACATCATTTGGATGAGGAAACGCGAATAAGGGTGAGAGATGAATGGGACAGTAAGGCTCAAGGTTCATTGGACATAAGTAATGGGCCGATCATGAAAATGCTTGTTTTAAAAGAACAACCGAACAAGTATCGCTTCTTTTGGGTAATCCATCATTTATTGATTGATGCCGTTTCCTGGAGGATTTTACTTGAGGATTTCAATACTCTCCATGATCAGGCATTAAACAATCAAACAGGAAGGCTTGCTCATAAAACGTCATCATTTAAAGACTGGTCAAACTTCTTGAAGAAATACAATGAATCGTTGCTGGACCCTGAAACCCTACGCTATTGGGAACAAAAAATAAAAAGTGAAATAACGGATTTTAAGATAGCGGAAGATTTTATAGCTAAAGAAGAAAGAACGATGGAGAAATCATTCAGTGAGGAAGAAACTGAATTCTTGATCCAGGAATTATCAAGGGAATCAAAAGCGACTGTAGAAGAAATATTGTTGTCATTAATCGCAAAGGGCTTGAACCAATCTTTTGATGTAAAGAACTTCTGGATGGAAGTAGAAGGGCATGGCAGGGAAATGGTTGACGAGACAATCGATGTTACTAGGACAGTTGGCTGGTTTACTGCAATGTATCCAATATTGCTGCATTCAGATGAGACGTTTGACGACACTTTAAAAAACACAAAGAATGCTATAAGGGAAATCCCAAATAAAGGTTTTGATTATGGCGTCATCAAGTATTTACGACCAGGGGTCATTCAGGATCCGGATATCCACGTTACTTTTAATTACTTAGGAAGATTGGATTCTCAATTTGAATCATCCAATAGCAGGGACTTTGGTGAGTTTGAAAATAAACCAAAACTGCATTTCCTGTCATTTATCCAGGATGGAAAACTAATCATAAAAATCATTTCAAAATTAGCTGAAGAAAAAATGAACTTAATAATAGAAGCTATTGGTGAAGTCGTCAAGGAAATCAAGGGAACTGAGTTTGACCAAGGTTCTTTAATAGAAAGTGATTTCCCGGATGCGATGCTCACTGAGGAAGATTTGTTTCATATATTGAATTCTAATAAATAAGGTGATTACTGGTTTAATGGAATGATTGTAGCCAGCGGGTATGGATGACACGAAGATAATGGAATCGGGAGGCGCAAAATTGGAGAAATCTATTCAGAATATCTACTCATTAACTCCGCTTCAAGAAGGAATCCTTTATGAACTGGAAATGAACAATACCATAGAGAACCTTTACATTTCTCAAATGCGAATCAGGATAACGGGCGCTCTTGAAGTGAAGGCATTATTCGAGGCGTGGAGTCAGGTTGTAGAACGACATGAAGCATTAAGAATGAAGGTCATCTCTAAAAATATTGAAAATAATGTTCAGGTTGTATTCAATACAATGGATTATCAGCCGGAAATGATCGATATGACAGAGTTGAGTGAACATGAACAATTAAAGGAAATTCAGAGAGTGACTTCCGAATCCCAGGAGATGGGTGTCAATAACTCCAATTTGATGAAACTCCAGTTAGTGAAAATTGAAGAAAATCAGTTTATCTTGATTTGGACTCATCACCATATAATTTTGGATGGTTGGAGTACCAGCATAGTCATCGATGAACTCTTTGTTATTTACAGCCAAATTGTAGGAAAAGACTCCAAAGGGCTTATTGAAAAGCCAAAGCAATATGGAGATTTTATTAGGTATATGAATAAAACAGATGCGGAAGATTTAAATCGTTTTTGGAAAGAGCTTGCAAAGGATATTGACCAGCCGACAATCACATTTCCCGTCATGAAGCATGAAAACCACCAGGACAATGATCTCTTCTGGGAGCTGGATAAAACACAAAGTAAGCTTTTAAGAGAATTTGCCGCTAAAAACCATGTAACGCTTAATGTATTACTGCAGTTAATTTGGTCAATCGTCCTAAAGGAAATGTCCAATCAAAATCGAATCGTCTTTGGAATCGTTAGCTCTGGCAGGTCGAACAACTTATTCAAATCGGAAGAAATCGTTGGGATGCTCATCAATACAATTCCGATGATAGCTGAAATAAACGATACAGACAGCGTTACCGATTTACTGAAACGATTCCAGGAAACATTGAACAATATGCTGGATTACTCCCAAATTTCTTTAGTGGATATCAAAAGGCATACGAAATTAAAGAATGAAGATCCGATTTTCGAAACTTTATTTGTTTATGAAAATTATCCGGAAGCGAAAGATGAAGGACTAAGCATTAACTGGGAAGTTGAAGGCGGAAAAGAATCACATAGCTTTCCATTATCATTACAGGCCCAGGATAATAAAGAAACGATTACATGCAAATTGTATTTTAATACCTGCTTCTTACAGCGTTCTCTAGTAAATGATATTCAATCTGCCTTCATGCAGATTGCCGATCAAATTACAAAAGCTCAGCAAATTGACGGAATATATGTCGATGTTGATTTTTCAAAACTAAAAAATGATGTGAGCAAGAACTATCAAGCAACAAATGACCATGCTATTTCCTCCCCATCGGTTAATCATGAACTTAAAGAAATATGGCAAGAGTTTTTCTTGAACAGCGATATTAATGAGGATTCCGATTTCTTTCAATTGGGCGGGCATTCGATAACAGCCATGAAATTGGTATCTAAAATAAATAAAAGACTTGAAGTGAATATGAAATTAGCTGATTTGTTTGAAAATCCTACATTGAAGATGCTAAGTCATAAGATCTTTCCGGAAATGAGTACACCTCCGAAAGATGAAGCACAGGTCGTTTCATCTTTTGTGGAAAAGACATTTTTGGAAGTCCTATCAACAAATCAAATCGATAAAGATGCCGATTTTTTTGAAATGGGCGGACACTCGATTTTAGCCATGAAGTTATTGAACAAATTAAACAAAGAATACAATCAAATACTAACATTGAAAAATATTTTTCAAAATTCAACAATCGATTCGTTGACCGACTTCATCATTAATGAAATTTCAGATCATGACATGGAGCACATGGAAGCGCAACAAGAAAATCATGTTTTATCCAGTAACCAAGAGGCTTTATGGTTCAACGAAAAACTCAACGGTAAGACAGCCAATTATAATATCCCTCAGAAATATAAAATTACTGGAAGAGTGGATACTTCAATGCTGGAAAAAGCCTTAAATCATGTCGTTAATAGACATGAGATTTTGAGGACAACCGTCCGTGAAAACGCTGGTAAAGGCTATCAGGAAATCAGGGAGGATTTATACATTAAAATGGAAGAAATCGATCTCTCTGCGTTAAAGACCGAACAGCAAACGAGTCGTCTGCTGCAAATTGAAGACGATGTCCAATCAAACATCTTTGAAGTTGAAAAAGGTCCTCTCATGATAGTGAAACTTGTTAAATTGAGTGAAAAGGATTTTGTTCTATTTGTGAATCTCCACCATTTCGTTTTTGACGGATGGTCAGTGAGTATATTTTTAGATGAATGGTTATCGTTTTATGACTCTGAAGTGAATGAAAAGGAATTGTTCCTTGGAAATGACTTTAAACAATATAAGGATTTTGCATTAGAGCAGAAAAACTGGTTGGAAAATAACATGAAAGAAGAATCGCAATTTTGGGAAACAAACTTATCCGGGGAATTACCTAAATTGGAGCTTCCTTTAGATACGGTTCGTACAAAAGAAAATCGCAACGATGGCAGCAGTTTTATAGTGGAACTATCAAGGGAAGAGCTGCAGGGTGTAAAGCGGATGTCCCTGGAAAAAAACTCGACATTATTCATGACACTGCTTACGATGTACCAGTCTTTCCTAGCAAAATATACAGGTCAAAACGATATCATCGTTGGAAGTCCTTTGGCGAATAGAATGATTGAAGGTACAGAAAAATCGATAGGTTATTTTGTCAATACACTGCCCTTTAGATTAAAGCTGGGACATGAGGAAACATTTGAAGAGATACTTCAAAGAAATACAGGCCATATCATCGACATCTATGATCATCAGCAAATGACTTTGGAGAAAATCGTTGAAGTCATTAACCCAGAAAGAAATTTAGCAAGCACTTCTTTATTTCAAACCGTCTTCATTTTACAAAATAATGTCAAAGCTGCATTGGAAAGTGAATACATAAAGATAACGCCTGAAGTAATAAAATCAAAGGCAGCAAAATTCGATTTAAGTTTAGCTGCAGAAGAATTTGAAGATAAGCTATTATTCGCCTTTGAGTATAATTCAGGGATCTTCAATGAACAAACCATTCAATCTTTGGCTGAGAATTTCCTGGAGTGGATCAGGGAAATTGCCAATCAGCCTGGACAATCCATCGATAAGGTATCCGTCGTCAGTAAGAAGCAGGAGAAAGTATTATTGGAAGAATGGCAGGGAGAAACCATTGCCTTTGAGGGTATCAATGACACAATCCCGGAAGCCTTCCATAAAATTGTTGAGCGATTTCCTGAAAAGATAGCCATTGTAGATGGTCCCAGAACCATTACATATCGCGAATTGAATGAAAAGAGCAATCGAATTTCACACTATTTACTAAGCAAAGGGATTTCTAAAGAGGAAAGAATCGGAATTTATGTGAATCGATCAATTGATATGGTGACGGGGATGTTGGCAGTAATTAAAGCAGGTGCTGCGTACGTTCCATTGGATCCTCATTATCCTAATGAACGATTAAGCTACATGGTAGAAGATTCATCCATTTCCTATTGCTTGAGTCACAAAGAACTCGGAAAGAATGGTTTGATAGAACCATCCAAAATAATATATTTTGAAGATATTGAAAAAGAATCGCATGTGTCAATGGAAGCGAATCTTCATATTGCGGATCAGCGGGACTTAGCATATGTCATTTATACCTCGGGAACGACAGGCAGGCCAAAAGGAGTCATGTTGGAACATAGAGGAATCATTAACTTAGTTTATAACCAAAATGAAATGATGTGTTTAGATACATCAGCTAAAGTGCTGCAATTCGCTACGTTTAATTTTGATTCATCCGTCATAGAGATTTTCAGCACACTATTGTTCGGTGCCGAGCTGCATATAAGCGTAGATAAAGAAAATCTATTTGACATGAGTAAACTTGTTGAACAAATTAAGCGTGAGGAAATTTCTCATATCATTTTACCGCCTGCTGTGTTAAAGGAACTGCCAATCGAAGAATTGAGCACGATTAAAGTGTTGGGATCTGCAGGTTCTGAATGTCCAGTCGAGCTCGTTTCAAAGTTTAAGCATATATCGTTTTTCAATGGCTACGGCCCTACTGAATATTCGGTGTGTACAAGTTTTAAAATGTTTCCCCCGAATGAGGATGCTACGGATGAATTCGTTGTTTCAATTGGGAAGCCACTGACTAACACGGTTGCACTTGTGTTGGATGAAAACCGGAAACTAGTGCCGGCTGGAGCGGTTGGTGAACTTTATGTCGGAGGAATTGGGTTAGCGAGGGGATATCTGAATAATGAGAGCCTGACAAATGAAAGATTCATATCCAATCCATTCAACCCTAATGAAAAAGTATACAGAACGGGGGATTTAGTTAAGCATGACAAAGCTGGGGAATTAGTTTATATAGGCAGAGCGGACGATCAAGTGAAAATAAGAGGATACCGTGTTGAACTATCGGAGGTTAATGTTTCATTACGAAAACTAGCAGAAATCAAAGATAGTTATGTAACTGTGGTGGAAGATGGATTTGAGAATAAAAGGTTAATTGCTTATTATACGGTGAATGATGAGGTTTCGGTAGATTCAATCAGAAGGAGACTGAAAGAAACACTGCCTGCTTTCATGATCCCTGCTCATTTTATGCAACTGGATAAATTCCCTTTGACGCCGAATGGAAAAGTTGATCGGAAAACCCTGCCGAAATGGACGGAACAGTTGGATGAGAGGAAAGAAAAAGTGCCGGATGTGCAAGAACTGTCCAAAACTGAAACAGAACTTCTGACAATATGGAGAGATGTTTTAAACAATCCCGCTATAGGACCGGAAGATAACTTCTTTGAATGTGGCGGTGATTCAATCATCAGCATTCAAATATGCTCTGCCGCAAAAGAAAAAAATCTATTTATAACGCCTAAAGATTTATTTGAATACCAAACGGTCCGTGAGCTAGGGAATATTGTGAATGAACTGGAACAAAAACAAGTGGACCAAGAAAAAATATCAGGTTATGTACCGTTGACGCCTATTCAATCTTGGTTTTTTAATGAAAATCATGACAATATCCATCATTGGAATCAGTCAGTCGTTTTGGTGAAGGATCATGCATTGGCGACTGAACAATATAAACAAATCATCATGAAAATAATTGATCAGCACGACGTATTAAGGACATTATTTGAAAAACATGGTGATTCATATATTGGCAATATATCAAATGCTGATACGGCATGCGGTTTTCATGAGTATCATGTTTCCAGTTTTGCAGATGAAAATAGTCTGAAAGTAATTAAGGAACTGGAAGAAAACGCCCAACAAAGTTTAAACATACACAATGGCCCGATGATGAAGTTCCTTCTATTCAGGGATCAAAAGGACGTAAGGATTTTTTGGGTGATTCATCACCTTGTGGTTGATGGTGTGTCGTGGAGGATACTTTTAGATCATTTCGAAAGATGCTATCAACAGATAAAGAATGGACAAGAACCATCACTGCCTTTAAAAACGACTTCTTATAAACAATGGTCCGAGAAGCTGAATGAATACAAGAACACTGACCTACCGGAAGATGCCGTTCAATATTGGGAAAAGGAAATGAAAATCCCAGTTCCAGTTTCTCCGCTGACGGATAGCTTGGGAGAAACATGTGATTTTGAAAACATGTACAAAATACAAGTGGATGAGGACCAAACACAAAACCTCATTAAAAACACTTTAAGAAAACATAAAACGACGATTGATGAGGTTTTATTATCCGTCATTGCCCATTCAGTTTCCAATATAATGGGAACTGATGAATTTTGGCTCGATTTAGAAGGTCATGGCAGAGAGGATATTGAAGATGATATTGATTTATCAAGGACAGTAGGGTGGTTCACCTCCATTTATCCAGTAAGGATTAAAGGAATGCCGTCTTTGGGCTCAACCTTGAGAAATACAAAAAACAGATTAAGAAATGTGCCAAACAAAGGGTTTGACTTTGGAATCCTAAAGTATATTTCCACTCGGAATCATAACTATCCAGATAGTCTTGTGAGTTACAACTATCTAGGTCAATTTAATAACACTGGTGATATGGAACAAACCCATAGCAGCAATATCGATTCGAACTATACATTTCCATATAAGCTCAATTTTGTCGCCAGCATCGTAAACAATAGACTCATGCTGAATATTATTGGCGATAGCAACAATGAAAACTACCAAATGGTATGTAAAGAAGTTGAAGTGCACTTATACAAAATTTTAAGTGGAAGCGCAGATTTGAATGACTCAATTGTCGAAACGGATTTTCAAGCTGAGAAAATAGTCGATGGAAGTACGATCACCCATTTCATTAATAAGTTTAATAACATTGAAGAGATTTACCCAGTGACCTCACTTCAAGAAGGGATGCTATTCCATAGTGAAGTAACTCAAAGTCCTGAATATATTTCACAGCTATCCATTGATTTAATAGGTGATCTGGACTTGGACAAATTGGAAGAAGCCTGGAATGAAACCTGTAGAAAATACGACGTTCTTAGATCGGTTTTCAGGCGCAATCAATTGGGGGACCGTTACCAAATAATCCTTAATGACATTTATTATGTGTTTAATCATGTGGATCTAACGATGTGTAGTGAAGACGAATCAGCATCCAAGATAGAAAATCTTTTAGAGCATAGCAAAAACAGGCAAATGGATTTAGAGTATGGTCCGCTCATGAACATCACCTTGATCCAGCTATCGGATCATCGTTATAAATTCATATGGACACATCATCATGCTTTAATGGATGGCTGGAGCCTGCAAATCGTCATTAATCATTTTTTGGATAATTATCGAAACCCATCGACTATGGCAAAAGACAGTGATGAACATAAGATTGCCTATAAGCAAGTCATGAATCATGTCAGGAATATTAATAAACAGGATGAAGCAGCTTTTTGGAATGAAGAATTGAGGGATTTCGAACAAGTAAAAGCACTAGTAGGTAAGAAAACGGATAAGGAAGCTTTTATATCGGATAAAGTTTTTGAATATAGCCTGCCTGAAGAGCTTACCGAAAGATTAATAGAATTATCCAAGCGGTATAGAAAGACGATTAATACCGTTGTTCAAGGAGTTTGGAACATCGTTCTATCGTGCCTCAGTGAGAGCGACTCAGTATGCTATGGGGTGACAAGCTCAGGAAGGAACCTCAGCATTCCGCATATTGAAACAGCTGTAGGCTTATTGATCAATACTCTGCCATTCTCGTTGAAAATCGATTGGGAAGATGATTTGCAATCCTATCTTACTGCGATTCAAAACAAGCAATTACGAATGAGAGAGTATGAGTTCAGTTCACTTACGGATATAAAGCGATACGCTCAAATTCCATGGGATAAGGAATTGTTCCAACATATATTTGTATTCGAAAATTATCCGAGCACAGAACTGGAAGAGGATTCGCAAATCATGATCGAAAATTCAGTCGGAAGTGAATCGACCAATTTTGATCTTACATTCTCTGCGGCTATAGTGCAATCCAAGCTGCATTATAAAATCATTTATAAAAACAGTAAATTCTCCGAAAATGAAATTTTACGTTTTATGGATTCCATGCAGGAAATATTCTTAAAACTAACAGAAGATAAAATAGTTCCATCTATTGGAAATTTAATAAATCACTTGAAAGTTGGGGCCCGATGATAAGTAAATCGATGACGACGAATAAATTGATGTCAATAACTGAAGCTTTTAAAAAAATCGCGGAAGATAATCAATCAAAAGCGGCACTGTGCGAAAATGAACGTCAAATTACTTATAAAGAATTAGATATTCTTTCAGATAAGCTTGCCAAAAGGATCGTTGATTTGGGAATTCAAGAAGAAACAATGATCGGAATTCCAAGCAAAAGGTCCTTTGAACTGATTATAGGGATGCTTGCCATAATAAAGTCAGGCTGTTGCTATGTTCCAATCGACGAAAAGTACCCATTAAAAAGATTGGAATATATGCTTGCAGATACTGATATGAAGTTTTTCTTATCGTTTGATGGTCAAGAAGGGAAGCTCAGAGATTTGGATATTGAACCAATTCCATTTGAGATGAATGAACTTAGCAGGGACGGGCATATTCCCGTGAACCGTTCCTCGGAGGATGGTCTCGCATATGTTATCTATACATCAGGTACGACCGGGCAGCCAAAAGGTGTAATGATAGAGCATAAAAGTGTAGTCAATTTAGTATTGAACTCTGAAATACTTGAAATAAACGAAAATAATAGAGTGGCTCAATTTTCCAACCCTTGCTTTGACGCCGCAACCTTTGAGATATGGGGAGCTTTATTGAATGGGGCAACTTTATTCTTGCTGCCGAATGAGTTCACTTCTTTTGATGATTGGAAAGAAGCGATATCGATTGGAAAGGTGGATGTAGCATTTTTTACGACAGGTCTTTTCAATGCAATGGTAGATGAAGATCCATTAATTTTTGAAGGATTAAAGAAAATTGTGGTTGGCGGAGATAAAATCTCGGTTTCCCATGTGAGAAGATTGAAGCAGACAATCGGTCATTTTTCCTTGATTAATGGGTATGGACCAACTGAATGCACGACTTTTGCCATTTGCCATGAGGTCGAAGACTCAGATGCAGATGTCATTCCCATTGGAAAGCCATTGAGCAATGTAGAAATCAGGATTCTTTCTGAAGGACTAGTCGAGGTAGCAGATGGGGAAATAGGCGAAATCTACATTGGCGGTCAAGGGGTCATGAGAGGCTATTTAAATCAGCCGCAATTAACGGAACAAGCTTTGATCATGGATGATTTGAATCATACGAAGTGGTATAAAACAGGTGATCATGGCATCCGGTTACAAAATGGTGAGATCCTGTATAAAGGTCGAAAAGATAGTCAAGTGAAAATTCGCGGTTTTAGAATTGAACTGAATGAAATTCAAGACAAGCTTGATAAATACATGAAGGTTGAAAGTTCAGTAGTTGCTGTTAAAAACATCAATGATGAAAACTATGTTATCGCTTATTACAAACATAAAGATGAAAAAGCGGAAAACGCTGAAAAGGATATTAAAGATTATCTGAATAATGAATTGCCGAAATATATGATTCCCCACTTTTTTGTCAGAGTGGATGATTTCCCGCTTAATGCCAACGGTAAAGTGGATAAAGAGAAATTAATGGAAATGGATATCGTGCAAAATAAAAATTCCTTAACACATCAAGGAACTGGTAAGAAAAAAGAAGTATTGGAGATTTGGAGAAATGTATTGGGAAATCAAAGCCTAGGATTGGACGACAACTTCTTTGAACATGGAGGCCATTCCATTTTAGCTACCAAACTGGTCTATGTAATGAAGGAAACTGTACTTCCTGAAGCCACCTTACAAATTTTATTGGAAAATAATACAGTGAATAAATTTGTTGAGACACTTGAAGTCGATACATCTGGCAGCATCGAAGCAATGATGGTGAAGGATTCCATGCTCGATCGAGAGTTGAGGGAGAAAATAAGGGAAATATCCGCTAAACCAGTTCAAATTGAAAAAAATATGATGATTACAGGTGGAACAGGTTTTTTGGGAGCACACCTATTAAACAAATTGTTACTGGAATTGGAAGATGTCAAAATCTATTGTTTGGTTAGATTTCCTTCAAGAAATAGATTGAAAGATACTTTAATGAAATATGGTCTTTGGCAGGATGAATTCGTAAGTCGAATCGTTGTAATTGAAGGGGATCTTAGTAAGCATCAATTCGGTCTGGATGATGTGACATATGAGAAATTAAGCAATGATGTTTCTCATGTGTATCATGTCGGTGCAGAAACGAATTTCTTCGAGCCGTATAGCAAATCAAAAATATCGAATGTGGATGGTGTAGTGGAAGTCATTAAGTTTGCTTCATCATGCAATCGTAAAAGCATTTATTATGCATCAACGCTTTCTGTCTTGACCGGAGAAAGGAAATGGGACGAGGAAGACGAATTGGTTTACTCCCCCGATTTAATGATCGGGTACAGCCAGTCCAAATGGGTTGCAGAGAAATTGCTTCTTCAAGCAAGGGAACTCGGACTGACAATCGATATTTTCCGATTAGGCAGGATTTCATCTAATTTAAACGGGGTTTGGAACGAAAAGGATATGTTGTACAAGGTTTTTGAATCATTTATTGAACAAAGGATATTGCCATTTAAAGAGGAAATTCATTTTGAATTGATGCCAGTCGATTTTGTAAGTGAGTTTATTTACAAAATATCAAGATTGAAAGAGAATCAGAAGCTCGGGGTTTATCATATGTTCAATGATCAGAGAGTTTCAAGTGAATTCGTGACCTCCTTCTTCGAAAAAAATGAAATACCTTACACCAATATGGGGTTGGAAGAATGGTTACAATCTTTAAAAGAAAAGACCCAATCTAACGAAATTCATTCATTAAGTGCTTTGTCCCAGTTAATAGATGAATCAACTAAATTAAAAGAGTCGGAAATCCTGCAATCCAAAACCAAGAAGGAAATGGAAAGGCTATCAATGAAAATGCCGGAAATCGATTCAAGGTACGTTGAAAGCTTTATGAAGTACATGTTGAAATAATTAATCGTAAGAGAAGGGGGATGAAAGGGCTGAAGAAGACACTTTTTTGTTTCCCTTATGCTGGGGGAAGTGCATCTTTTTATAGAGAATGGAAATTTGATGATGATGTGATGGAGGTAGTCCCGCTGGAATACCCTGGACATGGCAGTAAATATAGTGAACCATTATGTGAACATATGGCGGATTTGACGGATATATTATTGAAAGAAATGGAAACGAAACATCAAATGAATTCACTGGAAAACATCTCTTTGTTTGGACATAGCATGGGTGCGATCGTAGCCTATGAAATTGCGGCAAAATTAGAAGAGAGGGATGATAATAAAGTTGAACATCTATTCATTTCAAGTAAGTCGTCCCCCAATTATAAAGTAGATCAAATAGATTGCTCTAATACAAAACATTTAAAACAATCGCTTGAAAAAATCGGGGGAACAAACAAGGAACTCCTGGAAACGGAAGATTTCATGAATATATTCCTTCCGATAATCCAGTCGGACTTGAATGTATTAGCCAACTATCACCATGAAAAAAAACGCGAGAAAAAGGTGGGGAACAAAGCCGTTTTGCTATTGGGATCGAATGATACCGTGACGAAGGAAAGTATCGAAAACTGGAATGAATACATTGAACGTATTGAAGGATTGCATATATTACAGGGTGATCATTTCTATATAAAGCAAAACCAGGATATCGTTTTAAAAATCATTCAAGAGTATGTACTAAAAAGTCGTTGTGGAGTTCCGATTTAAGATAGCGGACTGACCTGCACCAGAACTTGCTCTAATGTAAGCGTCCGCTTGGATACCGATGAAACACAATCTTCATAAAAAAGCACTGATTTATGAAGTGAACCCAAAAAGTTAGACACTTTATTTAGGCAGCCTTGAGGGCATGAACCCGGTAATCTACCGGGCTCATGCCTTTTAATTTTACCTTGATTCGCTGGTGATTATGGTAATGGATATATTTCTCTAGTTCTTGTTTGAATTGCTCCATACTTTCAAATTCTTGAAGGTAGAGTAATTCGGATTTTAATAACCCAAAGAAGTTTTCAATGACCGTATTATCGAGACAATTTCCTTTGCGGGACATGCTTTGTGTAATGTTATGTTTTTTTAAATATAAAGTCTATGTATTTTAAGATGTCTTTCATTTTATCTTCAGTTATTTCTTTTCATCGAGGTGTGCAGTGATAGTTTCAATAGCTTTGCTGTTAGCTAATGGGATCCAAAGGCATCAGCACACCTTATGGCAAATTGAAAACGGAATGGATGAATTCATCAAGAACAGTGTGATTGTGGGCCGACTTAAAAAAGTCATTAAAGTTTGTGGAAATTAATGGTGAAAAGGTTGTGGTGGATGAGAATGGACAGATTTTACCTGGAGTTATTGTTAAACCTGAGTCAACTTCTTATGTTGTAGAAGTATGACTCAGTGGAAAACTAAAAGTTTCAAAGGCTAGAGGGGAGTGTCAATAGTTAAAGATTATTTAGATTTCAATAAAGACTTAAAAATTAACTTGTCTAGCCTTTGGCTATATTTTAGAGTTTCCCAATGAGTAAAACCATTGTTAACACCACATTGTACAAGTTTTTTTCTTAGAAACTTTATTTTTAAATCTAATAATTCCGTTTGGGATTTGAAATTACAGATAGTAGTGGCTCCTTATAAATTCTTATATGAATAACTAAGTCTATAGTATTACGAATTATTGGTTTTTGAAATGGTTTTGTCAAAAAAAGTGATATATCGACATTTATTGTATTTTATCAGTCCTTATTTACTATGAATTTTTAATCTGAACAAACCCTGAGGTAACTATAAGAAATAGTGTGAAGAAGGTGATTACGTGTTCCAAGTTATAGAAGCTGAACGTGAAAAAGAAAAAGCAGTCGTTGGCTTTATAGGTTGCAGGGTTCAGGTAAGACAGTAAGTCCCGCCCTTCACAAACGATATCAAATGGCTGTTCAAACAATTAAGAAAGCAGGTGCTGAGGTAGTTATAGTCGATTCCATTTACACAATTGGATGGTGAGGGCGGCATAGTCGAAACTCATGGGCAAATGTCCGGTAACTCATTGCAAAAATGGGGAACAATTGGAGAGTATATACAAATCTGAAAAAGCGAAGGGTGAAATTAATGGTTAAGAGGGTTCAACCGGTTATAATACGGCGCCAAAGGAAGAAGGAAGCTGAGCATTGTCGAATTAATTGATGAGCAGTTATAAGTCAAAAAAAAACTATCCTTGAACAAGAATAGTTACGAATTCTACTTTATTTTATTTAGATCTTGTCCTTAAAATACAGAATGGATTTGCAAGTAGTGCAAGTTACTTTTGACAAGTCTCTAAATTTAATCTGTCTTAAAGTATTTCTTGAAAAATTATTAAACGAATAATATTTAATATTACATTCGGATTGACTTTGATTTTTTACAATATGGATCTCATTAGATTCTATTTGGATGGTTGGAAAATGCAAATAATTACCTCACTTCTGAATGTTAAGAATAAAGGCTAATTCTAACATCTTAACGGATTAACCCACAACAGGAATATATATCCATTACCTAAATCCATTTCGAATAAATTATGAAGTCTAATTAAAGACAAAAAAAAGCAAACGTAAAAATAAGAATTGTTCTCCATAAACAGCTAATGCCCATAGGAGTCCACTGCCTGTAGAATTAAGCAGTTTATAAACGATAAAAAACTTCGGCCAAAAGGGTTTTGGGGGGGGCATTTGTCATCCTATTAGCTGGTTTAGCGCCATGAGAAGGTCGCCAAATGGCGACCTTTTAAACGTGCGATTCTTACATTTATCAGACATTCATATTCAAGTGAATAACTAAAATTTCACCAAAAGGAATATCTCTAGGTAGCGAGTCTGGTGTTTAATGTAATTTGCCGAGAATTTGACAAAAAAATATTAAATGGATAGATACATGGTCAGCAAGTGGTATAGGACATAAAGTTGGAGGGGATTGGCTCCAACATCTAAAGGTAGACCTAACTAATCTCTTGCTATATACCTTTAAAACTCTTTCGGAATGTACATTAACAATATAGGAAATACGCTGCCCTCTTCCCTACTTGTTCAAGGGCCGTTTAATGGAATATGATATAAAAAACTAAAAAGCATGTAAGTCACATAAGTAAATAATTCCTGTTTATCATTCTAAGTTAGATCTATATACCATGAATATTGCTTTTCAATTTAGCGGGAATCTAAACCATAAAGGTAGAAAATGTTGAATTATACAATAACAAAACAAAAACCCTTAAGATTAATTAACTGAAGGGAATCGAGAGCATGAACTTAGCTAAAAACTATTACTATATTGATTAACAGCATTCCATTGCGGATTTGTCTTTCTTCATTTAAGAGATTTTTAAGAGGTAAACGATAAAATGAATAACATAATTAGGGGGAATGTAGAATATGAATGATACCTGTAAAAAAAATCAATTAGATGAAGAATGGATTTCTTTAATAATTGAAGCAAAGGAATTAGGTGTGAGTATAGATGAAATTAGGGAATTTATACAATCATTTAATAATGCGGAAAGATAAAAAAACTATGGAAACGGTTATCCTATTAGTAAGGACTGATAAAGTCTAGCTAGACGTTCTCCGGGACCAATTCCTAGATCTTCCGAGAGCAATTGTTCATAATCATTATATATTTTCATTGCTTCTACATGATTTCCTTTTTGAATGAGAAGTTGCATTGATTGCTCAATATTCCTATCCAAGTATGGTGATAACCTTCTTTGAATATGTAGATAATGTAGTGCTCTAGAAGGGTCATTGTCACTATAATAATCTATTACTTTTTCCAAAAGAATAATAATGTCATTTTCTATTTTTTGTGCCACTTCATTTGCCCATTCATAGCGGTTCCATTCCATATATGAACCGGAATAGAGTTTCAGTACTTCCTCGATGTGAAGTATATTTGATTGGTCAACCTTTTCTATATTTAAAACAGCCTCGTTGATTATAGTTAAATCGCAGTGAATCGAATCCATTGATAAAATATAACTCTGATTTGAAAATTTAATGCAATTTGTACATCCAATTGCACTCAAAAATTTTCGTAAATAGGATAGGGTGGTATGGAGATTAACCTTTGCTTTTTTACTATCATAATTTGGCCATAGGCTATCGATAATACGGTCACGAGGAATGTATGTATTCATAAAAGTTACAAAATATGCAAATAACTCCTTGACCTTTGCAGTTTTAAAATGGAGTAGTTCACCATCCTTTAACACCTGGAATTCATAAAAGCACTGAATATATAATGACTGATTCTCCAACTTTCGATCAACTTTATTGTCATTGATTTTGTCTGATAATCGCTGTATGGTCTTAGCTAATCGATTGGGCATAACAGGTTTTAATAAATAATCGATTGAATTTATTTCAAAAGCTTTTATCGCATATTCAGCATACGCAGTTACGAAAACAATTTGAATAGAAGGAGATAAAGAATAAATAGTTTCTGCAAAATCTAATCCGTTTCCATCAGCCATTTCAATATCTAAAAATACAACGTCAACGGTTTGGCTCAGAATATCCTCTAAGATACTAGTTTTATCTGTATATGTATTAATAATATGAATTATAGGAAATGCTCGAAGTAAATTTGTTAAATAATCTAGTGCTAGAATCTCGTCATCAACTAATATAGCCTTAATCATTCTATATCCTAACTCCTTTAGTCATTTATTTCATAATGCTTAAATAATCAGAAACGAAATTTGGAAAAACCGAAAGATAAGTAAATTGACTATCCCTTATCTTTTCGGATGAAAAACGTAATCGTTGTTCCTTGATTTAATTTACTTTGAATTGTTAATCCGTGCCTGTACATTTGCTCAAGACGACGATTGACATTGATTAGTCCTATTCCTTTTTTATGTTCAGACTTTACATATGTAAACAGATTTTTTTGTATATCTGGACTTATACCTTTACCATCATCACAAATTTCAACTTTTAAATCATGGGCTTCTTTTGATAGTTTTATCGAGATAGTACCCCCTCCTGGCTTCGATAAAATACCATGGTTAACTGCATTTTCGACAAGCGGTTGAATCGTTAGAGGTGGAATCATCCATTCACCGCTGTAGTTTAGCTCCCAATTAATTGTAAGACGCTCATTAAACCTTACCTTTTCAATATATAAATAAGATTGGACCAGCGAAAGTTCATGCGATAACGGAACAAGCGGTTCAGCATTATTAAAATCAAAACTTAAGCGTAAATAATTACTGAATTCATCGAGTAAAGTAAGCATTCTAGAGGAATCAGTAACTCCTAGTGCAGCTATTGAATTTAGTGTATTAAAAAGAAAATGTGGCTGAATTTGTGATTGCAACCAAGCACCTTCCAATCTTAATCGCTCCTGTATCGAATGCTTTAGGTCGATAACAACGCCAATCCGTACCCTTAATTCTAGCGAATCTATTGGTTTTACTAGATAATCGTTTGCTCCTACTAGAAACCCTGTATAAACTTCCTCAGGGTTATTTAGAGTTGTTAGCAATAAAACTGGAAGTTCAGAAATAGAAAAGTGCTTTCGTATCTTTCTTGTTAATTCGTAGCCTGACATTTTTGGCATCA
Source organism: Bacillus sp. ISL-57 (assembly GCF_018613135.1). NCBI lineage: Bacteria > Bacillati > Bacillota > Bacilli > Caryophanales > Bacillaceae > Bacillus > Bacillus sp. ISL-57. Next base: position 89,995 of record NZ_JAGGQV010000019.1, on the reverse strand, counting down.
TAACATCGGCAATAATGAGATCCCAACCTTCGTCCAACCGATTTAAAACTTCTTCACCACTTGTTACGATTTCAATTGAATACTCTTCACCTGAGAGAATGTTTTTTAAAACGTGAAGATTAATTGGGTCATCGTCAACAGCCAAAATTTTTGGTTTGATATAACCTTGCTTATTCTTTATAGATATTTGAGCTTCAGATATTGCTAACTCTTGATTAAACATGTCATCTTGGCTGGTGGATGAAGCAAGACCGGTTTCTTCATGTTTGCTCTCATCATCCTGTGTGAGCGGCAAGGTAAATGTGAATATAGATCCTTTTGAAAGGTTGGATTTAACGGTTAGCGTTCCGTTATTCATAGAGACTAATTTGTGGCAAATACTCAGCCCTAACCCGAGTCCACTTAGGTCATCGTAACGCTCCTTTGGCCCTGGCTCATACGAAAGGAAAGCACGCTTCAGTTTTTCACCATCCATTCCGATTCCAAAATCCTTTATTTGGATAACCGCCTCATTGTTTTTCACCTCGGCTTCAATAATAACTACACCATCCTCTGAATATTTCACCGAAATATTCAGTAAATTGAAAATGATTTGCCTGAGGTGGGCTTCATCTGCATAAACCCGTGGGAAATCTTTAGGAATGACTAGTTGAAAGTGAAGATTTTTCGAGTCCATCATAATGCTTTGAACATTAACAACAGTTCTGATGGCAGGTAGAAGGGCAAACGCTTGTTTATTCAAGTTGATTTTGTTTTGTTGAATTTTCGTCACGTTAATTAAATCGTTTAATAAATAGGACATTCGCCGACCGATGACCATGAGAAGCTCAAGGTTTTGTTTGCTTTGAGGAGTAAGTCGTGACCTATCTTGGTCAATAATACTTTGAGCCATATTGATCATCCCATGCAAAGGATTACGAAGCTCTTGGGAAGTATTGGTTAAAAATTGATTCTTTGTAGTATACTCCTTTTGTAGCTTATCCACGAGTTCATGATTTTTGTCATTTGCACGAAAGAATCGTATGAACCAAAATGTGGAGAATAACAAAATTGCAAGGGTTAAATCAACTGGATAAAAGTGAGGATCAATCATACTAATAATACCTAAGTTGAGCGAGTGTACTCTTCCGACAAAGGATGACCAAAGGATGCTTGAAGCCACGCTAATAGCGGCTAGCAGTAAAAAGAGGGAATCCCTCACTTTATTTACTATTACCTGAAACACAAGCAATATAATGGCAGTAAACGGCATTGCTAGTACAAATAGTAGTAAGATTGACCATTCCCGTATCAGTGTAGTCGGGGCCATAATAATAAAAAGCCCATACACCGCGCAAAGAACTGAAATCCATCGAACCATTGGATTTCCTTTGTAATTGGTGAATAGGTACCTCACAAACAATAAGAAGAAAAGGGAGAGCCCTGTGTATGACAGATATGCAAGCTTAACAAACATTTCATAATTTAATGGTACCCATTGAAGAATGAGGCGATCGTCACTAACCAAAATGGATAGGGAGGATAGTAACATGGCCACCATAAAATACAAAAGCTCGATTTTTTTTGGACGAATGAAATAAAGGATACATGCATATATTCCGTGGACCAGCATGATTGAAGCCACCATCAGCTGCATTGCCACTGATGTCCAATGTTCTCTGATAATAGCTCTTTCTGTTCCGAAACGTATCGATTTTAATAACCCGCCATCAAAGATTTCATCACTAGAAGAAACAGCAATTACAAGATGAATCCACCCCGTTTCATCAGGTGTCACCGTAATAATGGTCGGAACCAAAGAGGACTGAATCGTTGGGTCAATGGAAGCAGTTCGTTGTTCTATCTTATCTCCATTTAAGTAAAGAGTAAATGAGTCTGAAATTCGGTGTAATCTTAAACCGTACTTTTTTTTGTCATCTTGTACATGAATCCGCAATTCGTAAGTTCCAACTTGCTTAGTATCGTTTGTTAAAGTGGGAAGCTCATTCCACCCGCGCGGGACTTGGATGAAGCTTTGTTCGTCCAGCGTTGGTAGTTCTTTAGGAACAGCAAATGCATTTGGATAAAATGACCATTCGCCATCAAGGGCAACGGTGGATTTATCAGGTAATGGATAATGGACTAAGTCAAAGACGCCTTCCTCAACAAACGGTTGATTGAGTGGTAATAGTTTGATGAACCAAATGACTCTGAGGCTTGTAAGAAGTAGTATAAAAACAAAAACGATTGGTAGTATTTTTCGAACAGACATAGGCTTTCTCCCTAGAATATTTAACCAAATTATTTGATTACTAGTTATGAAATATAATTCTTCCTTATATAGGTTGCCATAATAGGAAAAAATTCGCAATAATAATACAGGATTAATAAATATTTTAGTTAATGGGCTGTAATCCTTAATTTTATCAATAGGGTAGTTGACCTATGAACGGGGCAGTTTAGTTAAGTTAAGTACTCTCTTTTAAAATTTTCATTATTGAGTAGTTTTGAGGCTGGGTGCTATGACCAAACTACCTACTCACTTATATCAGCGAGTTAGACCAAGCATTGAACGGATAACAGAAGATGATACTCCCTTATTCCAAATCAAGGCATTACGCAAAGGATATCTCGCAAGGGAATTGTTGCGAGAACTTTGGTATCTTAAAATGGAACTCCTAAAAGGATTAAAAATTGTGGAACACTTAAGGAAATAGAAATATATATATAATGAACAAACGAATCAAGGCAAAATAAAAAGGTATGAACCCGGTACAATACCGGTCTCATGCCCAACATGCCGCCTAATGAAATATCCTGTTATAACTTTATGGGGTTATTTAAAATTGTTGGCTCACCTTTTTTAATAGAATCTATTATACCAGTAGCCAGGGGAGGACGTACGGGAGCATGGAAATTGATTCCGTGAAATAAATTGAATGATGCTAATAAACTAACTTAGAGCTCTTCGGAGTTATTATTGGTAGCACCAATTTTATTATGGGATTTCTTATTACCCACAATAATGACGGGGCGTGGAACATTTGTTTTCTGTACGAGATCATACCAGAGCTACCCAAAGATTCAGATTCCTTTTTACAAGTACTATGGCACTGAAAACACGGTTTATATTATTCGAATGCTGCAAGAAACGTTAATTTAAATTGATTTTTTCTTTTTTTTCAAAAATATCTTGAATTCCTCTTTAGATATATTTGATTTCATCGCTTCCTTTACTAGTTCAATCCATTCTTCAGAAAGATCTTGATCCTTATTTACTTTTTTTGTCATGCTTATCCCCCCTTTTTTTAGAGTATGCTTTTTTTACCGTTTATAGGTATTATCTAATAATTGACCAATGTCAAATGTATCATGTTGGAATTTTTAACAATCTCTTCAATAGCTAAAGTATATTATAGCTAAACAATTCGCCTTGCTTTGTCACACTCACCCTTAAAACTTTACGTTTAATAGTTTATTCTTTTGAGGGTATCTTTATTTAATATACATCTGCCATTCAATTTACAGGTATACAACTACTATTCACCATTATTCCATACTGTTAGAACAGGGTTTTGTTATAGATTGATTCAACCATAAGTATGGTTTCAAAGCTATCTCATCATCCATCATAGAGAACATCAAGGCTTTAAAGAAATAGTCAATTGAATCTTTACTGAAGGTTGATTTATAACATTGGAGCTACAAAGATGATGATAAGCACAAACTCTTGCTGGCATCGGAATACTATATGTGATTATTCAAAAAAGAGGAACAAGTCAACTGGATGACTTGTTCCTCCTTCTTATTTTCTGTTTTTAATAGAAGCTAAGTAATACCAATAACTTTAGACATTATTTTTTGGGTCAAAGAAAGTTGGATAAGGCGTTATAAACTTTTCCTGATAATTTTTAAAATTATTAACCTTGAACTCTGTATGAAAACCTTAGAATAAAGCTGCTTGCAAGGTATGGAAGTATCTTTAATTAAATCTCCGAATTTTTTATCTTCAATTGTTTCAATCATTTTCGAAACGGATCTTTTAAAGGACGTGCCATTCAATTGGTTCAGAAATCATCAAAAACTACTTAGGGTTTGACGACTTTATTCTATTATATAAATTTCACTAACAGTCTGATCATTGGAACAATTATTTATTACAAATACCTTGATATTCCCTAGATAGTCTTGCCTATCTATATACTGTAGAGTTTGAGAGATTTTGCTTTCTTCATTATGTGCGGCAATAAGGATTGTGATCTCTTCATTGGGAGATTCAGTTTTAAAGGGAGGTTGTCTATCTAAGATAAGGCTGCTTATTAAAAAAGAATTCAAATATCCAGGGATGTATGAAATACCTCCAATTATAAGTAAAGCAAGAGGCAAAGATACGATATTGGCTAAACCCTTTAACCAAGGTAGTGCAAGGTAAATAGAAAAGCACAACCATAGAAGAGCAAAACAGTGACTAATCCAAAACTTACCTTTTACCGTAATGTACAGATTATTTCTTCCGGATTCTAATTCTGGATTAATTGGTCTTAATATAGGCTTCATATTCAGGAACCTTTCTAAGTTAAAAGTTTTCGAGATAGTAGTGTTATATAGACTTCAATGTAAACTGATTGAACATAGCACATCTTTTAAAAGTTAAATATCTTCAACAGAACAAGGTCTTAGATACTAAGACAACCACCTATATTAAAGATATCGTTCAAAAGCACTAGTGCTTTAAGATTATATACACAGTTATTCAGAGTCAATTGGTTTTTAAAAACATTTTCATTCTCAATGAATAAAGAATTAAATAGTTGTGTGAGACAATGGAAGTTTTAAGGGCATGGAGCCAATTTGTATACCGAATCAAGCGGGGTTTTATAAAAAATTGATTGATAGTTCCTTTTCCCTTGATAAAATGCATTTAGCATTTCCGAGTTAATGTCTTATCTATTTTGAAGCCTTCAAAAGGACTACTTCATAGGGGATGTTATGGTGCTGACGTTTTATCACGGCTACGGTTATCATATATCGATATAAAAAGGTCAGCCAGAAATATTATCTGGTTGACATTATAATTCGAAGGCAGATTAGTTCAACTAAATTCCGAATTAACTCAATAAACTACGACTATGAAGGTAGCTTGAATTCAGGGTTATTTTCAGGGTATCGAAATATTAGCTTTCAACTTCATAAATGAGCCGAGATTCCGATAAATGATTGGTGAGTAAAATGTTAGGGGAATCTATGGTTTAGGAGATGTAAAGAAGTGAAAATTAAAACGAGGTTAATAACTACAGTATCCATTCTTATTGGAACCATTCTAATACTGGGGAGTTTTGCTGTTTATGTGATAGATGCATCATCTGAAAGAAATTCAATACTTCAGGATAAGATGGAAATTCAAAAAAATGTAATTGGAATTCAATATCGCCTGGCAGGTGGCCTCGATTGAGGAGGTTTCGAATGCAACGAGTTCCTTGAGCAGATTGGCCGAGGAATTGCAAGGGATGATATCCCGTTTCAAGGCTTAACTAAGAAAAATGCCTTGAAGCGATTAGGTTTTGGGGTATGTTTTAAAACGATAAACGATTTTTAGAAACTATTTATCTTATTATTTGTCATACTATAAATGTTATGGTCATTATGTACATTGTTACAAATAAAATGACCCTGTAACTTCGGTAGAAGGGGTGCTTTTTGTTGGGAACGGAAAGTGCAACGAACTCAATAAGAATATTTCATTGGCTTATTATTTATTTTAACTCTTTACAGGTGAATCCATCATCAAAAGTATTTTGTCCAACAAAAAATTTACTATCAAATTAAGTAAATGATATTGATAATAAGATATACATAAACGAAGGAGTAAAATAAATGAACGGGCAAAAAAACTCATATGATAGCTTAATTGTCATATTTATATATATATGTTTATATTATTCTTGGATAATAATTTGGAAAAACGAAACAGAAATCCTGACTTTTGGTGGGAATCTTTTATCTATCTTCGGTTGCCTTTTATCTTATTTATGGTTAGTTAAGGCTTTTAAGGTGAGTGGGGGTGTGAAAAGAACATTTTGGTTTTTACTGTCACTTGGGTTGCTAAGCTATTTAATTGCTGAATGTATATGGTTTGTTTATGAAAATGTAATAAAAAAGGAGGTACCTTTTCCAGGGTCTCCCGACATATTCTATACCGTACAGACCTTCTTTTTTCTTGCGTCATTTATATACAAAATTTCAAAAGAAAAGCGCAAGCATCAACTTGTTAAATTCCTTTTTGATGTTGCCATTGTTTTGACAGTTGCATCCACCTTCAGTTGGCATTTTATTATTATTCCGATACTAAATCCAGATGTTCCAACATTCTCTTTACTTATTTCTCTAGCATATCCAATTGGAGATTTAGTCCTTTATTTTGGATGTCTAAGTATTTTTTTTGGTCTACGCAAAGCTTTTTCTAATGAAGAAATATTTGTATTGTTATTAGGTTTATCGATTCAATTTTTTTCTGATTCCTATTATTTATATCTAATCTCCATTGATAGCTATACTTCTGGAAGTTTAATAGATCCGTTATTCATCATAGGACTTATGTTGGTTGGATTGTCTGCTACTATTACGAAAGAAAAGAATAGGGAGACCACCAATACAAATAATATAGAAATAGTAAATGTCCAAAGATATACGTTAACACGTCTTTTAATTCCTTATTTAAATATATTTATCCTATTAATATTCATTATGTTAAAAGAAAATGGAAACGATGCTTTTATCATCGGCTTAGGTGTATCCATTATTTTAGTCATAATCCGTCAAATTCTAGTAATATTAGAAAACCAACATCTATTGATTCAGTATTATAAAAAAACAGAGGAGTTAGAGATAAGTGAGCAACGTTATAAATCTCTTTTTGAATACCATCCAGATGCTGTATTCGCCTTAGACTTGAAAGGGAAATTTGAAAGTGTAAATGCAACTTGCTCCAAATTACTGGGGTATGAAAAGTTAGATTTAATCGGAGTTTTATGCCAGAAATTTATAAGCAAAGAGTATCAGACAATTACAGCCGAACATCTTTCAAAAGTAAAGGAAGGAACACCTCAAACCTATGAGGTCACCATTCGTAATAGAGATGGTAACCCCTACTACGTGATCATAACCAATATTCCAATTATGGTGAAAAATAGGATAGTTGGTTTTTTTGGTATATTTAAGGATATATCGGAAAATAAAAAAAATGAAGAAAGAATTAAGTTTATGGCTTATCATGATTCTCTTACAGGTTTACCAAATAGGTCATTATTTGAGGATGTATTAACAAAAGCTGTAACAGAAGCCAAAGAAAAGAATGAAATGTTTGCGTTAGTGTATATGGACCTTGATCGTTTCAAAGTAATCAATGATACGCTAGGACATGAAATTGGCGACCAATTACTTGTTGCTGTAGCAGACCGATTAAGAGATAATCTTCGGGATAAGGATACGGTTGCAAGGCAAGGTGGAGATGAATTTACTATACTAATTAAAGAAATTTCCAGTAGAACGGAAGCAGAACTAAATGCACAAAGTATTATTCAAGCGTTTAAGGAGCCACTTATTGTATATGGACATGAAATCATAGCTACCCCAAGTATCGGTATGGCAATTTATCCATTAGATGATGAAGATCCCAAAATACTAATGAAAAAATCAGATATCGCTATGTATTTCGTAAAGGAAAATGGTAGGGGCGATTTTAAACTATTCGATGATACTAACAAAGATTTTTCTAAAAAATTAATATTGGAAAAAGATATTAATGATACTCTCTTCAAAAATCAACTCTTTCTACAATACCAACCACAAGTAGAAGCTAAAGAAGGAAAAATGACTGGTGTTGAAGCGCTACTCAGATGGAACCATCCCCAATTTGGTGTCATTTATCCAGGAGAGTTTATTCCAATTGCTGAAGAAACAGGAGTCATTCTCCAAATTGGGGAATGGGTACTCAAGGAAGTTTGTAATCAAGTGAAAATATGGGACGAAATGGGTTACCATATAAAAGTGGGGGTAAATCTTTCACCCCGTCAATTACAACAAGAAAATATTACAAAAAAAATTGAGGATATTTTAAATGAAACGAAGATTAATCCAAATTATATTGACCTTGAAGTAACAGAGGCAGCAACCATGAATAACATAATTAATATTATTCCTAAGCTAACTGCTCTAAAACAACTGGGTGTGAAAATCTCAATTGATGATTTTGGAACTGGTTATTCCTCACTATCGTACCTAACGAGGTTTCCAATTGATACTTTAAAAATTGCACGGGAATTTACAAGTCGAATCGGAAATGATGATATGAATCATGAGATAATGATATCAATTATTGAGTTAGCTAAGAAATTAAATTTAAATGTTATTGCAGAGGGTGTTGAGACAAGAAATCAAGCAGATTTTTTAAAAGGGATTAATTGCAATGAAATACAAGGGTATTTGTTCGGTAGACCTTCGTCTCCTGAGGAAATAGAGAAGACGTACCTAAAAAAAGATACATCTAGCACAATCCTTAATAGGTAAAATGGTTACAACTATAACACTACATAAATTCTACTGTGAAATCCTAATGGCTCTTATTAAAGGGGACATTGCATAAAAGTTCAGTGGCATTTATATTAAGTTCTTTAGAAGAATGAAAAATGGTGGTTATAATCATATTAGAGTATTAACTTTCTTATAAATCTAACAGATACCTCGCTCCGAAATAGAAGGTAATGATCTGAAAACACTCCAATGTAACTCCAATCAACGAGGGCTTGAAATGATGATTCGTATGTCAATGAATAATAACGATACAAAGTCTTTGTTCTTCCAGTTCAGAGACTTTGTCTTTTTTAATGCAAATTAAGTTTTTTATAAATAGGTCTAGAAAATTTTAACTAGGTTAAGAAGCCACCATCCTCGAAGGGGTGCTAAAACAAGGAATTCACGGTAGTTGTTGAAAATCGTAATTAATTGTACTGAAGCTTTTTTTCGAATTGGGGAGATCGTTTTAATCATTATATTGAATCTTCTGGCCAATCTCTAGATCCACATAAAGGCCTGGGTACTTTTGTAAAGGGTTTATCAAGATACTTATGGAATTATTAAAACATAGTATCGTAAGGGGGAAAGTATATGCAAACCTTGGAAAAAATCAGCGATCGATGTTGGTATCAAACACCTGTTTCAGAAACGGATAGACCTATTCTAGGTGTAGTAGTTGGAGATAACAGGTCATTAATGATTGATGCAGGAAATTCAGAAGCACATGCGAATTGTTTTCTTAAAGAGCTTAAAGAACAAGGTATTCCACTTCCAAGCATCATTGTACTTACACATTGGCACTGGGATCATATTTTTGGTTTGTCTGCTTTGAATATGCTGTCTGTTGCGTCTATTCAAACGAAAGCTAAAATTAAGAAACTTGTCTCGTACGAATGGACAGATTCTGCTTTAGAAGAACGTGTGAAATCGGGATTAGAAATTGAGTTTTGTGCCAATGCAATCAAAAAAGAATTTGGAAGTGAAAGAAATATTAACATTTCATTACCAGATTTAGCTTTTGAACAGAGAATGGAGCTTGATCTAGGAGGAGTATCTTGTCTTTTGCAGCATGTAGGTGGCAATCATTCCCCAGACTCTATCATTGTCTATATCAAAGAAGAAAAAATACTATTCCTTGGCGATTCTATTTATGCAGATATCTATTCAAAAAAAAGGAATTATACGACTCAAACTATGATTGAATTATTAGACAAAATCGATCAATTTGATGCTGAAGTCTATGTCCTCTCCCATTGGAAGCCAATTTCGAAGGAGGAATATCAGAAAGAAGCAATACTATTAAGGACTGTAGCCACCTTGACAGATAAATATGAGGGACGCATTGAAGATATAAAGAAATCTTATCAACTCAAGCTAAATAGAGAGCTAAATGAAGAAGAGCTTGAAACAATTGGATACTTTGTGAACGGATTTGAAATAAATAGTTAGCTTAAGAGATCAGTCCTCGAGGCTTATAAGATTCCTATCTTAGTTAACGGTGGTATATTATAAAATTGTACACGATGCCTTTCTTGGTGAACTAATTGGTGCTTTCGTTCCAAAGATCATAAAAGAAGACTTACAATGAAGTGAACCAAGTCAAATTTGGAAAAAGACCAAAATAAAAGGCTGATTGATAAAATTATTGATCCAATGAGTATTTTCAAAGTAAGACCCTCCTTTAATTCAAAAATTAAAATTATTACTAATATAGCACATTTATGAAGATGCTTTTTATCCGTTACACTGCCTTTATTCGTGTCTCCATAAATAGTAAGATTTCAGGAAAATATTTTCTTGAAATCTCAACTAATGACATGATTTAAGGCTTATCTTCTTTATTTTCAACAATACTTCAAGTATCCTTAATTTGAATAGCAACTACTGTAAATGAGGGATAAGCCGTGAAGCAAATATATAGTGATGTCATACAATTTCGGGGTACACATTATGAGTTTGGATACATGCAAGGGGAGGAATTAAAAGAATCACTAACGGTAAAGAACCGTGAAGATCAGTGGAAGATCAGGCAGCCGAGGTTTACGGTTGAAGAAGAAGAGGTCAAGAGAGCCATTACACGATTCGCCCCTGGAGTTTGGGAAGAATTACTGGGGTTGCAAGAAGCACTGAAATGGCCAATGGACCGCGTGCTGCAAGAGTTCGGTGGATACCGATTGGATTATGTCCGGTCGGGATGCTCCATCATGACAGGCGATGATTATCTCATTCGCAATTATGATTACCACCCGAAGACTTATGAAGGACGCTATGTCTTATTCCAGCCAACCGATCAAGGGTATTCAAGCATCGGCCCGAGTCAGCGAGGGACTGGCCGGATGGATGGAATGAATGAAAAAGGGTTGGTGATAGGCTATAACTTCATGAATCGCAAGAACCCTGGTGATGGTTTCATTTGCTGCATGATTGGCAGGCTGATTGTTGAATCTTGTGCGGACGTACAGGAAGCGGTCGCGATGTTGAAGGAAATCCCGCATCGTCATTCTTTCACTTACGTCGTCTATGATAAAAGCGGAAGTACCTATATTGTGGAAACCTCTCCGAGAAATGTAGAGGTGCGCACGTCAAATGCCTGTACCAATCACTTTGAAATCATGAAAAATGAAAACCGTAACCATCTTATCGATTCGAAACGCCGATTGGGTATCATCCAAGATCATGAAGGGAAGCTTGCATCTGCCTACGATGCTTATCGGTTGTTTAATGATACAAACCAAGGAGTCTTTTCGGATTTATATAGCAGCTGGGCGGGAACGATTCATACCTCCGCTTATTTACCTAAGGAGATGAAAGCTTGGATTGCATTGGGAGGGAACCAGGAGCCGACTTCCTTAGATTTTGCGAAGTGGCTCGAAGGGGAAGATGTTAAATTAGAACGAATCAACGGTGTAATTGATACGGATATTCCCTTCGTGCACATGGATGAGGGAGCGAATTGGTTTCGGAATTGAACGTTTTTAAGTGAATTTCAACGGTACGTTATTAACTGGCCCAATCCTTTGATTGGGCTTTTGTTGTTCTACTTTTAGGAAAACCTGGTACTATTTATTAGTGGGTGTTACCGTAATATAATAGGATAGAGTAACAGATTTAGGATGGGGGACAGGAAGCTGGATTTGTGTGCCGTACTTGTACAATGAATAAGGGGATGAGAGAATGTTTTCGACAGCTATTGGATGGTTTCGGTTTATTACAATAATTGAGGGAATCTCATATGTTCTATTGCTTGCCATTGGTATGCCCGTAAATTACATATTGGATATTGGGGAAGCAACACTCATTTTAGGCAGCATCCATGGTTTCTTGTTTGTCGTGTTTGGGCTTTTATTACTTTATGTGAGCATCATATCAAAATGGTCCTTTTTAAAAATGGCGATGATTTTCATCGTTTCATTCATTCCATTTGGTAATTTTGTTATCGACCGCAGGCTTCTGAAGCAAAGTTAAATACTTTTACTTTAACGTCTTCCATATAAATGGAAGGCGTTTTTTTATGGATTTAAGCTTCCTGTAAGGTTGGCACAAAGATGCTGTAAGAATGAGCATGTAAGATAAATGTATCAACAATACTGAAGAGGTGAAACAAATGGAGCCATTATTAAAAGTGGAAAATATAAAAAAAACGTATGGTAAATCAAGCGCTGCCTATACAGCGTTGGAAAATATATCTTTTGACATTCATGCAGGGGAGTTTGTAGGAATCATGGGACCTTCTGGAGCGGGGAAATCGACATTGCTCAATATGTTGGCAACTATCGACTCGCCGACTGAGGGGAAAATTTATATGAATGATACGAGCATTCACGATATGAAAGGGGCGGACTTAACGGATTTCAGACGTGAAAATCTTGGTTTCATCTTCCAGGACTACAATTTGCTAGACTCATTGACTGTGAAGGAAAATATATTATTGCCACTGGCGATTGCGAAAATTCCAGCGAAAGAAATTACTGCATTGGTGAATCGTATTGCTAAAGTATTTGGGATTGAGGATTTATTAGCTAAATATCCATACCAAATCTCCGGCGGGCAAAAGCAAAGAACAGCCGCAGCCAGAGCGCTTGTGACAGAGCCTGCATTGATCCTGGCAGATGAGCCAACAGGTGCACTTGATTCAAAATCGGCAACAGGTCTGCTGGAAAGCTTAAGTGAACTAAATGAAAAAAATAATTCCACCATCATGTTGGTGACACATGATGCATATGCCGCAAGCTTCTGCCGGCGGATCATTTTTATCAAGGATGGTACGCTTTCAACAGAAATTTATCGTCGTGGCCAATCACGTAAAGCTTTCTTCCAAGAAATCATGGATGTCCTTGCAACAATTGGAGGTGAGGTAGATGACGTTATTTAGTCTGGCGAGAAAAAATATTGCCCGGAACCTTTCCCAATATTTTTTATATATCGCATCCATGGTATTTAGCATTATCATCTACTTCACATTTGTAACATTGAAATATAGTGATGCAGTTGCAGAACAGACGGCTTCATCACAGAAATTAGGTTCATTAATGAGTGGTGCGGCCGTCATCCTGATTTTTTTCGTTGCCATTTTTATTGCCTATTCCAATTCATTTTTCATGAAAAAACGTAAAAAAGAAGTGGCATTATATGCATTGCTTGGCGTACGTAATCGTCAGATTGGCTTCATGCTCTTCTTTGAAAACCTATTGCTAGGCTTGGTTTCATTAGTTGTGGGGATATTACTTGGATTTCTTTGTTCAAAAGGGTTCATGACGATCTTGATCTATTTAATGGGCTATGATGTCATCGCTCCTTTTACATTTTCGGGATCTGCAGCTTTGAACACCTCTATTGTATTTCTTATTATTTTCTTGGTGACATCATTCCAGGGCTATCGGTTGATTTATCAATTTAAACTAATTGATCTTTTCCATGCATCGAAAAAGGGGGAAGCGGCTCCGAAGCCATCTATGATTGTAGCCTTTCTGGGAATTTTCCTGATTGTCATCGGATATTGGTTGGCGATGCAAGATCTTTTTACTTCTAAAGTGTGGGAAAAGATTGGCTTTTTGATGACGGCACTCATTATTTTGACAACTGTTATTGCCGGTACATTTTTATTGTTTCATAGCGTGACAGGCTTTGTGTTAGCCGTGATTAAGAAAAATGAAAAATGGCTATGGAAAGGCCTGCATCTGATGACGGTCTCGCAATTGCTTTATCGCATTAGGGGGAATGCCCGGACTTTGACCGTAATTGCGGTGTTAAGTGCTACAACGGTAACGGCAGGAGGTGCGGTTTATGGTCTTTATTACAACGCGAATGACCAAGTTATGACCGTTGATCCGAATACCTTCATGTATCAGCAAATGGATGTAAAAAGCGATCATCAAGTCACCGCCGTTTTGCCAGATACAAAGTATGATGAAAATGTCGAAGCACTATCTATCACATTTAATACGAAAGAACTTAGCGAGGAATCAGCATTCGATAACTCGGATAAAAGGATTTACACAGTAATCGATGAAAGAACATATAACAAATTGGCAGATGTACAAGGTAAGGAAGCATTGCATGTGAATCATGGCAAAGCAGTCATTTTAGATATTGGATATGACAAAAGATTCTCACCTGAATACAAGGACAAGACGATTATGACAGAAAACAACACGGCAATCACATTCCAAAGCTTTAAAACACAAACGGTTTTAAATGCCAAAACAGCAGGCATTGCAGTGGTTGTATCGAATGATCAATTTAAATCATTGCAAAAAGAAGGGGAAGCCCTGAACTATCGTGTTATCGGTGTTGACCATGCTACCGTGGATTTATCTGAAAAAATATCAAAACAAATACCTGAAGAAGCGCTATTTTCCAGTGCCCCTCAAGATTTTCAAGCAAGCATCGAAAGTCTAGGCTCATTGCTCTTTATCGGAAGTTTTCTCGGACTGGTTTTTTTAGCGGCAACAGGCAGTATCATTTACTTTAAAGTTCTAACGGAGGCTGAGGCAGATAAATCACAATACAATATGCTTCATAAAATGGGCGTTAACGCAAAAGAAATGCGGAAATCCATTGCATCACAAGTGTTTGTAATCTTTTTCGTTCCGCTGACAGTGGGGTTATTACACAGTGCGGTCGCTTTAAAAGCCTTCTCGGGCTTATTGATGATGGACTTGGCAAAACCTGTGTTGATCTGGATGATCGCTTATACGGTTATTTACGGTCTGTATTATATCTTAACGGTAGCTTCCTATAATCGTATTATCACACAAAATAATAAAACAGAAGGATGAATATGATGAAAAAAATTCTTATGGTAGTTGGCATTTTGTTTATACTCGGAGCGGCAGGAGTATTCGCGCTTACTAAAATTGACTTTAATCGCATGAATGCCGATAATTATTATTTGCAAATTACAGAGGATGGGGTGCAACATGAAACCAAGCTCGATGATGGTTCGGTGATGACTTACTATTCTTATAAACTTGACGCCAAAAATGCAGATGGTGAAATGATACCGCTTGAATTCACGGCACAAAAAAATCTTCGAAAAGATGCTTACTTAAAGATGTACGTGAAAAATGATGATGAAGTTTCGTCATATGATGAAGTGAAATTTGAGGATATTCCAAAAAAGGCACAACCAAAATAAATAGGAAAGAAGGGCTGTCTGTAAGTTAGGACAGCCCTTTCTCTGTAAGAAAAAAATTATAAAAGTATCGTGATGGTCGTTCCCTTATTTTCAATGCTAGTCAAATCCAGTTTACCTTTATGAGCCAGGATAATGTCCCTTGCAATGGCCATTCCTAAGCCGGTCCCATGTGTACTGGCAGTATTTGTACCTCGATAGTATCGTTCAAAAACCTGTCCCATATCTTTCGAGGGAATACCGCGGCCATTATCGGCAATGGTAATTTGGGTATGATGTTCTGATTGTAGATGAATATCATCAATTTGAATTTTCACGACGACATTTTCATCATTATGTACGAGCGCATTGTAGATAAAGTTAAAAATCGCCCGTTTCAGTAAATTTTTATCGACTTTATGTGTTGCTTTATCCACATTTGCCTCAAATTCGACCTGTCGATCACCAAATTGTGAATCATTTAAGAGCTCGATCGTCATTTCTCTTATAAACCCAACGATATCAACATCTTCAAATTGCAAAGGAAGTCGATGGTTGCGTAAACGCATCGTTAAATTGAGGTCATCCAACAAATCTTTCATATATACGGACTGTCTATTAATAACGGATGTAAACTCATACAATTCTTGTGGTGTTAATTCAGTGGCATTGTCTTTCATCAATTCTGTATAACCATGGATCGAAGCAAGTGGTGTCTTCATGTCATGAGAAACATTGCTAATCCATTCCTCACGCATTTGGTCAAGTTGATCACGTTCTTTTTCATACTGATCTAACTTTACCGATAGTTCATTCATATTGTGAAATACATCTTCATAAACGCCTTTTGGTATACTCATCTTTTTAAAACGTCTTTCACGAAGCTGCTGAATTCCTTCTATTAAAGTGTTAAGTGGTGTCGTTAATCTTTTACCAAATAATAGGCCAATGACTAGGGCAATAATAATATCCACAGTTAAAAACAGTAAAAGTATGATGTTGAAGTACTTTAAAATGTGAAAATAATTATAGGACAGTACATATCGGCCTATTCCTCGATCCTTAACCCCTATAAAATAGCTGAAATCATGAGCTTCGCCGGCAAAAACAGTCGTCTCTGCATCAATTTCTTTATACTTATACATTTGGACGATTTCAACAGGAGAATATACGGTTTGCAATTTTTGAGGTGTGTAATAGGCTGCTACTTGTTCACCCTTATCATTCAAAAATTGTATCCAGGCGTTTGTATTCCGCAGTTTTTCCAGTCCTTCTTCATTTACCATTGGTTTGTCATCTATTAGTTCTACATATTGTGAAAAAGATCGGCTAAAGTTCTCCGCAGATTCCTCTTCCGTATCGAAATGAACAAAGAGTAAGCATAAAAGTAAAATTGTATTTACGATCCCCACGATTACAACAATTGTCACAACGGATCCTAAAAAGCGCCGTGTCAATTTCCACTTCATCTTGTTTCACCCTTGGTCTGTAATTTATAACCAAGCCCTTTTACGGTTATTAGAAAAGAAGGCTTTGAAGGATCTACTTCGATTTTTTCGCGTAAACGGCGAATATGGACCATCACTGTATTATCAGAGCCAAAGAAATCATCGCCCCACACATGTTCAAACAAAGTTTCCTTGCTCAAGATCTGATTCGTATGATGCATGAAACAGCTCATCAGACCGATTTCTTTAGCTGTGAGCTCAAGCGTTTTGCCATCCTTTTTCACTTCATTTCCATTTGAACTAAGCTCAAATGGACCAATTTGCAATTTTTTCGGTGAGGTTTTATCCTCTGTATAGCCCGCCCGCCTAAGCTGCGCCTTTACTCGATAGGCAACTTCTTTCGGACTGAATGGTTTGGTAATATAATCATCCCCGCCAATCGCCAACCCTAAAAGCTTATCAATTTCCTCATCCTTTGCCGACAAAAATAAAATGGGCACATTCGACACTTCACGAATTTGCTTGCATAAGTCATAGCCTTCACCATCTGGCAGCATGATATCCAGCAGGACTAGTGATGGATCGAACTTCTGAAACTTTGCCCACCCATCCGCAATCGTCCCCGCCGTAATAATATTCGGGATACCTTCTTTATGTAAAACTGTCTCCATGAGACGTGCCAAATCTTCTTCATCGTCAATAATTAAAATCCACTGATCATTAGACATTCTTCTACCTCCCAAACATCAATCATACCCTACAGTATAGAGTACCCCTTAAGAAAAAATAAGGGGAGGAAAAGATTTTTAACGAACTCTTGCCATTGATTTCACGAAAAAGAATGAAAAAACGAAAGTACCATTACTTTGGATCAGGATTCTGATGCCTGGTTCTTATTTATTTAAGGGAGTTTCCGAAAGAAGGTCGTGCTTCATACTGATTTGGTAAAGGTTGTATGATAAACTGTTTAAAGAATTGTCAGGTGGATTATGCTAAGTAATGGGATTTTAGGAATTCGTTCCAACGTACGTAGCGAATGTGGAAGAATAAAAGGAGAAATATATAATGGAAACAAAAAAGGTGTTACCCGTTCTTTTTTTAGTGATGTTTTTAGTCATGGTCGGATTTGGGATCATCATTCCCGTCATTCCGTTCCTTGCTGAAAAGGTTGGTGGCAGTCCTACAGAGCTTGGCCTTTTAATGGCTGTTTATTCACTGATGCAATTATTTTTTGCCCCGATATGGGGACGTATATCTGACCGGATAGGGCGTAAGCCTGTCATGATTATCGGGATTGCTGGACTGGCCCTTTCGTTTTTCATCCAGGCTTCGGCAGATTCCCTATGGGTATTATTTGCAGCCAGAATCATTGGCGGGATTTTGTCATCGGCAAACATGCCAACCGCAATGGCGTATGTGGCTGACATCACGACGCCGGAAGATCGTGGAAAAGGGATGGGAATCATCGGGGCCGCCACAGGGCTTGGATTCATCTTTGGACCGGCGATTGGCGGGGTATTCTCCAAATCAAGTTTGAACCTGCCGTTTTACATTGCTGGAATATCCTCTTTGATTACTTTATTCTTAGTGATTGCGATACTGAAGGAATCACATACGGTAGAGAAGAGGGCCCAACAGTCAAAAAATAAAGAGTCCATGTGGAAAGCCTTTAGAGGGCCTCTTAAAACCATGTTCTTTCTGCAAATGATCGTCACACTTTCAATGGCAGGACTAGAAACGACTTTCGCCTACTTTGCAGCCAAAAAGGCTGATATAAGTCTTGTGCAATTAGGCTATATCTTTATGATCATGGGGTTTGGGAGTGCAATCGTTCAAGGTGGATTAGTGGGCAGGATGACAAAGAAGTATGGGGAAGGCGCGGTCATCCGAATGGGAATCATCGTCTCGGCAGTCGGTTTCATTCTCATCCTGTTTTCTTCCGGTTTCTGGACATCGGCGGTCTTCCTGACGATTTTCGGAGTGGGTAATGGGTTCATCCGGCCTGCCATTTCGGCACTGCTTACCAAAAGTTCCATGTCGGGCCATGGCAGTGTCACGGGATTGCTATCTTCCTTCGACTCGTTCGGCAGGATTGCCGGTCCTCCGATCGGCGGTTGGTTATTTTCGATTTCGATTGATTTACCATTTATATCGGGTGCCATCCTTTCCGTTTTTGCTTTGATTCTTTTTCAGCTATACCATGCACGGACACAGACCAAACAGGTCCAGGCATCTCATTGATATAATGATGGGCAAAACCCCCCATTTCTAAAAATGGGGGGTAATTGCGAGCGGTGCTTGAATAGCACCGTTTTTTTATTGAATCATATTGAGGAATTTTCGTGTGCGCGCTTCTTTAGGGTTTGTGAAAATCTGCTCGGGTGTTCCCCGCTCCATTATTTTTCCTTCATCCATGAAAATGACTTCATCGGCGACTTCACGGGCGAAACGCATTTCATGGGTTACCACGATCATTGTCATGCCTTCATCTTTCGCCAGGTCTTTCATGACCTGCAGGACGTCTCCCACTAGTTCGGGATCCAAAGCGGAAGTGGGTTCATCGAATAGCATGACCTTAGGCTCCATGGCCAGTGCCCTTGCAATTCCGACCCGTTGCTGCTGACCGCCGGACAATTGAAACGGATAAAAATCGATTTTTTCACCTAAGCCCACCTTTGTAAGCAGGGCAGCTGCCGTTTCTTTCGCTTGTTGTTTGGTTATGTTTTTTACAATGATGGGGCCTTCCATTACATTTTCCAATGCTGTTTTGTGGGGGAAGAGGTTATAGCTTTGGAAAACCATCCCTGTTAAACTGCGAAAAGATGTAATCGAATTTTTTCTAACGGGTTTTTTGAAGTCCATTACCGTTTCATCGATCTCAATCGTCCCGTCCGTGGGCACCTCAAGGAGATTCAAACACCGAAGAAAGGTTGTTTTACCTGAACCGGAAGGACCGATCAATACTATGACTTTGCCTTGCTCCACTTCCAAATCGATGCCCTTTAATACTTCAAGGTCACCAAACGATTTATGAAGATTCTTAATGTTGATCATTTTAAAATCTCCTTTAACTACTTCGGTTCTTATTTTGCTACATAACGATTAAGTCTCTCCTCTAAACTTCCTTGAATGAAAGATAGAATCGTACAAAAAATCCAATATAAAGCAGCCGCTTCCATGTAAAGCAGCAGAAATTCATAGTTTTTTGCTGCGATCTCTTGAGCTTTACGGAATAATTCCGTTACAAGAATGAGTGATGCAAGCGATGTATCTTTTAAAAGGCTAATGAACGTGTTGGATAATGGGGGAACGGATACCCGTGCTGCTTGCGGTAAAATGATGCGCTTTAACGCTTGGGTATATGTCATCCCGATCGAATAGCCTGCTTCCCATTGCCCTTTTGGTATTGATAAAATGGCTGCTCGTATAATTTCCGAGGCGTATGCTCCAACACTTAGTGAGAATCCGATTATAGCCGATATAAAAGGACTTATGGTGACACCTAAATTTGGAAGTCCATAGAAAATGATAAATAATTGCACAAGTAAAGGTGTCCCGCGGATGATTGACACATATACACGCGCAATTATTTGAAGAATTCTAATGGAAGATAATCTAGCCAATGCTGTGAGTACAGCGAGAATAAGGCCGAGAACAAATGAAATTAGCGTTAGTGGAATCGTATATTGAATAGCTCCCTCTATCATGGGATAGAGGGAGGTTTGAGCGATGGAAACAAGCTGGTCCAGACGCTCGGGGTCAGTGAAAATATTACTTAGGAGAAACATCTTCACCAAACCATTTATCCGAGATCTTCGCGTACGTGCCGTCGTCTTTCATTGCTTTAAGTGCTTTATTTACTTCTTCCACTAATTTGCCGCTGTCTTTTCTGAACATTAAACCACTTGCGACTCCGGTTTCTTCCTCATCAGCCACTTTGATAGGTGCATCCGGATGTTGCTTTTTGTAATCAAGGTAAGATAATTTGTCATTGATCGTCGCATCTACACGTTTAGAACCAATAAGCTGTACGGATTGTGAAAATCCTTCAATACCTGTAACTTTAGCACCATGTGATTTGGCTAGATCATTGTAGTTACTCGTTAAAGATTGTGCAGAGGTCTTGCCTTTCAAATCATCGAAGGATTTAATATCCGAATTATCTTTGTGTACAAGCAATACGGCTCCTGATTGAATATATGGGTCAGAGAAATCATATTTCTTTTGACGGTCTTCATCGATGCCCACTTGGTTTGCGATCATATCAAATCGTTTTGCATCCAAGCCTGCAAACATGCCGTCCCATTGTGTTTCCTTGAATTCAGCTTTTACTCCAAGGCGTTTTGCCACTTCTTTAGCAATTTCAACATCAAACCCCGTAAGTTTATCTGAATCATCGTGGAATGTGAAAGGAGGATATGTACCTTCTGTTCCAACAGTTAATACGCCATCTTTTTTGACTTTATCATATAGACTTTCTTGTGAAGAAGATTTATTGCCGTTATCGTTTGCCTCATTTTTTGTATCGGTACCACAAGCGGTAAGTACAACCGTGAAAGCTAACAATAGCGATAAAAGTGCAACCATTTTTTTCATTTGGGTAAACCTCCTAGTAATCTGATAGGGATTGATACTCTGTGATACTATACAAGAAAAGGAAAAAAGTCAATGAAAATAACTTATATCATTAGTGTTAATGAAACTTGGTGAATTATACGGTTTTTCATGCAAGGAAGTGAAATAAAACGAAAGGGAAGGGAAGTGTGCATTAAGATTCTAAGGGGTCAAAAAGCCCCTCTTCCGCTAATTGGAAGAGGGGCTTTTTGAAAGCCGTCCAGAACTATTGCAGTATTCTTTTTAACTTAGTGTTTACCATGATTATTCTCTACGCTGACGAATATAGGATTTGAATAGAACCAAAGGTCTTTATAGTTACGTTTGTTTATTTCTGAAAAACGCGTTTCGTTATCCTCGATTTCAGTCTTTTTATCGATCAGCGGTTCACCGTCCATCGTTTCTCCAGAGACATTTTCCCCTAGGTTCGTGCCACGCAAACGGAAATATTGATCCTTAACGGCTTTGACTTTGTAAGTGATGGCATGAAAACCATCGCGATCGGTTTTCCAGTCTTTACTTGTAAAGCGTTTAACCACTTTTGTCGTATCATTGGTGGCTTTATTATAAGCAGGTGTTCCAGGAACTGCTTTCCCGGTTACTTCACCGGAAATTAAATCCACGTGATCTACCTTGACGGGGTCACCGTTATTGTTCTTTTCGGGGCTCTTAAATCGGACGGTGATCTTGACCATCTGTCCTTCCTTCACTTTAAGGTCCCCGCCCATATCAACCGTGTTGTTTCCGTTTTTAGCCTGGAATTCAAGGGCATCGATCAAGTCACCAAAGACGGAAAAGGATTTCCCGGATCGCATGCCATCAAGGACGGATTTTATTGATGAGCCATTTACCCATGTATAATTCTTGGAATATTCGCCTGGCCAGTAACCGCTTGAGTATAGGCGGTTTTCACTGATTTCAAAATGGGAGTCCGAATTGGAAAAATTCCAGAACTTACGACCTTCCCCAAGTAGCGCATCCCATGCACCTCCTACCTTAGCGAGCATGTAATCGGAACCGCCATATGTCCGGTTTTCGGGTGTCGTCAGATTTAAACCGCCTCTGTCCGGCTCCATCTGGTTACCTGGCATACCTTCAAATCCGAACATGACATCAGGGGCGATATTGTTGAAGTCGCGAAAATCAGATATGCTGTACACCCTCTTTCTTGATGGATGGTTCAATATCGCATAACTTGTATTCTTATAATTTTTTTCGAGCCATGCCAATGCCGTTCGGGCATCCTCGGATGTTTTATTGGCTCTTTGATCCTGTGACTTCCAAATGGCTACATCCTTAGGATCAAACATCTTTTCATCCTGGTTGGTGAACAGATATTCGAACTGATTGCCAGCTTTCAGACTTTTAGGTGAGTCCGGCTGATCTCCCAAAATGCCTATGCCGACATGCTCGTATGTGGGCATGTCCCATTCGAAGCCTGAAAAGATGACTTTATTTTTAAATTTGCCCTCTTTTTGCAGTTGTTTTATTTTGGGGGCTTGATATTGAATGATTCCCTGAGACAGCGGTATCGGCCCTCCTGGAATCAAATTACCTTCATCATCCCTCGAAGACATCCTCAAGTGATCGGAAATCCCCATCCAATCCATGCCATAATTATCAAATGCGTTATTCAGCAAGCTTTCAAGGCTCTGTGATCCATCGGCATCATCGGACTGAGTGGTATGGGCGTGATATTCCCCCTTCATCCATCTGCCTCCTGGATTTGTCTGATTGTCTTCTGCATCATTTGCTGAAACCGCGGCCGGAAGACCCTGAAAAAGGATGGCCAGGCTTAGAACCGATACTGTGAAAGCCCTGAACTTATTAATCATTTTTACTGACACCCTCCATATATTGAAATAATATTGAACAAGCTAATTTTATTGTAAAAATATTAAGAATCCGTTTGGGGTGAGTATGGTTTATGTAAATGAAATGACCGTTTTGCTTCCATTATCTGATTTTGGCAGTGACAAGGCTTT
This sequence comes from Bacillus sp. ISL-57, assembly GCF_018613135.1. Classification (NCBI taxonomy): domain Bacteria; kingdom Bacillati; phylum Bacillota; class Bacilli; order Caryophanales; family Bacillaceae; genus Bacillus; species Bacillus sp. ISL-57. The sequence continues at coordinate 66,785 of NZ_JAGGQV010000019.1, read as the reverse complement.
GAAGTTGAAAGGGAAAGAAGGGGAGGGGCTTGAAACAAAAAAAGGTTGCAGAGATAATTTTCATTCTCTGCAACCTTCGACAGCCATTATGCCGTACATATTATTTAGCTTTGAGTAGATTGATATGATCTACAGTTTGATTTTTCCCAACGATGCATTGCAGTTCATAATTTCCTGTCTTGTAAATGTAGTTGATTTCATTCGTACTGGAAATGTGGCGTATTTCGTCAGCACTGCCGAGTTGATTTCCTAATACTTTAGGTGTGATGCTTCCTAGGTTATGATCCCGTTCTACATTTGTCCCGAAATACCGGATTTGTGAGATGGTCTTATCATCGTTATAGGCAAATGCAAATCCTGGTTGCCCCATTTCTGCATGGTAATAGTCAAAAGTTTCATCTGTGTTACCTGGTTCAGGTGGAGAACCAAATGTCTCATATACTTCTTTTTGGGTGTTTTCATTAATCTTCAAACCCATGGCAGTATAAGGCATTTCTCCTGAAAAAGCTTTGTTATAGATTTCATGTAAGGTGGTAAGAGCGTCTTCCTTGGCAATGGCAGAAGCGGAATCCATTGTAGATGCAGCCTCAACCGGTTCTGTTGAAAATGATGGACCTGCCCCTAAAAGAGAACCGGTCAGAATGAAGGCGCTAACCATTCTTGCCGTTGGTTTTTTAGATAACATTTCTTATCCCTCCTATATCATTACTTTTCCACAATTTTCTTGCATGAAACATTTTTTTCTTGAAGATGAATTGGATTAGCATGGACTTAAGGGAATTTCAGCTGCATCTGCGGCACCAGTTGATTTTAAGTAAACATATCAAGTTGATCTCTAGAAACATGTTTAGCAAGCATCCTCATCACCACAAGTTTAAATATTTCTATTTATAACACTAAAGAGTGCCTGAAGCGGACATCCAAATCGTACAAGCAAAAAAAGAACTGCAGACAAACACGATTTTCATCGAGTTGCCTACAGTCTGGGTGCTTCAGCATGAGGAAACACCTTTGAAAAAAATTGATTAATCCCAAACGCTTATTCTAGGGACTCCAGCAGTTCTTAAATAGTCCAATAATTGACCAGTATGTACTGACTCATGATAAGCGATTCTTAGCAACATGTCTCCTAGATCCCTGATATACCCTACATCAGAGCGATCGATTCTAATATTGGTTAAATCGTCTTCGCTGAAGGATATGATTGTTTCCAGAAAGTCGCGCCTGTAAGGTTCAGCAAAGTTTAATTCCGCTTCCACGGAGATAAGTGGCTGTTTTTCATATGGTGATTCATAAACTTGTAAGCTGCCTTGATTTTTAATGGATAAATGATAGTAATGCTCACTATCAAGGACATGTCTAACCATTTCTAAACAGCTCATTGCCTTGTCGTCCGGTTTCCAATGGAGTGTGCCTTTAGGTATTGAATTCCATAGTTTAATGTTTCTTCTTCTAACCTCTTCCAGATTTAAGATGATTAGCTCTATCGATTTCATCATATCTCCCCTTTTAGCAGGTATACAATCACTATACAGTAATGGGTTTATTTTGAAAATATAGAAAAAATACAATTGCCTTGAATACATGGAAAATAGCATGAATAAGAAGCATCGGAGAGAGGAGTGAAATTTAAAGAAAGGTTGAAGGGACTACAGGGAAAATGCCTATGAATCCGTGTGGAATTTACAGGCTTTCCTTCCCTGGTTGTTCATTGCATGGAGGAACATATATCCCGATAATCCTAATCTCACTTATTAGCATTAAAATTTGGAACATAATCCTAGTCCGAGGAGGGTGAAACGGAATGTATTTTGATCGATCTTTCTTTTTATTTACGCTATAAACTTATAGAGACCCTTCTTAAATCAGTGATTGAATTAGAATGTCATCATGATAAATAAAAATAGGTCTAAAACCAAGGGTTCTAAACTTTTGCAATGCTTCATGGTTATTTTTATTAACGAAACCGGACACAACAAGGATTCCTTTATTTCTTACATATTCTACTAATTTGGGTAAAAGGGCTTGCAGAATTCCCTTTCCTCTATATTTTTTGTCAATGACTACATAATTAATATGAGCCACTTTATATAAATAAAGATTATAACAAATGAATCCCACTACTTTACCTTTATCATTACAAATCACAAGTACCTTGTGTGACTTTTGCAGAATTTCATTCACTTTATCGGAAGAAACCCGAAAATTTTTTACGGTGATCTCCGTTAATTTCTTTATATCCTTTTTAGGTTTCCAGTCTCGAAAAAAATACATCATAACTTCTCCTTTATCTCTATTAGGTATAACAGTTATTCGCTAGACATATATAGCTGGTCATAACACGGAACCCCTTTAGATTAGTCCAAAGGGATTCCATGTTAATATCAAAAAAGCAACCTTCTAATTTTCAAATTCTTTGACAGAAGTGGGTTGCTTAATGGAAGTAGGTTCCTTAATTGAAGTACCTCTATTATTGTTTAATAAATTTTGTAAGACTCTTCTCAAGGCAGACCTAAGGCTGCTATTGCCAGTTCCGGAATTACCCGTTCCAGAATTAACAGCTCTTCTTAGCTTTTTGTTTGACACTGAAGTCATCCCCTTTGTTTTATAAATTTCCACATTACTAATTTATGTGTAATTTTCCCTTTTGCTTGGACAAGTTCACCAATTATTGCACAGCGGCAGGAGTTGCTACCATTTAATGTAATAACATGGTATAATCTATGTGAATTATTTCACATAGAAGGCACTCGTTATTATTCATTCTTAACTCATAAACGAAAGTGGGTTGGTTATATGCTGAAGAAAGTGGTTTTAGCTGGCGGGACTGGTTTTGTCGGTCAATACTTTGAAAAGCATTTCAGGAATTTAGGGTATGAGGTAAGGATCATTTCCAGACAATTCCCACATATTGGCTGGGGAGATAAAGAAGGAATAAGGGAAATGATCGATAATTCGGATATGTTAATCAACCTAGCAGGAAAAACGGTCAATTGCCGCTACAATGCCAAGAATAAGAAAGAAATATTGGATTCACGAACCGATACGACTGAAGTGCTAGGTAAGGCAATTGAACAATGTGAAAATCCCCCTTCACTATGGATAAACTCAAGTACGGCAACGATATACAGGCATGCTAAGGATAAACCAATGACGGAGGAGGATGGTGTAATCGGTTCAGGCTTTTCCGTAGATGTCGCGAAAGCGTGGGAGCGCTCATTTTTTGATTTCCGATTACCGAAGACGAGGCAAATCGCTTTACGGATCGCCATTGTATTGGGGGATGGGGGAGTGATGACCCCATATAGGAATTTGGTTAAATTCGGACTGGGAGGCCATCAAGGATCAGGAAATCAGAAATTCAGTTGGATACATATAGAAGATTTATTTAACATTGTCCTTTTTCTGAGAAAGAAACAGGAGCTGAGCGGGGTGTTCAATTGTTCATCGCCGCATCCAGTTACAAATCGTGAATTGATGTCTCATTTGAGAAAGTTCATGAATATTCGGATAGGACTTCCCTGTCCAACTCCCATGCTTGAAATGGGGGCTTTCTTTATGGGGACCGAAACGGAATTGATATTAAAAAGCCGGTGGGTCATACCTGAGAGATTGGAAAAGGCGGGGTATACATTTAAATTCAATCATCTTGATGATGCTCTCGAACAGATACTGATGAATTCTTAATTTACTCGAGAAAGATTGCTATAATGATAGATAGAAAATCATTAACGGAGGGGAATGGCAGAATGAATATGACTCCATCAGAAAAAGTCGGAAGATTCACAACAGGGATATTTTCAGAGTTGGCTGTCCGCAAGCAGGATGCAATGAAACGGGGGCTGGATGTTATCGATTTGAGTGTTGGAAGCCCGGATCTACCACCGCCTGATTTTGTAGTGGATACGCTTGTGAAGTATGCGCAGGATTGCAATTCCTACGGGTATACGTTAAAAGGTACGCCTGAATTCCATGAGGCAGTCCGATATTTTTATCGGATGCGCTATGGAGTGGAGCTGGATGCAGAAAGGGAAGTCCTCCAACTGATGGGGTCACAGGATGGCCTGGCACACTTGGCAACGGCGATGATAAATCCGGGAGATTATGTCCTGGTGCCAGATCCGGGCTATCCAATTTATGAAGCGAGTGTAGAACTTGCCGGCGGAATCATTCATCCGATGTCGCTTACTGCGGAAAATGGATTCCTGCCGCAACTCAACGAAATTCCGGATGAAATACTGAAAAAGACGAAAATGATGATCATCAGTTATCCTGGAAATCCTGTCACGGCCCTTGCTGATGAGACTTTCTTTTCGGACGTTATATCGTTTGCGAAAAAGAACGAGATCATGGTGGTTCACGATTTTGCTTATTCGGAATTGATTTTTGATGATCATCCGCAAATTAGTTTTATGTCCATTCCTGGTGCCAAGGAAGTGGGGATTGAATTTAACTCACTTTCCAAAACTTTTAATATGGCCGGCTGCCGCATTGGGTATGCAGTGGGCAATCGAGAGGCGCTGAACATCCTGGGAACGCTGAAATCACATATCGATTATGGGGTTTTTTATCCTATTCAAAAAGCTGCGGAGATGGCGCTAACTTCCAATCTTTCGCTGCTATCCGAACAGGTTAAGGAATACCAGTCCCGACGTGATGCCTTAATTTCAGGTCTTGCGGAAGGGGGATGGCATGTACCGAAAACATCAGCTACGATGTTTATTTGGGCCCAAATTCCTGCTGGCTGGAAATCACGGGATTTTGCCTATGCATTGATTGAAAAAGCAGGGGTAACGGTCGTTCCAGGCGATGCTTTTGGGAAGCAGGGTGAAGGGTATGTCCGGATGGCCTTGGTCCAGCCGGCCGATAGATTGAAAGAAGCTGCTGAACGGATCAGAATGTTTTTGCAGGAAAAAATGGAGTGTGAAAAATCTAGCATTTAATATATTCAGGTTTTAAGAACGTTCGATCCACGGATCGGACGTTCTTTTTTTATTTTCTTGCTTTTAAATAAGGTGAAATGCACAACTATCATTAGGCAGGAATAAACTGGCACTCCGAGGGGTATATAGAGCTTGAGGAAGCTGTTACTTACTTGTTAAAGTGAGGCGCTCTCTAGTGTTTTTTAAAACTACTTCGAAGGTCCATCCTCTGATGGGCTTTTTTATGTTTATGGGATACTAGAGTAATAGATGATAATGGAATTTTTGAACGTAAAAAGGACAAGCCGCATAAAATATAGCAGGTCCGCGACAATCTTCAATGAAGCGGACTTAATAGGATAGAGAGGGGGAAAAGCAATGATCAACTGGAAAGTGCGTCTTAAGAACCCTACGTTTATTTTCACTGTACTCCTTCCTGGGCTTTTAATATTGGCGCAGATGGTTGCCGCGTTCATAAACAATTTCATTACTCCTATAGGCTTTACCATTACTGATGATGCATTGAACGGCGCTTTAGGCATCATTAACTTCATAGCGCTTACATTCTTTGGGATCGGCGGTGTGGTCGATCATACAACTAAAGGTTTAAGTGACAGTGAAAATGCACGACAATACGAGGAACCTAAGTAATGGAAACCATTCTTTCAGCTATTGAAGAGTAGGGTATACCAGATAACACCGTATTAGCTAGACAACGGCGTTATCTGGTTATTTTTTTTTGCAGGGATGATGATCGCCGAAAAGGATTTGGTCTAAAAACCGAAATGCAACATACATTTAAAATTGTGGTTCATTTTCAGTTTGGGGAGGAAAAAGGATGAGTTATCGTTTACCAGTTTCAAAATGGTTTGCAGCCATAGTTTTAGTCGGGGCATTATTGACGGCATTCATATTCAGTCCGGCAAATGCTTCAGCCTCTATCAATTATGGTGATGAAGTTGCCGCTTTGGCAAAGAAACAGGTGGGAAGCAAATATAAATATGGGGGGACGACCCCTAAAGGGTTTGATGCTAGCGGTCTTACCCAATATGTATATAAAAATGCCGCCACAGAAATGAAGATTCCAAGAACGAGTGCGGATCAGTATAAAACCGGAAAGGCAGTGAAGCAAAAAGATTTAAAAGCGGGCGATTTGGTCTTCTATGCGACAGGTAAAAAAGGGCAGGTCTCTTTTGTAGGAATCTACTATGGAAATGGCACATTTGTCGGGACCACCACCAAAGGGGTCAAGGTGGTCAAAATGAGTGATAATTATTGGAAAGAAAAATATATAGGGGCAAAACGGGTCATAAAGTAACAATTTGAATTTTACAAGATAATAGTCCAGAAAACAAAAGAGCATCGAAAAACCGATGCTCTTTTTGCTAAAATCATATCCGGGGGCCATTCATTCAATGATGATATCGGTTAAAACAACATGGCCATTTCGAACTTTTACGACGGCCACTGAAGGATTGGCCAATGCTTCCTTCTCCATTTCCTTTGCCTTTTCTTCGGATGCGAAATAATTGTCCAGACCGTATCTGATCTGAATGGTTTTAGCATTTTGCAGGTCATAAGGGACTTCCAATTCCCCTTTTAGGTACACGCCTTCGCCGGGTTTTTCTTTCGTTACGTAATCAACAGCATATAGTCCATCAGCGTTTTGTTTTAAACGTACATATACCTTTTTATAATCACCCATATTCCTAGTATTGAACTCGGTTTTAATCGAGTCATCGACTTGCGACGGCTTTACTGCTTCAATTTCGTATTTCAAAGCCACATAGCTTCCCCTAAACAAATCAGTCGGGTCGACCGGGGCTGTTTTGATTTTGATTACATCTCCTGTCATTGTTGTCCAGACCGGGGGAAACGCCAAGATTAACAAAATCAAGACTGGAATGGAAAATACGATGAATGGCCGGAATGATGGATTACTCATTGAGTTCCCCTCCTTTTTTTCGTTGGTTTTCAAAGAAGAAGCCAAAACCGATGAGCATGATTCCACCGATGATGAATGTAAGCGATTTTGGCAGGAAGTCAAAGGAGTAGATGTAATATCTGAAAATCAGTGCACATATTATCACGATGCTGGTCAAACTGCCTTTTAGGATCAGATATAGCAGAAAAACGAAATAAGCTATAGGAAACCAGATTGAAAAATCAAAGGTAAGGAAGAGTGCACTTATACCATGTAAGATATGCCCTTGTATGTGTGTGATGTTTTGTAATTTGGCTCTTACCGGAATATAGGCAAGCACGATACCCAGTACAAACAAGATGGAAAGGACAATCGTATTCGAATGTTCAAACCCTAGTTTCGGCACGAATTCCATAAGAAATAAGGCAATTGTATTGATGGCTAAAGCGTTAATGAAAAAGGTCAGATAATTAGGGTAATCGAATTTCTTTAACAGAATGTATAAAGCCGGTAGAAATACAACAATGGCAAGCGGATAAGATGTTTCATCAACGAATATACTTCCGTTCAAATAAATGAAAAGCAGGAATGATGTAAAAAGGAGGATGAAAACATCCTTCAAATAGTATCCAATGAATACCGTTCCAATCGCCCATAATAAAAAGGAGCTGTTGAAATTGATGCTGATGTTAAACATCTGCTCGACTAGAAATATCCCTGCACCAAAAATCAGGATACCTGCATAATGCAGACTTCGTGACGTTTTGGGAAAGCGTGCCTGCACCTTCACACCAGCAATGTTCACTCCGATGAGGCATGCAATGATAAGCAGGAATTTAACCGCTTTACTTAAATAGATCCAGTTGCTGGCTACGAAGGTCAATATGCCTAGACCTAAAAGAAGTGCCCCAATGGATAATAGAATCGTGATGAAGTTCAAATTGCCTTTTACATCATAGGAACCTAACATCCTCACTTTATCTTGCCGGGAGATGACTCCTTCCTTTTCAAGGTAATTAAATTCATGCTCAAGAAAATCGAATTGCTTCTTTGTTATTGCTTTGTTGGCCAAAGTAACTCCTCCTTCCACATTTTACTATTATACATCGTATTCTCTTCCAGCTTTGAATATAATGCTAATTTTCTTCTACCCTTATTGGAATGCTTGTAAGACATAAAAATATTTATAGTACCTTGCAATGAACAGTACCGTGTGGTAAATTATTTACATAAGATGTATTATTCGTTGTTCAGTACTGTTTATTGAACTATACTGAAGAAATTTTGGAAGGAGTGATGGTGCTATGAATGTACAATTTAAGAAAGGTGTCCTGGAACTGTGTGTTCTGGTGTTATTGGATAAGCAGGATCGCTATGGGTATGAACTTGTACAGAAGATTTCGGATCAAATTGAAATATCGGAAGGGTCGGTATATCCACTTTTAAGACGATTGACGAAGGAAGAGTATTTTACGACATATTTGCAAGAATCAACAGAAGGGCCTCCGCGCAAGTATTATACATTAACCGAAAAAGGACGGAGATACCTTCAAGAACTGCTGACGGAATGGTATGAATTTTCCAATGGGGTCAATCAATTAATCAAGGAAGGTGTGAACCAATGAATAAAGAACAATTTTTAAAACAATTGAATGCCTCTTTAACCAGACTTTCCTTAGAGGAACGGGAAGATATCCTTCAAGATTACGAAGAGTATTTCGAAATTGGAATGGAAGAAGGGAAGTCAGAGCAGGAAATCTCCAAATCCCTTGGGAATCCTAAACAGATTTCCAAGGAACTGATGGCAACCTATCATCTTGGTCAGGTCGAACAAACGACTTCTGCAAGTAATGTTATGCGGGCAGTTTGGGCAGTCATTGGTTTAGGGTTCTTTAATTTAGTAATCGTTTTGGGACCATTTATAGCCTTGATCGGGGTTGTCATTGCAGGATGGGCTTCGGCGATAGCATTCATTCTTGCTCCGTTTGGCGTTCTTTTTAACCTAGCGATTGGTAACTTTCAATTATTCGATCTTTTCTTCGCATTGGGACTATGCGGGATTGGCATTTTCATTGCCATGGGAATGTTTGTCGCTACGAGTGCTTTAACTAAAGGATTCATTCGCTATTTAAAATTCAACGCTTCCCTTGTGAAAGGCGGTTTGAAAAATGATTAATGTGAAAAAATTATCGATCATTGCACTTGTATTGTTATTGATCGGAGTAATAGGAAGTCTGTTTACGTTTTCCCAAGTGACGAATAAGGAAACGACTACAGAGGAAAAAACGATTTCGGAAATCGTGACGGACATTCAGATCGACGCTGACAATGCAGCTGTAGAGATCGTGCCAACGAAGGATAAGGAAACCAGGATAGAGTTGGTTTCAAAAGGGATGGATGTTTCCAAGTTGGATTTCACTGCAGATGTGGAAGGGAAGAAGCTTTCGGTACAATTAAAGGATCGACGTACGTTTAGCTTTGGTTTTCATATTCAATCCTTACATTTAAAGGTGTATGTGCCTGATGAATCTTATAAATCCTTTGACGCCGAATCCGATAATGGAAAACTGCAAATATCAGGATTGAAAAGTGGAAATCTAAATGTGAGATCTCAAAATGGCCGGGTAGAATTAAATGATATAATAACCCAAAAAGTTGAAGTGAAATCTGCTAATGGAAAAGTAGAGCTTAATAATGTGGAGGGAAAACTGATTGGTTCATCGAATAACGGTAAAATCATATTAGTCACGAAAGACTTGGATAGGGAGATCGAACTCGAAAGTAATAATGGTAAAATCATGATCAAAACGGAGAATGAACCGACGAATACAACTTTCGATGTTCATGTTGACAATGGGAGAGTGGATATCCTTGGTAAGTATGAGGGCGATACTGTCATTGGCAAAGGTGAAAATCTAGTTAAATTGCAAACGAATAATGGGAAAATCGAGATAACGAAATAGTGGAAGCATGAAAAGCCGATCCAATTGGAATCGGCTTTTTTCAGTTATGCTGCATTGCTAAAAAAGTCTCCCTGCTAAGGAAATAATGAAAGAAATTTAAAGTTTTTCCTTTAAGATGTCTTTGGAATTATAATATAGAAAGGATAATCATGATAAAAGTAATGAGTGTAAGTCCGGCCTCAAATCTAAGGATAGGGTTTTAAGGAAACGACTTCAAAAGAATGGGGGCTGTAGAATGAAATTCAATAAATGGTCATTGGATATATTTAAAGGTATGATCTACACTCGCAAGAAAAGGGAAAAGGATTATCTTAAGAAAGGCTTCGAAGTGCAAAAAAAGGTGTTTAATATAGTGGAAAGTTCTAAGGATATTATCTACTGCTACGAATCGAATCCAAGTTCCAAGTTCAGGTATCTAAGTCCATCCATCAATACACTTTTAGGTCAAGGTGTCTTGGAAGAAGCATACAATGACCCTTCCTCCCCTTTCGAAAGGATTCATCCTGATGACTTAGAACTACTAAATGAAAAGATATATGGTGGAATAGATTATACTAAGCCGGTCATTCAACGCTGGAGAACTATCGAGGGGGATTTTTTGTGGTTCGAGGAATATGCTACACCCATATATGAAAAAGAGCAATTGGTAGCCGTTCAAGGAATCATTCGCAATATCGATGAAAGAGTGAAATTCATACAGGATATTGAGTATCAAATGTCCCATGACCCATTGACTAACATCCATAATCGACAGTTTTTCGATAATGTATCTGCCAAATCCAATCTGGATTTTGACACTCCGGTTGCCATGATTTTGTGTGATTTGGATGAACTGAAATTTATGAATGATACGTATGGACATAAGAAAGGAGATGAATTGATTAAAGCTGCGGCAAATCTATTAAAACGGATTTTTTCGGAAATCGCTGTTGTAGCGAGAGTGGGAGGCGATGAGTTTGCCATTCTTCTGATTGACAGAAGCAAGCGAGAGGTGGAATCTCTTTGTGAATTATTAATGGAAGAAATCCTTTTGCAAAACTCCCTAAAAAAGGGCCCTCATATCAGTATGTCATTCGGGCATGCATACCGTTCGCATTCCAAAGGGAATATGGATAGCTTATTCATGGAAGCGGATCAAAAAATGTTTCAAGAGAAACGGCGAAGAAAAGAACAGAAACTCGTTCGGGCGGGCAGATGAAAGAAATGGGAAACGATAAGATAGGGCGGTAGAACCATTCTTCACTTACAAAATGGTTGTTTCAGGGGATGTTTATGAAATTATGAATGTAAGGAAAATCCATTATGTTGGCGGGATGCGTTCAGCTAGGAACCGTTACGAATGAATAGAGGCAATGGTTTAATGCATTACAGCATGGAGAACCTAAATTATTGGTTTGTATACGGAAGGTAAGTGGACGGAAATGATCATGAATGTTAAAGGGGGAGCCCGATGTCATATTGGGCTTTTATTTATATATATATATTTAGGTACACGAAATAAATCATTCGCTTATTTTAAGCAATTTTAGTAAACTGGCAATGACTATTATAATTAGAAGGTGAAGGGATATGAGGGAAACCTTAGTGGATGAACGGGTAAGAGGGACTGATAAAATCTGGACACGTGATTTCATCATGATCTGTTTGGCATATATGTGCATCTTCATGGGTTTTCAAATGACGATGCCGACCCTCCCGTTGTTTGTAGAACAGCTTGGCGGTGATGACCGTCTTGTGGGGGCTGTCCTTGGAATCTTCACCTTTTCGGCCTTGCTTGTCCGGCCAATTGCCGGAAGATTATTGGAGACGAAAGGAAGGCGCATCGTTTTTCTTGCCGGGTTAGCCATTTTTGCATTGTCAGTGGGTTCCTTCGGTTTCATGGGGAGCATCGGCTTGTTATTCATGATGCGGATTGTACAGGGCGTCGGCTGGGGATTTTCTTCAACGGCTTCAGGAACGATTGCTTCCGATATAATCCCTGCGAAACGGCGTGGTGAGGGGATGGGGTATTACGGATTATCGGGTAATTTAGCTCTGGCATTCGGGCCTTCATTGGGTCTTTTCCTAGTTACGGTCCTTCCGTTCCAAGAGTTGTTTTTGATCTGCTCTTTATTAGGATTGCTTGCCATCATTGCAGCATCACTTATTCGGTATCAAAAAGTGGAAAGTGATCCTTCAGCGGCTATCAGAGCCAAAAGGTTTGATATTTATGAAAAAAGTGCCCTTCAGCCATCTTTGCTCATTTTCTTCATCTCCGTTACATTTGGTGGAATTGCAACCTTCCTTCCCCTGTATACAGCGGAAAAAGGTGTGGATGGAATTCAGTGGTACTTTTTAGTATATGCAATGGCCCTCATGGTCACGAGATTATTCGCGGGTCGACTATATGACAGAAGGGGACATCGAGCCGTATTCGTGCCTTCAACGGTACTCATCATGGCTGGAATGCTGCTGCTTGCATGGATGCCGAGTGAAGCGGTCCTTTACATTGCGGCATTGCTTTATGGATTTGGATTCGGTTCTGTTCAGCCGGCGCTGCAGGCGTGGTCGATTGAAAAGACGGCACCCAATCGGAAGGCGATGGCGAATGCCACCTACTTTTCATTTTTTGATCTTGGCGTGGGCATAGGTGCCATCGTGTTCGGGCAGATAGGCTTCCTCTTTGGCTATAGGAGCATCTATATCACCGCAGCCGCCTCGATTTTCATTTCGATGATCGTTTATTTATTCATTATCAGGAGCGAGGATAAAGAAAAATCAATATAGGGACGTTGAATGGCTTCAATGGGAGTCATTCTTTTTTTTTGAGTCAGCAGAAGCATTCTTGGTATATTATCCTAAATATTTTAAAAATGGGAAAACTTTGTTATTATCGAAAAGACAATATACATAAGATGATAGAAGGTCTATATGAAGGAAGGGGAATCTTGGGATGAATGATTCTTCAAACGAAGAAATGACATTAGAAAGAAGGAAGCGTATTTTCCAAGAAGAGCTGGATGTTTTATGGGAAAGGCGGCTCATCCCTAAATCAGACTATATTCGGATTAGCAGGGCATACAATCGGCATTTCCAATTAGCCCTCCATAAACAAAAGCGCTTAGAGGAAGAAAAGAAGAAATCCACCCATGGAACTGAATTGACTATCGGTGAAAGTGCCGATAAGATGGTGCGGGATAGCCTGATTGAAGAATCTTCATTCCAATTACGGGAATCCAGTGGGTTGAATGAGCCGATAATGAAAGATAAGAAGGCCGAGTATACATCGATTGAATCCGGTTTCGAGGAGAGCTTTGGACCTGTCAAGGAGATCAATGACAGGAAACCGGTTATTCAAAAGCAGGCCATCAAGCGCGAGAAACCGATAAAACCGGCAAAGCCGAAGAAAACACCTGAACAAATCAGGGAACGGAATATTTCTGTCATCCTGCTCACTGGGGTCATATTGCTTCTGTTTGGCGGGTTGATTTTAGCAACCACTTCATGGGGGGATCTGAATGCTGTCCTGAAAGTTTTCTTCATTGGAATGGTTTCCGTCATTTTTGCAGGGATGGCCTTCATCGCTTCGAAACTGAAAATTGAACAGACTTCTTTTGCATTCCTGACGCTAGCGGGGCTGTTCATTCCGATTACGATTTTATCAGCTTCATATTATCGGATTTTTGGAGAGTACCTTTCACTTAATGGTGGGGGGAGGGGGCTTCTGGGGTTTCTTGGGGGATTACTCTGCTTAGCCATTTATTATAAGATTGCTGACTACTTCAAGTCGAAAATATTCATTTTCATTTCAATATTCACGTTTGGCATTACCTGCTATTTCGGATTGGCTTTTGTGACGCCGACTATCGAGTGGATGTTATTGGCGATTGGCATTCTTAATTTAATACTAGTATGGAATATGGAGCAATTGAAAAATCAAAAAGCCTTAACGTTATTCAAACCATTCATTTTTCAATTCATCCAGTTTAAGCTCATCGTGGAAGCCTTTGTGATCCTGACGTTATTTTCAAGTAACTTAGTGTATTCGCTAACGTTGATGGTCTTTTCTGTTTTGTTTTTGATTTTTTCGGTCAAATTCCAAAAAAAATATTATGAAATGGCTTTTAGCGCCGTTTTCACGTATGGATATATCCATCTTGTTTATAACTCGTTTATAAGTGAGTACATGATCATTGCATTTGCACTTGTTCCAATCATTTTTACCATGCTATCGAAATATCTGGTTAAAGCAAAAAGGACTAAGCTTTCGAAGAACTTCATGATTACCAGTTTGATTGAGAGCGGGATCGTTTTCTTATATAGTAACGCGATGGTGTACCAGGATAACTATGCGCAAATATTCATCGCGCTCATGTTAGTATCCGCCCAGCTTGCATATGTTTCCCTTCATTCGGGAAATTCAAGCTTCACGTACCCGGCTGTTGTTGTTTTCGACTTAGCGTTCCTATATCTTTTCTTAGCCTTGCCAGTCTCTTTTTCTACCATTTTAAATCTGTTATTTATTGTTCAGGTCATTCAATATCTTGGAGTATATTTATATAACCGTCACCCAAGGTACAGCCTGTTTAAGAAGAGTATCTTACTTATCTCCCCAATGATCATGCTAGTGATACTGACAAGTAAATTGAGCGAAGTGGATTGGCTTGCTGTTAGTGCAGAGCTCGCCATGATCTCGGGGCTTTTCTTCATTACCTATTTAAAAGACGAATCAAAGCATATGAAGGAAATCGCCATATACGGATTTCCAATCACTTTCGTACTTGCTTTGGTTACTTTCTATCCATATTTGCTGGAAAGCGTAGGGTGGGTACATTCAAATATCCCGCTCAGCATCTATTTAATGGGTGTTTCACTGATTTCCATCAGTGCAGCTTACACATTTAGAAAGAGATACCATAAATTATTTCCAGTTTTTTCATATAACGGACAGGTTCTTTCCTTCCTTTCCTTGATATCGATTCCATTCGATCCACTGAATCCTTTGGAGGCAAGCGGAGTGATTGCCGTAGCTACTGCAATAAACGGCTGGTCCGTCCATATTCAACGGAAGCACATATTCTGGGTGCCAGTCGTGATTACAAGTGCCAGCTTATATGCTTCACTCTACGATGTTTTTGATTTTGGTTCAATGGTGTTGAGGATTGCGTTCGTGTTGCTCGGCCCCCTTATCTTTTTCCTATTAGGAGAATGGCTTGGGAAATATTCGGAAAATGGGAAACTGTATTTCTTTTACGCTAGTCACCTTGCCAATTTACTTGCGATTCCCGTTGGCTATTTGCTCATCATTCATACGGATAGTTCACCGTTACTATATGTTGCACAACTGTCGATTTATATTTTGAGTGCTTTAAGGGCGCATGTGAAATGGGAAAAATACGTTTTTACGTACCTAGGGTTTTCAGTCCTTTTCCTACAGGTCCATTTATTTGTGGTAAACATGGAGCAAATAGGATTCATTACATCAATAAGCATGATGATTACGGCAGGACTCATAACCATTCTTTGGGGGTTATCCAATAAGTATTGGAAAGGCATCATGGAGTATTACCTTATTCCATTCAGTCATTTAGGGATAAGCATAACCATTTTGGAAACGGCGATCCGGGACTTTCCACTTAACAGGGAATGGGTCTGGGTGGGAGTGATGACTGTACAGTTCGTGTTTGCCTGGTATCTGCTCATGAAAAGGAACTGGCGGAACTATGTTGCGGTCCCTCTAAGCTTGGCGTTCATCTTCTATAATATGTATGTAAATACATTGCCACTGGTAATGGCGATTATCATATTGCTTGGATGTATGGCAGTGATGGTGATGGCCAGCAGACGTCATTTCAAAGGATTGGTCAACCAAGAGGGAACGGAGAAAGTCATTGATCATTATCGGATTTTTGGCTTGTTATATCTGTGTGCTCTGAACCTGGAAGTGTTTATGAGCGATACAGCTTCAGCGATTTTGGGGATTTTTGTTTCCCTGCTGTTGCCTAGCTACTTCATTCTTATGGAAAGATTCACGGTCTATAAGAAAGAAAAAAGCATTTACTCGGGTATAGCGGCCATCATTGGCCTTTTCCCGTTCATCAATATCATAAATTATGCCCAGACACTCCCAACCGTCCCGAGTTTGGCTGTTCTTTTTGGCTGTATGGCAGGAATGTTGTTACTGAGCAGGCTCTCCAGCGGTTCACTCAAGCAAAACGGATCAGGCATCATCAGCTTTGATCCTTTCAGGATCTATGGTTTATTCTTTTTGATCGATATGAATGCGGAGGTTATTAATGATACTAAACATCAGTTACTACAAGTCATTGTATCGCTGCTGCTAACCGCCTATTTCATCTACCTGAGGAGCCTGACAGCGGAAAAGCTAGAAAGGATAATCTATTCCAATATTGCTGCACTGGTCAGTCTGTATCCCTTCCTGATCATCATCGGCTATGCCGACAGCCTATCGGTTGTAATGGGATTGCTGTTCCTTTTCGGCTGTATGTCAGCGATGCTGCTTTTAAGCCGGCGTTATTTCGATGGTTTAATCAAAAGGGAAGAAGCAGGTATGACCATCGATGCTTACAGGATATATGGCCTGCTGTTTTTACTTGCCATGAATAGGGGAATCCCAGTAACTGAAACATCAAGCCAGTTACTTCAGGTTTTCGTCTCGCTCTTGATCACGGTTTACTTCATCTTGATTAAAAGTTTCACAAAGGATGTAAAAGAAAAGGGCATCTACGTTTGGCTAACAGGAATTCTCAGTTTGTATCCGTATTGGACCATCACCATCTACGCGGACACATTACGGCCTTTCGTTGGAACGGCAGTCCTTTTTGGGTGTACGGCCATAATGGTACTGCTAAGCAGGAAATACTTTAAAGGCTTGCTGGATAAAGGCAGCTCAGGACTTCAATTGGATTTTTACAGAGTCTATGGTCTGCTGTTTCTTCTTGCCATGAACATGGATGTTTTGACGCGCGGACCAGCACATTTCATTTTGGAAATCTTCGTGGCGCTTCTGATTCCGGCCAATTTCATTTTGATGAGAAGCACAACGACAGGCAAGATCGAAAGAAAGACCCAATTGGCTGCAGCGATATTGTTCAGTCTATATCCGTATTGGGTCATAGCCGATCAGCTCACGATACCTCCTGTACTTGAGGAAGAGGTTAATATATTGCCGCTGTTCATTGTCAGCACCACCCTGCTGAGGAAAATCTTTGTTAAAGGAAAAATCACACAATATATCGAGAGTGGTATTGTTATCCTCTTGTTTTTAGCCCTGATCATTGATGCAATGGCGGGAAATACCATATATGATGCCCTCATTATCGGCACGGTATCATTGGCAGCAATGCTCTTTGGGTTCATGATGAAATACAAATCCTATTTCATCGCTGGAACTGGGACCATTTTATTCAATGTCTATATGAATACCAATTCGATGTGGGGCGAGATGCCATGGTGGCTGTATTTAATCATCGGCGGAGGGCTGCTTATCGCAATTGCATCTTTCTTTGAATGGAAAAAACAAAAAGACAACAGGACCTCTAAGGAGGTTCTTGAGAAAAATAAACAAAAGATCAAGAATTGGCTCAATCGGTGGAATTAATGAAGAAGAAAATGGAATGCGTCAGATACCAAGGCTCTTAACCTTGGACGAAAATTCAAAGGGGTTCGGAATTTATTAATTCCGAACCCCTTTTGCCTGTAAACCGAGAGCACTTAAAAGCTCTCTTTCTCTTCTTATATTTTATTAATTTCGACTTGCCACTATTTCCCACTGATTTATATTAGTTCCAAAACATTATGGCGAAAGGACATTTCTATATTGTTTTTATTCTTGAATCAATTTCACTCGATCTTCAGTTAAACCTTGTACTGATTTTTTCTGTTTTCCCAATTTGCAAAGACAAAAACTGGTCTGGATTTTCGTAAGCTTGATCAATCAAGTTCATCTAATGCTTGTGTATACAAAAACGCTTGGATTTCTCCAAGCGATAAGCTCAAGACGAACAAGAACTGCATGAAGAACAGCTGGAAGACGAATCAGAACTGCTGTCATGGGAACCGGGATGGCCACCATGATCGACATGGCCAGATCCGGAGGAAACCGTGTTCGGTTCATTCCCGAATATATCTTTAAATTCGCTGTCAAAATCATCAGTGCTTGCATAAGTGAAATAGGCAGGAGCTGCGTAGTCCGTCTGGTCGTAGGTTTTCCGCCCATTCAATTCTGTCATGGGGCGATTTTCTTTAAATTGTGAAGTGAAGGCTTCAAAGGTCCGTTCCGCTTGTATACTTGTCGGTTTCCGCATATATTTCCCTTTTAACTGCTCCAGCTCCAACGTTTCAAAATCGCGGAGAAGCTTTAGCCCTTTATCATGTTTGAAAAATTTTCCCCACTTTTGAATGGAATGGGTGTCCACCGTAAATAGCTGAACATAGTAAAAGTCAAAAAGAGTGCGCTCTTCGGGTTTGAAAACGGGTTCAGAATGAGGATGGTGCTGAATGGTCCTACCGATGAAAGCCTGGCAAAACTCATCATATTCCCGTCTATATTTCAGCATGATATGCCACAACTCATCGATGGCTGAATTAAACATTTCAACTTTTCCAAACACTGCAGCCATAATCAAATAGCGTTTCAATTCACGCCAGGCCTGATTGACCTTTAACTGTGAGTCCCGTGGATGCTGAAGTCGGAACTCAATATTGACTTTTTCCATATAATCGAAATCCAGTGCTTTATTAAGCTTTTCTATCAATGCTTCTGAAACGATTTCCGTTGCATGAATATCTAAAGTTTCTTCACGGTATTTACGGAATTCATTTTGATAGCGTTCCATTTTTGCCGGTTCACTTAGCCCTTTAACGAAATTGACCAGGAAAACAGCAAAAATTGCCGCAAGAATGACATAAAAGAAGGTCATTTTTGTCCACTCCTCTTAATCTATGGATATATTGCTTTAACATTATCTTACATCTACTTGGGGGTGATTGTAAGTTTTTTATCCAAAATGTTCCCTTGGCTGAAAACGATTAAGCTGCGGAGGTTTCATGCCAAAACCCTGGAACAGTTTCGCTACTTTCCTTGCCATGCAATGAAAATCAGGCACTTCAAATAATGCCCCATATCTAGTATAGTTAGAGAGGAAAAGGGGTGAAGGCATGTACTTGACAGTAAAAGAGACTGCGGAATATCTATCGATGCCGGAATCTTATATAGAAAATTTGATCATTCAAAATAAAATTCGCACCGTTCATGATGGTGAGCAGCATTTGATTTTTAAAGAGCAGTTTAATATGCATCTTGAACAGATGGAGAAATATAAGAAGCAATTAGCGGATTATTATAACGAGCCTATCCCAGAAGATATCGATGTGAAGGATGAAGATTAGCATCTGTCCATTTAGCAAATGATGAGTTTCAAAAAGGGGAAAGGTGAAAGACTCCTGCTTGGAAAAGCGCGTGCCTGGAGCATAAATCAACGCCCAAATTGAACAAACCAATAAAGAACCTAAGATATACTCGATTTTCATTGAGTTTGTCCAAGGCCTGGCATCTGCCGATTTGGCAGATGTTTTTTCATGCAGAAATGGCTTGGGGTAAAAGATCGAATCTTCCAGAAAAATATTAATGACGTCTCCTTCATGGGTTTTACTGATCATTCAAATAATTTTGTTGTCAATGGAAGGTAATTGTAGTAGAATTCCTCAATTCCGTGTAAAATGAAAGGTAAAGGAATTATTACGGCAGAACGGTAGTTAGGAGATAGGTAAGTGGTAAAAGAGTATTTGCAAAGCGAAGGTTTTTCAAGGTTAATTACATTAATTGTGTTGGTCCTCTTTTTAATTAGCATCGGAAGTATGGTTAATATCGTGTTATTCACATTTGTTTTCACTTTCCTGATGGGAAGGCTGGAGCAAATTATCATGATTCGGCTGAATAAAGTGATGCATATCAATTCCAAGGTTGTTATAAGCTTTTTATATGTAGTCGTCATTTCTTGTTTAGCCATCGTTCTTTATAAATATCTACCGGTCATTACGCTACAATTCACGGAATTAGTGACACAGATCGTTTTCTTCTTTCAACATCCACCAGATAGCAGAGTCATTCAATATGCCATTAATATAATGAACGAGCTGAAATCTCCGCTCGATCTTCAAACACAGATGAATACACTCTATCTTTATATATCCGATTTCGGTAAACTGGCATTTCAAATTTTCATTTCCATGTTGCTTAGTCTTTTTTTCTTATTGGAAAAAGATAAAATCATTCGCTTCACTTCTAAATTCAAGCGGGCCAAATTTAAATCTTTCTTTATAAACTTAAGCCATTTTGGCGTCAAATTCATCAATTCATTCGGAAAGGTGATTGAGGTCCAGTTCTTGATAGCCATCACGAATGCCGTCCTATCCGTCACTTTCTTATGGATTCTTGGCTTCCCGCAGTTGCTCGGTCTAGGGATCATGATTTTCTTCCTGGGTTTGATTCCGGTTGCAGGGGTCATCATCTCCCTCATCCCGCTTAGCATGATTGCCTATAGTATCGGCGGCATGCCCAAAGTGATTGCGGTATTAATCATGATTGTTGTGATCCATGCAATTGAAAGCTATATTTTGAATCCGAAATTCATGTCGGCAAAAACGAATCTTCCAACATTTTTCACCTTCATCATCCTATTGTTTTCCGAGCATTTCCTTGGAATATGGGGATTGATCATCGGAATACCGATCTTCATCTTCCTGTTGGATATGTTGGATATTGAAGAGGGGAATAAGGAAGTCCCTTAAAATCACTTAAGCAGCGGCCACAAATATGGCGGCTGCTTATTTTTGTTACATTAAAACTTTTGAACGGTGGCACTATCTGTTTTCAATATAATATCCATTAATTCTAGTAAAGGATAAAAGACTGCATCTTTCCCCATTAGAGCATAGTTGCGTTTTTGATTTACCAAGTTAATTGATTAAAATTTTATTTTGCTAAAGTTATTTATCGACTTTTTATTGCATAAAAAAACAAATAAACGTATAATATTCTTAAAAGAATATACTGAATGTTCTCTAAAGTTAGATTTATCTGTTTTTTTAAAAAAGAGAGTTTACGAGAGAGAAGAGGGGATTATTTTGAAAAAGGTTTCTTTTTTAGTGTTTGCCATGGTTGCTTCTTTGTTACTGGTAACAGGATGCGGGAAGGATAAGGAAGTCTCGACAACTGGTAAAGAAGAAGAGTCCAATGGGAAAACACTCAGGATCGTGACTGACGCCAACTATGCTCCATTTGAATATCTTGAAGGCGATAAGATTGTAGGCTTCGATGTTGATTTCATCCATGCCGTTGCAAAAGAAGCGGGATATGAAGTTAAATTGGAAAGTGTTGGTTGGGATCCGATTTTTGTTGAAATCGAAGGTAAGAGAGCGGATGTCGCCATATCTGCGATTACAGTGAATGACGAAAGAAAACAATCTTATGACTTCTCGGTTCCGTATTTCTTATCCACAAACAAAATTCTCGTTCCTGAGGATAGTGATATAAAATCTGGAGATGAATTGAAAGGGAACGTCATTGCCGTTCAGACCGGTACTACAGGACAGGAAGCGGTAGAGAAGCTACTTGGAAAGAATCACAAGGATATCAAAAAATTCGAAAATAATAACCTGGCCATTCAGGAACTACTGAAAGGCGGAGCATCGGCTGTCGTAGCTGATAATACGGTTGTTGAAGAATATGTGAAAAATAACCCCGATCAAAAACTGAAAGTCGTTGAAGACAGCAATAGTTTCAATGAGGAGTTTTATGGTCTTATGTTCCCGAAAGGCAGTGAATTGAAATCGGAATTCGATAAAGCGGTGAATGCCATTTATGAAAATGGGAAATATTCAGAAATTTATAAAGAGTGGTTTGGTACTGACCCAGATATTGAAACGTTGAAAGCACAACAATAAAAAAAATGGATAGTAAAAGATTGCGTAACTTTACGTGTGAAGTTACGCAGTTTTTTTGGTCTTTAGGAGGGGAACGAAATGAGTTTTCGCTGGGATATTATTTTTGAATATGCTCCTTTCTTATTAAAAGGGACATTGCTTACTATTGGGCTTTCGGTTTCCTCCATCCTGATCGGAACCTTTTTGGGGTTATTGATCGGTTTAGGGAAAATCATGAGAAACAAAGTGCTTGCCCTTCCATTTTACGGTTATGTCACGGTCTTTCGCGGAACACCGCTTTTAGTTCAAATCTTTTTAATTCATTTTGGAATCGTGCCCTTTTTTACCGGGGAAACGAATGCAGTAACCGCCGGTGTCATTGCTTTATCGTTAAATGCAGCCGCGTATATCGCAGAAATTTTCCGGGCGGGCATTCAATCCATCGATAAAGGGCAAATGGAAGGGGCGCGTTCATTGGGGATGACCCATGCCCAAACAATGATACATGTTGTATTGCCTCAAGCTTTCAAACGAATGATTCCTCCGTTAGGAAATGAATTCATCGTATTATTGAAGGATTCATCCCTGCTTTGTGTCATTGCTGCCCCGGAATTAATGTATTGGGGGAAAGCGATGGGGAGTCAGTACTTTAAAGTGTGGGAGCCATACTTGGCTTGTGCCTTCATCTATCTATTCCTGACCCTCATTTTAAGTTTCGTATTAAATAGACTCGAAAGAAGGTTGAAAACAGAATGATAAAGGTGGAGAATCTAAAGAAGTCATTTGGTGAAAATGATGTATTGAAAAATATCAATGCAATCGTTTCCCCTCGGGAAGTAGTCGTGGTAATTGGTCCTTCTGGGTCGGGTAAATCCACTTTTCTCAGATGCATCAATCAACTTGAAACGATAACGGGAGGCCATATTTTCATTGAAGGGCTTGATACGACAGACAAGAAGGTCAATATCAATAAAGTACGGACGGAAGTTGGCATGGTATTTCAGCATTTTAACTTATTTCCACATAAGACTGTTCTTGAGAATATAATGCTGGCGCCTATAAAGGTCCGCAAGATATCCAAAGAACAGGCATCCCAAAGAGGTATGGAACTGCTTAAGAAAGTGGGACTTGCAGAGAAAGCGAACGCATATCCGGATTCATTATCAGGTGGACAAAAGCAACGTGTCGCAATTGCCAGGGCGTTGGCGATGGAACCCAAAATCATGCTATTCGATGAGCCCACTTCCGCCCTGGATCCGGAAATGGTCGGTGAAGTCCTTGAGGTCATGAAGCAACTGGCTAAGGAAGGCATGACAATGGTAGTTGTGACCCATGAGATGGGGTTTGCAAAAGAAGTTGGAGATCGCGTGATTTTCATGGACGAAGGTTATATTATTGAAGAAAATATTCCTAGTGAGATTTTTAATAATCCCCAGCAGGAAAGAACTAAAGCCTTTTTGAGTAAAGTACTTTAATTACACGTATAGAAAAAAACCTTCCATTATGGGAGGTTTTTTTTCGGGGCATATCAGGGGGCCTCATTTGATGCATGAAGCTCCTAAAAGCGATTCAGGGCTTTTACCGAGCACAAGCATACTGATTTTGGCATATCCAATACTTTTACTTTGAGAGAAGGTCTGAAGTAATACCTGGATATTCGGATCATCCTTTAACTTTTGAACTTCTTCTATATATAATTCGATAATGGAGGGCATAACGAATTCAGGGGTGTATTCGTTAGAATTTTCATCCATGATTAACGTGCCCATAAATTGATATTTAAATTGAAGAGCCCGTGTTAAGGCAACGACATGGAGCAGTTTATTAAATAGTTCGGGGTATGAATTTTTAATTTTTCCCAGAGCTGCTTCTGATGCCTGTAACTCATCGACATTAGATAAAGTGATCATGAATATCTCCTTTTTAGAACATATGGAATCCATCAGTATTTAACGTGCTTTTTACTCATACTAGTCTACCCCCGCCGTAACGCATTGTAAAATGGTTAGATGTTATCATGTGCATAACCCAAATCTATGATAGTGCTTACATCGATCATGCTGGATAATCCACTACTTATGGGACAATGCTTCCCTAGTATATTTCAGCCATTCTTTTGCAGCGTATGAAAGGTAATGGTCTTTACTCCATATGAATCCTAAATTCCAACTAATGGAGGGGTTTCTAACCCTGATTGTCTTTACGCGTTCATCATGTCGACATAAACTTTCCGGTAATAGAGCAACGCCAAGTTTACAGTAAACCATTTCCTCAATAAAATCCCAGCGTGAGCTTTCAGTAACGATATGCGGAGAAAAACCAGCTTCATTACAGGATGAAATGATGAGATCCCGAAGGACGTAATCTTTATTGAATAAGATGAAAGATTCATTTTGCAAGTCGGCCAAATCAATTTCATCCCCACAAGCATGGGGATGGGAGGGGTGAATTATCAAGTTGATGTCTTCTTCCAAAAAAGCAAAATGGTGAAAAAGGGCGTTGTTGGTTGGCAGGACTATTACGCCTATATCAATTAAATCATTTTGGACGGATTCTTCTATTTTCTTTGAACCATCCTCTACTAATTGAAAGGTGATATTGGGATAGTCCTGGTGAAAACGGCTAAGAATTCGGGGGAAGAAAGAAGCGTCGATGATCGGCGGCAGCCCGATGCGTATATGTCCCTTTTTTAAACCTAATAAATTGTCCATTTCCGTTTCTAAATTGTGAAAGGCCTTATCTATCAATTTTGCCTGCTCCAAGACAACCCTGCCTGCATCGGTCAAAATCAGTTGCTTACGTGAACGATCAAAAAGCTCAACACCTAGCTCGGTTTCCAAGTTTTTGATCATCTTGCTGATGGTCGGCTGGGTAATGAATAAATGATCGGCAGCCCGAGTGAAGCTATTGAAATTGGCAACCTCTATAAAGTATTGCAAATGTTTAATATCCATTGCGTCACCTGTTATCCTCGTTTGAAATTAGTTTCATTTTACCCGTAAACGGAAGTGTTTGTAAAACATGAAAAGTTTGGAGTTCATGCACGCATGAATAAGCTGGATTCCAAAGGGGAACCCAGCCTATGAAGGGGCTGGCCATATCTGCCGTAAGTTTTATTTGACCAACAAGACAGGGACTGGAGAATGTTGAACGATATAGTGGCTCACACTGCCCAGGAATTCCTTGAAGCCGCTCAATCCGCGGCTCCCCATGATAATAAGGTCACAATTCTCGGATTTTGCATGTTCCAATAAAGTTGTGATGGCTGAACCCTCTACTACAAATGTTTGGGATGCATTCGGGATTTCGGATAAAAGCGCTTCCGCTTTTTTAATTACTTCCTTACCATACTTAAGCATGGATTGTTCAATTTCCTGAAAAGCATTGCCATATATATTTGGCTTGATTGGCAGCGTAACAGCGTGAAGCACTTGGATTTCGATAGCGGGATCCAGCTTCGCTAATTCAATCGCTTTTTCCAAAGACTTGAGGGCCAATTCAGATTCATCATAAGCAACTAATATTTTTGAACATAGCATTGATCAATCATTCCCTTCAATAAAAGAATATACCCATAGTATATCAATTTAAATCTTTCATATAGTTCCATATATTATAAATTTTGTGAATATTTCATTGAAGTTTACGTTAACGTTAATGTTAAAATAAAGGTAAATAATCCCTTTGCAAAGTGTGGTTTTAACATGTACACCATTTCTCAGTTAGCAAAAGAATTCGGATTGACGACAAGGACCCTCCGATATTATGAGGAACTGGGTATGCTTAGGCCAAAGCGTACCGAAACGGGAAAAAGAGTTTATGGAAAGAAAGAATACGCACAGCTCAAAATCATAATGCGCGGTAAGAAGTATGGTTTTTCGTTAGTGGAAATAAAGGAAATAGTCCTATTATTCGATAAGGATAGGACAGGAATTAAGCAATTGGAAAAAACGATTGATACTGCAGGGCAGAAGTTAAAAGAAATTAATGAACGAATTAAAGAGCTGGATGGGTTGAAGCAGGATTTCGAACAGGTAATCAAAGGCTTTACCGAAACCCTTCATGACTTGAAAATGAACGATAAAACAGGCAAGCGGTGAAATTAATCTTGAAAATAGGTTTTGATGGTAGTGAAAGATGAATATATATTCTAGAAACAAATGGGGTGAGAATTTGGAAATTCAAGAAACCATTGCAGTTGTGACAGGCGGGGCTTCAGGTCTGGGAGCAGCGACAGTAAGAAACATCATTAAAAAAGGTGGAAAAGCGGTCATATTTGACCTCTCGGAAGAGAAAGGCGCTAAAATGGCTCAGGAGTTGGGAGATTCGGTCCTGTTTATTAAAACGGATGTAACTAGTGAAGAAAGCGTGTCGGTAGCATTGGAAGCAGGAATAAAAAAATTCGGTAGCATCAATGCTGTCATCAACTGTGCAGGCATTGCCATTGCAGAGAAGGTCATAGGCAGGAAAGGCATCCATGAATTGAAAGCGTTCTCAAAGGTTGTGCAAATCAATTTGGTCGGTACATTTAACGTAATCCGGCTTGCGGCGGAAAAAATGGTCGAAAATGAACCGAATCAAGAGGGGGAGCGTGGAGTCATCATCAATACAGCTTCGGTCGCTGCCTTTGAAGGACAAATCGGACAAGCGGCATATAGTGCCTCCAAGGGAGGGATTGTCGGTATGACGCTGCCAATCGCAAGGGAGCTTGCCACCAAAGGGATACGTGTCGTATCGATTGCACCCGGACTATTCCATACGCCGATGTTCGATTCGTTACCTGAAGAAGCCAGGACGTCATTAGGTAAAACCGTGCCATTCCCATCAAGGCTCGGGTATCCCGAAGAGTACGCTAAACTAACGGAAAGCATCATAACGAATCCAATGCTGAATGGGGAAACCATCAGACTGGATGGGGCCATTAGAATGTCACCAAGGTAAGTTGTCAATCCCTTCAGGGCAAACCATTGTAAATCTAAAAAAGAGCCTCCGGCAAAGGTAGGAGAGGAGATACAACAGATGAAACATCCATACCTAAGTGAAGATCATGAGATTTTCCGAAAGTCATTCCGAAAATTTTTAGAGAAAGAAGCAGTTCCCCACTATGAACGATGGGAAGAAGAAAGGATCATTCCCCGGTCTTTTTGGGTGAAAATGGGGGAACAGGGTTTTTTATGTCCGGACCTAGGAGAAGATTATGGGGGCTCAGGGGTAGATTGGGGCTTTGCGGTCATAATTAATGAGGAATTGGAAAGAGTCGGTTCTGGTTTTATTGGTTTCGGACTTCACAGTGACATCACCGTTCCGTATATTTCCGCATACGGAAATGAGTCGCAGAAACAGCGCTGGCTTCCTAAATGCACGACGGGGGAAATCATTACAGCCATTGCCATGACGGAGCCTGGTACAGGTTCGGATTTGGCCAATATTAAAACGACTGCCATTTTGGATGGAGATCATTACATATTAAATGGCCAAAAGACATTCATCACAAATGGCATTCACTCGGATTTGATCATCGTTGCCTGTAAAACGGATCCCAGTGCCGTTCCAAAACATAAAGGCGTTAGCTTAGTCATGGTCGAAAGGGATACACCCGGGTTTTCCAGGGGAAGAAAACTGAAGAAACTTGGCTTGCACAGTCAAGATACAGCAGAACTCATCTTTGAGGATTGCCGTGTTCCAAAGGAGAACCTGCTTGGTGAGGAAGGCAAGGGGTTTATTTATTTAATGGAAAAACTGCAGCAGGAACGCCTTGTGGTGGCAATTTGTGCCCAAACCGCGTCCGAGGATATGCTGGCCGATACGATTGAGTATGTGAAGGGCAGGGAAGCGTTCGGAAAATCTGTAAGTGAGTTTCAAAATACTCAATTCAAAATAGCAGAAATGGCTACTGAGATAAAAATGGGGCGTGCCTTCCTAGATCAATTGATCACCAAACATATGGCTGGTGAACAGGTTGTAACGGAAGTTTCGATGGCGAAATGGCGTTTGACGGAGACTGCCAGAAAAATATCCATTGAATGCATGCAGCTCCATGGCGGCTATGGATATATGGAGGAATACAAAATTGCCAGAAGGTATCGGGATGTCCCGGTAGCAAGCATCTATGCCGGCACAAATGAAATCATGAAGAAAATCATCGCTAAGAATCTGGGGCTATAATAAAAGATGAGAAGGGAAGAGAGTATATGCGGGAAGTGGTTATCGTTGAAGGAATTCGCACGCCGGTAGGCAGAAGAAACGGTGTCTTGAAAGACGTTCGTCCTGATGATTTGGCAGGGGAAGTATTGAAGAAGCTCATTGAAAAGGCGGGAATCGATCCTGCTATCGTCGATGATGTCATTTTAGGTTGCGTTTCACAGTCGGGCGAACAGGCCGGTGATATAGCGAGGGTTGCCGCACTGATAGCAGGATTTCCGATTGAAGTGCCGGGAACGACGATTGACCGACAATGCGGATCAAGTCAGCAGGCAGTCCATTTTGCTTCCCAGGCCATCCTGTCGGGTGATATGGATGTAGTAGTGGCCGGCGGAGTGGAAAACATGTCACGAGTTCCCATGGGGTCAAATCTTCAAGGTGCTGTATCAAGTCAAAAGTATATGGACCTTTACGAGGTAATCAACCAAGGTTTATCAGCTGAAAGAATCGCAGATAAGTGGGAAATAACACGTGAAGATTGTGATCGGTTTTCCGTTGAAAGTCATGCCAAGGCAATACGTGCTCAAAAAGAAGGTCATTTTAACCGTGAAATGATATCAGTAACGGGTACTGATAAAGAAGGAAATCAAATCGAAGTTACGGAAGATCAAGGCCCAAGGGGCGGAACTACGCTTGAAGTGCTGGCTGGATTGAAACCGGCATTTCAAGAAGGCGGTTTAATCCATGCAGGGAATTCAAGTCAAATCAGTGACGGTGCCGCCGCTTTATTATTGATGGAACGCAGTAAAGCCGAAGAACTTGGATTGAAACCGCGCTTTAAAGTGCATACACGGGTTGTTGTCGGGTCAGATCCCACCCTGATGCTAACGGGACCGATTCCTGCCACCCGAAAAGTTTTGGAAAAAGCGGGTCTTACAATTGATGATATCGATATCTTTGAAGTGAACGAGGCTTTCGCTCCTGTACCTATTGCCTGGCTAAAAGAAACGGGGGCAGACCCCAAGAAGCTGAATCCAAATGGCGGGGCGATTGCATTGGGACATCCTCTTGGCGGCAGTGGGGCCCGATTGATGGTATCCATGATCCATGAATTAGAAAGGATGGGCGGCCGTTATGGGCTGCAAACAATGTGTGAAGGCCACGGTATGGCGAATGCCACCATCATTGAAAGAATGGACTGAAGCTGGACTAACCATTTATGAATATTCGTAATTCACACGAAAGTAAAAGCTTAAAAAGGGATGAAGTCGACCATCGGCAGGATTTGCTGAATTCTTCCTGTTGATTGTGGTTACTTGAGGAGGAGAATGATTTGTCAGTAACGATTAAAAATATCTTTGATCAGACGGTTCAGAAATTCCCCCTTAAAGAAGCTATCTACGACGTGAGAAGAAATATCCGCTATACGTACATCCAATGGAATGAACAGGTGAATAGGTTGGCGGCGGCCCTTCAAGCGGAAGGGGTGCGAAAAGGGGATAGGGTATCTACGTACCTTTATAACAATGAAGAGCTTGCAACAGCGTTCTTTGCCTGTGCAAAAATCGGTGCAATCTTTAATCCGATCAACTTCCGTTTAATGCCGGAAGAGTTGGCCTTCATTTTGAACGACGCTGCTCCAAAGGTCGTTCTATTCGAACGCGAATTGGAAACGAACGTTGCCGCGGTTGAAAAGCGATTTCCGGAAACGGCCTTCTGGTATATTGATGAGGATGTGCCTGGTTATGCCAAAGGTTACCGCCAAAAATTGGCCAGTATCTCCTCAAAGCCAGATGAAGTGGAAGTGCACGAAGATGACATTTATGCCATCATGTATACGAGCGGGACCACCGGACGTCCCAAAGGGGTCATTCACCTTCATAAAGACATGGTCAAACAAGCCGAGATTTTAATAGAGGCCATGAAGTATGAACGCTCTGATATCGGTTTGATTACTGCACCGATGTTTCATTGTGCTGAATTGCACTGCTCTTTTTTACCTCGTGTACAGGTCGGTGCAGCTAATGTCATATTACATCAGTTTCATCCCAAAAAGGTCATGGAACTGATTGAATCCGAGGGGGTCACCAAGTTTTTTGCTGCACCTACGATGTGGAACATGCTCATTCAGGAGAAATTGGAGGAGTATAAATTCCAGAGCTTGAAGTTAGGGCTTTATGGAGCAGCACCGATGGCTCCATCCCTTGTACGTGCCTGTCGGGAGAAACTCGGCATCCAGTTCATCCAAGCCTATGGAATGACTGAAATGGGGCCGGCCATAACGCTCCTATTGGAGGAAGATCAAATTAGGAAAGCGGGTTCTGCCGGCAAGGCATGTTCCGATCATGAAATCATCATTGCCCGTCCGAATGACGAAGGGCCATCAGATCCCGAGGATATGCTGGAACCTGGGGAAACAGGGGAAATCCTTGTAAAGGGGCCGTGTATCATGCAGGGTTACTTTCAAAAAGATAGAGAGACCGAAAAGGCGCTTTACAAAGGCTGGTACCATTCCGGTGACATCGGATTCCTAGATGAAGATGGATATCTATGGGTCAAGGACCGTGTGGACGACATGATTATTTCTGGAGGGGAAAATATTTATCCGCGTGAAGTGGAAGATACACTATATGAGCATCAAGGAGTTCTCGACTGTGCGGTACTTGGTCAGCCAGATGATCAATGGGGGGAAACGGTAACGGCCTTCATCGTAGCCAAAGACCCAATTCTTGCCGAAAGCGATTTAGAAACTTGGTGTAAGAACAGCAATAGTCTGGCGAACTATAAGCGTCCAAGGAGATATATCTTCTGTAATGAGCTGCCTCGGAACGCAAGTGGGAAGATTCAAAAGTTCTTGCTTCGTAAACAGTTGGAGGAAAATGTTGATGGCAAAGGTTTAGGGAGCCTTCTTTAAATGCCGGCGTCAGCAGCCGATACAATACCAAGTTAGGGTTGGAGTTTAGAATCGCTGGAAAAAGATATGGATGAATTATTTTATGAATAATAATCTTGTGGAACAAATGAAGGAGAGAGAATAGTTATCCACAACAAAAATGCGGCGGATTAGCCCAATCTCTCTTTTATCCACATAATCCACAGGGTTATCCGAAATAACATTATTTTCATGTTGATAAGGTGAGTTAATGGACTTATTTCTTGTCAGTATTTTCAGAATATATCCACAATATACACAGGGGTGTGGATAAGCTATGTAAATAAAGAGAACCAAGGGGCTGTAAATCAGCCCCTTGGGTTGGTTTATTCTGCTTATCGGCGATTATGAGCACGGCGGTCAGCCGCATTTGCACGGGCTTGTGCCTCGATATCTTCCTGGTCAGCCAGTTCGGAAGAATATTCAACGTCAAGTCCGTCACTTTTCAGGTTTTTGGGAACCTGAGGAAGTTTCTGTTTGTTCTTATCTCGATTATGGTGTATGTTATTTCGTCCCATGTCATCGCCCCCTGGAATATAAAATAAGCTGGAGATGAATTCACTAATCATCTCCAGCTTATTTTGTGTTGAGTGGCTGTTCAAAATGTAAGGGAAAAAACTCCAAACCTAACGACGGGATTTCTTCTCGGTATATCCACCAGCTCGATCTGCTTTTTTAAATTCGCGAGCATAAAGAATCGCTTGTGTACTAGTTAAGTTACTTTTTTCTTTATCGTGTTTTTTGAGCAATTAGATCATCTCCATTCACTTAATATCCCTATTTTTTCCTAAAATGACCCTTTCATACGTGGGAATCTTCTTTTAAGATATTTTGTAAGGCTTCTTTAAGGGTTAGAAAGGAAAAGCTGAATCCTTCCTCTTTAAGTTTAGTGGGAAGGACATTTTGCCCTTCAAGTACAAGGATGCTCATTTCCCCCAACAATTTCTTGAGGAAGAAAGGGGGGACAGTTAACCAATGGGGCCGGTGCAGGACAGCTCCTATCGTTTTACCGAATGTATCCATCTGAACGGGGTTCGGCGCCGTAAAATTGACTGGACCTTCTAACCTGGCATCATTCATGCAAAAGATGATTGCACGGACCGCGTCATGGATATGAATCCAGGAAAGCCACTGATTCCCTTTGCCAATCTTTCCTCCGCCAAATAGTTTATAGGGGAAGGACATCATTGGCAGTGCTCCGTCTTTTTCTCCAAGAATCACCCCGAATCTTGTAAAGATCAACCTTTTACTGTAAGAGCGTGATTTAGCCGCTTCCTTTTCCCATAGTTGAACAGTACGGGCCAAGAAATCATCACCAATGGATTCAGAGGTTTCGGTAAAGGTCTCACCGTCCGAAATACCATAATATCCGATTGCACTTGCATTGATGATGACGGACACTTTATCGGGCAGTATGGAAATGATCCGGTTCATCTCTTTGCAAGCTTCAATCCTGCTTTCGACAATCCGGCGCTTTCGTTCAGGTGTCCAACGGCCGCTGTTCAGGGATTCACCAGCAAGGTTAATGAACACATCGAGCCCCTCCAAGTGCATTTCCGGCGTTGCCTCCTCGGTCAACCAGCCGATATATGTCAAATTAGTCCGTTTTTTAAATTTTTCGGGATGACGGGTCAAAATATATAGTTCATGATTTTCTTTTGATAATTCATCAATAAGGGCTGTGCCGACAAAACCGCTTCCACCAGCAATGGCTATTTTCATGAAAATCACTTCCTTTCCCTGTCTTTCCTTCACTTTAACATGCCCATGTTCTTTTTTCATTTTTAGGCATGCTACATATAGAAATGGTAAACGTAAAGGGGTAAAGTAGGTGTGGGGGGTGGATTTATGCCAAACATAACAAAAATAACAACCCAGAAGAAACGTAAAGATCGTTATAACATCTTCGTCGAGGAAAAATATGCCTTCAGTGTAGACGAAGAAGTGCTATTGAAATTTCAGTTGAAAAAGGGTATGGAACTTGATGACCTGCTTTTGGCCGAAATACAATTCCATGATGAAATCCAAAAAGCATTTACCGATGCACTTAATTATTTATCATACCGGATGCGCTCGGAATCGGAAATTCGCCTTTATTTAAAAAAGAAGGAAACGGAAGAGCCGATCATTAAGGAAGCGGTACATAAACTATACAGTTTTAACTATTTAGACGACCTTGAATTTTCCAAGGCTTACGTACGGACCCATGTGAATGGAGGGAATAAAGGGCCCACTACCCTTAAGCTTGAGCTTAAGGAAAAAGGGGTGCAGGATAAGTTGATTGTCGAGGCATTGAAGGAATACCCCTATGATATTCAAATTGAACATGCAAGGAATCTCGCTGGAAAAGCGGTCAAAAAAGAAAAAAACATTTCCGAACGAGCGTTAAGGCTGAAGGTTGAACAAACCTTGTTACGGAAAGGTTTCCCTAGAGATGTCATCCAAAAAGCACTTGAAGGTGTGACGGTTGAAAAGGATGAGGATGAACAATGGGATTCTCTTTGCCACCATGCCGAAAAAATGCAACGCCGCTATAAAAACCATGAAGGCTTCGAATATGAACAAAAAATGAAGCAGGCATTATACCGAAAAGGTTTTCCAATAGAATTGATTGAGCGTTATCTTTCCAATCCTGATGGGGAATAAGTGCATCAATAGCCAAATCACAAAATTTTGTTTAATATAGAAGTAAATTAATTATTCATTTGAGGAGTCATATATATGAGCGAAGTAAGATACAGCAAGCTGTCTGCCTATGAACTGCAACAAGAAATCGCAGCGTTGACTGAAAAAGCGAGAAAAGCAGAGCAATTGGGAATGGTTAATGAATATTCAGTATTGGAACGAAAAGTGACGATGGCCAAGGCCTATTTGTTAAATCCTGATGATTTCAAAAAAGGTGAAATATATCAAATTGACGGAGATCCCGGTGTCTATTTCAAAATTGATTATATGAACGGCGTATTCGCTTGGGGTTACCGCTTGGGCGGTAGCGGTAAGGAAGAAGCACTCCCGATTTCAATGCTTAAATAAAAAGGAACCGGGGAAGTACCCGATTCCTTCAGATGTACCTTTTAATTCGATCGCTCGTTTGAAGATTTCATTCTTTCCTGAGGGTGTGTATTAATACTTCCATCTGCACGCTTTGAAGCATATCTTGCCTTTGCACGAGGCTCGCCTTGGAATTTGTTATTGTTTTGGTTGGGGAATCCTTTTTGTTTATTTCGCAAATTTTTCTCCTCCAAGCATCAGATTAAAGAAAGAAGCGTTTCCGCTTACAACTAGTATGGGTATGGGACAGTATAGTTCATTCTGTAAAAATATTGGCAATGAGGTGGTTCTAATGAATGATTACCATGAAAGATTAACCAAGATACTGCTTGAGAAAAATGAACACATCACGTATGAACAAGCTTTGACTTGGGTGGAATTATTATGGGAAGATTTCGAAGCGACCTATGCAAAGGCTGGGCATGAATATGCCGGTGAAGAAATGACATCGCGCGTTGTAAGGACCTGGATTGATAACTACGGTGAGCAATTCCATGAATTCATTGCAAAGAATCCTAAATATAAGCAGTTATTAAATCAGCAGAATCGACTGCATTAAAAAAGCTGATTCCAGAGGAGTTCCTGGAATCAGCTCTTTTTCAATATCCTACAAAATAATATTCAACTTCTTCTGCAGCTTCGCTTCGCTAAAGATCCAGCCGGTATAAGAATTTAAGATATTCAATTCGCTGTCTAAGTGAACCACTGCCACAAACGGGTAATATCCATTGCTGCGATATCTTAAATCGATAAAACGGACTTCATAATATTCTTTTATCTGTTCGATTTCGAAGCGGTAAACCGGAGAAAAGGACAGAAAGGCTGCCAAGTTGATATCCTTCTTGGCGGCTTCGAGAATTTCACTTTCAGGCAATGGCACTCGATCGAACGTATCTAGAATCGTCACATATCCCTTATCGGCTCGTGCCACATAATAATTCTTTTCGGTAATCACCGCAATTTTCCAGCGGTGAAAACGCATGGTCGGGGATAAAAGAATTTTCCTTGCTCCAGGAATTTGCTGTTTGACCACTCTTTTTATAAAAGCTTGTTCCCTGAACCTGGAAATGTAATAAATGACAAGTATCCCGTAAATGGAAAGAAATAAATAGCCTGGAGGAAATCCGAAGCCCCATAATATCAGGCCTGCAACATGTATTCCAAAAATGAATGGATCGAATGTATTGATGACTCCTAAAGCTACCCATTTTGACGAAATCGGCCTAAGAGCCTGGGTCCCATAAGCATTGAATATATCCACGAATACGTGAAGGAATACGGCTAAAAAGGTCCAAAGCCAAAGATGAAGGTAATTTGCTTCAGGTATGATGGCGAAAATTGCCCCGCTGATAATCAAGGGCCAAAGTAAAACAGCGGGAATGGAATGCGTGATTCCACGGTGGTTACGTATATATACAGCGTTATTCCTTAATTTTAAAACGGTGTCAATGTCTGGAGCTTGTGATCCCAAAATCGTACCTGCTATGACTGCACTTGCAGTAACTGGGCTCTGCGCAATGACTGGATCTAATGTGGCAAGACCTCCAAGAGCAATTCCCATGACAAAGTGAGTACCTGTATCCAAAAAATTAACCTCCCTGCCACAATTTGAAGAAAATGGTCTTTCTTTCATCATACCGTATTTATATAATAACCATCAAATGAATATAATTTTGACTTATTTGAAGTGACCCGTTACAAATAAATGGATATGAACATGATATTAAAAAAAGAATGGCCTACTATAGGTATTCCCAATTTTGATTAGAGTGTAACATCTTTGGAGGAACTGATGTGAAAGAAATAACGATCCCGACAATAGAAAAAATAAAAATCGATGAATTTCAAAAAGATTTGGTTTCCTGGTTTCTCGAAGAACAAAGAGAATTGCCATGGAGGGAAAATAAGGACCCATACCGCGTTTGGGTTTCTGAAATAATGCTGCAGCAAACGAGAGTGGACACGGTGATTCCTTATTTCAATCGGTTCATCGAATGGTTCCCGACACTAGAGGACTTTGCCAATGCGGATGAAGAGAAGGTCCTGAAAGCTTGGGAAGGGCTGGGATATTACTCGCGTGTAAGGAATCTGCATAGTGCCGTTCAGGAAGTGAAGGCATCCTACAATGGGATTGTGCCGGATGAACCCGAGGAAATCTCCAAATTGAAAGGTGTCGGCCCATATACTGCTGGTGCGATTCTAAGCATCGCATACGGCAAGCCGGAGCCAGCCGTTGATGGAAACGTCATGCGTGTTTTATCAAGGATATTAATGATATATGAAGACATAGCAAAGCCAAAGACAAGAAAAACATTTGAAGCTGCCGTCAGGAAGCTGATTGATCATGAACATACCTCTGCCTTCAATCAAGCCTTGATGGAACTTGGAGCATTAATCTGCACACCTGGTAAGCCTGCCTGCCTATTATGCCCCGTTCAAAGTCATTGTCTAGCATTTGAAGCGGGGGTTCAGTCGGAATTGCCGGTAAAAATCCAAAAGAAAAAAACAAGGGATGTACCAATTGTAGCTGCCGTTTTAACGAATGAAAAAGGTGAATTCTTGATTCACAAGCGAGCATCAGAAGGATTGCTAGCTAATCTTTGGGAATATCCGAATTTCGAAAACCATTCATCCCTTTTGCATAAGAGGGAATTCTTCGAGAGTCGGTTTAAGGAAATGTATGGCGTCAAACCGGAAATCACTGAATCACTTGTAAGAATTGAACATGTTTTCTCACATCTCGTTTGGAAAGTGGACACGTATATCGGTGTGGTCAAAGAGGATATTGCTGAAGAGACGCTGAGAGAACAGCAACTTAAGTGGGTGAGTGAAGCAGAGATGGAGGAGTTGGCATTTCCGGTCTCCCACCAAAAAATGATGAGGGCGTATAAAGAAAAAGAGTACATTGAATAAGCGGTTTAGTTGCTTTTTATGGAAATATGAGTAAATCGGTTCATTCAATTTTTTCAGTACGATGAAATATTCCTTAACAATATTGGGGGACAGCCTTGATTTGTGCCATGGCGATAACGCCTTATAATGAAATCGTGATATATGCATAAAAGAGGATATCCTATAGGATATCCTCTTCCCTTTGTTGATTTTTAAAGCAATATCCGTATAAAATCATTCGTAACTGGTTTTCGTTCCATGAGTATAATCGGCTTCTTGCCTGTTAAGTCCGCCTCTATTTTCAATTTCTTTGACGATTTCGCTATGGATACTCTGTCCTTCTTGGTTTAAATAAGGTACCATTTGTTGAAGGGAGTGATGAAAATAGGCAAGTTCACTATTTTCCCAATCCGATTTTTTCATCATCGACAACTCAGTCATATCACGTCCAACATACATAACAGTAACACTCCTTAAAAAATGATTTTTATTACTCGGTGTTTACTCAGAAAGGATGAATAAACGAATGGAACAAAAAGTGGCACTCGTTACAGGTAGCAGTAAAGGTTTAGGCAGAAGTACGGCAATAAGGCTTGCAGAGGAGGGTTACGACCTCGTTATTAATTATGCCCGGAGCAAGTCGAAAGCATTAGAAGTGGCAGCCGAAATTGAAGCGTTGGGGCGAAAAGCCCTTGTAGTTAAGGCAAATGTCGGTGATGTTGCGAAAGTGAAAAGCATGTTCGAGGAAATCGATGCTTATTACGGACGGTTGGATATTTTCATCAATAATGCGGCCTCTGGCGTCCAGCGTCCATTGATGGAGCTGGAGGAATCCCATTGGAACTGGACCATGGACATCAATACAAAAGCTCTCCTTTTCTGCGCACAGGAAGCGGCGAAACTAATGGAGAGGAACGGCGGGGGGAAAATCGTCAGCATCAGTTCGTTAGGATCCATTCGCTATTTGAAAAATTATACAGCTGTTGGAGTTTCCAAAGCTGCGCTTGAAGCCCTGACAAGATATTTAGCGGTCGAATTGGCTGCTAAAAATATTTGTGTCAATGCCGTTTCAGGCGGTGTGATCGATACGGATGCCCTGAAGTCTTTCCCGAATCGGGATGAAATGCTTGCTGAGGCGGCAGAACAGACTCCCGCTGGACGGATGGTCGAGGTGGAAGATATGGTGAATACCATCCTGTTTTTAATTTCCGATGGAGCCAGGATGATTCGTGGACAAACCGTAATAGTTGATGGAGGCATTTCATTGCTTGTTTAATATAACTGGAAAAATTTAAATGATTTTTGTTGGATAGCACTCCTGGATAATGGTTATCTTATTATCGTGGAGGTGATATCAATGGCTAAAAACAACATGAATAAATCACAAGCAGGTACTGACGTTCAACAAGTAAGACAACAAAACGCGCAATCTCAGCAAGGCCAAGGCCAATTCGGTACAGAATTTGCTTCTGAAACTAACGTTCAAGAAGTAAGACAACAAAACGCGCAATCTCAACAAAGAAAAGGCCAAGGTCAAGCACAAGGCCAATTCGGTACAGAGTTTGCTTCTGAAACTAACGTTCAAGAAGTGAAACAACAAAACCAAAAATCTCAAAGCAATAAAAACCAAGGCTAATTGCCGATGAAAGCATCCTTCTTATGAAGGGTGTTTTTTTTTGGCTTCCATTGAATTCGACAAATGTTTCGTCGTGTTTACATTTTATGTCAAAGGAGAAAGCTGATAAAAATAGAATATACATACTATAGAAAAAATACAGATTAGGAAGGTGCATTCATGGAGGAATTTAACCGGCTTATAAACAACCAGTTGAAAACGATGGATAAGCTTTTACTTTTACAATCCGAAATCGAAAGATGCCAAGATATAGAGAAGCAACTCCTTGCCCTTGAAGAGGAGAGTGAAGCGGTCACCATTCAGGAAGAGATTCAACTTAAAAAGCAGGAATTGAAAAATATCCATGAAATGTTCGAACAGCAAACGGAAGAAGTCATCCGTTATTTTCAGCAAGGACAGGCAGCCATACGATAAATAACCGGCTAATTTCTTAGATGAAATGGGTGGATGGTCAGACTTTTTCGACTTATTTACACATTTTCACTGGGAGATTAGCCACTTTTGTTTTAAATTTATGAATAAATCGCTATAATATAGGAATATAGGGTAAATGGAAAAAAGTATATATTTTAAATACACATAACAACTGCAAACGGAATAGGGCACAGTACGCTGTCAGGGTGTCTATAGAAAGTAGGGAGAGATAAATGGGGATTGTTCCTGCCGAAGGAGGAAAAATCCAAATCCATAGCTATAAACATAATGGACATATCCATCGTATCTGGGAAGAGACAACCGTTTTAAAAGGGACCCAAAATCTGGTGATAGCAGCGAATGACCGTACTATGGTAACGGAATCAGATGGAAGGACCTGGATTACGAGAGAGCCGGCGATTTGCTATTTTCATTCAAAGTATTGGTTTAATGTTATTGGTATGTTGAGAGAGGACGGGGTTTATTATTATTGCAATATCAGTTCGCCGTTCACATACGATTCGGGAGCATTGAAATACATTGATTATGACCTGGACATTAAAGTATTCCCAGATATGACGTTTAATTTGCTGGATGAGGATGAATATGAAAGGCATCGGAAAGAAATGAATTACCCGGATGCCATCGATTCAATATTGAAACAGAACGTAGACTATTTGATTTATATGATACGCCAGCGAAAAGGACCATTCTCCGCAGAGTTTATTGATAGTTGGTATGAACGCTTTTTAACCTATCGATGATAGAAAAGGCCTGCTGCATAATTGGCAGGCTTTTTCATTGTGTATCGTACCTACACTTCTGATTAAATCTTTCTAGGCGCAGGAACCATTAAACCTCCTACAAATGTTTATGAAAGTGATCCTTTTGATAGTTAATTACCGAAAAGGAAAATATAATTGAATAGTGCATATAAGATTCCCAATTGACCGTTATTGGCTTTTTTAGCATTTGGATTTATTGATTAAGAAAAGGAGGAATTCCGTGGGGAGCATTAAGAGATATTTGCAATTCGTCAAACCATATAAATGGCAGATAATCGGAACGGTACTGATTGGATTGCTAAAGTTCGCGATTCCGCTTTTGCTTCCATTGCTCAGTAAGTATATAGTGGATGACATCATCGGAAACGGTGATCTGTCCAAAGCGGTGAAGTCCGAACGCCTTATATGGGCGATGGCCATCATGATATTCATTTTTGTTGCAGTTAGACCGCCGATTGAGTATTACAGACAATATTTCGCTCAATGGACCGGAACGAAAATCTTATATGATATTCGTAATGATTTATTTACTCATATACAGAAACTGAGTTTTAAATATTATTCCAATACAAGGGTGGGCGAGGTCATTTCAAGGATGATCACGGACGTGGAACAAACAAAGAACTTTGTCATCACGGGTTTGATGAACCTTTGGCTCGATATCGCAACGATCATCATAGTGATAGTCATCATGTTTACGATGGACGTGAAATTAACCATCGTATCCATCATCATGCTTCCATTTTACGCATTTTCGATTAAGCATTTCTTTGGCAAGTTGAGAACCTATACAAGGATTCGGTCCCAAGCCTTAGCGGATGTACAGAGTCACCTTCATGAACGGATTTCAGGGATGTCAGTCATCAAAAGCTTTGCGATAGAAGACAGGGAACAGGAATTGTTTGCGAAGCAGAACAAGAATTTCCTCGATAAGGCCCTAAAGCATACGAGCTGGAATGCCAAGTCATTTGCTGTCGTTAATACGATCACGGATATTGCGCCCTTGCTCGTGATAGGATTTGCCGGTTATCAGGTCATTCATGAACAATTGTCACTGGGTACCATGGTTGCTTTCGTCGGTTTCATTGACCGGCTATATAATCCCCTCAGACGTTTAGTTAACTCTTCGACGACAATGACCCAGACATTGGCGTCCATGGACAGGGTTTTTGAGTTTGTGGATGAGAAGTATGATATCGATGACGAACCAGGGGCGAAAGAGCTGAAGCATGTAGATGGCCGAATAACCTTTCAGGATGTATCGTTTGCTTATGACGAGAAAGAGGCACCCGTTTTGAAACATATAAACTTGGATGTTAAACCAGGGGAAACCATTGCACTTGTCGGTATGAGCGGCGGCGGGAAATCGTCGATCGTCAGTTTGATTTCCCGTTTCTATGATGTGACGGAGGGAAGGGTATTATTGGATGGGACGGATATCCGTAAATATCAAGTCCGCAGCCTAAGAGATAAAATAGGAATGGTTCTACAGGACAATATCTTATTTAGTGAATCGGTTAAGGCCAACATCCTTATGGGACGACCTGATGCAAGTGATGAAGAAGTATTTGAAGCGGCAAAAGCGGCGAATGCCCATGACTTCATCATGGGTCTAAAAGAAGGATATGAAACGAAAGTCGGGGAGCGGGGAGTTAAATTATCCGGGGGCCAAAAGCAACGGGTGGCCATTGCGAGGGTATTTTTGAAAAACCCGCCAATCCTTGTTCTCGACGAAGCCACCTCGGCATTGGATTTGGAAAGTGAACACTTTATCCAGGAGGCGCTGGATATTTTGGCGAAAAACCGGACCACGATCATTGTCGCCCATCGGTTATCAACCATCACCCATGCCGATCGGATCATTCATATCGATAATGGGGAAATTACGGAAATGGGAACACACGAAGAACTTATGAAAAAGCAAGGGCATTACTACAACCTATTTCAAGTACAACAATTGGATTCTTAAGGAATCCAAGATAAAAAAGAAGACCATTCCGCTAAAGGAATGGTCTTCTTTTCTGATACGAACTGGTGCATGAACGTTATGAAATCCTTTTTTCATGCAGCGTTTTTTTTCCAGGAAGGAAATGCGGCAGATGTTTTATTCCCTCAGGCAAGGCGATGCCGACGATGATCAAGCACATCCCGAACCATTGCAGTGACGTAACCTGTTCATTCAAGAAGATGACGGAAACGACCATCGCTGAAGGCAGTTCCGCAGCACAAAGAATCGTTCCAAGCCCGACCCCCACTTTCGGCAAACTGACAGCAAAGAAAAAGAAAGGAACTAAAACACCCAATGTGCCAAGCAGCAGACCGTAGTACCATAAGTTCGTCTGGACAAGATTCGTCACAAGTGTGACGGGGTTAGTCGTGAATACAGCAGTCAGCATACCACCCGTTGCAATGAAAAACAGCCGTTTCATGGAAGATTCCCCAACAGCGAATTGAGAGTTGCAGTACATATACAGCGCAAAAAGCAATGCAGACAATAGTCCGAACAATACGCCTTTTAGGCTTAGGCCAGATAGAGGCTGACCAAAGATTGCCCCTGCCAATAATGTACCGATGAAAAGAACGAAAATGGCAATGAGTTTATTTTTATCCGGGCGTCTTTTATTTAAGAAGCTTTCAATAAGGACGCCTATCCAGGTAAATTGAAATAAAAAAACAACGGCAATGGAAGCGGGAAGCTCGGATACGGAAACGGCATATGCCTTTCCGACGAAAGTGGACATCATGCCCGTGATTAAAAGTAATCCGGCACTCTTCCATGAAACTTTATATTTAAACGAAAAGAGAAATATAACGGAGACAATCAGCCAACCGACAAGATATTGACTGCCGACCAGTTCTCCAGAAGAATGGCCATCCATGAATCCAAACTTCATCATGGTGGATAAAGTGCCATATGAAATCGAACCGATTAAGACCATTATGGAATACTTCAAAAGTTGCATATTTTTCACCCCTATAAAAATAAAAATCGCCACCTGCCAAAAAGGCAAGTGACGAACGAAAAAAGGAAATCCTTTTAAAATTCCGTCTCTCAACAAAAGCTGAGTTTAACAAATTGTATGCGTTGCATTACCTTAGCTTAAAGTCTTTGTGAATATTTGTCAACCAGAAAATAAAGTTAAAGACTGTACGTCAATCACTAAGTTTAAGGTGGCCGCAGAGATAAGAGAAGATCCAATCATGGCATATAAAACAAAACCCCCAAATGGCAAATAAGCCGGATGGGGGGGCGTGTTTCAATCGCCATTCTGTCGGAAGTCTTCCAATGTACCACGGTATTCCTTGTCTTTCATTTTGCGAAGATCAGGTTTTTTTTCTGAAGTTTGCTCTTCATTTGGTTTTTGTTTGTGTAGCTTGGAAAGTGCCAACCGATAATCTTGATCTTTCATTTTCAATTCATCATTGTCTGTC
Source organism: Bacillus sp. ISL-57 (assembly GCF_018613135.1). Taxonomy (NCBI): domain Bacteria; kingdom Bacillati; phylum Bacillota; class Bacilli; order Caryophanales; family Bacillaceae; genus Bacillus; species Bacillus sp. ISL-57. The sequence goes on along the minus strand of NZ_JAGGQV010000019.1, from coordinate 23,768 downwards.
GGGGTGATGATTTCGGTAATGGATTCATCTGCTGTAGGGAAAGCGGATGAATCCGACGAATTCTCTTCCTCGACTGCAGGCGGCTTACCTTCAGGTGATAAGGCTTTGATATTGAATGTGATCAAGCCCGTAACCGCTAATATGGCAACGATGATAATTAGAATTATGCCCATTTAATCAAGCCTCCTAGAGCCCGTTTATGAATGAACGGGTGACATGGGCTACCCGTTTTCCTAATGCTTCTCCAAGCTTTAAGTCATTTTTGGTGATATTGTCATCCACACCGGGCGGACAACTTATCCCTACTCCATAGTAGGAACCATATAAGGCATTTTCCGGGACAGTGCCGGGCAAGCCGACAATGATCATGCCTTGATGAAGCATAGGGGTGATTAAGTTCAGCATGGTAGCCTCGAGTCCGCCATGTACGGTGGCCGTGGTACAGAACACAGCACCCACTTTATTGATCAGCGCACCTTCCGCCCATAGATACCCAAGTTTATCGATCCATGTTTTCAAACTCGAACTGATGGTTCCGAAATGACCGGGACAGCCCCAAATGATCGCATCCATTTCCTGAAGCTTATAAACATCAGCCTCGTTTACATGGTCAATGAGAACTTCAGCCCCAGGAACCGCAGCGGCTCCTTGAGCTATTGATTCGGCAAGTGCTTTCGTATGGTTACCTTCACTGTCGTAAACAACATAGATCTTCATTTTAATTCCTCCATTTAATTAAACCGATTTTTTTACTGGTGAAGGAAGCAAAGGTACATCCAAAGGTTCTTGTTTAGCTTGTTTCATTGCTTTATCCTTCCGAACGTCGCGCAAAAATAGTGAGAGAACGATGCCGGCAATTGCGAAGCCTGTTGCCCAAAAGAATGCATCATTGATTCCCATTACATTTGCCTGACCCTGGATTTGAGAAGAAATCAGCGACATGGCAGTTTCCTGTGCCTGTTCACTAGTTTGATTCATCGAAGTCATGATGGATTGAACGATAGTTTGGAGATTCTGAACAAAACCGGGATCACTCGTACTCATTTCCGTTCCTAAAGCAGTTCCATGGAAAGAAGCACGGGTTGTATAAATGGTCGTCACGAAGCTCGTACCAATGGCTCCGGTCACTTGTTTCAGCGTATTGCTCATTGCCGTACCATGTGTATTCAAATGCTTGGGTAGCTGATTCATCCCAGCAGTCATGATTGGCATCATCAGTAAAGACATTCCAAGTGCGCGGATGGCATAAATGATGACCAAAGTCGAATAGGTTGTTTCCGTAGTCAATTTAGCGAATTCGAAGGTTGTGACGGCAGTGATCGCCAACCCAATTAGTGCTAATGGACGAGGTCCGATTTTGTCAAATAATGCTCCTGAAATGGGTGACATCACCATCATCACAAGGGCTCCGGGTAGCATCAACAGGCCGGATTGAACTGGTGTGAAGCCTCTTAAAGTCTGCAAATATATAGGCAATAAGAATATCCCGGTAAACATGGCCACTGTGACGATTGCAGAAATGATATTGGATAATACGAACATATCATACTTAAATACACGGAAGTCGAGCATAGGTGTTTCCGATTTTAGCTGTTGAACCACAAAAAGCGTCAAAAGGATCAGCCCAATGATGATCGTTCCCAGAACGATGGGATCCGTCCAGCTTTTGGAACCTGCTTCACTGACACCGTATAGTAATGATGCTACACCTAGCAAGGATAGAGTGGCACCCAGCAAATCCAATTTGATTTTCCTTGGTTCCGCTACATTACGCATACTTAAAAAGGCGAGTGTCATGACGATCATGCCTAATGGCACCATTGCGTAGAACATGACACGCCAGCTATATTCCTGAATGACCCAACCTGATAACGTCGGGCCGATTGCAGGGGCAAACATAATGGCAAGTCCAAAGATCCCCATTCCTTTCCCGCGCATTTCCGGAGGGAAGATGAAAAGAATGATCGTCATGACCAAAGGCTGCAGGATTCCGCCGCCAGCGGCCTGAATCAGCCGTCCTGTAAGGATGACGGGGAAGTTTGGTGCGATACCGCAGATGAATGTCCCGACGGTGAATAGAAACATGGCAGCCAGGAATAAAATGCGCGTGCCGAACCGTTCTATTAAAAAAGCGGAAAGCGGGATCAAGGCTCCATTCACGAGCATGAATCCAGTTGATAACCATTGAATCGTAGTCGCAGCTACATTGAACTCTGCCATCATCCTAGGCATGGCGACACTAAGCAGGGTTTGATTCAAAATGACCATGAACAAACCTAGCATTAGGATAATTAACATGGGGGCAAACTGTTTCATTCCCCTGTTTTCATTTACTGTGATGGTTTGAGAAGCCATTTAAAGAAAAGCCTCCTTTCTGTATAACTGTGTAGCCGGTTTATTTAGTCGAAATTTTCACTTCTGCGTTCATGCCAGGCAGAACTTTATCGGATGGTGCTTTGATGGAAATTTTCACTGGTACTTTTTGAGTGACTTTCGTATAGTTCCCGCTGCTGTTTTGATTGCCCATCACTGAAAAGACAGACGTTGTAGCATAACCGATCTGTTCCAAAGTACCTTCGAAGACCGTATCGGGATCTCCATCGATGATAATATCGACGCTGTCACCTTTTTCGATATCCTTCAATTTATTTTCTTCAATATTAGCCGTTATGGACAGATCTTCCATATTGATGGTTTGAGCTAGCGTTTGACCTGCTTGAACAAGCTGCTCATCATGCACTTGTGTTTTAACGATCGTACCTTGTGCTGCGGTTTTTACCGCTTCTTTACCGTCTAAGGTGGTTACATTGGCAACTTTGTCATCCTTACTTACACTGTCTCCTTCGTGCAAGTCCCAATCTGCTAGTTTACCGGCAGCGGGGGCAACGATGGTATATAACTCACCTGACACTTTCGCTTCATCCGTTTTAATGAAATTCGTGCTTTCATAATAGTAATAAGCCCCACCGGCCAATACCGCTATTATAATAACCAAACCAATGACATTGATTAAAACTAAACGTCCTCTATTCACTTGTTTCGCCTCCAAAAAAATATTGATATTGTATTTCTTTTTTGATTAACGTTCATTAGCTAGAAATGACATCCTCCCATTCTAATGTTTATTTATTAATTTTAATAAATATTAATTTTTATAAGTATTAATATTATTAAGTAAAGAGTTTACCAGTTTAATTATTTTTTGTCATGTAATTTATTCGGAAAAATGGTGGGAAATAAATACAGTGAAATAGTAAAAATTTGAATTTTTTTTAGTTTTAAGGATATATGGAAAGTAAAGTTGACATTGGAATGCCATTTAATTAAATTTAAGAGGTAGGATTGTCCTATATAAGGAGTGAGAAGGCTGGAATTTAAATGGGAAGTAACTAATAGTATAGAAATGCAGATTTTTCGGATCAGGAAGAAGCTTAGGGCCATCGTAGCAAAAAATCTTCAGCCTTATGGATTAACATCACCTCAGTTTTTCATTTTATTGATATTGAAAAAAGAGGGGTCAATTAAATCGACCCAGCTGGCTGACTTCTTAACCGTAAAGCCAAGTGCGATTACCGTATTTGTAGATAAGTTGGTCGAAATGGATTATGTGAAACGGCAGCCCTCTGATAAGGATCGCAGGGTCATCAACCTTGAATTGAAAGAGGCTGGGGAAGCGATTTTGGGGAGAGTCCTCGCGGAGCATAACGAATTGATGGGCAAGAACTTCAATTCATTCTCGGAAGAAGAGCTGCAGGATCTTTTGAAGAAATTGGATACGATTGAAAAGGCTGCCGATAAGAACCTTTTGGATGATTGAATGAGGGCATGCTCTAAATAGAGACGAAAAAAGACGGTTCCCGGGAACCGTCTTTTTTTAATCTTCTTCATATTGGACAGATATTTCGTTATCTTCCTTATGGAAGGACTGGAAGCTGACGATCAGCTTTTCAAGGTGTTCCAATTGTTCGTCATATTCTATGACTGCAGAAATCAATGGTACAAGGCGGGCAGAGAGATGGCCTAGGTTATCATGCATTTCGTCCACTTGATTCTGCTGTTCGAAAAAATGGGCGAGCAGTTCTTTACGGCTTAAACAATCCTGGTCCCAATCTTCAATCTCCTCGATTGACTTGATTTTTTCGATATGCAGTAAGATCAACTGCTCATGCTTGCGGATCAAGGAATCAAGCTGCTGTAAGATGCTCCGTTGGAAATCTTCAGGCATTTGATATACTTCATTCTCGAATTTATGGATTCTCTTCAAGGTTTCAAACGCTTTTTTCGTCGTTATGATCATTTGCCGATAAACGACAAGCTTTCTTGCTTTAGCAACACTGTTCTTCTTGAAATATTCCCGTTCCTCTTTGTACATGGAATAGATATGTTCCAAATCGAGTAACTCCGCCTTCAATCGGCTGATGTCCTTTTTCAATAAAGTGTGTTCTGTAGCATGTCTTGTGCTGATTCTGATCCATTTCAAGATGTCTTCCGTTACATCTGTAATGCGTGTATAAAGCTTTGCTTCGTACTTTGGAGGAATGAAAACAAGATTCACGATAAACGAAGAAACGATTCCAAGCAAAACGGATGAGAGACGAATAAAGGCAAAATTAAGGAATTCCCCGTCCTGGCTTTCCATGATGGCAATGACCGTCACGATGGAAAGGACAATCGTTTTATCCATTTTCAGTTTTAAATTGATGGTTATGACAACCATTACGGCAAGACCGATCATAAAAATATCATTTCCGAACAACAAAACGAAGGAGACAGCAACCAATGCGCCAATGATATTTCCTTGAATTTGCTCCAATACCGTTTGATATGAACGGTAAATGGTCGGCTGTATTGCAAAAATTGCAGCAATCCCAGAAAGGACAGGAGCAGGAAGGTTAAGCAGTTCCGATAGGTAAAGCGCTAAAACAATTGCTATTCCTGTTTTGAGAATGCGGGCACCAAACTTCATATATGGGTTAATCCTTTCTTTGTGTTGTAATGGATCTGGAAAGCAAAGGCTCTATTAATTATAGGCCTTTGCTTAAAGTTGTATTCTAACTTATTTGTTAGTACTTTACACTAAAATAAGATGATGTAAACAAAAAGTAATATACAGGAATTTCCTAAGAGTTACAATAGTTAAAATCAAGTTTAATATATAAAGAAACGATAGGCAATTTCTTGATTTCTTTCAGCATTGTTTTTCAATCATTTGAAGACGATCCCAGAGGTATATGACGGGAAAAGGCTGATGCTCGAATTGAAGAGCATCAGCCTTTTTTAATATTTATTTTCGGCATCACTCCGTGGATACAGCAGGATCCGCCTGTTCTTTAACTGGAACGACCTGAAGGAAGTGCTCTCCAGGGTTCTGAAGCAGTGTCTCTAAAGAGGCCGCTTCTTCGGTTTGGCCATGATCTTTCAAGAGGGACGTGTATTTGCCAAGGAGTTCGGCCACATCCTGCAGGCCTTTTGCAGATAGGGACTCAATGGAAATCTTTGCACCTTTCGCAACCCGTTTCTTAATGACCTCTTTGGTCAAGCCAAATTCAGGCTGTTGCCGTAAATAAACGACACCGCCTGTCATCCCTGCGCAAATCCATGGACCGGGATCACCAAGTACTAAACCTCTTCCATTTGTCATGTATTCAAAAGCGAATCCCTTAATATTGGATGTTACCGCAATATTACCGTTTTCCTTTTTAGGAAGCGGTTGTTTCAATAATCCGCCAATGATCATATCCGCTCCGGAAAGCCGGATTCCCGCCCTGGCATCGGCATCACCCTGGGCAATGAGGAGACCATGCTGTGCACCGTAACCAAAGCCCTTACCGACAGAGCCATTGTAGAACTTCCCATCTTTTCCTGGGGATTTAAAGATGGCAATGTTTCCGCCAATCGATGTTTTGCCGATACCATCCTGTGCACCGCCATTCACGCTGATTGAAATTCCCTCCGTATTGTATGCCCCAAGTCCATTACCGGGAATGGATCCATCCTGGTAGGATAGGTGAACGGGAGGAAGTTTTTTGTATGATCCATCCAATCTGCCCCTAACGCGGTGACAGGAGACCCTGCTGCCGAGTACACGCTGCTCGGAAGTGATCGAGCTATAGCTGCGGGATTGCTGCAGGTCATCTACATGAGAATCAAGATATTCAGCGCCAACGGCTACCTGCATGGAGCCTTCATTCAAATATGCCGCCGCTTCCTTATGCGAGAACGGTGTTATATCCAGATTTTTTAATAAATAGGTTAAATCCAATGATTGTTGACCTTTAACTTGCTCCAGCAAATCAGAACGCCCGACGATATCCTGAAGATTCTTCACCCCAAGTGATCCGGTCAAAGATTTGAGTTCTTTTGCAAATGCACTGAACATATTCGTTAACCCCTGAACGGCTAAATCAAATTTTCGTGGAACAAAACGGCGCAGCCCATGTTCTTTCGCCTGTGCTTCCGATTCAATTTGGGTGGCGATTCCCACATGGCAAGTATCAAGGTGACATCCGCGGCACGTTGTGCAGCCGACGGCTATCATCGAAAGGGTCCCAAAGCCTACACGATTTGCCCCAAGCAGCATTACCTTCAATACATCCATCGAGCTTTTTAACCCGCCGTCAGCCCAAATTTCAACGTTCTGCCGGATACCTGACTCAAGCAGTGCATTATGGGCCGCTTTCACACCTATCTCGACTGGTAGGCCAACATGTGCGAGTGCATGGATCCTGGCGGCACCCGTTCCGCCATCAAAACCGGAAAGCGTTATGATATCGGCCCCGGCTTTTGCGACGCCGACAGCAATCGTACCGATGTTTGGAACGACTGGCACTTTGACGGCAACTTTTGCTTTGTCGTTTGCCGTTTTTAGCTCATGGATCATTTGGGCCAAATCTTCAATTGAGTATATATCATGGTTATTGGAAGGGGAGATCAAATCGGAACCGATTGTTGCATTTCGTGCTTCTGCGATTTTAGCTGTGACCTTGGAACCGGGAAGGTGACCGCCTTCACCGGGTTTTGCCCCTTGCCCAATTTTAATTTCCAATAGATTTGAAGAGTTCAGGAGTTCTGCATTGACACCGAAACGTCCGGAAGCAATTTGCTGTCCGCGGGATTTCGGGTACTTGCCCAGCATATCCTTTATTTCCCCGCCTTCGCCATTCATGCTGATCATGCCTAGTCTCTCGGCAGCTTCTGCATAGGCCCGGAAAGCAATCTCATTTTGTGATCCAAAGGACATGGAGGCTATGACGAACGGCAATTCCTGTTCACCGACCGAAAGGCTGACTTCTTCAGAAGGGACGGAAGCATCTGAAGTTTTTAATGATGTCAAGTGGCGGATCGTCGTCGGATTGGATTCTTCCTGTTCAGTGATCTTTTCGCGATAAGCATCATAGTCCCCGGTTGAAGCAACTTCCCCGATGGATTTCCAGATTCTAGGGAATAAATGGAAAGTCTTGCCCATCCGTTCTTTTTCATTGCCGTAATCCTCTGCACGCTGGATGGCATCTGCCTTGATTTTATCAAAATTATAGTCCAGATCATTGGATCCGAAGAAATTAGCCACATTTAGATAATTCGCGATTTCCTCATGTAAACCGATGCTTGAGAAAAGTCTTCCATAGCCGCGCAGCTCATGAATGCCAATGGTTGAGATGACTTTCTCAAGCCCTTTCGTCAAGGAGTTATATAGATTGGTAATCCCCTTATGGTCATCTGAAGATAAGGAAAGGAACATATAATAGGGGCTTATTAAGTTGGCCCCAAGACCATAAGAAACGATGATATCATGCAGTGACCTTAGAGATGCTGAACGTAAAAGGATGGAACAATTACGACGCTTGCCTGTTCGGACCAACGCTTGGTCGACGGCTGAAGTGACGAGGTGTGGATCGAGCCAAAGGTTGCCGTTTTGATGGGCAAGGGCATCATCCAGAACGAGCAGGGTTTTTCCTTCATCCACAGCATTGACACTTTCATCCGTAATCCTTGTCAGGGCATCCGTGATGTTTTCATCCTCTTTGAACGTGCTTGAAATGATGTGCACGAGTTTTTGATCTTGATTAAATTTAATGAACTGGTCGTAGCTAGGCTGCGATAGAATGGATGAACACTCATAGCCTGGTGATCCTTCAATCAACAGGGGAGTCAGCAGCTCCGTCACCTTGCCTGCCTTATTCGCCTCGAAAAGGGAAGGGCGCCTTCCGATGATCGTCCTTGTTGAGAAATGCTCGGTTTCCCGGTCCCGGTCGATCGCTGGGTTGGTTACAACGGCAACACTTTCCTTGATGAAATCAGCAATGTTGGTCCGTTGGGGATTAAGTGCTGCCAGTGGTGCATCATGACCGAGTGAACGAATTGGCTCAGCGCCTTTTTCGGCCATCTGTTCCACTAGTTGGACATGCTCCCTTTCCCACCCAAAGGCTTTATACTGACCATTATGAATCGCTTGCGTGTTTGTCATGGAAACAACTTTTTCAAAAACTTGGGGCTGTAAGCGGACTCGGTCATTGGAAAGGACGAAACGATCATTGAATAGTTCAAACACTTTATCCTGGTAATCCTTGTAAGTGTACAATTCAATTCGGTCGCCGTTCCATTTCAGACCGATTTTTTCCCCTGGACCCATCGGTTTCGGATCTCCGGTATATTCACTGGAAGGGATGATTCCAGGTTCGGAAGTGAACATAAAAGATGATTCCGTTTCAATATTCCATAACGGGCGCAAGCCTAAAGAGTCGACAGAGAACACGGCTTCATCGCCGAAACGGGAGATGATGCCCGCCGGACCTTGTGCGAAATGCCCCCATGCTTCCCGTAAATACGTATATAAGTCTTGTAAGTGCTCGGGATATTCCTTGATTTCATTGATGATTGGCGGAAACATAAGGTCGACAGCCTCAAATAAAGAGTATCCATGACGGCAGATGAAAGTTTCGATCGTCTTGTTTAAATCCTGAGAGTCGCTTCCATCTTTAGCGATGGGAACTCCGATCATTTTCGCTTCATCACGCAATTTGGCAATGGTATTGATTTCGCCATTATGACCAAGCACGCTGAAAGGCTGGACCCGGAAGAAGCTTGATAGAGTATTGGTTGAAAAACGATTATGTCCCAATGTCATGGTGGAGGCAGCCAAAGGATCGGCAAGATCAAGATAATAGGCAGGGAGCGTATCACCCGCACCCATCACTTTGTATACCGCATGATGCTGGCTTAAAGAGGCAACATGGATGAAATCACTTTTTTCGATGTCGGAAGTCAGCTCAAAAAGCACATTTGAAAGCTGCTGGCTGTTATTGATGGTGGAGGAACAGGCAAATTGCCAGAACACCGGGTCTTCTTGAATGGCAATCGGTCCCAATGCCTTTGAACGGTAGGCTTTATCTGTTTCGAATATCAATGAGAGACCATGTTGGAGCAGTTTCTCCTTAACTTCGATCTTTAAGTCGTTCGCATCTGTTTTTTTGCTTAAAAATAAGTGGCCGACTATGAAGCTATCTTGATCGACGATGCCTGAATCGACATTTGCCTCTTCAAGTTTCTTTTTCCAAAGAGCTCGGGGAATATCGATATGGATGCCGGCGCCATCGCCCTCACCATTGATGAAGCCGCAGCGATGGTTCATTTTAACCAGGGCGTCGATACAGGCAAAGATGTTTTCGTTGGTAGGGATCTTCTTTTTTTCGATGCAGGAAACGATTCCGCAGGCATCATGTTCTTCCATGTGAAATTCTTTGAATGTAGCAGGTGTCCATTGTTGGGCCATATTTGCGGCTTGAATAAGGTTACCCTTATTCTCTGCCATTCACCTCCTGTAGCATGTGTTTAATGGGGGAAATATTAGTAAACCCGAACAATAGTCCAAGTTTTAATAGATTGAAAGAAAGTGTATAAATGTATATAAATGTATCCATATCATATCATTTAAATATTCAGAAATCAATTTTTTATACAATGGGATGGATGCTGTGATGGATGGGCTTTTTGTGAGGATTGGCTTCAAATGCCAATATTAAAGATTTATTACAGGGAAATAAGAAACCCTCAAGATAGATGTACATCCTGAGGGTGTATAAAAAATGCATAATTATGCTGATTCGATTTATTATATTAGGTTTTTGAATGCATGTTCAACCGCTTTTAGAGTATAAGCGATATCATCATCCGTGTGAGCGATTGTCAAGAACCAGGCTTCGTATTTGGACGGTGCCAAATTGATTCCCTGATTGAGCATGAGTTTGAAGAACTTGGCGAACATTTCGCCATCCGTATTTTCCGCCTGCTCATAGTTTTCAATTTTTTCTGTCGTGAAATAAATCGTCAAAGCCCCTTTAAGGCGGTTGATGGTGATCGGAACATTATATTGGCTAGCCGCTTTCAGGATACCTTCTTCAAGGATTTTCCCCAGGCGGTCAAGCTCTTCGTAAAGCCCCTCTTCTTTAAGTACTTCTAAGCAAGCTATCCCGGAAAGCATGGAAGCCGGATTTCCTGCCATCGTACCAGCTTGATAGGCTGGTCCCAGAGGTGCGACAGAATCCATGATCTCTTTTTTACCGCCATAGGCACCAATGGGAAGCCCGCCCCCGATGATTTTTCCAAGCGCGGTCAAATCGGGTTGAATTCCTAAGTAGTCCTGTGCCCCTCCATACATGAATCGGAAAGCTGTGATGACCTCGTCGAAAATGACGAGTGATCCGGCTTCGTGAGATAATGAAATGACTTCTTCCAGGAAGCCGGGACTTGGTTCCACGATTCCGAAGTTGCCGACGATCGGTTCTACAAGCACGCCTGCAATTTCATTGCCCCACTTATCAAGTGCTTCTTTAAATGAACCGATATCATTGAAAGGTACCGTGATGACTTCTTGTGCAATGCTTTTTGGAACGCCTGCAGAGTCAGGTGTACCTAGAGTGGACGGGCCGGAACCTGCAGCGACGAGAACAAGGTCGGAGTGTCCATGGTAACAGCCTGCAAACTTGATGATCTTATCGCGTCCTGTGTAAGCGCGGGCAACACGGATTGTTGACATGACTGATTCGGTGCCTGAATTGGTGAAGCGGACTTTATCCATGGAAGGTATGGCTTCTTTCAGCATTTTGGCAAATTTGACTTCATGTTTTGTCGGAGTGCCGTATAAAACGCCGGTTTCCGCTGCTTTAACGATAGCCTCCGTAATATGTGGATGCGCATGCCCTGTGATGATCGGGCCATATGCAGCTAAATAATCTATATATTTATTGCCATCAACATCCCAGAAATAAGCCCCTTTGGCATGATCCATCGCAACCGGCGAACCACCGCCTACAGCTTTGTAAGAACGGGATGGGCTGTTAACCCCGCCAACGATATGTTCCAATGCCTCTTTATGTAAAAGCTCCGAATTACTAAAATCCAATCTTAAAACCTCCTATAAATATAAACATAATTCCCCTTAATCATAGCACTTTTTTCTCCGTAAATCTGGGGTGGATGGCCAGGAAAAGTGATTCGTACCCTGGTGGAGACCCTTCAATCCTAGAAGGATCAGGATTCCGAAGCATCATTTTGTTTCGGTAGGGGGGATCCCAAAACTCCGGATATGTAAGTGAGAATGGCCAAGATGGTGGCTGGGTTTTCGATGTCGAAGGATTGGCGGTTCATCTCGCCCTGGGCTTGGTAATAGATTAGCTGGCCGGTTCCTTTTTCTTCATTGATGCCAATGTGGAAACTTATGGGAGTACTTTCGATCGACCCGCTGGAATCCCTTTGGATGACCTGGCATAATAATTCACCGTACTCATCTTCATAAAGGAAATCATATCGAAGGTCGAAAACGATCTTTTCAATTTGGGATAGTAATAAATTTTTGATATTCATAGCATACTCGTCTCCTTTATATATGTATCTGGTACAACGGCCATTTTCTCCCTGAAAATGGTATATGGCATCCAAGCATTTTTATTGTCTAAAAAGGTTGGTTTGGATAAACTAATTCATTAGGACAAGAGATTACGGAGGATGTAACAGGATGAGTGATGCAATTCAAGTGAAACAGCTTCGGAAGGAATTTAAGTCGGCATCAAGCCGTTCAGGGCTAAAGGGTGCCTTCCGGGATTTACTTACCAGAAATTATAAGGTCGTCCCTGCCGTCAATGATATCAATTTTACTGTAAAAAAGGGTGAGATGGTAGCTTATATCGGGGAAAATGGTGCAGGGAAATCGACCACGATCAAAATGCTGACAGGTATTTTGGAACCGACAGCAGGCGAAATCACGGTCAATGGCATGAATCCACATAAAGAGAGGGAAAAGTTCACACAGACTATCGGAGTCGTATTCGGTCAGCGCTCACAGCTTTGGTGGGATATTGCGGTTCAAGAATCGTTCCGGCTGTTAAAAAAGGTCTATAAGGTAACGGATGAACAATATAACGATCATATGGAACATGTCATCAAGACGCTTGATATCGGTCCTTTGCTGGACAAACCAGTGCGGAAACTTTCGCTTGGTCAGCGAATGCGCTGCGAGCTTGCGGCAGCCTTGATCCATAATCCGCCTTTGCTGTTCCTCGATGAGCCGACGATTGGACTTGATGTGCTCGTGAAAATGAAGATTCGTGAGTTCCTGAAAGAAATCAATGAGAAATATAATACGACAATCCTTTTGACCACCCATGATTTAGGGGACATTGAAGCATTATGTGAGCGTGTAATCATGCTTGATGAAGGACAGATCATCTATGATGGGGAATTGCAGAGTTTAAAAGATAACTGGGCAGAGGAAAAACAGATCCATTTTCAATTCATCGAGCCGATCGCATTGAAGGAATTGCAATCATTAGCGCTCCCATTCACCGCTAACTGGGTTTATGATGATAAAAATCAAACTTATATTGCCTTGTTGAAAGAAGAAAGTGATCATATTTCACAGCTTGTTTCGGCTGTCGTATCTCATTTTAAAATAAAAGACATCAAAATTCATGAAACGTCCATTGAAGAAATTGTTCGCAACATTTACGAAGAAGGCACTGTCTGACTCACTTATCATTAAGAAACAACGTGTCTATCAAGAAGGGGGAGGGCCATGGGGAAGTATCTTGCCATGATCCGCATGCGTTTTTTGATGATGCTTGCGTATCGAACGGATTATTATACCGGCATTTTAATTTATAGCATTAATATCGGTGCTTATTATTTCTTATGGAATGCGATATATGGAGAAAAAAGCTCCATCGAAGGACTTACAGGTATGCAGATGACAACCTATGTTGCGGTTGCATGGATGGCGCGCGCTTTTTATTTCAATAATATTGACCGCGAAATCGCCACTGAAATTAAAGACGGAAAGGTCGCCATTGAAATGATCCGGCCTTATAACTATTTAGGCATGAAAACGATGCAAGGACTTGGGGAAGGGATATTCCGTTTCTTCTTCTTCTCGATTCCGGGGATGCTGCTGGTAGCTTTCATTTTTCCTATTGAATTGCCGCGCGATCCGGCTGTGTGGGGGATCTTCGGCATTTCCTTGCTGTTCAGTTTCATCATCAATACACAAATTAACTTATTGACGGGAATCACTACCTTTTTCTTATATAATAATGCCGGATTGATCCGCGCTAAAAGGGTTATCATTGATTTATTTTCCGGTCTGCTGCTGCCCATCAGTTTCTACCCGATATGGGCGCAGGAAGTGATGAAATATTTACCCTTTCAAGGGATCAGCTATGTACCAAGCATGATTTTTACGAATGGATACAGTTCAGGCGAAATTGGCATGGCGCTTTTACAGCAGTTAATTTGGTGCATCATTCTCTTAATACCGATTCAGCTTTTATGGATAGTCGCAAAAAAACAGCTGATTATTCAAGGAGGTTGACGGGATGTTTTATGTATCGATGTTTTTTCAATATGTGAGTCAGTATATGAAAACAAGATTGCAATATAGAGCGGATTTCTTCATGGAAATCCTATCAGATCTGCTGAATCAGGTCGTGAATCTGGTATTTATCTTAGTCGTTTTCGGGCATACCCAATTTTTAAGCGGCTGGAGCCGTGAAGAAATCATATTCATTTATGGATTCTTCCTTATTCCATTCGCCCTTTTTTCTGCCTTTTTCAACATTTGGGATTTTAATGACCGCTATATCGTCAAAGGTGAAATGGACCGGATATTAACAAGACCGATACATAGCCTTTTTCAAGTCATTTTAGAAAGAATCGAGCTTGAAGCGTTATTTGGTGTTGTGACCGGTTTGATCATCATATTCTATTCGGCGATTGCATTGGATCTGCAGCTTGCGTGGTATGACCCGATTCTTTTCATCGTTTTTGCAATAGGCGGGGCACTTGCCTATGCAGCCATATTCGTTGCGATAGCAAGCATTGGGTTCTGGTCGGATGCGAAAACATCCATCATGCCAATGATGTACAATATAGGGAATTACGGGCGCTATCCTGTAGATATTTATAATAAGGTCATCCGTTTTGTCCTTACATGGGTGCTGCCATTCGCGTTTGTCGGTGTCTATCCTGCATCTTATTTCCTAAGAAAAGAAGAGTGGTATGCATATGCATTTGCCACACCTGTAATTGGGGTAGCCTTTTTCGTGATATCCGTTTTCATATGGAATCAGGGAGTGAAGCGGTACCGCGGGGCAGGGAACTGAAAGAACCCCTTCAACAGATTCAGTTGAAGGGGTTTTTGTTTAGTTCCGTTTTGTCTTTCTTTCAATATATCTTGCTTGGGCTTGAACGTATTGCTGTTTTTCCTCTTCCGTTTCCGGAATGACCTGGGGTACGTTTGTTGGCTTACCGTCTTCATCAATGGCAAGCATCGTTAAAAAAGCGCGTGCCGTAAGCTGTTTTTCACCTGTTAATAGGTTCTCACGCTCCACTTTCACGTATACCTCCATTGATGTGCGATGAGCACATGTGACATAAGCTTCTAGGTTGATCGCGTCCCCTGCTTTGATAGGGGCCAAAAAATCAAAAGAGTCGCTTGAAGCAGTCACAACGGGTTTCCGACAATGTCGCATAGCGGAAATACAAGCTATTTTATCAACATAGGCCATTACTTTTCCGCCAAAGATGGTATTATGATGATTTGTATCCGGTGGAAAAACAAGGTCGGTTAAAAAAGTCCGTGACTGCTGTGTTGGATGGGCAACGTTCTTTTCAATCATTTGCATGTTGATTTACTAAAAGGTTTTCACGGACGATTTTTGCTGCTTCGACCATGTTTTTCAGGGAAGCGACGGTTTCCGGGATACCCCTTGTTTTCAGGCCGCAGTCGGGATTGATCCAAAACTGGTCTTTATCCAATACCTTGATGCCCCGTTCAATCATATCGACCATTTCTTCCACTGCCGGCACACGCGGGCTGTGAATATCATACACCCCCAGGCCAATTCCTTTTTCATATGTTTTTTCCTCGAATGCGGAAGCAAGCTCACCATGACTACGGGACGTTTCGATGGAAATTACATCGGCATCGAGGGAGGAGATGACATCCATGAAACTGTTGAAGTCGCAATAGCACATATGCGTGTGAATTTGGGTTGTATCCTCCACGCTTGATGTGGATATCAAGAATGAATTCACTGCCCAGTTCAAATACTCTTCGCGATCGCTTTTTTTCAATGGCAGACCTTCTCTAAGTGCAGGCTCATCAACCTGAATCATTTTAATTCCAGCAGATTCCAAGGCAATGACTTCTTTTTCCAAAGCGAGCGCCAGCTGATAGCAAACACTCTCCTTGGAAATATCATCACGGACAAAAGACCAGTTCAAAATCGTAACAGGACCTGTCAGCATTCCCTTCACCGTCTTCTTCGTCAGTGATTGTGCATATACACTTTCCCTGACTGTCATCGGTTCGATGAAATGGATGTCGCCGTAGATGACTGGCGGTTTCACGCAGCGGGATCCATAGGATTGTACCCAACCCTTTTCTAAAAAGACGAATCCTCCTAATTTATGGCCGAAGTATTCAACCATATCCGTCCGTTCGAATTCCCCGTGAACGAGAACATCCAAACCGATTTCTTCTTGGATGTCGATCCACCTGCCGATCTCTCCGTTAATGAATGTTTCATATTGCTGAGCTGTCCATTCGCCTCTATTGAATTTCCCGCGTGCTTGTTTAACTTCAAATGTCTGCGGAAAGCTTCCGATCGTAGTCGAAGGGAGAAAAGGCAATTTGAAAAACTCCTGTTGATTTTGGTAACGGTCTTTAAATGGAAGCTTGCGGCCGGCGGTCCTGGTTTTAACCTTTTCGACATTGGATTGTACAGACTCGTGATTTCTGACATTTGAATTTGCTAACGTTTGAACCGTAAATTTATTGGCATCGACTTTTTCGGCGATTGCTTCAATGCCTTGATTATTCCCTTTGACCAAAAGTGTAATTTCCTCAAGTTTTTCATCAGCGAAAGCAAGGGCCTCTTTCACTTCTTTTGAAAGGGCGGTTTCATTACGAACGGTCACCGGGACATGAAGCAGGGAACAAGAGGGCTGTAGCCAGATTTGGTCTTCGGCCACCTGTTTCTTAAGTGTCTCGATCAATTCGATTTTTTTGGATAAATCAGATAGCCAAATGTTTTTTCCGTCAATCACACCAGCTGCAAGCACTTTGTCCTTCGGGAAACCTAATGCCTCAAGGTTACTGAGATTCCTCCCTTGATCATGTACAAAATCAAGACCGATCCCTTGGACTTGTAATTCGATGACTTCTTGGTAATGTTCCACGGCATCAAAGTATGTTTGTAGCATGATGTTCAGGTTTGGTGCTGCTTCATTCAGTTTTTCATAGAGGTAAGCAACGGTTTGCATATCATCCTTGGAAATGGATGAAACAAGGGAAGGTTCGTCCATTTGAACCCACTTCACGCCTTCTTGCTCCAACTCCCGCAGGATTTGCGTGTATAGGGGAAGCAGGCTCAGGATGATGCCAGGGATTTCTTGTTTATTGAAGCCTTTTGAAAGGGAGAGGAAAGTATAAGGTCCGATCAAAACGGGCTTCGTTTCGATCCCTAGCTTTTCCTTGGCTTCCCGATATGCTGTAAGTGGTTTATTTTCTGTTAAAGTAAGCTGAGCCAGTTTTAATTCAGGGACAATATAGTGATAGTTCGTATTGAACCATTTCGTCATTTCGGAAGCGACTTCATCATTGTTTCCGCGGGCCATTGAATAATAAACGGAAAGGGGGACACTTCCTCCTTCATAAGCTGAATAACGTTCAGGAACAAGACCGAACATGACGGACATATCGAGCATTTGATCATAGAAAGTGAAGTCGTTGACAGGGATGATATCAATGCCTCGTTGCTTCTGTTTTTGTAAGTTGCCTAAACGGATGGCTTTTAGTTGTGACGTAAATTCCGCTTCATCGATTTTACCGGACCAGTAAGCTTCCAATGTACGTTTCCATTCACGATCTTCCCCGATTCGAGGGTAACCCAAACTGCTGCTTTTCAAAATTCCCATCCTCCTACATTCATTTGATCGAACAATAAAAAAAGCATTCCTAACCGTCAAAAAAGAAAGTTAGAAATGCTTAAAATAAAGAGGCATGCAAAATGCCCCTTACAATTATAAGGTCCCTAACACCTCCCTATCTCCCGTAGGTTAAAACAGTGTTGTCGAAATAGGCAGGTCTCCTGACTTAGGGAATATCATTAGCGGCTGGCCTTCCCGATCCGTTGATCAGTGGCATATTGATTGACGCTAACATTCCCATTACAGTGGCGGGACCGTGCCGGAATTACACCGGACTTCCCTTTTAATCCTAATGAAAATTAAGAACCTATTTCCACATATGAAATTTTGCAAAGCCTGCCTTTTTAACTGTTTGCAGGTCAAATATTTATAAAATAAAAACTATTATAAAAATTTAGACAATCTTAACATATCCGACCAAAAGGGTCAACATGGAAAGAAGATTCGGAAAAGTTTCTGTTTAATGCGTTTGTCGGTGATAAGGCTGATTCCTAAAAAAGAATATATTGTTTGGACAGGGAGTATGTATAGAGGGAGTGGCGTTTTGAAATGGGGCGTGGAGGATGACTTTCTACATCTTGATTGCAGGAATCATTTTTTGCATGGTGATGAGCATTCGTACGTTATTTCTTGTTGAGTCGGGAGGAAAGAAGTTTTCTCTTGAGGATATGCTGTGGCTTGGCAATTTATATGCGACGATATTAGTTGGATTTGCACTGATATATTTATTATACGAGCTTCAGAATCATTCGGTGATTCTTGATATGGGCAATCGGTTGGATGGGACTTTCTATGAACAATTGAAGACTTCTTTTTATTTTAGTGCGATGACGATGTTTTCTGTAGGTTATGGAGATATAGCCCCGATTGGCATGGGCAGGATGATAGCTACCATTCAGGCCTTCATTGGATATACACTGCCGGCAGCGTTCGTGATTCGGACGGTGATCGATCTGGAGCAGAAAGATAGGAAGGATAAATGAAAGTTGTGTTTCTTTCGATTATTGGGTACTCTTACCATAATGAAAGAAATGGAGGGTTCAATATGACTGTTAAAATTGGAGAAAAAGCACCTGATTTCAAACTCCCTGCAAACAATGGTGAAGTGGTTTCCCTATCGGATTTTAAGGGGAAAAACATTGTTTTATATTTTTACCCAAAAGACATGACGCCAGGTTGCACGACGGAGGCCTGTGATTTCCGGGACCATAATGAGCAATTCGAGGAATTGAACGCGGTCATCCTTGGCATCAGCCCAGATCCAGCGGCACGTCATGAAAAATTCATCGAAAAACATGGATTGCCTTTTCTGCTGCTGGCTGACGAAAATCATGAAGCGGCTGAATCATTTGATGTTTGGCAATTGAAAAAGAACTTCGGCAAGGAGTATATGGGCATTGAACGTTCAACTTTCCTGATTGATAAGGCTGGGAATGTAGTCAAAGAATGGCGTAAAGTAAAGGTTAAAGGCCACGTCGAAGAAGCGCTTGAAACTCTTCGCAAACTCGAAAAATAAGGGATAGGCAGATGAAGGATGAGAGGATAACGAAGCTTGCAGCCAGGCTGATTCATCATTCGATACAATTACAGCCTAAAGAGAGAATCCTCATACGGGGGCATATCAACACGAAACCATTATTGAAAGAGTTGATTGATGAAATATACAGAGTGGGTGCTTATCCATATGTGGAACTCGAGGACGATGAGATAAGCCGCCACCTGTTACTAGGGAATGTGAAGGAGCAACTTGACACAGCTTCACAATGGGCCTTGAACAAATATAAGGATATCGATGCGGTCATCATCATCACTGGGGAAGAAAACAATGCGGAAATGACTGATGTTCCCATCGAGAGGCACCGGCTCCAAGGGGAGGCCATGAATTCCCCTACACTTTTTTATGTAAACAACCGACGTTGGGTCTTACTTAATTATCCCACCAAGGCATCAGCGCAAAAAGCCGGCATGACCTTCAATAGGTACGAAGATTTTCTTTTGAACGTATGCACAATGGATTACGGGAAAATGGAGGCGGCTTTGAAGCCGTTAAAACATTTGATGCAACGTACTGACAAAGTCAGGATCGTTTCACCAAGGACAGATTTGACCTTTTCCATCAAAGGCATGCCGGCCGTCATATGTGCCGGAAGAAAGAATTTACCGGATGGGGAAGTATTTACGGCACCCATAAAAGATAGTCTCAATGGAAGGATATCCTTCAACACACCCACAACCTATGAAGGAATCACCTTTAGTGACATAGAATTGAACTTGAAAAAGGGGAAAATCATTAAAGCGACTTCCAATCGTGCCCCTGAAATGAACCAAATTCTGAATATTGATGAAGGGTCCCGGTTTATAGGGGAGTTCGCTATTGGAATCAATCCATACATATTGGAACCTATGGACGATATTTTGTTCGATGAGAAAATAAGCGGGAGCCTGCACTTGGCTCTTGGGCATGCCTATGATGAAGCGAATAATGGAAACCGGTCATCGATACATTGGGATATGGTCTTGATCCAGCGTCCGGAATATGGGGGTGGTGACATCTATTTCGACGACGTCCTGATCAGAAGGGATGGCTTTTTTGTTTTGCCGGAATTACATGCATTAAACCCAAATTCTTTAAAATAAAGCCTTTTTTAATAAGGGTGAGGCTTTTGTCCAACTCAAAAAGGGGACAGCCGAATATGCTTTATTAAGGGAATACCTCCTCAGAGAAAGTTGCGCGGGACACATAGAGCCCGTGTTTTTTTTGTTAATTAAAAGGGAGAGATAAACATGTTAATACTTTCGACTGTCATTCCGAATGAAGGTATCCAAACGGAAATGATGAAAGCCTTTCCTGATTTGAACTTCATTTATCAAAAAGGATGGACGGATGGGCCGCTTCGTGAAGCGGAAATCTTAATTACATATGGTGAAGATTTAACTGAAGAAATCATTGGGCGGAATTGAAATGGATCATGGTCATGAGTGCAGGGATGGAACTAATGCCATTTAACGCCATCGAGGAACGAGGCATAATGGTGACCAACGCAAGAGGCATTCATAAAATCCCGATGGCCGAGTATACGATAGGGATGCTTTTGCAATATGAAAAGAAATTGAAGCTGCTTATGAAGAATGAAAAGGAAGAATTGTGGAATAGAAAGATTGAAGTAGGGGAATTGAATGGCAAGACTATGCCCATTATGGGCGTAGGTGCAATTGGAGGGGAAGTGGCTCGTCTTGGGAAAGCCTTTGGGATGAAGACGATAGGAATGAACCGGAGCGGGAAACCGGTGGAATCCATCGATTAACTTTATGTCCTGGATCATTTATTGGAAGCCGTACCGGGAGCCGATTATATTGTATCCGTCCTGCCAAGTACGTATGAAACGAAGGGCATTCTGCAAAAAGAACACTTCAAAGCCATGAAAGAATCTGCAGTATTCGTGAATATTGACCGCGGCGACCTGATTAACGATGAATTGCTGATCGAAGCCTTGGATTCCGAAGATTTGTCTCATGCCATCTTGGATGTATTTGATCCGGAACCTTTAGGAAAAGGGCATCCGTTTTGGAGGATGGAGAATGTTACAGTCACACCGCATCTTTCAAGTAAAAGCGGAGAATATTTACCAAGAACCTTTGCCATATTCGAAAAAAATATGCGTGAATACCTGAGAGCTGGAAAAGACTTCACCAACGTAATCGACTTATCTAGGGGATACTAAACCCAATGCAAAAATGGGAAAGAATCAATGTCTTCATGAATAAACTAAAAAATAATGGTTAAGCCATTGAATTATTGACAAATTCAACGTATAAAAGGTACACTATTTATAAACATTATAATTTAAGAATGCATACTTAATTAGAAAAAGAGGTGGATGACGGTGTCTGAAGTTCAGTTAAAAGAAGCGTTGGATTCCTTAAAAGATACCGGTGTAAGAATAACTCCTCAACGCCATGCGATACTTGAGTATTTGATAAGCTGCATGTCCCACCCTACCGCTGATGATATATATAAAGCGCTGGAAGGCAAGTTTCCGAATATGAGTGTGGCAACGGTTTATAACAACCTGCGTGTGTTCCGTGAGGTAGGTTTGGTAAAAGAACTTACGTATGGTGATTCTTCGGCAAGGTTTGATTTCGTGACGACGAATCATTATCATGTAATTTGCCAAACTTGCGGGAAAATTGTGGACTTCGATTATCCTGCACTGGATGAAGTCGAGCATTTCGCAGCACAAGTCACTGGTTTCAATGTTAGTCACCATCGGATGGAAATCTACGGCGACTGTATGGATTGTGCGAAAAAAGAATCGCATTAAAAAAAGTTCCTCCACTTGGTTGGAACTTTTTTTCATGTTATGAAGAAATGATACAATTGTTTAAAGCCTTCTTGAAAGGGAATTCAGCTAATCGACTTAGTCATGCAGGCTTTTCCGGTTATATTTCTCATTGAATTCTTCGCCTTCCAACTTTTTGTCAAGTGTCAATGGTTCTTCACAATGCATGCAAATATCTACACGTCCTAGTATTTTTGTAGGTTTGCTGCAGTTAGGGCAGACAACCTGGATCGATTTTGTAGAAAGCATTCCAATCCAGAAATAAACCCCTGTGCTTGCGATTATGAATAAAAGGCCCAGCCCCATGAAAATCGTCATGACAACAGGATGTGTTTTGAAGAAAAGCCCAAGGTACATTACGATAAAGCCAATGAAAATCAAACTCAAAGCAAAAGTGCGTATTTTATTGATTTTGCTAGAATATTTAGCCATGGATTGTCCCTCCTAAAATATAACTTTAACTATAACATAAACAATGGATGGAACAAAAAAGAAATAAAGGATACATATTACTTTTGAATTGAAATGGTTTGGGGTAAGGGAACTAAGCAGGAATTTGAAGAGTTTTGTCGAAAATCTAAAAAAAAGGTTTTGGAGGAATTTATGATGGAAGATATCCTTCGCCCGATTTATCAAGAGCGAGCAAGCTTAAAATCTACACTTGGAATCTTGTTAGTAGAAAAAAGAGAAGATAATAGCCCGATTACCGATACGTTTGACTACATCCTTTTTGTAATTGCAGACGAAGCAGAAGAGGCCGTGTTTTTAAAACATTACACATACCAGGATAAAAAGGCGGCCCTGCATATCGTAAAGGAAGACCAATTAAAAGAATGGCTCCTATTAGGCACGAACCGCAAAGTGGTTGACTGGATATATAACGGGAAGGTCCTTTTTGACCGGAATGAATATTTGGCCCGTTTGAAAACTGAAATCCGGGAGTTCCCCTTCTATGGAAGGAAGTTAAAGATGGGGATGGAGTTCGCGAAGTTAATTCGCAGGTACATGGATGGGAAAAGCTTCTTTGAAAAAGGCCATCATCTTGAGGCATACAATCATATCGTTCATTCCCTGCATCATTTGGCCCGTTTGGAGATAATAGAACAGGGCTTTTATCCGGAGGTTACTGTCTGGAACCAAGTGAAGCATATGGAACCTGAAATTTATAAGTTGTATAAAGAATTGATCAGCAGTGAGGAAACGCTCGAAAAAAGATTGGAGCTTCTATTCCTTGCGAGCGAATTTCTTATATATTCGAGGACGAATGCAGGTTCACAGCATTTGGTCGAAATAATGGGGATGAAAGAAGACCCGTGGACGATTGCAGAGCTTATGGAGCATCCGGAAGTTAAGTTTTATTCAGTCGACCTAGGCGTTTTATTGGAATATTTGATAGAGAAGAAGGTAATCGATGTCATCAAAGCGGAGACAAAAGGGCACGAGGTATATCATCGGTTTTATCGTGTATCAAAAAACTTTTAAAAAAATGCATTTTTATTGTTGACCAATAATAATATAGGTGTTATATTAATACATGTCGCTGCGGGACATCAGCTTTCGCAGCTTCATCAAAACAAAAAAATAAAAAAACATGTTGACAACAGAGTTGAAAACATGATAAGATGTAAAAGTCGCTTACGGAGTAGACGACATCGGAATTGCTCTTTGAAAACTGAACAAAACAAAGCGCCAACGTTAAATTTTAAGTGAGCACACACTATCAAAAAAGCAAATGAGCAAGTCAAACATTTCTTCGGAGAGTTTGATCCTGGCTCAGGACGAACGCTGGCGGCGTGCCTAATACATGCAAGTCGAGCGAATCTCAGGGAGCTTGCTCCCTGAGATTAGCGGCGGACGGGTGAGTAACACGTGGGCAACCTGCCTATAAGACTGGGATAACTTCGGGAAACCGGAGCTAATACCGGATACGTTCTTTTCTCGCATGAGAGA